>NZ_JBHEEE010000005.1:0-362798 GCF_041929865.1 Pseudochrobactrum lubricantis
CGGAATGGGGGCTGTCGTCAGCGCCTGTCGCATTTCTATTTTGCTGGGAACGTCGCAACTTTAACTTGCTAAAACAAAAGCAGAAGTAAGTTACCAACAATTTTATGGAGGCGTGTTTCCACGCACCTCCAATTATTACCATTTAAGGTTATACGAAAAGCGGTACAGCCTGCGATCATGCTGTGCCGCTTTTCTCATTGACCTGAACTTCAGCTTTAATTTTAGACTGTTCACGGGCAAGTGTCATACGCCGCACCAGAACGTAGAAGACCGGTGTCAGCACCAGCCCAAACAACGTCACTCCGAGCATACCGGCAAAAACAGCAATACCCATGACATGACGCATTTCTGCTCCCGCCCCTGTTGCCAGCATCAGAGGAACAACACCGGCAATAAAGGCAAGTGAGGTCATCAGAATCGGCCGCAAACGCAGTCTTGCCGCTTCCAGAACCGCATTAAGCGGATCAACACCTTCATCCTCTTTGGCTCTGGCAAATTCCACAATCAGAATGGCATTTTTAGCGGCAAGCCCCACCAGAACAACAAAGCCGATCTGGGTGAAAATATTGTTATCTCCGCCTGTGAGCCAGACACCGGCAATCGCTGACAACAATGCCATCGGCGCAATCAGCAGAACCGAAAAAGGCAACGACCAGCTGTTATATTGTGCCGCAAGAATGAGAAAAGCGAGCAATACAGACAGCGGGAAAACATACATGGCTGCATTGCCTGCCTGTTTTTCCTGATAGGCAAGTTCCGTCCATTCAAAAGCCATACCGGCTGGCATTGTTTCCAGAGCTATGCGCTCTATTGCTGCCGTTGCCTGCCCGAAAGAATAGCCGGGCGCTGGACTGCCGCTGATATCCGCTGAAGGGAAACCGTTATAATGCATGATACGATCCGGTCCCGAACTATCCTTCACTGTCAGCAGAGCTGAGAGCGGGATCATATCTCCGGCGGCATTACGCACCTTCAGGCGTCCGATATCCTGCGGCTGCATACGAAAGGGAGCATCGGCCTGCACCATCACACGATAGGTACGCCCAAAACGGTTGAAATCATTGGCATAGAGCGAGCCGAGATAGACCTGCAATGTTTCAAATATTGTATTGAGCGGCACGCCTTGTATTTTCGCTTTGACACGATCGATATCAACCTGCACCTGCGGCGCATTCACCTGAAAACTGGCCAGCATACCTGCCAGTTCCGGTGTTTGCATCGCCTTAGCCATGATCTCACCCTGCGTTTTTGCTAATGCCTCAAAACCAAGTCCGGCGCGATCTTCAAGCTGAATTTTAAAACCACCGGTAGAACCGAGTCCCGGCACAGGCGGCGGCGGGAAAATACCCGCGAAACCATCGGGTATCTGACTGAATTTACCCATCAAACGGCCTGCAATCGCAAAAGCAGATAATGACGGATCTTTCCGTTCGTCAAAAGGTTTGAGCATTGTAAACATCACAGCAGCATTCGGAATATTGACCATGCCATTTACCGAAAGCCCCGGAAAGGCAACAACACTTTCTACGCCCGGTTCGGCCAGAGCGATTTCGGACATAGTTTTGACCATAGCCTCCGTGCGATCAAGCGAAGCGCCGCTTGGCAATTGGGCAATACCAACCAGATAATATTTATCCTGTGCGGGCACGAAACCAATCGGCACAGTCTGAAAACCAAGCCATGTCGTGCCAACCAAAGCAGCATAAACCAGCAGGACAAGACCGCTCAGGCGAATGGCACGGCGCACCGACCAGACATAGGCATTGGAAGCACGGTCAAAGAACAGATTGAAGCGCCGGAAAAACCAGCCAAACAGCCGGTCAATGATAATAGTAAGCCTGTCGCGTTTTACTTCCCCATGATGAGGCTTCAGCAATACGCCTGCCAGCGCCGGAGACAAGGTCAAAGAATTAATTGCGGACAGAATGGTTGAAATGGCAATTGTCAGGGCGAATTGCCGGTAGAATTCCCCCTGTAATCCGGTGAGGAAGGCGGAAGGAATAAACACTGCCGACAACACCGAGGTAATGGCGATAATCGGCCCCGTCACTTCATCCATAGCCTTACGCGCGGCTTCTTTAGGTGTCTCTCCCAATGCGATATGGCGCTCTGCATTTTCCACAACCACAATCGCATCATCGACCACGATACCGATAGAAAGCACCAGCCCGAACAGCGACAATGTATTCAGCGAGAAGCCGAACAGATACATCAGGGCGAATGTGCCAACCAGTGACACCGGCACGGCAACAAGCGGAATAATCGAAGCGCGCCATGTTTGCAAAAACAGCACGACGACAAGAACCACCAGTACGATAGCTTCCAGCAATGTCATCACCACGGCTTCCAGAGAGGCCTTAACGAAGACTGTCGGATCATAGGCGATACGATATTCTATACCTTCCGGAAAATCTTTCTCCAGAACATTCATTGCATCGCGGATAGCTGCTGATACATCCAGTGCATTCGCGCCCGGACTTTGAATAATCTGAATTGCCAGTGCCGGTTTACCGTCCAAAAGACTGCGCAGCGCATAAGCATCCGCACCAAGTTCGATACGGGCAACATCCCGCAGGCGGGTTACCTGTCCCTCAGAACCGGTTTTAACAACAATATCGCCGAACTGCTCTTCATTCGACAACCTGCCAAGTATGTTAACTGTTACCTGAAATGCGGAAGACGCATCCGGTTGCTGCCCGACCGAGCCGGCAGCGACCTGCACATTCTGTTCCTGAATGGATGCAATCACATCCGATGCAGTCAGACCACGTGCCGCAACCTTATTCGGATCAAGCCAGACCCGCATCGAATATTCACCGGCGCCCCAAACCAGTACATCACCAACTCCCGGCACGCGCGCCAGCTGATCACGCACCTGCAAAAGCGCATAATTGGACAAATACAGTGGATCATAACGCCCATCCGGTGACACAAGATGCACAACCATCAGAATATCCGGTGAGGTTTTTTGCGTCACCACGCCGATACGCTGCACTTCCTGCGGCAAGCGCGGCAGCACACGGGAGACACGGTTTTGCACCTGAATTTGCGCCATATCAGGATCAGTGCCCTGCTGAAACGCAATTGTCAGCGTCATAC
Organism: Pseudochrobactrum lubricantis; assembly: GCF_041929865.1. NCBI lineage: Bacteria > Pseudomonadati > Pseudomonadota > Alphaproteobacteria > Hyphomicrobiales > Brucellaceae > Pseudochrobactrum > Pseudochrobactrum lubricantis. The sequence goes on from NZ_JBHEEE010000005.1 coordinate 3,100, forward strand.
GCCCGTCGGTTGCCGCCTGTGAGCCCATATAGAGCATGTTTTCGACGCCGTTAATCGCCTGTTCCAATGGCGCGGCGACGGTTTCAGCAATCACTTCCGGATTGGCTCCCGGATAGCTGGCTGTGACCTGTATAGTCGGCGGTGTGACCTGAGGATATTCACTCAGCGGCAGTTTCAGCAGGGTCAGGCCGCCTGCAATCAGCATCAGGACAGAAAGCACGACTGCAAAAATCGGGCGGTCAACAAAAAAGCGCGGGATATTCATCGACGCGCCTCCTGTTGAGAAGCTTCTGCCTGAGCGCTGTCAGAAACCCGCTCCGGCACCATTGAAATCATCTGTGGCGTGACCTGCATGCCGGGGCCAACAAGCCCCTTCACAATGATCTTTTCACCCACTTGAAGACCGGAAGAAATAACGCGCAAACCATCGACTATCGTCCCGATTTCCACCGGACGAAATTCGGCTTTATTGTCCTCACCTAAAACCAGCACATAACGACGCCCCTGATCTGTGCCGATGGCCTGATCATCAATCAGAACTGTTTGCAGCGGCTCTGAGGTCGCCAGTTTTATGCGTGCAAAAAGTCCGGGGGCCAGTATGCCTTCAGGATTTTCAACGACAGCACGGGCACGAATGGTGCCGGTACTTCTGTCGATACGATTACTGATAAAATCCAGAGCTCCGTTATAGGTGAACTCCTTATCCGTCATCAGTGCGATCTGCACCGGCAATGCGGTGTTAGCTTTGCCATGTTCCTGAGCCCAGGCACGCGCGACAAAGCTGAGATAAGTCACCTCATCAATGTCGAAATATACATAGAGCGGATCGGTGCTGACGATAGTCGTAAGCAATGTCGCATTGCCAGCATTTCCCCCTGTTACCAGATTGCCTTCATGCACCAAAACGCGGTCAACGCGCCCGTCAACAGGAGCAGTCACGCGGGTAAAGGACAGATCAAGCTCGGCAGCGGCAACCGCCGCTTTAGCGATAGCAAGCTGAGCCTGACGCTGACTGCGTGCCGCCTGAGCATCGTCAAAAGTCTTTCGGGAGACTGTGCCGTTTGGCGCAAGACTGGCCGTGCGCTTGAAATTGGTTTCAGCATGCTTCAGCAAAACTTCCGCCTGCTGCAACTCCGCCTTGGCGGCATCAAGAACGACCTGAAACGGTCTGGCATCAATCTCAAACAGAGCTTGCCCCGATTGTACAAGCTCTCCCTCCGGGACACTTACTGTTTCAATTGCACCACCAACACGCGGGCGCAGTTCCACCAGCTTGCTTGCCTCCAGATGGCCGGTGAATTCTGTAGACAGAGCAAGCTTGCGCGTTACAACCTCTGCTACAGGCACCTGCGGTGCAGGCATTTCTCCCGATTGCGCGGCAGCATAAGGAAGTGCGGCCGACGAAAGAAATGTGAGGAAACGGCTGACATACAGCTCTGCTTTATCGGGATAAAATAATGCCCCGCCGATAATAACGACACCGGTCAAGTACAGTGCCGTGATTTTCTTTTTCATTTCAGTCTACCTTCATAAAGGCATCTTCAGGAGATGCCACGTTCAATTTTTATGAAGGTGGTGTTTCCAACGCTGGAAAGGTCAAGAGCCTTAAAAGCAGAACAAAGAATTTCTGTCTTGCTCCGATAAACATGCCTCCCCGCTTTGTAACGTTTCGTTTTTCGGCCGGAAACAGCTCTTGACCTTACAAGCGCTGGAAGCCGCATCGTGCCTGCAATGTTGTTCTGTCAGCACAATTCAGTCGCTGTTTTCAGAAGAACTTTTCCCAATACAGAGAAAGGCAAAAAGATGAATGCCGGTACACCGCAACTCCTCATCTATACAACTCCGACCTGCCCCGATTGCCATGCGCTCAAACGCTGGCTCGCCCAGCAAAAGATTGCCTATGAGGAACGTGATCTCACCGATCCGCTGATCGCAGAAGAAGCCAAAACACGTACCGGTGTGCGTGTTACGCCGATCAGCATTGTCGGCGATCAGGTTTTTTACGGCACATTTTTGAGCCAGCAACCCGGTTTGATGAAGGCACTAGGTTTGTCAGAGGCACAGCTGAAAACATCAGAGGCGCAGCCATGACCTCAAAACGCATTGATATCCGTCAGGCCCGCAGCAGTATTACCTGTGCTGACGGGCAAACTCTGCTAGAGGCAGCTCTTGCAGCAGGTATTTCCTATCCTCACGGTTGCAAATCCGGCCGCTGCGGCTCGTGCAAATCCCGCCTCATAGAGGGGGACGTAGAAATACTTCAGCATTCCCGTTTTGCCCTGTCTGATGAGGAGAAAGCCGAAGGATTAATTCTCGCATGCCGCTCGGTGCCGCTGACAGATATAACTGTCGCGTGGCTGGGCGCAGAGCATGAAGAACTGCAACCTGCGCAGCAGCTAAAAGGTATTGTTACCCGTATTGAAGATCTCACCCATGATATCAAACTGGTGCAAGTCACGCCTGAAAATGGTTTGCCGCTGCATTTTTCGGCGGGACAATATGCTGAACTCAGCTTTAACGGTGTACCTTCCCGCAGCTATTCCATGGCAAACCGCTCCGGTGAGAAACACCTTGAATTTCACATCCGCCATGTTCCCGCAGGCATTACATCCGGCTATGTACATCAGACATTAAAAACCGGTGATCCCATAAAGATGGAGGTCGCTTTAGGGGCTTCGTTCCTGCGGCAGTATCATAGTGACCCGATCCTGTGTATTGCCGGAGGCTCAGGGCTGGCACCGATCAAATCTATTGTAGAAACCGCTCTTGCCCATGGTATGAAACAGAGGATTCATGTCTATTTCGGCGCACGCTCCGAACGTGATCTTTATCTCACGGAGCATTTCCGCAGCCTGATAGAAAAGCACCCGAACCTGTCTTTTACGCCGGTCTTATCAGAGGCACGCTCTGAACATTACCGGAGCGGTTTTGTGACCCGCGCGGTTGCACAGGACATTTCTGATTTCAGCGGCTGGAAAGCTTATGTCGCGGGGCCACCATTGATGGTGGATGCAGCAATGGCTGTTACTTTTGCCCGCGGATTACAAAAAGAAGATATGCATGCTGATATATTCTTCACGCCGGAAACATTACCAATCGCGGCTGTAGCCGAATAAAATACAGTAAAACCCGCTGCGAAATAATCGCAGCGGGTTCTTCATGATGCGGATATAGCGAATCCTCAACACATTGCCAGCTGATTGTCACGGTACCGGTGTCGGCTCAGAAGACGCCTCTTCTGTCCGCATTGCATGATCCGGCATTGTCATACCCTGCATGGAATGCCCTTGCATTCCGCCTTTCATTTCCAGCCGGTTTTGTACAAATACCAGCCCGACACTCACAGCAAGTGCGCCTGTAATAAGAATGAGGCTCAGCTTGTTCATAATCATTCCCCTGTTTAGTTCACAGCTGCGGGATAACCTGCCTCTTCGAGAACTTTTTGCAGTGCATCAGAACTGACTGCAGTTTCAATTCTTACCAGCCGTGTTGCCGGATCGGTTTCAATCTTCGCATTGGCATCCACCGACTGAATGGCTTTGGTCACAGATTTAGCACAGCCGCCGCAGGTCATATTTTCGATCTTCAGTTCCATGAGACTTCTCCTTTATTTGGCTCTCATGACATCAAGATGGGGTTTCCAACCATGGAAAGGTCAAGGGTGAAAACAAAGAAATTTTTGCTCTTGACCTTCCAATTGTTGGAAGCCTCATGCTCGCACCGAATTTAAATTTTCGGAAAGAAAAGGAGGCGGCTATGAATGCCCCCGTTCGAGCAAAAGACTTATCTGAAACTGTGTCCCTCCCTGTTGAAGGAATGACCTGCGCATCCTGCGTCGGCAGTATTGAACGCGCACTCAAAGCAGTGCCGGGTGTTGAAACCGTGTCCGTGAATCTGGCAACAGAGCGCGCGAATATCACAACCGATTCAACTGTCCCTCGGGTGAGATTAATCGAAGCCATCGAAAAGGCAGGTTATTCTGTGCCTGCGCAAATGTCTGCGGCAACCGGCCCTGTAGAACTCTCCGTTGAAGGCATGACCTGCGCATCCTGTGTCGGCCGTGTTGAACGTGCATTGAAAGCTATTTCAGGCGTTACAAATGCTGTGGTCAATCTGGCAACAGAACGCGCAACTATTCACGGAACAGCGAATACCGCAGACCTGATCGCCGCAATTGCTGATGCCGGTTATGAGGCCAAGCTGATTGCAGGCTCCGGCAGTAAAAGCAGCAATGAGGATGATGCACGGGCAGAGAGAAAAGAAACCGAACGGCGTGAGCTGACCCGCGATTTCACTATAGCCGCGGTTCTGACGCTTCCTGTTTTCCTGATGGAAATGGGATCGCATATTATTCCGGGTGTACATGGGCTGATTGAATCAACCATCGGCATGCAGTGGAATTGGTATATCCAGTTTGCTCTGACGACTTTGGTGCTCTTCATTCCGGGTATCCGGTTTTATGAAAAAGGACTTCCGGCGCTTATGCGTTTTGCACCGGATATGAACTCGCTGGTGGCTGTCGGCACGCTTGCAGCTTACGGCTATTCGCTGGTTGCGACCTTTGCGCCTGGCCTTCTGCCTGCCGGTACCATCAATGTCTATTATGAAGCGGCAGCCGTTATTGTAACGCTGATCCTGCTCGGCCGGTTGCTGGAAGCCCGCGCTAAAGGACGCACTTCCGAGGCGATCAAGCGTCTGGCCGGTCTTCAGGCAAAAACCGCACGGGTGCGCAGAAATGGTCAGGCCGTCGACCTGCCGATTGATGATGTTTTGTCCGGTGATATTGTTGAAGTCCGCCCGGGTGAGCGTCTGCCGGTCGATGGCGAAGTCATCGAAGGTACCAGCTATGTCGACGAATCCATGATCACCGGCGAGCCGATCCCTGTGGCAAAATCCGTTGGCAGTGAGATCGTCGGCGGCACCGTCAATCAGAAAGGGGCCTTTGCCTATCGTGCCACGGCTGTCGGTGGCAACACTGTCCTGTCCCAGATCATCCGTATGGTCGAAGAGGCTCAGGGTTCCAAACTGCCAATTCAGGCACTGGTCGACAAAGTGACCATGTGGTTTGTACCGGCTGTCTTTGCAGTGGCCGCTCTGACATTTGCTGCATGGCTCATTCTTGGTCCGTCACCGGCTTTGACTTTCGCATTGGTGAATGCCGTTGCCGTTCTGATTATCGCCTGCCCGTGTGCCATGGGTCTGGCAACACCAACCTCAATCATGGTCGGCACCGGTCGCGGTGCGGAACTCGGTGTCCTTTTCCGCAAAGGTGAAGCGCTGCAATTGCTCAAAGATGCCAAGGTTGTTGCTCTCGATAAAACAGGCACGCTGACTGAAGGCAAACCTGCTCTGACAGATCTGGAACTGGCAAATGGCTTCGATCGCGCCAATGTACTGGCACTTGTTGCAGCAGTAGAGGCAAAATCGGAACATCCGATTGCCCGTGCCATTGTTGATGCGGCAGCAAATGAAGGGCTTTCATTGTCACCCGTATCCGATTTTGAATCGGTAACAGGTTTCGGTGTCAAAGCGGTAGTCGATAGCAAACGCATTGAGATTGGTGCAGACCGTTATATGACCGAGCTCGGCCATGATGTAGCTGCTTTTGCCAAAATCGCGGAACGGCTGGGCAATGAAGGAAAGTCCCCGCTTTATGCGGCAATCGACGGCAAGCTGGCAGCCATCATTGCTGTTGCCGACCCGATCAAGGAAACCACACCTGCGGCCATTAAAGCCATGCATAATCTCGGCCTCAAAGTGGCAATGATTACCGGTGACAATGCCCGCACAGCCAAAGCGATTGCAGCACGTCTGGGCATTGATGAAGTGGTGGCGGAAGTACTGCCAGATGGCAAAGTTGAAGCTATCCGCCGCCTGAAGGCTCAATATGGTCAGACTGCATTCGTTGGCGATGGCATTAATGATGCGCCGGCACTGGCCGAGGCGGATGTGGGTCTGGCCATCGGCACAGGAACAGATATCGCCATTGAAGCGGCAGATGTTGTGCTGATGTCCGGCAGTTTGCAGGGCGTGCCGAATGCAATTGCCTTGTCAAAAGCAACCATCGGCAATATCCGGCAAAACCTGTTCTGGGCATTTATCTATAATGCTGCTCTGGTTCCGGTTGCAGCCGGTTTGCTTTATCCGGCTTATGGCATTCTGTTGTCTCCGGTTTTCGCCGCCGGTGCGATGGCGCTGTCCAGTGTGTTTGTGCTGGGTAATGCCCTGCGCTTGCGTTCATTCAAAATCGCCAGCTGACAAAGTCTTGCAGCCGGTCTTTTAATGCGGACCGGCTGCACATTCTTGGAAGGAGAACCTCGATGAATATTGGTCAGGCAGCAAAAGCTTCCGGCGTATCAGCCAAAATGATCCACTATTATGAGCAAATCGGACTTGTGCCGGTCGCTGACCGTACATCCGCAGGCTATCGTGATTATTCTAATACCGATGTGCATATGCTCCGCTTCATCCGGCGGGCACGCGATCTGGGATTTTCCGTTGCCGAAATCAGCGACCTTCTCAGCCTGTGGCGGGATGATTCACGCAAAAGCGCAGAAGTCAAACAAATGGCACAAGGCCATATCAACGAACTGGCCATCAAAATCAAAGCACTGCAGGATATGTCCAACACACTGACAATGCTGGTCAATGCCTGTCAGGGGGATCACCGGCCGCATTGCCCGATCCTGAAACGCCTTGAAACCGATCCGGAAGACGAAGATCTGTCTATCTATCCGCGCCGCGGTGCTGTGGATCGCCGGTTACAATGAAATAAAGCAACTTTAAAATAGTAGCTTAATTGGCCGGAACAGAATGACCTCATCACCATAATCCGATGAATCACGTCATGCTATAATTCAGCAATACGCAGCATATTTGTGCTGCCCGGTATGCCAAAAGGCACGCCTGCAGAAATGATAATACTATCTCCCTGCCCGCCGAACCCTTCTGCTTCCACAATGGCACAAGCACGTTTCACAGTTTCATCTATATCTGCGGTGTCATCCGTGGTGACACAATAAAGACCCCAGACCAGAGACAGCCGTCGCGCGGTTTGCACAACAGGCGAAAGAGCAATAATCGGCACCGGAGGGCGCTCCCGCGCGGCACGTAGACCTGTCGTACCCGACGAGGTGTAACAAACAATGGCAGCAAGCCCTAACGTGACTGCGATCTGGTGTGCCGCCAGAGAAATTGCATCAGCACCGGTTGCCTCAGGAGCTGCGCCCTGCTTGTTGATAATACCTGTATAAAGCGGATCAAGCTCCACATTGCGGGCGATTGACGCCATTGTTGCCACAGCCTCAACCGGATAATCACCTGAAGCGGATTCTGCCGAAAGCATGATGGCGTCTGCGCCTTCGAAAACCGCAGTTGCCACATCCGAAACTTCTGCACGTGTTGGCACCGGAGCGCTAATCATAGATTCCAGCATTTGCGTGGCAATCACCACGGGTTTGCCTGCACGTCTGCATGCCCGTGTCAGTTGTTTTTGCAATCCGGGAACAGATTCAAGCGGCATTTCCACGCCCAAATCTCCGCGGGCCACCATCAGTGCATCCGAAAGCCTGATAATCTCGTCAATATGATCCAGAGCCTGAGGCTTCTCGATCTTGGACATCAGTCCTACGCGATCACCGGCAATCTTACGCACTTCAAGCAAGTCTTCCGGCCTCTGCACGAAAGACAAAGCAACCCAGTCAATTTCGCCGGTTGCAAGTAGCGCATCAAGATCTGCCCGATCTTTGTCGGTCAAAACACCCACGGCCAATAATGTATCAGGCAGGCTGACACCCTTGCGGTCAGAGATTTTTGTACCGGCTACAACAGTGGTGGTCATGCTCTCATTGTCAGCTTTTTCCACGCGCAGATGCAGTTTTCCATCATCGATCAGCAGGCGGTGCCCCGCCTTCACTGCTGCAAATATCTCCGGATGCGGAAGAAAAACACGACTGTTGTCACCCGGCTCATCCCTGTTATCCAACGTAAAACTCTGCCCGACTCTCAGTTCCACGGTGCCTTGTGCAAATCTGCCAATACGCAGTTTTGGCCCCTGTAAATCAGCAAGAATGCCGATAGGACGGCCACTTTGTAATTCAACAGCGCGAATATGCCGGATTAATTGGCGCATCATGTCATGGCTGGCATGACTCATATTGATCCGGAACAGATCTGCGCCTGCCGCGTGCAACTGCCGGATAATATGCTCTTCGGAAGAAGCCGGTCCCAGTGTCGCGAGTATCTTAACTTTTTTATATTGTTTCATTTGTCGGATTAATCCTGCACTGCAATGTCATCAGAACATGATGGCAATCAATCAAAGGCGCACTGTTGTTCCCGCGCCCTCGCAACCCATAGCCCGTAGAATACCAGCCGGAATTTCCAGCATGGTTTCACGGCCGGAAGAGAGCAAAAATGATGCCGTCTGCGGTTCGCTATAGGCAAGCATCACTTCAGAAGATGCTTTTGTATAAATACCGCGCAGCGCCCGCAGGCATCCGCTATGTGTTACCACAACATGTGTTGTCTGCTTTTCCAGCGTTGTCAGCCATGTCTGCATCCGTTGTTTCAGATCATTGCGGCTTTCCCCCTCCGGCATCGTATAATCCCAAGGATCAGTTTGCTGTGCCCGATATTGATCAGACAAATCCCGTTTGATTTCATCGGATGTTTGTCCCTCCCACACACCGAATGACCGCTCCATAAGAAGCGGAGCCTGCGTGAATTTCTCAAAAGGAACAGTCCAGATACCGGCAAGGATGGATGCAGTTTGCAAAGCACGGGGCAGCGGGCTGCTCCAGAATTTCAAACTTTGATGAGCAGCGATTGTATCGGCCAAACGCACACCGACAGCCTTTGCCTGCCGCACACCATTATTCGTTAAAGGCGTGTCTTTCCGGCCCTGCAATCTTCCGGCAACATTCCACTGGGTTTCACCATGACGGATGACTATCAGATCAGGTAATTCATTCATAACATACTCAATTAATAGCTGGGACTATGTGATATAATGTTTTTAGAAGAGCATCCGCCGATGGATTCACCGGCGGATGCTGCCTACTACTCTGTCAGCCAGAGTGCTGCGGAAGGCTGCAAGCCAAGCACTGTCGCTGTTCCCGGTTCCAGCAATGTGTCACCGGTATAAAACGGCACATCAATCAGCACCGTCGCAGTGCCAACCTGAACACCATAGCGGATGATTGCACCGAGGAATTCACGATGCGCGATGGTGCCTTCAAGCGCAACCGCACCCTCTTCTGTATGACCGATGGTTGCATATTGCGGGCGGAATACCAGTTTAGCCCCTTGCGCAACCTTCGTACCCTCTGGGACAGGAATAGACCCCGCCCCTTCCACCACAAAAACGCGACCGTCCGGTGTATCCTCGACATGACCGTCGAGAATATTGGCAGTTCCGAGAAAGCTGGCGACAAACAGATTAGCTGGTTTTTCATACAGGCTCATCGGCGTTCCGACCTGCTGGATACGCCCCTCATTGAAGACTGCGATACGATCACAAACCGTATTGGCTTCTTCCTGATCGTGGGTCACAAAAATGGTCGTCAGTTTCAGACGTTGCTGCAAATCGCGCAATTCACGGCGAACCTCGACACGCATTTTCGCATCCAGATTTGACAGCGGTTCATCGAGAAGCAGAACTTTAGGCTCGATGGCAATTGTGCGGGCGAGCGCCACACGTTGCTGCTGTCCACCGGAAAGCTGGGCAGGACGACGATCCGCAAGATGGGTCAGCCCCACCAGTTCCAGTGCTGCCTTCACCCGCTTATCAACTTCTTTGCGCGGCAGTTTGCGCTCTTCCAGACCAAAGGCAACATTGCGAGCAACGGTCATATGCGGCCATAGCGCATAAGACTGGAACACCATGCCAACGTCACGCTTCCACGGTGGCATATCAAGCACATCCGCACCGCCGATTTCCACCTTGCCCTGTTGCGCAACATTAAATCCGGCGATCAGGCGCAACAATGTTGTTTTCCCGCAACCGGACGGCCCCAAAAAGGCGAAGAATTCGCCGGGTTTAATATCCAGACAAATATCCTTCAACACATGAACCGCACCATAAGACAGGTTCACATCGCGGATACTGATTGCTTTTGCCGGTGTTGTCGGCAAGGCGGCGCTGTTTGTATCTAATGTCATATTTTTTCTCCCCAATCTTACTTGGCCGCCCCAAGCGTCTTTTGCCGGCGTTCAATAACGTAATGTGATAAAAACGTGCAAAGCCCGACCAGTATCACTGCGATAACCCCGAGTGCGGCACCCGGCCCGCGTCCGGCGGGTGATTGCATGAAGACATAAAGCCCATAGGCAATCGGCGCGTCAGAATTGCTTTGGATGAGCATCAGTGTTGCAGAAAGCTCGACCGCCGCCGTTGCAAAACTGGTGACAAATCCGGCAAGCAGACCGCCTGTCATCAATGGCAATACAATACGGCGGATTGTTCTCTGCTTTGTTGCCCCAAGATTTTCCGCGGCTTCTTCAAGCGAGATAGACACCTGCTGAAGTGCAGCATAGCAAGCCCGCAGTGCATAAGGCAGGCGACGGATAGCAAGTGCCAGCACCAGCATAACCCAAAGCGTTGCCAGCGGTGTGCCGTCCGGCAGCGGGATATTGTAGAAAGTGCGCAGGTAACCAATACCAAGCACAACACCGGGAATGGCAAGTGCCGAGGTTGCTGCCCAATCCAGCCAGCGACGCCCGATCAGCTTTGTACGCAACACGAGATAGGCAATGGCACTGCCCACGATGACATCAATCAAACCGGCAAGGCTGACATAGATCAGCGTGTTTTTAATATAGAGAGAGCTTTCACCGAACACGCGGGTGTAATGCGCCACTGTATAACCGTCCGGCAGCGGGCTGTATGACCAGACCGTAGCAAAAGACAGTAACAGCAATCCGATATGCGGTGAGAGAACCAGCAGCAGGATGAAACCGACCGTGGCATAGGCAATGAAACTTTCGCGTCTGGTGAGCTTGCGCTTTGTCAGCCCGCCGCCGCCGCGTTGTACCGTGGAATAATCTTTGCCGCGCATGGCTACTGCGGACAGCCACATGGCAAAAATAGACACAACAATCAGAATAACCGCGATCACATAACCCATCGGATCAGTCAGACCGACCGAAGTCACGCGTAGATAAGCCTGCGGTGCCAGCATATCCTTGACATTGAGAAGCAACGGTGTCGCCAGATCATCAAAAACTTTGACGAAAACAAGCGAGGCACCGGCAAGATAACCCGGCATTGCCAGCGGGAAAACAATACGCCGGAACAGGCGGAAACCCGACGAGCCAAGATTTTGCGCGGCTTCTTCCATCGAGCGGTCGATATTACGCAGGCTCGCGGAAAGATTGATGAGAATGAATGGGAAATAATGCAGCGACTGCACAAAAATAACGCCGTTCAACCCCTCCATGAAGGGAATACGGAAGCCGAACCAGTCATTCAGCAGGAGATTGACCGTACCATTGCGGCCAAACAGCAGCTGCATCGCCACCGCGCCCACAAAGGGTGGCATGATGAGCGGGATGAAGCCGAGGGTCTGTATAATCATTGACCCGCGAAAATCAAAGCGGGTGGTCAGAACGGCCAGCGGCAATGCAATGACCGTCGCCCAGACAACCGACATGCCTGCAACATAGACCGAATTGAAGAATGAGCGACGGAACAGCTCGGTGTTAAAAAAATCAATAAAATTGATGGCTGTAAGTGCGCCGGTGCCCTTTTCCGTAAACGCCGTATAGATAACCGTTCCGGTGGGAATGAGCAGGAAAACGGCAAGAAACAGGGCAATAATCAGCGCTGTTACGATCTGGCCGGGGCTGGCCGAGATGCGTTTTCTTGGAATGGATAATGTGAAAGCCATTGCGGCAGTCTCCGGTATGAAGTCGGCTGTTCCGGCAAGCCACAGGGCGCCAGAGCAAACGAAAGCGGATAATCGGATGGAGCCGCCTGCTTACGCAGGCGGTCTGTCATGCGCCGGAGCATCGCACGGTCAAACCGGACAGTCTGACCGTGAGAAGCTCAGACTTTAGTTGACAAGCGCAAGTGCCTCTTCAGCCTTTGCTTTTGCGGCTGAATATTTTTCCTTGGCAAAAGCAGCCCATTGCTGTTCAAGCTCGGCCTGACGGGCTGTCTTTTCTTTGCCACCGGAAAACGCATCACGAAGCTGCTGGCTAACGGCCTCATCAGCACTGACCGGCATAGCGGCAACCAATGCACGGGCTTCATTCACGAGCGCGCGTGCCGGTGCCTGTTCATTGGCAGCAAGCGCTTTTTCTGCTGCGTGAATGGCGCGTGTTGCGGCTTTCAGATTATCAAGCTGAAACGAAATCAGCTGATCATATAATGCATCAACAGCATCGGTACGGTTCTTGGAAGTTTCAGAGTCAAAGACAAGCATGGTCTGAAAACGGGCATCCTTGAACGGATTTGGAAATCCTTCCGGTGCATTTGCATAACTGGCCGGATTGATCGGAAGACGGCGGATTGCCGGTTCAAGCAAGACGGCCTGCCCTTTTTCTGAAAGCAAGTAATTAACAAAGGCTTCCGCGCCCGCCTGATTAGGCGCATTGGCTACAACACCAATATTGGCAGGTACAACAGTTGTTACTGACGGATAAGAGAAGCTGACCGGAAAACCGCTTGCCTGTGCCGAGAAGGCAAAGAAGTCAATGACGATGCCAATCCCTGTCTGGCCGGAATTCACCGCATCGGGAACGCCGTAAGAGCGTTCTGTTACCTGCTGGAGATTGCCGCCAATATTCTTGAGTGTTGCCCAGCCCTGATCCCAGCCCTCACCCTGCAAAATAGTTTCAATGGTCAGATGAGTGGTACCGGAACGTGACGGAGCCGCAATAGCGACATGGTCATAATATTCAGGCTTGGCCAGATCAGACCATTCGACAGGTTTTGTCAGATTGTTTGCTTCCAGATAGCGGTCATTGGACATAATGCCATAACCGGATGCCGCAAAACCGAAATAATAAGAATCCGGATCATTCACCGGATAAGAACCGACTTTGTCCGGCAAGCCTGTCACAGACGGGGTAAATTTGCTCAGCAGATTACGGCCTTTGAGCACTTCAAAAGCATCCGGTGCGGAAGCCCAGAACAGATCAACCTGATTGTTGGATTTTGTTTCATCAACATATTTTACGCCGGAGCTGGTGCTCTTGTTTTGAACATCAAGCGTGAAGCCCGGATTATTGGCTTCAAAACCGGCCTTAAACGGGTCTGTCACGTCTTTTGAGAATGACGTGACGACAGTTACTTTTCCGCCATTTTGCGCAGAAGCAGTGATAATCATAGCCGCTGACATCAGCATGGTGGCTGCAATCGATTTCAACATAGAACTCTCCTCCCTAGAGTATCGCCTGAGATCAGACGATACCTTTAAAGAAGCAAGTATTATGCCAAATTCAAAAACGCCGGAAATGCGGGCTTTCACAAACACAAATGGGTCATAAAGGTAACATGACCGGCCTGCGAGCGGGTCATAAGGGTATCATTCCTCATCTTCATTCTGTGCAGCGATGTCGAATTTGCGCATTTTCAGATAAAGTGTTTTACGGGAAATTCCCAAGGCGGTCGCCGAAGCGCCAATGCGCCCGTCATGGTTGGACAGGGTATCAAGCAGGATAGCGCGCTCCAGCCGGTCCATCTGTGCTTCCAGCGTTTGCGTTTTGTCTAAAGACAGGTCGGCCAGCGCATTATTCTCCAGCCCCAGCACATAGCGTTCCGCCACATTGCGCAATTCGCGGACATTGCCGGGCCAGCTTCGGCTATCAAGATCGGCAATAAATGTTGCATCCACACGCGGAGCTGCACGTCCCTGCCTTTTGGCGGCGAGATCAAGAAACAGCTTGAACAGTAATCCGACATCGCCTTTGCGGGCTGACAACGGCGGAATTTCAACGCGGGCTATATCAAGCCGGTACGCAAGATCTTCACGAAAACTGCCCTGCACGACCAGCTTGTGCAAATCTGTTTTACTGGCTGCAATCACCTGAATATCCACCTGGAGTTCGGTGTTTGAGCCAAGGCGCTCTATTTTGCGCTCCTGCAAAACCCGCAAAAGCCGCACCTGCGCACTCAGCGGCATGGATTCTATTTCATCGAGAAACAGTGTTCCATTATTGGCATATTCTATTTTACCGATGCGCTTTTCCCGCGCACCGGTAAAGGCGCCGGCTTCATGGCCAAAAAGTTCAGATTCCAGCATTGTTTCAGGGATTGCACCGCAATTCACGGCCACAAAACGTCCCTTTCGGTTGCTGAAATCATGCAGCGCTCGGGCAGTGACTTCCTTGCCAGTACCGGTTTTACCAATGAGCAAAATATCCGTGGCCACGCCGCAAATACGTTTCAAACGCTCGCGCAATTGTACAATCGGTGCTGAATGGCCGATCAAACGAGCTTCCCAACCGTCAACCGCCACTGCCTGCCGTAACCGGCGATTTTCAAGCAGAAGCTGACGGTGATTACGCGCACGGCGGATGGTTTCAATCAGGATCAGCGGATCGGCCGGTTTTTCCAGAAAGTCCCATGCACCATCACGCATAGCACGCAGAGCCATAGGAATATCGCCATGACCGGACATCAGCACGATCGGTATTTCCGCATCAATGGACTGCACAGCTTTGAGGAGATCGAACCCGTCATGTTCCGGCATGCGCACATCAGAAACGACAATCGCACCGCTATCAACACGCATATCACGCAGCGCAGATGCAACCGAGCTATGCGCCGCAACAATATAATCTTCAAGCTCCAGCACTTCACGGCATGCCTCAAGCACGCTGGCATCATCATCAATAAGAATAACATCCGGTTGCAAGGTCATTCCGGCCCTTTCAGCAAAACTATAAACCGCGTTCCATGCGGACCTGTATCCAGCACCGCGATGCTGGCACCGAAGTCTTTGACAATATTATAAGAAATCGAAAGGCCAAGCCCTAATCCCGATCCGACCGGCTTGGTCGTGAAAAACGGATCAAACACTGCTTTCAGATGATCGCTCTCAATCCCAGTTCCGGTATCTGCAATAATCAGATTTGCACCATTTTCAGTCGCCTCAACAGTAACGGAAACCTGCCGGACAGGCTGATCTTTGACCGCATCCAGAGCATTGGCAATGAGATTGACAATCACCTGTTCCAGACGCACCGGTTCAGCCATAACAAGCGGACAGTCCGATACCGGCAGTTCGAGTTTCAGGCGCACATCATCATCTTCAAAACGGTGCTCCAGAAGACTGAGCGCTTCACGCACACTCTTGCACAGATCAACGGCTTGCTGCTTGACATCCGGTCGCCGTGCAAAACGCCGTATATGACTGATCTGGTCGGCCATTCGTGTGGTCAGTTGACGGATCTTGTCAAAATTGACCAGAGCCTGCTCGCCTTTACCACGCGTAATCAAAGTTGAACCGCTGTGTATATGCGCACGAATTGCTGCAAGCGGCTGATTGAGTTCATGCCCGATACCCGCCGCCATTTGCCCGAGCGCTGCAAGTTTTGCCGACTGAATAAGCTCGTCGCGCGTCTGGCGGAAAAGCAACAAAGCCCCCGCCAAATCAGCAAGCTCGTCCGTGCCTTTTGCCGGTATCTCTATATCCGGTCGCCCCGCACTGATTGCATTGGCTGCTGTTGCCAGTTGCCGGATGCGGAACAGCAGGTTTTTGTGAACATAAAGCACGCCAATGGCAGTGGCCAAAACCACAGAAAGCAGAGCAATGACTGCCAGCAATTTTCTGCCGGTGCTAATCGCTGATGCTGCGCGTTCGGCCGCTGCTGCCGCACTTGCTTCGATTGCCACAACCTCCGTCTCAATATTACGGCCAAGATCACTGACGAGCTGGCCGTTCATTACGGCCAGTTCCCCGAGGCGCACAGTTTCGCGCATTTGCGAGCGCTTGCGGTTTGGCGTGCCGGTTGCCTGATCAGACTTTTGCAAAATGCGTTTGGCCAGCTGACGAACAGTTATACTGTCCGGCCAGCTATTGAGTGTTCCAAGATGGTTTGCCAGCTCATCGGCACTATCACCGAGAAAGGCATTCGCCTCCTGAATTTCTTCCGATGTTGAAGCATTGGCAAGACGGGCGATCAGACCTGTTGAAAGACTTGCCTGAGCGACAAGTGTCAGCAATGCCTCACTCTTGCGTTGCTCACTGAGCGCCGCCGCATTACGGCCATTGCGCATTTCGGTTTCAATATTAAAGCGGGTATCATCAACCAAGGGTGCGGCTTCATCGATCAGATCAGCCTGCACCCAGCGCAGTTCATCAATATCTGCATGTATTGCTTCCAGTAAGGTGAAGCGCTTGCCCGATGTCAGATCAATCTGCTGCAAGTTGCGCTCAATAGCACGCGCCAATGGCAAGATCGTATTCACCGTCGCGCTGAGGTCACTTTTTTCCAGCAAGTTTTCCAATGCCGTGAGCCGTGCAGCATAAATACGCCGCATTGCAGTATATTCGCTGCGGCTTTCAGCCCCTGCCAGTGCGGCGGTCAGTGAACCTATATCCGCACCTGCTTTAGACAGACGGGACGCAAAAGCCAGTCGCGGCATTTGCTGTTCAGCAATATGTGACAATTCACCGGACAGCCGGTAATAGGATAGCCAGCCGACAATACAGGCACCGACTGCCAGACCGACAATCACCACAAATGCAGCGCCGAGCCGTGCACCGATACCAATGCGCCATTGGGTTATTGGCTTAGCAATTCTTCTCATAAATCCTGCCATCAAATTACCGGTACCATCTCTTGTCATTGGTGACAGGAGACACTGATGAAAGCAGGGTCTCAATCATTGCCAGATTGTGTTCAACGATGCGGCGGATTTCACCGGAGAATAGCTCCTGCTCCGCTGTGCGTGCCACACTTCGCGGCCATTCTGTTTTCAGATCTTCACTCAAAATATTGGCTTCATGTGCCGACAAGGGCGGTGTGCTGAGTAACTGCCGTGCGCGCGCCAGAGTGCTCAGAGTTTCTGTATTTTCAAATTTAGCCGCTTCCAGCTCATTCACTTTCCGCCAAAGCCGGCCAAGTGTTGCTCTGCGGCGAATAATGAAATTATCAAAGATGAGATTGACCAAACCATATCTCTCGGCAGACAAATGCGGGTCAAACTCTGCCATATTCATAAGGCCGCGCCTGTCCGGTGCCGGTAACAGGTCTTTATTCAGCTTGCTTAGCACAGGAATGCGGTTAATGCCGGGATAGCGCAAGATTTTCTGCCCTTGTTCCGAAAGCAGAAAATCCACAAAACGCTCAGCATTGGTGATGTTTTTAGCACCCCGCAAAATAGCAATATTGGCTGGCGTATAGATCGCATCGGGCGGCATTATGAAAACATTATCCGTATGGGCATCGTCGAGAGGCTGCGCCAGAAAATCAATCGTAATGCCGATGCCGAAACGCTTCTGCGCCACACCGGATGCAACACCAAAACTGCGTGCTGTTACTGTTGACAAGTTGCCGCCAAGTTTGGAGAGCATCGCCCAGCCTTTGTCCCAGCCATAGGTTTGCAGAAAGACTTCCACAATCAGATGCGTGGTGCCGGAGCGCGAAGGCGAAGTAATGCCGATATGACCCGAATAGACCGGCTTTAACAAATCATTCCAATTACGCGGAACCGGCAGATTATGTTGCAGCAGATAGGACGGGCTGTACACAATGCCGTAGCCCGACAGAGCGAATCCTAGATAATATCCTTCAGGATCATTGACCGGATAGCCAAGAACATATTGCGGCGCTCCGGTCGGCCTGCTGCGGATCGGACGCAACGCATTTTTGCGCTTTAACAATTCAAAAGCATCTGCGGCGGACGCCCAGAAAATATCCGGCGTGATATCCGGTTTCTCCATGATGAAACGGTTCGCACTCGCCGTGTTTCTTTGGGCGATAGACACGCGAATCTCAGGATATTGCTTTTCAAATGCGAGGCGAAACGGCTCAAAAAACGATGGCGGATATGACGTGATAATCGATAATTCGCCCTGCTCTGAAGAACGCACAGGAACAACAGACAGCACCATAGAAAAGGCGAAAAACACCAACATATTGAGAATGTTAACGGTGCTTATTTTGACCATGTCTTCCCGTTCATACGAAACGCTCCTCCCCAGGCGCAGTCGAAGAAGTTACTATCATGGCATCAAGGATAAGTCATGTATAGGGCTGGCCTGCCTCCTGCCCTGAAATGTGAGTTTGAGCATATCCTGTCATTTTTAAAAATCAGCCGAGATAGGCGGCGGAAAAATGCACCAGCTCCTGACCGCCGATGATCTCATTGGCAGACAGCGGAATTTGCTTAATCTCCGGCACTTTGGGCTGCAGCGCATTGATTAATTTCGCCAGATGCTCATCTTCATTCTTTGCACGCTGATCGAGCAATGCGCTTTCGCCCCGCGGTGAACGACGGTTCACAATAAGACCGCCGACAGATACCTGCAAATCATGCAAACGCTGACAAAGCTCTATTGTTTCGAGAACCGGCAACCGCTCAGCGGTCAGAACAATCATGAAGGCCGTTGTTTCACTATCTGTCAGGATTTCACGCAACTTACGAAAACGATCCTGCCGTCGCATCAAAACCGCCCGCATTTCATGATCGCGGGTTGGTTCATCCTCAAAAAGGTTACTGGCAACATCATTATCGGCATCAACGGCTTTAAACTGGCCAAGCGCACGGGTGAAATTGCCCGAGCGTTCGCGGTTCTTGAGCAAGCCGTCCGTCCATGCCGCCATCAGCTCCGGCAATTCGAGAAGTCTGGTCGTATGTCCGGTTGGCGCGGTGTCAAAAATAACTGTGTCATAGTGATCAAGCCCTGTTTCCAAAGTCACGGCAATCCGCTCCAGCAATGCCGCCTCAACCATGCCCGGTGCTTCACGCGCCTGCTCCAGATGCCGTTTGACTTCCTTATGCAACCTTTCCGGCATCAGCTTCCGCAGTGAATTTTCGACTGTTTTAAGATGCTCATCGACAGTACTGCCTGGATCAAGTTCAATACCATCCAGACCGGCCATCAGCGAAACCGGCTTGGCACCAATCTCACGTTCCCACAAATGACCCAGATTATGCGCAGGATCAGTCGAAACCACCAATATGCGGCGCCCTTGCTGAGCAAGACCTGCAGCTGTTGCACTGGCCAGCGTCGTCTTACCGACCCCGCCCTTGCCACCAAAAAACAGAACCCTGCGATCTTTCAAAATATTCAGCAGCATCGGAAACCATCAAGCGGTGAGTGTTCCATACCCATTCGGACGTGCCAGTCGTGAAAACGGTCATAGAGCTCGGGCATCAGTTCCAGAGTGTAATAGGTAGCGGGATTGGGAATACCCAGACTTTCCGAAAAAACAAGCATCATGAAAAGATCGTCCTCCTCACGCCTGGCTTTTGCAAAAGTGCGCCTGTAGGGCGCAGCATAGAACTCCCCCAGACCTTGAGAGACGGCGCTGAACAGCGCCGCCAGTTTTTCTTTATTCAGCCGTCTGGACATCAGGTCAATCCGCCAGTCCGGCAGCCGCTTGTGCGCTATATTCCCTGCGCATTGTCCGGATTGCCTCCAGTGCAACAAAGAGCGCTGCACCAAGCACAACCAGTCCCAGTCCGAACAGCAGCCACTGTTTGTTCGCAAAGAATGTTCCGAGCTGTATGAAAAGCGCAAGGATCGCCATGACCAGCACAAAGGCCAGCGGGATCAGAACCGGCAGAACCGGACGCTTCATACGCAGCAACATCACTGCAACAATCGCAAGTGTCAGTCCGGCGAGCAACTGGTTTGTTGTACCGAACAACGGCCAGATCAGCATACCGCCGCTGCCGCCTGTACCGGCACCGAAGGCAAGAGCAAGACAGCTTGCAAGCGCGACCAGAGTCGCGACTGTGCCACCCTGCAATGGCTTGATATTGGTGATTTCGCCGACTTCCTGAATAACATAGCGCTGCAGACGCAGACCTGTATCCATCGTTGTTCCGGCGAACAATGCGGCCATAACAGTCAGAATGGTTGCAGCAATACCGACACCAAGCCCTGTACCTGCTGACAAGATATTTGCACCACCTTCAACAAAGGCTTTAACGCCACCGGCAGAGAACTGCGTATATACGCCCTGCCAGGCTTCATAAGATGCAAAACCAGCCGTACAGGCGATAATCGCAGCGAGCGCAAGCATGCCCTCACCGACAGCGCCGAAATAACCGACGAAACGGGCATCAGTTTCCTTGTCGAGCTGTTTGGACGATGTGCCCGACGAGACAAGCCCATGGAAACCGGAAATGGCACCGCAGGCGATGGTCACGAACAACAGTGGCACAATGCTCGGTGTTCCAGCCGGAACATCCGGATTGAATGCCGGTACCACGATCTGCGGCTGCGCAATCAGAGTTGCACCATAGAGCAGCAACAACCCGACAAAGAGCTGAAGCCCGTTAATATAATCGCGCGGCTGGAGAAGAACCCAGACCGGCAATTGCGATGCAATGCCTGCATAGATGAAGAGATAGAGAATCCACTGCACCATCGGGCTCATGCCAAGAAAGGATTCCGGCAAAGTAATCGGATAAGCCTGTCCAACAAAGATCAGCGCATAAAGCACGATCACGCCAATCACGGACGGCCACAGCAGCCCGACGCCATGACGATAAATCAGCTGCCCGATAACGATTGCCACAGCAATTGCGCCCCAGATCGGGATCACCGATGTCGGGAAATTAATCAGCAGGCCTGCAATGACCACTGCGAAAACGGCGTTGACCATCAACAGCAGCAGGAAAATAACGGTCATGAAAATGGAGCGGGCACGGGTGCCAAGAACATTCTCCGTGAGTGCACCGATTGAACGGCCGCGGTTGCGGACACTTGCCCATAGCGCACCGAAATCATGAACACCTGCAAAGAAAACAGTACCGAGCACAACCCAGATAAAGGCCGGTGCCCAACCCCAGATCACTGCAATGGCAGGACCAACGATAGGTGCCGCGCCGGCAACAGAAGTAAAATGGTGCCCCCACAGCACAAACTTGTTGGTTGGCACATAATCTACGCCATCTTTCATGGCATGAGCGGGTGTTTTATATTCCGGATCAAGTGCATAGATGCGTTCAGCAATGTATTTCGAATAAACGAAATAGCCCCCTGCAAATGCGGCAAGGCCGACAAGTATAAGTATCATCGCGCTCAAACCATTTCCTCCCATAGCAAGCCGATTTATATTGAATTATGATGCTGTTTTTCTGTTGCACTCCAAGTTGCAGTCAAACTAAAGTCTAATAAAGTATATTGTCGTTTATTATAAAAATACTCAGCAAAATGTATGCGTTTTCTGTCATAGATAAATTTCATGATGCGATACGGCAACAAGATATACAGATTGCGAATGTCAAATTATTAATGAAATATTTTCCATGTGCAAGCGCCATTCTCTGCATCTCAATGCATTGAAGATTAGAGCTTAGCCAAATCTGCACAAGCAGCTATTAAGATGTGAGAGCGAGCGCAGCGCATTTTTATGTAACGCATTGTTATTATTGTTAATGCTTTGCGAGCAATGACACTGTGTCGAGACTTGTCTGAACCGGCTTTATGGACACACACAGAACTTCAACGCACGCGCGATGTTCTCAGTTTTTCACATAAGCGCATATTCACTGACGCGGAATGATTCTGCTGAAGCGCAATATGTTCAGCCCATCTCAGCCCTATTGCGGCATAAGTTCAGCCACAACCTCGGCAATGATGGATGAGAGTTTTTCCATCAACTCACCGGAATTACTTGATCTGCGCCAGTAAAGACCAATATTTCTCTGAAACCCATCGGCCTCAAGCGGTAAAAAAGCGATGTGATTTTGCGCATTTGCGCCAATGCAAGCCAGTTGCGGCAATAAAGTAAGCCCCATACCCGCCACAACCATCTGCCGTAAAGTCTCGAGACTGGTACCCCGAAAACCGTCATATTCATGTGCACCATAACGCCGGCACAATGTAAGCGCCTGATCGCGCAGACAATGCCCCTCTTCGAGCAGCATCAGACGCTGACCGGAAAGTGCATCCGCCGATAAGCGGTCTTGTCCCGCCAGAACATGTCCGGAAGGTACGGCCAGATGAAAAGGCTCACAGAATAGTTTTTGTCCGGTGACCTGCGGGTCTTCAACCGGCAATGCCAGCAATGCGGCATCAATCTGCCCGTCGATCAGTCGCTGCAATAAAACGGTGCTTTTTTCTTCCGTCAGTAAAATTTCCATGGACGGAAAATGACGCATAAATTGCGGCACAATATGCGGCAAAAGATAGGGACCGAGTGTCGGGAATACACCCAGATGCAAGCGCCGTGTACCATCGGCACAATGTCCGGCAGCTTCATCGCGCAATTGTGTCACTTCATGAAGAATTATGCGTGCGCGTCTGACTGCTGCTTCACCGGCTTGCGTAAGAATAAGTCCGCGTGATGAGCGCTCAAATAATGTGACGCCCAGCTCTTCTTCAAGCTTACGGATCTGCGCAGAAAGGGTCGGCTGGCTGGCATTGCAGACTTCAGCCGCACGATGAAAGTTGCGCTGTTCAGCCAGCGCAACCAGATATTCGAGCTCGCGGAGGTTCATGCGAGACCGCGCATTAAGCCGCCTGCTCCTCAGCAGGCAGACGGATCAGATAGTCAAAAGCTGCAAGCGATGCCCGTGCTCCTTCTCCCATCGCAATCACAATCTGCTTATAAGGTGCAGTTGTACAATCACCTGCCGCAAACACACCCGGAACCGAGGTTGCACCATATAGATCCGTGATGATTTCACCGCGGGCATTCAGCGACACTGTATCCTTCAGCCATTCAGTATTCGGCACAAGGCCGATCTGCACAAAAATGCCTTCCAGTGTGAGCGAACGGGTTTCACCGCTGATCCGGTCTTCATAGGTCAGGCCAGTGACACGTTTGCCATCGCCGGTCACTTCTGTGGTTTTGGCCGAGGTGAGAACAGTCACATTCGGCAGGCTTTTCAGTTTGCGCTGCAACACCTCATCAGCGCGAAGCGCCTTATCGAACTCGATGAGGGTTACATGGCTGACCAGACCAGCCAGATCAATCGCGGCTTCCACACCAGAGTTACCGCCGCCAATCACGGCAATGCGCTTGCCTTTAAACAACGGTCCATCGCAATGCGGGCAGAAAGCAACGCCCTTATTGATATATTGCTGTTCACCCGGCACGCCCATTTTGCGCCAGCGTGCACCGGTCGACAACACAACAGAAGTACTGGTAAGGGATGCGCCCGAAGCCAGCGTCACCTTAAAGCCTTCAGAAATCCGTTCCAGCTTAACAGCCTGCTGACCATTGATGATCTCGGCATCATAATCACGCACATGCGCTTCCAGAGCGCGGGCCAGTTTTGGCCCTTCTGTATGGGTAACCGAAATGAAATTCTCAATCGACATTGTATCCAGCACCTGACCACCAAAACGGTCAGCAACAACACCGGTACGGATGCCTTTGCGCGCGGCATAAACTGCTGCCGCTGCACCGGCAGGACCACCGCCCACAACCAGTACATCAAAAGGTGCCTGTGCGTTAATCGCTTCGGCAGCACGTTCACCTGCGCCGGTGTCGATCTTCGCCAGAATTTCTTCAGCGCCCATACGGCCGGAACCGAAAGCCTCGCCGTTCAGGAAAATGGACGGCACGGACATGACCTGACGCTCGGCAACTTCATCCTGAAACAGCGCACCGTCGATAGCGACATGCTCAATACAAGGATTAAGTACAGCCATCAGATTCAGCGCCTGCACAACATCCGGGCAGTTCTGGCAGGAAAGCGAGTAATAAGTTTCAAAACGGAAATTACCCTTGATGCCACGAATTTGGTCGATGAGCGCCTGCTCAACCTTTGGCGGGTAACCACCGGCCTGTAAAAGAGCCAGCACCAGAGAGGTAAATTCATGACCAAGCGGGAGACCGGCAAAAACCAGATGAATATCTTCACCCGGCGAGGTCAGTGCGAAGGACGGCACACGCGCACCGGCCACATTGCCGTGCTTAATCGTGATCTTGTCCGACTGTTCGCGGATTTGTTCAAGAAGTTGCAGCAGTTCGCGCGATTTAGCATCATCTCCGGCATAGGCGATGATTTCAACCGGCCGCACCAGACGTTCCAGATAGCCCTTCAGCTGGGTTTTCAAGTTCGTATCGAGCATACTGTGTTCCTCTTGCTAAACTGTCACAGATATTCGGGCAGCTGCAGAAACAGCCGCCCGTTTTATTATTTACGGCGCGTCAGATTTTGCCGACGAGGTCGAGCGAAGGAGCAAGGGTCGCTTCGCCTTCCTGCCATTTTGCAGGGCAAACTTCACCCGGATGCGAACGCACATACTGAGCAGCTTTGATCTTGCGTACGAGATCGGAAGCATCACGGCCAATGCCTTCAGCAGTGATTTCCATGGCCTGAATGATACCGTCCGGATCAACGATAAAAGTTGCGCGGTCTGCAAGACCCTGACCTTCGCGCATAACGCCGAAATTATTGGTTACAACACCGCTCGGATCGCCGAGCATGGTGTAGTTGATCTTGCCGATTGTGTCGGATGAATCGTGCCAGGCTTTGTGTGTGAAATGCGTATCGGTAGAAACCGAATAAACCTCAACACCCATTTTCTGCAGCTCTTCATAATGATCTGCAAGGTCACCCAATTCGGTCGGGCATACGAATGTAAAGTCAGCAGGATAGAAGAAAAATACGGCCCATTTGCCCAATACATCTTCTTCAGTCACGGAGATGAATTTACCCTGACGGTAAGCCTGCGCGATAAAAGGTTTGATCTGTGTGTTTACGGTTGCCATTGTGCACTCCTGTCAGAATGTTGTCTGGGCTCCGTATAGAGGCTAAGGCGCAATTTATAAAGTCAATTAATCATATAAAATTGATAGGTTTTAACTATCGCCACATAAAATTTCTATAAATGCAATTAAAACAATAAGTTAAGTCGAAATTTTGCCGGCTTTCCAATGCCTGTCATTTTTGCATAGCAGCTATGCAATATCGTCAACGCACTGCATTCTGTGGAAATCTCAGTTCTCACAGCAGTGAACTGAGCTATGTATTACGTCTAGTCTCAGTCAGGCTTCTTTTAAAAAAACACCGGCATCCCTGTCTGGCAAATGGACTTTGACTTTAATTGCCAAGATTAATTAGAATATGCGCATTCTAGAGCGCCATGTGCCAGACTTGGCACACAAAGGACGCTCTAACACTTTAAAATTAGAACATAATTTTACCTTAAACTGATCCAGGTTTAAGGAATTATGCTCTAAAGTCTCAGTAGTAAGATTTGCGGTATGAATTCAAAATCAGTCCAGTTTGATATGTTTGACACGAAAACCAGCCATCCGGTTGACGTGCCGTCGGTTGCCAACACCCGCAAATCTGTGCCGGATAATGAAGAGGCTTTAGCGCAACAACTGGAAGAAACAGGACGGTTCCGCATTCTGCGCAAGCTGACACCACGCCCGATAGTCAGGCGGAAGGACAGTCCGTTTGAGCGGCTTGCTGTACTTATTGATACGGAAACAACCGGACTGAGCCATGTGACCGACCAGATTATCGAGGTTGGTGCAGTTGCCTTTACCTATAATGATGACGGTGCTTTTGGTGATGTGGTTGGCGTCTTCAGCGGAATGCAGCAACCAACCATTCCAATTCCGGCGGAGATTACACGGCTGACCGGTATCACTGATGCAATGGTGCAGGGTCAGACACTTGACCTCCGGTCGCTGGAAGCAATGATCGAACCTGCCGATCTCATCATTGCTCATAATGCCGGATTTGACAGACCGTTCTGTGAGAAATTGTCCCCATTATTCGCGTCCAAAGCATGGGCATGTTCCGTTGCGGAAGTGCAGTGGTCAGGGTTTGGTTTTGAAGGCAGCAAACTGGGCTATCTGGTTGGCCAGAGCGGGCTATTTCATAACGGGCATCGCGCGACAGATGATTGCCACGCATTACTGGAAGTATTGATCCGGCCTGCAGGGGCGGACGCAACTGTTCCTTTCACTGAGCTGCTCAAATCCAGCCGCAAAGCCCGTGTCAGAATTTACGCGGAAAACAGCCCCTTTGACATGAAAAATCATCTGAAAAAACGGGGCTACCGGTGGTCAGACGGTAATGACGGTCGCCCCAAAGCGTGGTGGGTTGAAGTTGACGAAGACAACTATGCCGACGAGTTGCACTATCTTCAAACGGAAATCTATCGCTGGAAAGATGCTGAACCGCTATCCATCAGGCTGACAGCACAGGATCGCTTTAAAAGCCGTTAGTCGCTCTCTTGCCTGATGTTCCAGTTCGAGATTTTACTAAATGAACGAATAATTAAGATATTCTAATATTAATTAACTGATTAAATTTACATGGCGAACAAGTATTCACATAAAATTCAGGAGATAAACATTTCATACGATCTTTGAATAACTTTTCATAATCCTGTTTTTACTATAAAAGATATCTCAGAACGTAAAAATTTTTCCGTTTTGAGGATTCTCTATGAGTACGCAGCTTCAGCTAAAATCTTTGCAGCAAGGTCGTGGTTTGGCTGCGATGGCTGTTGTTGCTTTCCATCTGTCTCTGCTGCTCGGTAGTTCCCGCTACCTTAATGATGCGGTTTTTTTAAATTTTACGCATCGCGGAAATTTAGGTGTAGATTTCTTCTTCGTGCTTTCGGGCTTTATTATTGTTTTTGCACATTACAAAGATATCAATCAGCCGGAGCGTGCTCCGGAATATCTGCTGAAACGTTTCACACGACTTTTTCCCGTCTATTGGCTGTATACAGCGATTTTCTGCGGTTTAGTGGCGCTGGGATTTGGCAGCGCAAGCATTGTGCCGGAAAATTTCAGCAACTGGGTATCGACAATATTTTTAATTCGTCTCGATAGTTTCGAACTACCGATCACACCTGCATGGACGCTTATTCACGAACTTGCATTTTACCTGATTTTTGCAACGCTTATTCTGAACAGAACATTCGGTATAATTATCTTGGCTGCATGGCTGATGACCGGTGGCATAGTGTTTCAATATGCCGAAGAAGGCTCAAGATCGGCTTTAACCACTTATTTTTCTCCGCTAAATTTTAATTTTCTTATCGGAATGGCAGCTTTTTATGTCTTTCATCGTTTCACGAATATCAATCTGAAACCGGCTTTTCTGACCGGTCTTGCCTTGTTTATTCTCGTCTACATTCTGGAAAGCCGTGGTATCAGCTATCAGTATCTCCAGATCATTTATGCTGTCAGCTTCGGTCTGCTTATTTTGGGTGCAGTGTCCTACGAGAAAAGCGGGTTCCAGACTGCGAAATTCAAAATTCTCAGCCTCATCGGTGATGCTTCCTACACGATTTACCTGACGCATCTGGCATTTCTCGGCCTGATCGCTAAAGTGATGATTAAAATATCTGCATATATCCCGTTGAACCCTTATTTAATTTACCTCGCGGTCTTCAGCGCAACGATCATTGCCGGATGTTTGCTATATTGGTTCGTAGAGCGGCCACTCTTGCGCTATTGCAGAACATTAATGAACTCCAGAAAACAGAGCAGCGTGCTCATTAAGGCTGTTTAACAGCCGGAATATTGAGCCGGATTCTCCGGCGCCAACACCATCTTTGTAAAGAAAGTGGTGAACCATCCGCATTTCCGTTACAACAGACGTCCTGATCTCTGATGCAGATGCTTGTAAGACAGAGCCGTCAGCCCGTCTCGCAGCATCAGAGAATGGTTTTAAGCGATACCATCAACAATAGGAGCTTATTGCAATGCTGCCTGAAATTGTTTCGATGAATGAATGGCAAACCGCACTCGAAGAACAAATCAACAGGGAAAAAGCCTTTACCCGCGCCCGTGATCAGCTGAATGCACAACGCCGACGTCTGCCGATGGTTAAAATCGACAAGCCATATTCCTTTACCGGACCGTCGGGAGACGTCAGTCTGGCAGATCTCTTCGAGGGGCGTCGGCAACTGATTGTCTATCACTTTATGTTTGCACCCGAATGGCGGGCGGGTTGCGACGGCTGCTCATGGGTTGTGGATGCAATGACCCATCCCGCACATCTTAATGCACGGGATACATCGCTCGTACTCATCTCACGCGCCCCGCTGGAAAAATTGCAAAACTATCAGAAGCGTATGGGCTGGCAATATCCGAACTGGTACTCCTCACAGCATAGCGATTTTAATCAGGATATGGGTGCTACACGGAGTGATCCGGCCACGCCGGACATCATGCAGGAAATACATGGTGTCAGTGTTTTCCTGCGCGATGGCGAGAATATCTACCGCACCTATTTTAACGGCGCACGTGGGGTCGAGTATCTCGGCAGTCTTTGGACCTATTTGGATCTGACCCCTTATGGTCGTCAGGAGTTTTGGGAAGATTCACCCGCCGGATGGCCGCAGACGGAGCCATATGTCTGGAACCGGCGTCACGATGAATATGATCGCTAAACTGCTTTAAACTGTATTTTCACCGGCTGACAGATTTTACCTGTCTCTCCCTGAACGAATATGTTCGGGGAGAGCCCCGTTCATGCACTACAAATTACACGCCGAGATATCTGTCCTGAATATCGGCCGTCATTTCACCGGATGTGCCTTGCCAGACCGTGCGTCCACGCTCCAGCACAACACAACGATCCGCCACCGGCAGCAATTCCGACAGCGTTTTATCGACGACCAGAATGGATTGTCCACGCCGTTTCAGTTCGCGCACAGCCTTCCAGATTTCCAGCCGGATCACCGGTGCAAGCCCTTCGGTCGCCTCATCCAGCACGATCAATTCCGGATTGGTCATCAGCGCCCGGCCAACAGCCAGCATCTGCTGTTCACCGCCGGACAAAGTATTCGCCTGTTGTTGGCTGCGCTCTTTCAGTCGGGGAAACAGCTCATTCACTGCCTCAAGCGTCCATTCCCCTTTGCGGGCAGAAGCCAGCAGATTTTCCGTAACCGTCAGATTTGGAAAACAACGCCGTCCTTCCGGCACCAGCCCCAGCCCCAGCCGCGCAATACGATAAGGCTGCATCGCGGAAATATTGCGCCCCATGAAGCTGACTTTACCCTGACGCAGGGGTGTCAGTCCGAAAACTGAACGGATAGTGGTGGTTTTACCCATGCCGTTGCGCCCCATAAGCGCGACGACCTCACCTTTTTCCACATGCAGATCAATGCCGAAAAGTGCCTGTGAAGCGCCGTAAAATGTCTCTACCTGATTGAGTTCCAGCAACATCAAACCGCCTCCCCAAGATAGGCTTCACGCACCAATGCATTGCTGCGGATTTCAGCCACGGTGCCGGTCGCGACTACACGGCCATAAACCAGAACGGAAATCCGGTCGGCCAAAGCAAAAACCGCATCCATATCATGTTCAACCAGCAGCACCGGTACTTCATGGCGCAACTTGTCCAGAAATGCCGTCAACTGCTTTGAGCCTTCAGGCCCCATTCCGGCCATCGGTTCATCCAGCAACAGCGCTTTGGAGCGCAGAGCCAATGCAATTGCAATTTCAAGTTGGCGGCGTTCACCATGAGAAAGTTCGGCGCTGGACACCAGCATCCGCGATCCGAGATGAACACGATCCAGAATGGCAGCAGCCTCATCTTTTAATGCCGCATCCTGCATCACCGGTTTCCAGAAACGGAAACTGGAACCCTGACATGCCTGCAAAGCCAGCATGACATTTCGCAAGGCGGAAAATTCCGGCATCAGCGAGGACACCTGAAATGTCCGCCCCAGCCCCAGCTGCGCACGCTGTGTCACGCCGAGCGAGCCGATGTCCTGCCCGTCAAAACGGATTGTGCCACTGTCATGCTTAATCGTACCGGCGATCTGCCCGATCAGAGTGGATTTTCCGGCTCCGTTTGGCCCGATCAGCGCATGGATTTCTCCTTTGCGTAAATCCAGACTGACATCATCAGTCGCTTTCAACCCGCCAAAGCTTTTACGCAGGTTTTTAATGTCGAGAACAGTCTCAGCCATAACGGATTTTCCCTGCAACAAGCCCAATAATGCCGCCACGCGCAAACATCACAACACCAAGTAGTATCAGCCCGAAGAAGAGCTGCCAGTGTTCAACCATGCCGCCAAGTGCGAATTCAAACAGCACATAGAGCACCGCACCGATCAGTGGACCAAACAAACGCCCCGTGCCGCCAAGAATAATCAGCACGATCAGTTCGCCCGACATATGCCATGACAGCATGGACGGACTGACAAAACGATTGAGATCGACAAATAAAGCACCGGCAAGTGCCGTAATCATCGCGGACAATACGAAGGCGACCAGTCTGATACGCAAGGGGCCGATGCCAACGGAAGCCAGCCGCAATTCATTCTGCCGTGCACCTTCCAATGCCGCGCCGAAACGGGAATTGCGGATGCGTGAAAACAGAAACAGTGCCACCATCAAAACGCCGTAAGCGATCAGGAAAAAGCTCAGCGGTTTGAGCGTATTCACGCCGGGGAAATTATTACGCAATGCGAGGGACAAACCGTCCTCACCGCCATAGGCCGGCCATGAAATCGCGAAATAATAAATCATCTGCGCGAAAGCCAGTGTAATCATAATGAAATACACGCCCGATGTGCGCAGGCTGATAATGCCGATCGGCAGCGCGACAAGACCGGCAACCAGCATAGCAACAGGCCAGATAATCAGCATCTGGTCACTGCCTGAAATCGCAACCGGCCAGCTCATCAGCGCCGATCCGTCGGCAGCATGGCTGGCCAGAATACCGGTAATATAACCGCCGATGCCAAAAAATGCGGCATGACCGAAAGACACCATGCCACCAAGACCCAGCACCAGATTAAGCCCTGTGGCTGTCAGTGCCAGAATGGCAATGCGTGTCACCAGTGAGATATAAAATATCTCGCCCATCTGATTGGCAATCAATGCGATGATCGGCAGTGCCAGCGCAAAAACCAGACTTATCATTGTTTCGCGTGTCATCGTGCCAGCTCCTGACATGTCTTACCTGTCAGCACCCGAACTGCATCACAGCATGAAGAAAACATTGTGAAATTATCCATTGGCTGCAAACAATCCCTGTGGGCGCACCGTGAGAATGATCGCCATAACAATATAAATCAGCATGGATGCCAGCGCGGTTCCGGCTGTTGCAGCCTGCGACGGCTCCATAAAGACTGCGAACAGTTTGGGCAGCAAAAAGCGCCCCATCGTATCCACCACGCCAACCAGAACAGCACCGGCCAGCGCACCTTTAACCGAGCCGATACCGCCGATCACAATCACCACAAAAGCGAGGATCAGTACCGGCTCGCCCATGCCGACCTGTACGGATTGCAGCGCCCCGACCAATGCACCGGCAAGGCCTGCAAGTGCCGCACCTAATGCAAAAACAATCGTGTTGAGTTTTGCAATATCAACGCCCAATGCGCCGATCATTTCACGATCTGCCTCACCGGCGCGGATGCGCATACCAAGACGGGTTTTTGCAATGAGAAAATACAACCCGACTGCAACAACAATACCGGCACCGATAATCGCCAGCCGGTATAGCTGATATTGTGAGCCACCGGGCAGCGTAACAGAGCCCTGCAAAAGTGGCGGAATATCCAGATAAAGCGGAAATGAACCAAATATCCATCGCGTCGCATCGGAGAAAATCAAGATCAGTGCGAAGGTTGCCAGAACCTGATCGAGGTGGCTGCGATTATATAATCTGCGGATCAGCACCATTTCCATGATTGCACCGGCAGCAGCAGCGGCAATCAGGCTGGCAATGAGCCCGAGCCAGAAAGACCCGGTTGCCGCAGCCACAACGGCACAGGCAAATGCGCCGACCATAAATAATGATCCATGTGCAAGATTGATAACCCCCATAACCCCGAAAATAAGGGTCAGGCCGGCGGCCATCAAAAACAGCATAACGCCGAATTGTAACCCGTTGAGTAACTGCTCAATTAAAAGTGCAGAAGACAAAACCGCGTCCGATCTGTTGATTGGTTCTCATAAAATATCTTTGAAAAAAGTCGTCTATGCCGCCCGAAGACCTATTATGGCAACAGTCCGGCCGGTACTGAAGACAGTCTGAGCGAAAAGCAGCGACAGTTCACACTGTCGCTGCATCCGTTTGCATCAGAGCTTGCAGTCTTTTGCATAGTTGTCCTGATGATCGGTGAAGCTTGTTGCTACGATCTTATTGGTCAGGACGCCGTCTTCCTTGATCACTTCGCGCATATAAATATCCTGAATAGGATGGTTATTATTGCCGAATTTGAACTTGCCGCGAACAGATTTGAAATCAGCCGCTTTCATTGCTGCGCGGAAAGCGTCTTTGTCATTCACACTTGCTTTGGCGGCAGCGGACAGGATCAGGTTGGCTGCATCATAGCCCTGCGTTGCATAGAGCGAAGGCAGGCGGCCATATTCTTTTTTGAAGGCCTCGACGTAGGCTTTATTGGCTTCATTGTCGAGATCTTTTGACCAGTGGGAAGAGTTCTTCACACCCACAGCCGCATCACCAATCGCGCCGAGCACATCCTGATCGAAGGAGAAACCTGGGCCGGTTACCGGAATGGTCATGCCCGACTGTGAATATTGCTTCATGAACGCAATGCCCATGCCGCCCGGCAGGAAGAAATAAACGGAATCGGCACCGGAAGCACGGATCTGAGCAATCTCGGCGGCATAATCGGTCTGGCCGACTTTGGTGTAAATTTCACCGGCCAGTTTGCCTTTATAGAAGCGCTTGTAACCGGTCAGAGCATCGGTGCCTGCCGGATAGTTCGGTGCCAAAATAAAGCTGTTTTTATAGCCTGCGGTATTGGCATAGTTGCCGACAGCTTCATGCAGATTATCGTTCTGATAGGCAGCATTAAAGTAATTGGCATTGCATTTGGCACCGGCCAGCGCAGACGGGCCCGCATTGGTAGAAACGTAGATTTTATCCTGCGCCACAACGCTTGGTACTACGGCCATCGCAAGATTGGACCAGACAATACCGGTCAGAATATCGACCTTATCGCTCTGCACCATTTTATCAGCGATCTGCACAGCCAGTTCCGGCTTTTGCGCATCATCTTCAACGATAACGCTGACATCTTTATTGCCGGATTGTTTGACCGCCAGCAGAAAGCCGTCACGTATATCAATGCCGAGTCCGGCACCGCCGCCGGAAAGCGTTGTGATCATGCCGATTTTCAGAGGTTCAGCCATTGCAGAACCGGAAAATGCCAGCCCCAGACCAAGACAGGCCGTTGATAAGCCAAGAGTAATTCGTTTCATCAGTGTTCCCTCGCGATTATTGTTATTATGCAGTTCAATAATAAAATGCCATTACTTACAAGCCTGCTTTTGCTTCTCCCTCCGCTTTTGCCATTTCCGAAGCAAAATTAAGCCTGTATCCTTATAAACAGAGTAATCTGCGCGTCAGCACATGGTCTGCGTCTGCCAGACCGTCAATGATATCCATATGATGTTTATGCGGTTCCGCCACTTCATCGATTGAGAGATCAAAACCGCTCCACAAATTAGCCAATGCCTTATTTTGCCGGATAAATTCCAGCAATTCCGCCGCGCCGACCCATGCTGTCACATCAATACTGTTCAGAGGCTCAAGCAAAGCCGGACTTTCCTTGCGCGCCTGTTCCAGATCAAGCCTGAAATCATCATTCATTTTCAGATTCAGCAAAGGTCGCAAATCACTTAGCGCCGAGATCGGTACGATCTTGCGCAAACGTTGTTGCAGGCTGCGGCTCAGAGGCGTTGTGGTTGTTCCCATCCGCGCAACCAGATGCCCGCCCGCTGAATGCCCTGTCAGATGTAACGGGCCTGCAACCATTGATGCGGCCTGCACAATTGCCATACCAATTTCAGCTGTAATTTCGCTGATCTTCGCTTGCGGGCAAAGTGTATAAGACGGGATCGCTACAGCAAAACCATGCGCAACGGCACCGGCAGCAAGATAAGTGAAATAGGACTTATCAAAGCGCACCCAGTAGCCGCCATGCACGAACACAACCAGCCCGCGCGGCTGCCCCTGCGGCATCACAATATCCAGAAGATTGCGCTCTTCCGACCCATAGCGCACATCAGCGATCAACCGGTTTTGTGCCTGCATCTGCTCACGAAAACTTTGTGATTTTTGCTGCCATTGCGGAGGAAATTGCGCAGAATTCGGGACATGCAGCACATTCGAATAGGCCAGATCCCAGTCTTTATTGGCTGGGCTATCCGGTTCAGCGGGCGCGGTTTTTAAAACCGGTTCTGCCGCTCTGATCTGCATTCCCCGTTCCTCCGTCATGACTGCCTCTCAAATATCTCCATAAATAAAAAATAATTTCAAGCATGAAATTTCATACTTGAAATTATTTTTGTAAGTGACACCATAAAAGAAATCAGCCGCCCTGCGAATGCATAAAATCTTTGCAGGCGGCAACGGAGTGAGACCATGAAAAGTGCCGAAAATCAGCAGCACACAGTGGCAGGCGGGCGTGCTTCCGATAAGCAGAGCCTGCGCAACTGGCTGAAACTTCTCAAATCGACAAAGCATGTTGAAGCAGTGATCCGCGAAAAGCTGCGTCAGGAATTCGATACGACCCTGCCCCGTTTCGACGTGATGGCAGCGCTGTACCGGTTTGAAGGCGGCCTCAAAATGACTGAATTATCTGCGGCCTTGCGGGTTTCCAACGGCAATGTCACCGGCATTGTTGAACGGCTGGTCAGCGACGGTTCCGTTTTGCGGGTTCCGGTTGCGGGCGACAAGCGCGCCATGCTGGTGCGCCTCACCCAAAAGGGACGCGAAGAGTTTGAAGCCATGGCCGCCGCCCATGAGCATTGGATCAGCGAGATTTTCAGCGTGCTGTCACCGGCACAATCGGCAGAACTGGTCACGGTTATCGATACAATCGAACATGCGCTGGCCTTGCAGGACGAGCACGATCATCTGGCTTAACCGGCACCATACCATTCAAATAATCAGGATATCCGTTACGAAAAACACACATCATCTGCCGCCATTTTTTAAAAAATAACGACGCGGGCAAAAGCTCGCAGGGGAACAAAAAATGCTTGGACCAACGGCGCATACAGACCATTTTACCAGAAATAACCTGCCTCCGGTTGAGGACTGGCCGGAACTGTCATCCGGCGACATCACCTATCCCGAATGGCTCAATGCCGGCTATGAACTTTCCGATGCCATGGTGGAAAAAGGGTTCGGCGACCACACAGCTCTGATCGGCAACGGACGGCGGCGCACCTATAAGGAACTCACCGACTGGAGCAACCGCATTGCCCATGTGCTGGTTGAAGATTACGGCGTGCAACCGGGCAATCGCATATTGATCCGTTCTGCCAATAATCCGGCCATGGTTGCCTGCTGGCTGGCCGCCACCAAAGCCGGCGCGGTCGTGGTCAATTCCATGCCGATGTTGCGCCCTGATGAACTGACAAAAATCGTCAATAAAGCAGAAATCTCGCTGGCGCTGTGTGACACGCGACTGCTGGAAGATTTGCAGATTTGCGCGGCAAAAAGCCCTTTTCTTAAAACAGTGATCGGTTTTGACGGCACCGCCAATCATGATGCGGAACTTGACCATGCGGCACTCAACAAGCCGGTGCGTTTTGATGCGGTAAAAACCGGACGCGATGATGTGGCACTGTTGGGCTTTACCTCCGGCACAACCGGTGAGCCGAAGGCCACCATGCATTTTCACCGTGATCTGCTGCTGATTGCCGATACTTATGCAAGGGAAGTGCTGAATGTACAGCCGGACGATATTTTTGTCGGCTCACCGCCACTTGCTTTCACCTTTGGCTTGGGTGGACTGGCGATTTTCCCGCTGCGTTTCGGAGCAGCCGCAGCACTGCTGGAACAGGCAACACCGCCTAAGATGATTGAGCTGATTGAAACCTATAAGGCGACCATCAGCTTTACAGCTCCGACCGCCTATCGCGTGATGTTGCAGGCAATGAATGAAGGTGCCGACCTGTCATCCTTGCGCATTGCGGTTTCAGCAGGTGAAACCCTGCCCGCCCCGATTTATGAGGCTTGGATAGAGAAGACCGGCAAACCGATGCTGGACGGGATCGGCGCGACCGAAATGTTGCATATTTTTATCAGCAACCGTCTGGGCGATTCCGGACCCGGCCGCACAGGCAAGCCCGTTACCGGTTATCAGGCCAAAATCGTTGATGAAAATATGCAGGAAATGCCGCGCGGGGAAATCGGCCGCTTAGCGGTGCGTGGCCCCACCGGCTGCCGCTACCTCGCGGATACACGCCAGAAGGCCTATGTGCGCGATGGCTGGAACCTGACCGGCGACAGTTTCTTTCAGGATGCGGACGGCTATTTCCATTTTGCCGCCCGTGCAGATGATATGATTATTTCTGCAGGTTATAATATCGCAGGCCCCGAAGTTGAGGCCGCCCTCCTCGCCCATGCTGATGTGCAGGAATGCGCGGTCATCGGCGTGAATGATGAAGAACGCGGCCAAATTGTTGAGGCGCATATTGTGCTTCGCAACGGTGCTCAGCCATCTTCTGAAACGGTCAAAGCCTTGCAGGATCACGTTAAAAAGCTGATCGCGCCTTATAAATATCCCCGCTCTGTCCGTTTTGTCGACGCGCTGCCGAAAACCGTTACCGGTAAAATCCAGCGCTTCATGCTGCGTAAGCAAGGCTGAGCGCATCATGCAAATTTATCACTTGACCAAATCCATTCCATCCATATGTTTTAAGTATAAAATAAATTGTGCGCCGCTACCCGATACCACCGCACATCATAAAAATGACTGTGGCCGTATAGCGGAAAACAGAGCATTCAAGGGGAGAATTTGACCATGCGTATCGTTTGTATCGGTGGCGGTCCGGCCGGACTGTATTTTGCCCTGTTGATGAAAAAGAACCATCCCGAGCATCACATCCGCGTGGTCGAACGCAACAAACCCTATGACACATTCGGCTGGGGCGTCGTGTTTTCCGATGCAACGATGGAAGCGATGAAAGTCTGGGATGAAACCAGTGCGGCAGAAATTCAGGATGCATTTAACCACTGGGACGATATTGAAGTGCTGTTCAAAGGCACACGCCAGCGCACAAGCGGTCATGGTTTTGTCGGTATCGGCCGCAAAAAACTGCTGAATATTCTGCAAAAACGCTGTGAAGATCTGGGCGTTGAGCTGATATTTGAAACCGATGTGGATGCAGATACGCAATATCCCGATGCTGATCTGATTATCGCCTCTGACGGGCTGAATTCTAAAATCCGTCATCGCTATGCCGATATATTCGAGCCGGATATGATCGTGCGGCCAAACCGTTATATCTGGCTTGGCACCAATAAGCTCTTTGACGCCTTCACCTTTGATTTCCGCAAGACGGATCATGGCTGGTTTCAGGCGCATATTTACAAATTCGACGACAAGACCTCGACTTTCATTATCGAGACCACAGAAGAAGCCTATCAGGCGCATGGTCTTGATGAGATGTCACAGCAGGATTCCATTTCTTTCTGCGAAAATCTTTTCTCGGAAGTGCTGGAAGGCGCACCACTGATGACCAATGCGCGGCATTTGCGCGGCTCGGCATGGTTGAATTTCAACCGGCTGATCTGCGGCAAGTGGAGCCATTATAATGGTAATTCCCATGTGGTGCTGATGGGCGATGCCGCCCATACCGCTCATTTTGCCATTGGTTCCGGCACCAAGCTGGCGATTGATGATGCGATTGAACTGACCAACCAGTTTAACCTGTACGGTCATGACAAAAGTCATATTCCTGCAGCGCTGGAAACCTATGAGGAAATCCGCCGTGTGGATGTAGCGCGCATTCAGAATGCCGCACGCAATGCGATGGAATGGTTTGAGGTGGTTGGCCGGCGCTATGCGGATCATTTTGAGCCGGAGCAATTCATGTATTCCATGCTGACGCGCTCACAGCGTATCAGCCATGAAAACCTGCGTCTGCGCGATAAAAACTGGTTGCAGGGCTATGAAAACTGGTTTGCCAAAAAGTCAGGCCTGCCGGTAGAGAGCAACAGCAGCACACGTCATGTGCCGCCGATGTTCACGCCCTATCAGTTGCGCGGCGTGACCTTGGCAAACCGTATCGTCATGTCGCCGATGGCGATGTATTCGGCAACCGATGGCCTGATCAATGATTTCCATATGGTGCATCTCGGTTCTCGTGCACTCGGCGGTGCCGGTCTGATCTTTGCCGAGATGACCTGCGTTTCTCCAGATGCGCGCATCACCCCGAATTGTCTGGGACTGTGGAACGAAGAACAGCGCGACGGCTGGAAGCGTCTGGTCGATTTTGTGCATCAAAACAGCGATGCCAAAGTGGCTATTCAGCTGGGTCATGCAGGGCGCAAAGGTGCCACCAAACCCGCTTGGGAAGGCATTGACCAACCGGTTGATGCAGCGAGCGGCTGGCCGCTGATTTCTGCCTCGGCAGAGCCTTATTTGGTCAATAGCCAGAAGCCGAAGCCTATGACGCGCGAAGATATGGATCGGGTAATTGCTGATTTTGTGCGCGCGACTGAGCTTGCCGCAAGTACCGGCGCAGACTGGTTGGAGCTCCATGCCGCGCATGGTTATCTGCTCTCCAGTTTCCTCTCGCCGCTGACCAATCAGCGCGAGGATGAATATGGCGGCAGCCACGCAAATCGTGCGCGTTTTCCGCTGGAAGTGTTCAAGGCCATTCGTGCGGTCTGGCCGCAGGATAAGCCAATTTCGGTGCGCCTCTCCTGTCATGACTGGGCGGAAGGCGGCAATACGCCTGATGATGCAGCGATTTTTGCGCAGATGTTTAAAGATGCCGGTGCCGATCTCATCGACTGTTCATCGGGACAGGTCGTTAAACATGAAAAACCAGTTTATGGCCGTCTGTTCCAGACCCCGTTTTCAGACAAAATCCGCAATGAGATAGGCATCCCGACAATTGCTGTTGGTGCGATATCGGAAGCCGATCACGCCAATTCGGTAATCTCCGCAGGACGTGCCGATCTTTGCGCCGTGGCCCGTCCGCATCTCGCAGACCCCGCTTGGGTATTGCATGAGGCGGCAAAAATCGGGCTGACCTCCGTGCCTTGGCCGAAGCAATATTACTCCGGCAAAACCCAGTATGAAACCAATCT
The DNA here is from genome assembly GCF_041929865.1 of Pseudochrobactrum lubricantis. Classification (NCBI taxonomy): domain Bacteria; kingdom Pseudomonadati; phylum Pseudomonadota; class Alphaproteobacteria; order Hyphomicrobiales; family Brucellaceae; genus Pseudochrobactrum; species Pseudochrobactrum lubricantis. Next base: position 42,263 of record NZ_JBHEEE010000005.1, read on the forward strand.
GGCTCGTGAAGCCGCTGCGGCTGCCGTACTGAAATAACCAGAATGAGACCGGATATGAGCAATAATAAATTCCACGGCAGACATGTTTTAATCACCGGCGCAGGCAGCGGTATCGGTGCGGCAATTGCCCGTGACTTTGCTTTGTCCGGTGCCAATGTCACTCTGTCCGGCAGGCGTCATGAGCCCTTGGCGGCACTGGCCGCAGAGCTCGATCAGGCTGCGGGACGCAAAACCTGTTTTGTCGCCAGCGGTTTTGACGTGACGAATGCGCAGGCGATCAGCACAGGTTTGCAGTCGGCACAAGCGGCTTTCGGGCCCGTGAGTATTCTTATCAATAATGCCGGTGAAGCGCCCTCCGCACCCTTTGAAAAAACCAGCCTCGAGATGTGGTCGCAGGTACTTGCGGTTGATCTGACCGGTGTTTTTCAGGTGACGCAGGCTGTGCTGCCGGATCTGAAGGCCTATGGCGCAAATGCGCGTATTATCAATATCGCGTCCACGGCAGGGTTGACCGGCTATGCCTATGTCTCGGCCTATTGTGCTGCAAAACATGGTGTAATCGGCCTCACCCGCGCTTTGGCGCTGGAACTCGCAACAAAAGGCATTACCGTCAATGCCGTTTGTCCCGGTTTTACCGATACGCCGATTATCCGCGAGGCCATTGCACAGATCATGCAGAAAACCGGTCGCTCTGAAGAAGAGGCGCTGGCGCATTTTGTAAAAGCCAATCCGCAAAACCGGCTGATTAAACCGGAGGAAGTGGCACACACAGTCTTATGGCTGGCATCCCCTGATGCCGCCTCAATCAACGGACAGGCAATTGCAATTGCCGGTGGCGAGGTATTGGCAGGATGAGCGAACAAACCATCAGCATGAACAGTCATCTGAAAGCTTTTAAAAATTATCAGGCACAGCATTTTCTGTGGGAGGTGAGTAAAGACGGGCGCGTTGCCACCCTCACGCTCAACCGCCCTGATCGTAAAAACCCGCTGACATTTGAAAGCTATGCGGAGCTGCGTGATCTGTTCCGCGATTTGGCCTATGCATCGGATATTCGTGCCGTAGTGGTGACCGGAGCGGGCGGTAATTTCTCTTCCGGCGGTGATGTCTTCGAGATCATCGAACCTTTGACCAAAATGCCGATGCCGGAACTCCTGGCCTTCACCCGCATGACCGGCGATGTGGTAAAAGCCATGCGCAAATGTCCTCAGCCGGTGATCGCGGCTGTAGACGGGATTTGCGCCGGTGCCGGTGCCATTCTGGCAATGGCCTCAGACCTGCGTCTTGCCACCCATGAGGCGAAAACCGCATTCCTGTTCACCCGTGTCGGGCTTGCCGGTGCGGATATGGGCGCCTGCGGAATTCTGCCCCGCATTATCGGTCAGGGTCGTGCGGCGGAGCTGCTTTATACCGGCCGTTTCATGTCGGCCACCGAGGGCAAAGACTGGGGCTTTTACAACCATCTCCATGATAGTGAGAACCTGCTGGCAGAGGCACAAAAGCTCGCCAAAACCCTCGCTGACGGCCCTTATTTTGCACATGGCATTACCAAAACCATGCTGGCTCAGGAATGGGCAATGGGCATTGATGAAATGATTGAATCGGAAGCGCAGGCGCAGGCCATCTGCATGGCGACACAGGATTTCCGCCGTGCATTTGAAGCCTTTGCCGCCAAACGCCGCCCTGAATTTGAAGGGAACTGAACCATGTCAGATACAGCCTGCCGCGAAGCCCCCGTTCATGAACATCTGGAACTGCCGTTTTTCGAGCAGCAGCAGCGTGATTTTGCTCAAAAGCTCAAGGAATTTGCCGCATCCGGTGTTTTGAAAAACATCGATCATCACGACACCGATGCTGCCTGCCGTAAACTGGTGAAACTGCTTGGGCAAGCAGGACTTCTCGATAGTGTCACCGGTAACAGCGGCAAGACCGAGATTGACTCCCGCTCGGTCTGTCTGGCGCGCGAAACACTGGCATGGCATGACGGGCTGGCGGATTTTGCCTTTGCTATGCAGGGGCTTGGCACCGGTGCGATCGGCCTTGCCGGATCGGATGAATTAAAACAGCATATTCTGCCAAAAATCTCTTCCGGTGAATGGCTGTCGGCCTTTGCCCTGTCGGAGAAAGAAGCCGGTTCCGATGTCGCTGCCATGCAATGCGCCGCGACACAGGACGGCGATAATTATATTCTCAATGGCGAGAAAACCTGGATTTCCAATGGCGGCATCGCCGATGTTTACACCGTCTTTGCCCGCACAGGTGAGGCTGCAGGCACACGCGGCATCTCGGCCTTTGTGGTCTATGCCACTGATCCGGGCTTTTCTATTGCCGAGCGGCTTGAAGTGATCGCACCGCATCCGCTCGCTACAATCCGTTTTGAGAATTGCCGTATCCCCGCTTCACGGCGTTTGGGTGCAGGCGGCGAAGGTTTTAAAATTGCCATGCGCACGCTGGATATTTTCCGTGCTTCCGTGGCAGCCGCCGCCCTTGGCTTTGCCCGCCGCGCCTTGGATGAGGCGCTCAACCATGCGCGTAAACGGCAGATATTTGGCGCAACACTCAGCGATCTGCAACTGACACAGGCCGCACTTGGCGATATGGCGACAGAATTGGAGGCCGCAACTCTGCTGACCTACCGCGCCGCATGGCGTCGCGATGTGCAGAAACTGCCAACCACCCAGCAGGCGGCAATGGCTAAAATGGCGGCAACGGAATCCGCCCAGATGATTATTGACCGCGCATTGCAGATGTTTGGCGGACGCGGTGTGCAAAGCGGAGCAATTACCGAAAAGCTCTATCGGGAAATCCGTAGCCTGCGCATTTATGAAGGGGCGACAGAGGTTCAGAAACTGATTATTGCCCGCGAATTGCTGAAAACGGTTTAAAGGGTGGATCATGGCTTTTCACACCACAAGACCTTTGCGGTTCGGCGATTGTGATCCTTCAGGCATCGCTTATTTTCCGTCTTATCTGAATATTCTGATCGGGGTTCTGGAGGACTTCTTCGCCTCAATCGGCGCGGACTGGAAAAGCCTCAATCATGACCGGCAAATCGCAACACCAACAGTGCGGCTTGATCTGACTTTTGTAAAACCCGGCTTCCATGCTGACCAGCTGGACTTCACACTCAAAGTCACTGCGGTTGGCGGCAGTTCGCTCTCGCTCGACCATGAAGTGCGCGCCAATGGCGATCTGTTATGGACAGCGAAACACAAGCTCGTTGCCACTTCAAGCACAACTCATAAAGCCCGCGCATGGCCCGATGATATCCGCGCCGCGCTTCTCAATCATCTGGAGACAGTTCATGCATAAGATTTTACAGCCGGATAACTGGGTTGCCCCGATCGGCTATTCCAACGGTATCTCGGCACGCGGACGCACCATTTTTATCGGTGGGCAGATCGGCTGGAATGAACAATGCGAATTCGAAACCGATGATTTTGTCGAGCAGGTTCACCAGACCCTGAAAAACATCGTCGCCATTCTCGCTGTGGATGGTGCAGGGCCGGAACATATCACCAGCATGACCTGGTATTTCACCGACAAGCAGGAATACAAAGCCAATATGCGCGGCCTTGGTCAGGCCTATCGCGATGTTATCGGCAAGCATTTTCCGGCAATGGCAGCAATGCAGGTGGCAGGGCTGATTGAAGATCGTGCCAAGATCGAGATTCAGGCCACAGCAGTTGTGCCAGACTAAAGTAATTGCCTGAGTAAGCGACTGAAAATCCGGACAGGACATATGATGCACAGCCCTTCTGACACGCAGCAGCCGATCAGTTTTTCATCTGCCGTTACCGGTGTGGTGCAAGATGGTGTGTTGCATCTCACTCTGGCAAACCCGCCGGTGAATGCGATTTCAGCCGCCATCCGCGAAGGGCTGATGCAGGCGCTGGATTTGGCAGTGAACTCTGCCGAGATCCGTGCCCTCACTCTGCGCGGTGCAGGCAAATTCTTTGCCGCCGGTGCGGATATCAAAGAGTTTGATCTGCCGCCGAGCGAGCCAACTTTGCCACAGGTGACAGCACGGATTGAAGCATCCGCTAAGCCGGTGATTGCCGCCATTAATGGTGCTGCCCTTGGCGGCGGATGCGAAATTATTCTCGCCTGCCATTACCGGCTGGCTGTTGAAAAGGCCAAATTCGGCCTGCCGGAAGTGAAACTTGGGCTTGTACCGGGTGCGGGCGGCACCCAGCGTCTGCCACGACTGACCGGCCTTGATGCTGCAATCGACATGATCGCATCAGGCAAAACTATTTCCGCACAGGAAGCACTGCAGAATGGCCTGATTGATGAAATCGCAACAGCTGAGAACCTGACTGATGCTGCACAAAAGGCAGCACAGCACCATACGGGCAAAGAACCCCGCCGTACATTGGCCTTGTCTGTTCAACCTGCAAACACTGAACAGACAACGGTAAAAATTCTTGCCAAAGCGCGCGGGCGTCTCGCCCCTACCGAGGCGGTGCGTCTGGTATCACTGGCAACCACACTCCCTGCCCAACAGGCTTTGGCCGAAGAACGCGCCACGTTTCTGCGCCTTCGTGAAAGCGATGAAGCTAAAGCCTTGCGGCATGTGTTTTTCGCCGAACGCGAAGCCGGAAAGCATGATCTGCCTGCCGGAACCGTGCCACGGCTGGTTGCTACAATCGGCATTGCCGGCACGGGTATGATGGGCTCGGCAATTGCGGTGGCGGCCCTTGCCGCTGGCTATCAGCTTATCGGCTATGAGCCGACACAGGAAGCGGCAGATGCCGGTCTTGCCCGCATCACAGCACTGCTGGACAAGCAGTTTCAGTCCGGTCGCCTCAGTGAACAGGCATTGCTACAGCAGCGTGCCAATTGCACAGTCAGTGCTGATATCAGCGCGCTTGCCGGTGCTGATCTGGTGATTGAAGCGGTGTTTGATGATTTTGATGTTAAATCAGAGCTGTTTCGCCGTCTGTCCGGCGTTTTGCGTGACGATGCCATTGTCGCCACCAATACCAGCTATCTCAATCCTGATGAATTAGCACTTAAGATCAGCAATCCGTCGCGGGTTGTCGGCATGCATTTCTTCTCACCGGCGCATATTATGCGGCTGCTGGAAGTGGTCAATTGTGCAGAAACAGCGCCCGATGTACTGGCAACCACGCTTGAACTTGCCAAAAAACTGAACAAGCTGGCCATTGTCTGCGGCGTTTGCGAGGGGTTTATCGGCAACCGGATTTTCTCTGCCTATCGCCGCGAAGCCGAGTTCATGCTCGAGCAAGGCGCATGGCCGCATGAGATTGATGCGGCGCTGGAGCATTACGGCTTTCCCATGGGGCTGTTTGCAGTCTGCGATATGGCGGGACTGGAGATTGCCTGGGCAAAGCGCAAGCGTCAGGCGGCAACGCGCAACCCTGATGAGCCTTATTGCAACATTCCCGACCGTCTTTGCGAGGCAGGCCGTTTCGGGCAAAAGAGCGGTAAAGGCTGGTATATTTATAGTGATGGCAAGCGACAGACCGATCCGAATGTCACCGCGATTATCGAAGCGGCAAGGCTTGAGAAAAACATTACGCCGCGCCCCTTCACGCCGGATGAAATCATCCGTCAACTTTTAAAGGCAATGGCCAATGAAGGTGAACAACTGTTGCGCGAGCGTATTGCAGCGCGCAGCAGCGATATCGATCTGGTGCTGATTAATGGCTATGGCTTTCCCGCCCATAAAGGCGGGCCGATGTTTGCTGCACAAAACCATAAGGAACACTAATATGAACGAAGCCTATATTATCGGCGGTGTGCGCACGCCAATCGGCCGTTATGGCGGCGCACTCTCATTGGTGCGGCCTGATGATATGGCAGCGCATACTATCCGTGAGGCGCTGGCACGTTTCCCGTCTTTGAGCGCAGAGATGATTGATGAAGTGGTGTTCGGTTGCGCCAATCAGGCTGGTGAGGACAACCGCAATGTCGCACGAATGGCGGTCTTGCTCTCCGGTCTTGGTGAGACAGTGCCTGCAACAACGCTCAACCGTCTTTGCGGCTCCGGTCTTGATGCCGTCGGTTATGCGGCACGTGCAGTTAAACTCAGTGAGGCTGATATTATCATCGCCGGTGGTGTTGAGAGCATGTCACGCGCACCATTTGTGATGCCCAAAGCCGATGCAGCGTTTCAACGGCAGAATGCGGTCTATGACACGACTATCGGCTGGCGTTTTATCAATCCGCAGCTCGACAAGAATTACGGCAGTGAATCCATGCCGGAAACCGCAGAAAATCTCAGCGCTGATTATAATATCAGCCGCGCAGATCAGGATGCATTCGCATTGCGCAGCCAGCAACGTGCGGCAGCAGCCACGCAAAGCGGGCGTCTGGCACAGGAAATTGCACCTTACACAATTGCAGGGCGCAAAGGCACCAGTACGATTGTTGCTCAGGATGAACAGCCGCGCGAAACTTCACTGGAAAAACTGGCCACGCTTGATACGCCGTTTCGACACGGCGGCACGATCACCGCAGGCAATGCTTCAAGCGTAAATGACGGTGCGGCAGCGGTTGTTATCGCCTCCAAACAAGCGGTTGAGCGCTACGGCCTGACACCGCTGGCACGGATCAGCGGCATGGCAACGGCAGGTGTTGCACCGCGCATTATGGGCATCGGCCCTGTGCCTGCCACACAAAAACTGCTGCATCGCCACGGACTTACCATGGCCGATATCGGTCTGGTTGAGCTGAATGAGGCTTTTGCCACGCAGGCTCTGGCCTGTATGCGCCAGCTCGGGCTGGATGATGATGCAGCGCATGTCAATCCGAATGGCGGTGCAATTGCGCTTGGTCATCCGCTGGGCATGTCCGGTGCAAGGCTGGCTTTGACCGCTGCCATTGAGTTGCAGGCACGAGGTACAAAACACGCTCTGGCGACCATGTGTGTGGGTGTCGGTCAGGGCATCTCCATGCTGCTCAGCCAGCCTTGAAGACTTAATTACATCTGACTGGCCATTCCGGCATTCTGAAAATATTCCGAAGCCTGTGTGAGGCAAAATCTGCTGAAATTTTAAAGCAGCACTTTTTTGTCACACTCAGGACTTTGTGAAACAAATTGTACATTTTTGCACTTGGCAAAACCGATTGCTCATTTATTGTGCAAATATCTGAAACACTGGCAAGAGGTATGAGATGCGTGTCTATCCATTTCCGTCGGTGCCCGGTGTTCGCGCGGGTGCTCCCAGACTTTAAGTCTTTGGCCCCTGCTACAGGCCAAGGCCTGTCCGCCCTCCCTGAAAGGGCGCTTTTCTAAAACTCTTCTTTTTTGCCGCAACACTCAGCTGTTGTTTGTTTTGTCTTCGTTTTCAAGCATTGTCCGATGCATCGAAGCAGGGTCAGAAATCAATCCTGTGAACTGATTTCCCTGCAAAGCCGCTTCGCACATTTGCTGAAAATGTTTTTAAAGGACCAGAATCCGACTCTGCGCGGGCTGGTATGATTCATATGACCCGGTTTCGCATAAATTTCCGTGGGCCTGCCTTCCGCAATGTCCTCGGCTACACTTTCGGCCACTGGCGAAGTCAGCCTCTGCGGCTGACACTGATGATAATCGGTATGCTGCTTGCAACAGCCGCAGATGTTTTGACGCCGCTCTATTCCGGACGGCTGGTTGACGCGCTTTCGCTGAGCGGCGACAGCGCATGGTCTGCCGCAGTTGAGGCACTTATCGTTCTGCTGGCGCTTGGCGCACTGGCACTGATTACACGTCAGCTGACCTTCTATGTCATCACCGATTTCACGCTGAAAATCATGAGCGACATGGCGGCCAGTTCGTTCCGTAAATTGCAGCGCTTCTCCACCGACTGGCACGCCAATGCCTTTGCCGGATCGACTGTGCGCAAAGTCTCGCGTGCAATGTGGGCAATGGATCTGCTGAATGATACGCTGATTATTGCATTGTTGCCATCGCTGCTGATGCTGGTCGGTTCGGTTGCGCTGCTGGCCTGGTACTGGCCGCTCATGGGTGTACTGGTTGCAATCGGCTCTGTGCTGTTCATTGTCTGCACGATCGTGATTTCTCTCGGTTTTGTCGCGCCTGCGGCAACACTGGCTAATAGCTGGGATACACGCATGGGCGGCGCGCTGGCCGATGCCATTTCGTGCAATGCTGTTGTGAAAGCCTTTGGTGCTGAAAAGCGTGAGGATGCACGACTTGCAAAAGTTGTCACCAAATGGCGCAGCCGTACACGCCGCACATGGCTGATCGGAACTCTGAACGGTTTCATTCAGGGAGCTAATCTGCTGATTATGCGCGGTGTTGTCATTGCTTTTGCGCTTTACTTGTGGAGCCAGGGCAAAGCAACGGCCGGTGATATCACCTTTGTTCTGACAGCATTCTTCATGCTGCAGGGTTATTTGCGTGATGTCGGCATGCATATTCGCAATCTGCAACGCTCGGTGAATGATATGGAGGAGCTGGTGCAGATTGAGGCAGAACCTTACGGGATTGCCGACAAGCCGAATGCACCGGCCATTCAGATCAGCAATGGTGAAATCCGCTTTGACAAGGTGACTTTCCATTACGGCAATCATGAAGCGGCACTCTACCGCGATTTCTCGGTGAAGATTGAAGCCGGTGAACGGGTTGGTCTGGTCGGACATTCCGGTTCGGGTAAGACGACTTTCGTCAAGCTGATCCAGCGTCTCTATGATGTCAGCGGCGGTGCCATTAAGATTGACGGGCAGAATATTGCTCATGTCACGCAGGCATCGCTGCGTTCGCAGATCGCCATTGTGCAGCAGGAACCGATCCTGTTTCACCGGACACTGGCCGAAAATATCGCCTATGCCCGCCCCGGTGCGACACAGGCGGAAGTTGAGGAAGCAGCACGTCTTGCCAGCGCCCATGACTTCATCAGCCGCCTGCCAAAAGGCTATGCGACCCTTGTTGGTGAGCGTGGTGTGAAACTCTCCGGCGGTGAGCGTCAACGTGTGGCGATTGCCCGTGCGTTTCTGGCCAATGCACCGATCCTTATTCTGGATGAGGCAACTTCCAGCCTCGACTCAGAATCGGAAGTGCTGATCCAGCAGGCAATGGAACGGTTGATGATTGGCCGTACAACACTGGTCATTGCACACCGGCTTTCAACGGTGCGTGCACTGGACAGATTGCTGGTCTTTGACAAAGGCAAGGTCCTTGAGGAAGGCGATCATGATGCGCTTATCCGCAAACCGGGCGGCATTTACCGCCGGTTGTTTGAACGGCAGGCACTGGAACTGACCAAAGGGCTGGAAGATGTTCTTCCTGAATAAAAAGCGGGGCCGTCAGGCCCCGTTTTAATATGCATCATATAGCTATGCAGCTCAAATATGCGGCAGACTATTCTTCTGTTCGCGGATCAAAAAATGTTCGCGCTGTATCGACCAGCAATGGCGCGATTTCTTTGCGGACGCGATCAACCGACCAGTCAGCCATCGAAACAGAACAGTGAATTGCTGCACGCGCTTTACCGCTGGACGACTTAATCGGTGCTGCAATACCGATTTCATTGAGCAGGATTTCCTCAACAGAGACAGCAAAACCATCCTGTCGCGCCTGTTCAACAAGATCTGAAATTTCACCGCGATCAACTGTCGTGCGCGGGGTATATTCCGTCACCGGCCAGTTTTTTACAGCTTCTTGCCGTGCATCTGCGTCCCATGTGGCGAGAATGGCACGGCCACCAGAAGTGTTCAGCGCCGGATGGGTACGCCCGATCAATGTACCTTCAAAATTGGTACGCTGCACCGGAAGACGCACCGAGTAAATAATTGATGTGTCACATATTTCTGCCAGATTGAATGATTGCCCGATTTGCTGCTGCAAGGCGAAAAGACGCGGCATAACCTGCGATGTCAGCGGCTCTGCGATGTAATGGGCATAGGCCATATGCAGCCATTGATTTGATAGCCGGTAACGGCGGCTATGATTATCACGGTTCAGCATGCCTTCCGCATAGAGCGTGGCGAGGATGCGCTGAACACTGCTTTTCTCAATGCCCGTTATGCGCACAAGATCAGAAATACCCAAAACAGCATTTCCCTCCCCGAAGGCTTTCAACAGGGTCATCGCTTTTATTAGTGAACTGATAATTAAGGGATTTCTTTCGCTTTCACTCAATGGGGCACACTCCAGTCGCAAAAAACTCTTGACGCAGAAGGGAAAACTATGGTTCGATATTAACATGCGATCACAAGTATTGCAATACAATACAAAAGGGGAATGCCAATGAAAAATCAAAAAATCTTTGCCGTGGTTTTCAGCACGCCAAATAAGCCGGTAGCCGACATTTTTTAATTCAGCTTTGGCAGTAAACGGCTGAAGAATATTTCCGGTTTGCACGGTAATGCGTCTGCATCATTTCGCTTTGATGACGCGTAAACCGGTAATCCGTTAACAGGTGAAATCCGGCAGTACCCAGCTGATGCGTTCTGCACTGTCACCTCCGGCCACACCCCTCATATTCTAAAACGATTTTGACGGAGCAAAACTTGCTTGGTTTCATCCTCAAGCGGCTCGGCCTTGCCTTACTGGTTGCGCTGACCGTGTCTTTTATCAGTTTTTGTCTGCTTTACCTGAGCGGCGACCCTGCGACTGCTATCGCCGGAGAAGGCGCGAGTGCGCAGGACATTCAGACAATCCGTGAATTTTACGGCTTTGACCGTCCAATGCTGCTGCAATATGCGGACTGGCTGTGGAATGCCGCACATTTCAATTTCGGCCAGAGCTATTATTTTAAACTTCCGGTAGCAGATCTCATTTCCAGCCGGCTTGGCGTGACTATGCGTCTTGGTCTGACCGCCATTGTATTTGCGCTGCTCGTCGCCGTACCCCTTGGCGTGCTTGCTGCCAAACGTCCCAACTCACTGACCGACAAGCTGGCGCTGTTTATCTCTGTCGCAGGACAGGCAATGCCGAGCTTCTGGTTTGCCCTTGTGCTGATCTCCGTTTTCTCCATTGATCTTGGCTGGCTGCCTGCTTCCGGTGCCAAGACATGGCAGCATTTCATTCTGCCAACCATTGTGCTCGGCTATTATGCCATGCCTGCAATTATGCGCCTCACCCGCGCCGGTATGCTTGAAGTTCTCTCATCCGATTACATCCGCACCGCCCGCGCCAAAGGCTCATCCGAATGGCGGGTGCTGTTCACCCATGCGCTGCGTAATGCGATTATCCCAGTTGTGTCGCTGTCAGCCGTGCAGATGGGCTTCATGCTCGGTGGGTCAATTGTTGTTGAATCTGTCTTCGCTTTGCCGGGTGCCGGACTGCTCGCATGGGAGTCGATCACCCGTAATGATCTGCCGACCGTTCAGGCGCTGATCCTGCTTTTCTCCATGTTTTACATCGTCTTCACACTGCTCGCCGACATCATGAATGCCTGGCTTGATCCACGCATGAGGACCTCATGACCACTTTTTCTTCCATACCGACCGCAGAACAAATTCTGGAACCGTCCCCGTCTGCGATTTTGCGCCGCCGTATTTTCGGTCATAGCGGTTTCATGATCGGCACAATCATCGTGGCAGTGATTGCACTTGTTGCAATCTTTGCTCCGATGCTTCTCAAATATGATCCCTATACGCAGGATCTGCTGAACCGTATGGTGCCCCCGGAATTCTTAGGCGGTAAGTCCGATCACGTTCTGGGAACTGACCAACTTGGCCGCGATTATCTCGCCCGTTTGCTGCACGGTGCACGCGTTTCATTATTTATCGGCCTGTCAGCAGCTCTGATCTCCGGTATTATCGGTACAGCGATGGGCGTTGCGGCCGGTTATTTCGGCGGTCGTGTTGATGCTGTGGTGACATTCCTGATCAATGTGCGTCTCGCAATGCCGGTTGTTCTGGTTGCACTGGCCGTTGTTGCCCTGTTTGGCGGATCGCTGACCGTTGTTGCCACCGTTCTCGGCCTGTTACTGTGGGATCGCTATGCGGTCGTCATGCGCGCTTCAACATTACAGATCGCGCGACGGGAATATGTTGCTGCCTCCTATGCCATCGGCACATCCACGCCGCGCATTCTGATCTCCGAAATCCTGCCTAATCTGATGAACAATTTGATTGTCGTTGCCACGCTGGAAATGGCGCATGCCATTTTGCTGGAAGCCGCTCTGTCCTTCTTAGGTCTTGGTGTGCAGCCGCCGACAGCCAGCTGGGGTCTGATGATCTCCGAGGGCAAAGACATGATGCTGTTCGAGCCATGGCTTGTCATGATCCCCGGTGTGGCACTGTTTGTGCTGGTACTGGCGATCAATCTCATGGGCGACGGCCTGCGCGACATTACCGCGCCGGGCGGACGGAACTGAGGGGAAAACCAATGACTGCTCCTATTCTTAAAGTTCAGGGCCTGACACTGGACATCCCGACCGCCGCGGGCACTCTTCATGCCGTGCGCAATATCAATCTTGAGGTTAAACCGGGTGAAACGCTCTGTATCGTCGGTGAAAGCGGCTCCGGCAAATCGCTGACCTCGCTTGCGGTGATGGGGCTTTTGTCACCGGGTATTCAGCGCAATGCAGCTGAAATGAGCTTTGACGGCATTGACCTGCAAAAGGCCACAGCACGGGAAATGCGTGCGCTGCGCGGTAACCGTATGGCGATGATTTTTCAGGAGCCGATGACCAGTCTGAATCCTGCCTATACGATCGGCAGCCAGCTGGCGGAAGCATTGCGCCTGCATAAATCTGTCAGCAAAGCTGAAGCGCTGAAACGCGCTGCAGATCTTCTGCGTTTGGTCGGGATTACCGCCGCAGAAAGCCGTCTCAACCAATATCCGCATCAGCTTTCCGGTGGTTTGCGTCAGCGCATCATGATCGCAATGGCACTGATGTGTGAGCCGGAATTGCTGATCGCCGATGAACCGACAACCGCTTTGGACGTGACCATTCAGGCTCAGATTTTACGTCTCCTCAAAGACCTGCAGCAGAAAATGGGCATGGCGATGATCCTGATCACCCATGATCTCGGTGTCGTTGCGCGTATCGCTGACAAGGTAGCCGTGATGTATGCCGGTGAACTGGTTGAGGCCGGTTCTGTCAGCGAAATCTTCCGCAATCCTGCACATCCTTATACGCGTGGGCTTCTGGACTGCATTCCGATACCGGGGCGTATTAAACGCGGCGAACGGCTGGGCACAATTCCGGGTATCGTGCCAAATCTGGTCGGTCGTCATACCGGCTGCATCTTCCGCGACCGCTGCCCTGAAGCGATTGAAGCCTGCACCGGAACTATCCCGCAGCGTGATCTCTCCGCTCATCATAAATTACAGTGCATCCATGCAAACGGCATGCGTCAGCCTGCGGAGGCTTTGCTATGAGCCAGCCAGTTTTACAACTCCATAATGTCTCCAAAATCTATCAGGTACGACAGGGCCTTTTCTCCGGCAAAAAACCACTGGCAGCAGTCAGTGATGTTTCGCTGACGGTAGAGCGCGGCTCGGTTCTTGGCCTTGTCGGTGAATCCGGTTGCGGAAAATCAACGCTGGCCAAAATCCTGCTCGGGCTGGAAAAGCCGACCAGTGGACACGTCGAAATTAACGGCGAAGACATCACCAAGCAAAACCGTTTTGAACTGTCCCGCCGTATTCAGCCGATTTTTCAGGACCCTTATTCCTCACTCAATCCGCGCAAAACCATCCGTCAGATCATTATGGCGCCGCTAGTGGTGCATAGTGTCGGCGATCAGGCATCGCGCGAAAAGAAGGTAAAGGAAATCATGGATGTGGTCGGGCTGCCTTCGCGTATGCTCAACGCTTATCCGAACCAGATGTCCGGCGGTCAGCGCCAGCGCGTGGCGATTGCCCGTGCGCTGATTATGAAACCGGAAATTGTTATCTGCGATGAACCAACATCGGCACTCGATGTTTCCGTGCAGAGCCAGATCCTTAATTTGTTGGGCGATCTGCAGCGTGAGCTCGGTCTGACCTATCTGTTCATCAGCCACAATCTCGCGGTTGTTGAATATCTCGCGACACGGGTTGCGGTGATGTATCTCGGACGCATTGTTGAAGAGCGCGAAACTGAAGACATTTTCCGCAATGCCCGCCACCCTTATTCACGGGCGTTGCTGGATTCTGTGTTGACACCGGAACCGGAACTCGGCGTGCCGGACACACAGCTCGGCACAGAATATCCCAATCCGATCAATCCGCCTTCGGGTTGCGCCTTCCATCCGCGCTGCCCTGACCGCTTTACCCCCTGCGATCAGTCCCGTCCTGTCTTGCAGGAAAGCGGCAGCGGCTGTGTCGCCTGCCACCTTTATACCAATGCCACTGCACTGCCTGCCTGAACTGATTAAGGAACTGAAATGCAAACCAGTCTTTCCCGTACGCAAGTTACTCGCAAGAATGTCATCCGCACTAAAGGTGGTGTCGTAGCAGCACAAAACAGCCGAGCAGCACAAATCGGTGCGGCAGTGCTTGCAGCAGGCGGCAATGCAATGGATGCCGCAACGGCCGTTTCTTTCGCTATCGGTGTGCTTGAGCCGTGGATGTCAGGCCCTGCCGGTGGCGGCGCGATGATGGTTTGGGATGCGGCTTCCGGCAAAGCTCATGCCGTGACCTATGCCATGCGTGCGCCTGTGGAGCTGAATCCTGCCGATTATCCGCTCTCCGGTGCCGGTAAAAACTCCGATCTTTTCCCGTGGGAAGCCGTGGTCGATGACCGCAACATCATGGGCGCAACTGCCGTTGCAGTACCGGGTGTGGTCGACGGCATCGGTCAGGCGCATGCACGCTGGGGCAGCATGCCTTGGGCGGAACTGCTGGCTCCGGCGATTAAACTCGCAAAAGAAGGCCTGCCGGTTGACTGGTATGCAGCGCTTGTTATCGCAGGCGCAACCCGCGAGCTCGCCAAAGATCCGGATGCCGCAGCACTGTTTTTGGAAGATGGCCAATGGCCGATGATCAATGGCTGGACGAGCCTGTCCGACAAACGCGTTGATATGTCCGGCTATGCACCTTCCCTGACCGAGCTGGCAGAACAGGGCTATCGCACATTCTATGAAGGTGATCTGGCACAGGCACTGGTCAAAGATGTCCGCGCAAAAGGCGGCTCATTATCCATACAGGATCTGCGTGATTACCGTGCAACCATTGCCGATCCGCTGAGCTTTAAGCGCGGCGATGCGACTTTCTATGTCACACCGCATCTGACCGCCGGCCCGACCATGAGACAAGCCTTTGAAGCCCTGCCGGAAATCGACAAAGGTCAGCCGGACACTCATGCCTATACCGGCTACGCCAAAGCGCTGCGTCATGCCTATCAGCAGCGATTGGAGAATATGGGTGATGACGGTGAAATGCCTAAAGCACCGGGCTGCACAACCCATTTTTCCGTCGTGGATCGCCACGGCAATATGGTCTCGATGACACAGACTTTGCTGTCATTGTTCGGCTCAAAAGTTGTCTCGCCCTCCACCGGCTTTTTGCTCAATAACGGCATTATGTGGTTCGATCCGGTACAGGGCAAACCGAACTCCCTGCAACCGGGACGCCAGTGCCTGATGAATGTCTGCCCTGCCCTTGGTGAACAAGGCGAGCGCCGCTTCGCCATTGGTGCATCAGGCGGACGTAAGATTGTCTCTGCCGTTGCTCAGCTCTCTTCTTTCATCGTCGATTCAGGCATGAATATTGAAGGTGCTTTCCATCAGCCGCGTCTCGATATGTCTGCCGCCGATGTCATTATCGCTGATGACAGCCTGCCAGCGGATACAATTGCGGAACTGAATAAAGTCGCGCGCACCGTCACCACCCGCCGCACCGTCTGGCCTTTCGCCTTTGCCTGCCCTGCCGGTGTGATGCGTGAAGGTGATCTGAACTCCGGCTGCACCGAGATTATGTCGCCATGGGGTGATGCGGTGACCGAGGAGGACAGCCATGACTTTGCGTGAAACTGTTATCAGCCGGATCGAAACCTATTTCGACAGCGGCACGATGAAATCCGAACTGGCCGCTTTGGTGAGCTATCCAACGGAAAGTCAGGTACCGGAAAGAAAACCTGTACTGGCAGATTATCTGAATACGGCTATCTCCCCACGTTTGCAGGCTGCGGGATTTGAAATCAAAATCTATGACAATCCGGTGGCGGAAGGCGGCCCGCTGATGATTGCCCGCCGCATGGAAAACCCTGCTCTGCCGACTGTGCTGATCTATGGCCATGGCGATGTCATTCATGCGCAGACCGAGCAATGGCGCGTAGGCCTGTCACCCTTCGTTTTGACCGAAGAAGGTGATCGTTGGTACGGACGCGGTACAGCCGATAATAAAGTACAGCATCTGATCAATATTGCTGCACTTGAAGCGCTGATTACTGTGCATGGCAAACTCGGCTTCAACGCCACTATTCTGCTGGAAATGGCCGAAGAAAACGGCTCTCCGGGTTTGCAGGCCTTCTGCGCATCACACAAACAGGAACTCGCTGCCGATGTGCTGATTGCCTCTGACGGCCCGCGACTGCAACCGGACAGAGCCACGGTTTTCATGGGCGCACGCGGTGCAGTCACGGTCGATCTGATTGTAGAAAAACGAGAGGGTGCACATCATTCCGGTAATTGGGGCGGCTTGCTCGCTGATCCGGCGATGCGGCTCGTACAGGCGCTTGCGACAATCACCGATGAACGCGGTCAGATCCGTATTCCGGAATGGCGGCCAACCAGCCTGACCGATAATATCCGCGCGGCACTCCGTGATTTGCCGGTGGATATGGAAACCGGCCCGAGTGTTGATAAAGACTGGGGCGAAGCCAATCTGACCCCCGCCGAGCGCGTCTATGGCTGGAACAGCTTTGCCATTCTCGCCATGACATCCGGTGTGCCGGAGGCACCCGTTAATGCCATCTCCGGCAAGGCACGGGCTACCTGTCAGCTGCGTTATGTTGTCGGCACGAATGCGAACGACATTATACCGGCACTGCGCCGTCATCTCGATCAGCACGGTTATGCGGATGTTAAAATCACCCGCCGCGAGGATGATGATTTTACCGCGACCCGCCTTGATCCTGACCATCCGTGGGCACGTTTTGTCACGCAATCACTGACAGATACCTCCGGTAACCCACCGCATATTCTGCCTAATCTCGGCGGCTCGCTGCCCAATGAGTGTTTCTCGGAGACACTGGGCCTGCCAACCGTCTGGGTACCACATTCCTACCGCGCCTGTTCGCAACATGCACCGGATGAACATGTGCTGAAAAGCACCTGCCGTGATGCATTGCGCTGCATGGCAGGGATATTTGCCGATATTGCTGAGGGCAAAAGCCCGCAGCCTTCAACCCGATAACAACAAAGAAAACTGCCTGACCCTTTTTAACCTTGCGTCGAAGTGGAGCGACACATGAGCTTTCGTAAGAATTTTGCAATTCTGGCTACCCTTACCGCCAGCCTGTATCTGGGCGTATCCGGTGCGGCATTGGCCGATAAGTCAGATGACACCGTCAATATCGCCTTTGCCAAAGAACTGGACAATCCGAACACCTATTTCAGTTCAGCCCGCGAAAGCACCATTTTCGGTTATGCCGTCTGGGACACACTGGTTGAGCGCGACCCGAAAACCCGTGAATGGGTCGGCAATCTGGCTGAGAGCTTCAAATGGGTTGATGATCTGACCCTTGAATTCAAGCTGCGTCAGGGCGTGAAGTTCCATAACGGCGATGCTTTCGGTGCGGATGATGTTGTGTTCACACTCAATCATTTCTCCGATCCGAAAACTCCGGTTGCTATGCCGAATACAGTGGCATGGATCAAAAATGCCGAGAAGGTTGATGACCAGACCGTTCTCGTGCATCTGAAAGCACCATTCCCTGCTGCGCTCGATTTCCTCGAAAGCGCCATTCAGATTTATCCGGCAAAATATTATCAGGAAGTCGGCGATGCAGGCTTCTCCAAAAATCCGGTCGGCACCGGCCCTTACATGGTGGATAAGATCGAGCCGGGCAGCGGCTATACGCTGAAAGCTTTTCCTGACTATCACGATGGCGGCCCGCGCCAGAAACCACAGATCAAAAATGTGGAAGTCCGCAGCATTCCGGATACCAATACGCAAATCGCGGAAATGATGTCCGGTTCCGTGGACTTTATCTGGCAGGTGCCAGAAG
Organism: Pseudochrobactrum lubricantis; assembly: GCF_041929865.1. Classification (NCBI taxonomy): domain Bacteria; kingdom Pseudomonadati; phylum Pseudomonadota; class Alphaproteobacteria; order Hyphomicrobiales; family Brucellaceae; genus Pseudochrobactrum; species Pseudochrobactrum lubricantis. Next base: position 60,343 of record NZ_JBHEEE010000005.1, read on the forward strand.
ATCTGACCCAGAAGCTCAAAACACGCGACAGTTTCAACGTGGTTCAGGGCGAAACATTGCGCTTCGGCTACATTTCTATGGATGTATCCGGCCGCTCCAGTGCTGACACTCCGCTGAAAGATGTGCGCGTGCGTCAGGCAATCAATCATGCGATTGACCGTAAAGCCGTGCGCGATGCTTTCTTCGCGCCTTCCTCGCAAATCATCAATTCCATCTGCAGCCCGCTGCAATTTGGTTGTGAGCAGGATGTGACATCCTACAACTTTGACCCGGCCAAGGCCAAAGAACTGCTGAAAGAAGCAGGCTATGAAAACGGCTTTACCACCACGATGTATTTCTATCGTGATAAAGCAGCCACCGAAGCTATGGCACAGATGCTGGGCAATGTCGGCGTAAAGGTTGATCTGCAAATGCTGAAATATGCAGCACTCGCAGACAAACAGCTCAAAGGTGAAATCCCGATGGGCTTTGTCACATGGGGCTCCGGCTCGGTGGCTGATGCCTCTGCCTCGACATCCAAATTCTTTGACGGTTCAGACATTGATGATGTCAAGAATGCCGACCTGACCGCCACCCTCAAACAGGCTGACACCACCACCGATCCGGAAAAGCGCAAAGAATTTTACAGCAAGGCTCTGCGCCAGATCGCCGATCAGGCCTATTGGGTACCGCTCTGGACCTACACAACCAATTATGTGATGGCGAAAGACCTGAACTTCACTCCGACACCGGATGAGTTCGTGCGCTTTTACGACATGAGCTGGAATTAATCTTTATGAGGTCGCAGCCTGTGCTGCGACCTCACCGGCACTTTCCGTTTTACCGCATACAGAAATTACAGAGATCAATCATGTTGTTCCAAGCCCCGTCGCAACTCCGTCCGAAACTCCGGATTGATAGCGCAGAATTACGTCTTGTAGAGCTGAAACTTCTCAATCCGTTTCGCATTTCTACCGGTGTGGCTACGAAAAAGACTTTCCCGCTGCTCATCTTGCGCAGCGGCAATATTGAAGGTTACGCGGAAGGTGTATGCGATACCCTGCCCGATTATCTGCCGGAAACCACGGTTTCATCCATGATGATGATGCGGGATGTTTTCCTGCCGCAGATAATCGGCAAGGAATTCTCAACGCCTTATGAACTGAGCCAGATGATGCGCCATTGGCGTGATCACCAGATGGCCAAAGCCTGCTTGGAAATGGCCTATTGGGATTTGTGGTCGAAATCGCTCGGCCTGTCCTTGTCCCATGCGCTTGGCGGTACCCGCAAAGAAGTTGAAGTTGGAGTCTCTCTTGGCATCAAGGAAATTCCGGAATCCTTGCTGGATGTTGAACGTCATGTACAGCAGGGCTATCGCCGCATTAAGCTGAAAGTCATGCCGGGTCATGATCTGAAGCTGCTGGAAAAAGTGCGCAACCGCTTCCCTGATATTCATCTGACCGTTGATGCCAATTGCGCCTATACGCTGGCCGACCTCGCTCTGCTGCGTCAGTTCGATGATTTCGGTCTGGACTATATCGAACAGCCGCTGGCATGGGATGACTTACAGGATCACGCAAAACTGCAATCCATGATGCGCACAGCCATTTGTCTGGACGAATGTATCCGCACACCGGAGCTTTGCCGCAAAGCACTCGCCATTGATGCAGGCCGCGTTATCAATATTAAGGTCGGTCGTGTCGGCGGTCATGCCTATGCACGCCAGATTCATGATATTTGTCAGGCGCATGATGTGCCGGTCTGGTGCGGCGGCATGCTGGAATCCGGTATCGGCCGCGCTCATAATATTCATCTCTCAACGCTGGAACAGTTCAAGCGTCCGGGTGATACATCCTCTTCCTCGCGCTATTTCGAGCGGGATATTGTTTGTGAGAAGCTGGAAACCGAAAATGGTATTATGCCGGTTCCGTCTAACGGTGCGGGTATCGGCGTTACTCTGGACTATGATTTCCTCGAAACAGTGACCCTGTCGAAAGAAGCGTTTTAAAATTCTGCTCCGGAGAAGCCAAACTCATTTTGCTTCTCCGGAATATTTCAAAAACGATTTTTTTGCTGGCTCCGTCATACAAGCTGATGACCATTTTCTCCGCTTCTGCGCGTTGAGCCATCCTCAATTTATTTATCCAAACCGGCTGGCATAAGCTCCGACGGCGGCATTCATTGCTGTTTGTTTTTTGGAGCTTTCAATCGGCTCATCAAGCACAAAAATCCCTTTGATCTAAAAGCAAATGTAATTCGTACATTTATATTAATGATATTCGTAATAAAGACATGAAATTTTTTTGAAACATGACGTTAAATCAATAATTTAAGTTGATATTTTTAATCTCATAATATTATAAATTTAGACAATTCAAAAACGGGGAAATCAGCAGCGTCACGCTGCCATTCATCTCAATTGCGAAGCTCATTCTTAATGGTCAGGAACCGGCGTTTTTATGAAGCGCCGGAAGGAGGTTTTGTGTTCTCAAATCTGTCTCGCGCATCGCTTTGCACATGGTCGGGTCATTTCCGATCCAGTGTCTCTTACCGCACTCTGGCTTTGGCAGGCGCGGCTCTTGCTCTCGGCCTGACCGGCACCGCGAATGCAGCTAATTTCACTGCATCGAACGAGGCTGAGCTGGTGGCGGCGATCAATCAGGCCAATGCCAGCGGGGATACGAGCTCCACAATTACCCTGACCGGCGGCTTTACCTTGAGCGGTGCCCCGCTACCTCAGGTAACAAAAAATCTGAAAATTGATGGTGCAGGACACGAACTCACATCCGCGAGAAATATTGTTCTGGATATCGCAGCCGGTGCTAATTTGGATTACAGCGGAGCAATCAAAACGACCGGTGTATACGGCTTTAACGGCAGCCTTATCAAAACCGGCGATGGTACTTTGAATATTACCGGCGGAACAGGCAGCTATAGCTGGAATCTTGCTAATGACAACGGCAACATGGTTATCCGTGATGGAGCTCAGGTTACATTCCATAATGGTGCCAATACAAACCCATCTCTTTCGAGCGGAGCAGGTAGCGTCACAATCACCGGTGCAGGTACAGTCGTCACAAGTCAGGGCAACCTGATTTTGGATAGCGCAAACGGTGCCGTACTGAATATTGAAAATGGCGGCACCTTCAATTCTTCAACAATCTCAACCATTGCCCGTTCTAATACAGCTATTCTTAATGTTACCGGTAAAGATAGTTTGCTAAACAGCGCCTTACGTGTTGATCAAGGGAATGCCATTATTAATATACGCGATGGTGGCCATATTTCAGGTTCTGCTACACATATTGGTGTTCTGGCCAATTTTACATCTCCTGATGGTAAAGGACAGTTTGATCGCGGCGGCTCTGCAGAGATTATTGTATCCGATGCCGGGTCACGCTGGGATGTCACTAATCCATTCATAATGCTGCGTGGTTCGCTGAATATTCTTAATGGCGGCGTTGTGCAGGCTGGCAGCATGCGTGCAGGTTTTTTTGATGCACGTATCACAGAAGATGCCGTCGCTGACGTTGTAGTTTCAGGTGCAGGATCGCAGCTGATTACGACAAACAATCAGGTCAATGGTTTTGTTCTTGGCGGCGGTACCGGTAATTTTGTCAAGAAAGGCACGCTTACCATCAATAATGGCGGCGCTGTCATTGCTGCTGGTGGCACCGGTACCATTGATATTGCGACAACCGCAGGCAGCGAAGGCGTCATCAATATTGGCGGTGCTACAGGACAAGCAGCCGAAAAGGCCGGAACTTTAAGTGCCGGTAAAATCAAGTTCGGTGCAGGCAATGGTGCACTCAACTTCAATCATACAGACAGCAGCTATGACTTCAGCACAGCGCTGGAAGGCAATGGCACCATCAGCCAGATCGGCTCCGGTAAAACCACATTGACAACCGACCAGACAGCTTTCACCGGTAAAACTCTTGTAAAATCGGGTATTCTTGCTGTGGATCACACCCTCGGTGGCACGATGGATGTTTCCGGCGGGCGTTTGCAGGGTATCGGCACAATCGGTAATACTGTTCTGTCCAAAGGTGGCGTGATTGCAGCGGGTAATGCATCTCTCGGCACACTGACAATTGACGGCGATTACACTGGTCAAGGCGGCTTGCTTGAAATTGAAACGGTACTTGGCGACGATACATCTGCGACCGACAAGCTTGTTATTACCGGCAACAGTTCCGGTGACACTGATGTAAAAGTTATCAACCGCAACGGTCTTGGTGCACAGACAGACAAAGGCATCAAAATCATTGAGATCGGCGGTCAATCCGACGGTACTTTCTCGCTCGTCAGCGATTATACGTCGAAAGACGGCAAAAAGGTCGTCATCGGCGGTGCCTATGCCTATGAGCTACTTAAGAATGCCAAAAGCGACCCTGCCGATGGCGACTGGTATCTGGTCAGCGAGATTTACAAGACCGACCCTGTCGACAGCGGTAACGGCAATAATACTGGTGGCAACGAAACTACACCGCGTTACAGTGCCGCCGTTCCCGTCTATCAGGGCTATATGAGCACCCTGCAATCGCTGAATAAACTGCCGACTTTGCAGCAGCGTGTCGGCGAGCGTTATCAGGATGGTTCATCAAATACAGCCCAAGGCCAAAACAGTGGCGAAAACCGTGCTATCTGGGGTCGTATTGAAGGCGCGCACAGCCATCTCAAAAACAACAGCTCATCAGGTCGCCTGCAGCAGGATATCAATACATATGTCATGCAAAGCGGCGTTGATGGTCAGTTCTATGAAAGTGACAATGGCAAGCTGATCGGCGGCATCACCGGTCAATATGGCAATGCACAGAACAATGTCACAGCTTTTGCCGGTGACGGTACGATCAAAACACAGAGCTGGGGTCTGGGCGGCACGCTCACATGGTATGGCAATAGCGGTTTCTATGTTGACGGACAGGCACAGGCTAACTGGTATGACAGTGACCTGAAAATTGACAATGCCAACAGTCTTACCAACGGTCATAATGCTTTCGGTTATGCACTGAGTGTTGAAGCCGGCCAGAACTATGCCGTGAATAACAACTGGTCGCTGACACCGCAGGCACAGCTGATGTGGTCTTCGCTCGACTTTAAAAGCTTCAGCGACAGCTATGGCACACAGGTCGACAAAAACGATGGCGACAATCTGACTGCACGCCTCGGTCTTGCTGCGAACTACCGCAATGACTGGAAAGGCAATGACGGACGCACTGTCAACACGCAGTTCTATGGCATTGCCAATCTCTATCAGGAACTCTCCGGCAGCAGCAAAATCAATGTTGCGGATGTGAAGCTTGCCAATGATGAAGACAGAACATGGGCAGGCCTTGGTGCCGGCGGTACCTATGCCTGGGGCGATAATGCCTATGCGGTCTATGGTGAAGGCTCAGTCAATACCTCCCTCAACCACTTTGCAGACAGCTATATTGTCAAAGGCACTGTCGGCTTTAAGATGAAGTGGTAATTGTAAAGAGCACGCTTAACTGAAGCTCACTCAAAAGAGCCTGATATAGTGAAATCTGTATCAGGCTCTTTTTATTCCTGTATACAGGCATAGATTGATAGCGTTGACTTTCAGCCTCCTTACAAAGTTTTGAACCCGAAATATCCGGCAATAAATTGCCTTGATACAATTATACAACATATTGATTTTTATAAACTAATCTCCCTATTTTTGCGTTGGGAACAGGGGCGGTTTCGATGAATATCTTCAGGTCTAATTCTGGAGATAAAAATGAAAACAAAATTAATTTTACTCAGTTCCGCTGCAACTCTTTTCACAAGCGCAGCAGCATTTGCTGCTGATCCGATTATTGCACCGGAACCTGAAGCCGTTGAATATGTCCGCGTCTGCGATGCTTATGGCGCAGGCTATTTCTACATTCCTGGCACTGAAACCTGCCTGCGTATTCACGGTTATGTCCGCTATGACATCACCGGTGGCGATGATGTTTATGGTCGCGGTTTTGAAGCCCGTGACAGCAAACTCTATGCCAAAAGCAATAAACGTGACACCTATGAAGGCATGGCTCGTTTCAGCCTGAAATTCAGCACCGCATCTGAAACTGAACTTGGTACATTGAAAACCTATGCAGATCTGCGCTTTCAGTGGAAAGATGGCAAAGACGACAAGTCCTCAGGTACATTGCGCTTTGGTTATATGGAGCTTGGCGGTTTGCGTGTCGGTCTTGATGAATCCGCGTTCGTCACCTTCCCCGGCTATCTCGGCAATGTCATGAATGATGATGTAATCCTTGCCGGTGGTTATCGTACCGGCCTGATCAGCTACACTTATGCGGGTGACAACGGCCTGTCAGCCATCCTGTCCGTGGAACAGGGCGGTAACGGTGACATTGATGACGTGCCATCTGACTGGACCGGTAAAAAATGGGGTGCCACCATCCAGAACTACACGCCGCATGTCGTTGGTGGCCTGCGCTACGCACAAGGCTGGGGTTCGCTCACCGCAGTTGCCGCCTATGATGCCCGCAATAAAGAATGGGCAGGGAAAGTCCGTGGCGATCTCAATGTTACCGACCAGTTCTCCGTATGGGCGATGGGTGGCTATAAATCCAACAAGGATAATTATATCAATGTCCTGAATGATAATAATCAGGTCATCGGCCAGATCCGCGCTGTCAGCAGTTTCTACGGCACATGGGGCGGTGATTGGGCTGTATGGGGTGGTGCAGCCTATAAGCTGACACCACAGGCCGTTTTGAATGCCCAGCTTGCCTATGATGCATCCAAGACCTTTGCCGCAACAGCAAACGTGTCTTACGAACTGGTGCCGGGCTTTGCGGTCACACCGGAGCTCTCTTACACCAAATGGAAGGATGAAAAATCCATCCAGAACGGCAAAGATGCAGTTCAGGGTATGATCCGTTTCCAGCGCAGTTTCTGATAAATCTTACAAGCCCTGCAATATTTTGCCGGTATATTTCAGCATATTGCAGGGTATTCATAAGAGTGCTTAGATGAACTGCCTTTTATAACGTAGAAGGACTGCGTTATTACAATGACACTCTGACTTCCAGGCATTTCAAGGCAGACGGCGGGCGAAAGCCCGCCGTTTTATTGTGACAGTTTAGCCCTGTGATGGTGCAAAACGGGCAACCAATGCATGACTGTCACCGCTATAGGTCAGGCGTACATAGGTCACCGGCAGTCCGGCATTCCAGGTCTGGCGCTCGATTACCAGACATGCCGCGCCTGCCGGAATACCAAGAATAGCGGCTACATTCTCATCCGCTGCTACCGCACGGATTGCATGTTGCGCATTACTCCACGGCACATAGGCAACCAGCCACGGACTGGGCGATTGTTTGGAGAAATCCGTCTGCGCAGCATCAGGAACAGCACGCAGATTAATGATACGCTCTTCCAGTGCAAAAACCCGTTTTCCTGCATAATGGCGGCAGGTCAGCTCTATCAGCGGCGTATTGCGCTCGATATCAAGCTTTTTGCCGTCTGCTGCTGTGCTTTTACGATTAATCGATTTTTGCAACTCATAGCGATAAGGCAGACCCAACTGCTCCACCTCATCGCGTATATCGTGAATTTCCAAGATTGCCGCCTGTGATTGCGGCTTGGAAACAAAACTGCCGGAACGGCGTTTCCGCTCAATCATTCCGGCCTTGGCCAGTTGCGTCAGCGCCTTATTCACAGTCATGCGGGAGCAGGAATATTGCTCGGTCAGCTCGTGCTCAAAAGGAATACGATAGCCGGGCTGCCACTCGCCGGAGAGAATGCGGCTCTCAATATCATCCAGAATCCGCTGATGCAGGGATGAAGCCTGTTCACTGTCTCCGGAAGAAATATCCTGCATACTCAGTTTTACCCGCTTTTCGTCAATATTGACTGGCTCAGCTTTCCAGAAGTTCATGTAAAACTTTACGGAAACCGGTCTCTGCCTGTTCATGCAGGTGATGACGGCCGTTTTCAACCTGTTTTACACCGCGCACCCAGACATGCGCCGGTTTGGCGCGGTTGGCAAAGATCATGCCATCCAGCACCATGTCGCCTTTTGCATGGGGGATACGGCTGACATCCAGTGCCACGAAATCTGCTGATGCACCGGTTTTCAGCCCCTGCCCGCGCACACCCATAGCGAAATTGCCACCTTCAAGTGCACCATCAAACAGCGCACGACCGGTTGAACCTTCCGCAACTGCCATCACATTACGTGCGCGATGTTGCAGACGCTGCGAATATTCAAGCTGGCGCAATTCATCCCCCAAACCGATCAGCACATTGGAGTCCGAGCCGACACCAAACTTGCCGCCTGCCTGTGTGAAAATACCGGCATTGAACGTACCATCGCCGAGATTGGCCTCAGTCACCGGACAAAGACCGGCGATCGCACCGGCTTTTGCCATGCCTGTTGTCTCGTCATCGGTCATGTGGGTGGCGTGGATCAGGCACCAGCGATCACTCAGATTGGCATTGTCCAACAGCCATTCAACAGGTCGCTTATCGGACCATGCAATGCAGTCTTCTACTTCTTTAACCTGCTCAGCCACATGAATATGTACCGGTGTCTCCGGCAGCATTTGTGTAACAATTTTCAGCTCATCCGGCGTCACAGCACGCAGACTATGCGGGGCAACGCCCAGCACCGCGCCGTCCATATTTTTCAGTGCAGTGCCGCATCCGTCCAGCAAGCGCTGATATTGATCTATGCTATTGATAAAACGACGCTGGCCTTCATTAGGCGCAGCACCGCCAAAAGTTGAATGCGCATAGAAGACCGGCAACAGTGTCAGGCCGATGCCACTTTTATTGGCCGCCGATGCAATACGTTTGCCCATTTCGGCCACATCTGCATAAGGCGCACCATCGCGGTCATGATGCAAATAATGGAACTCACCTACGCGGGTGAAGCCATTTTCCAGCATATCCACATAGAGCCGCAGCGCCACGGCTTCCGCCTGTTCCGGCGACATGGTCAGGGCAAAACGATACATCACATCGCGCCAGCTCCAGAAACTATCGGCCGAAGGGCCGCGCTTTTCTGCCAGACCCGCCATGCCATATTGGAACGCATGGCTGTGCAGATTGGGCATCCCCGCAATGATAACCTCATAGCGCTCATCGCCGGATTGTGCGTCTGCACCACTTTCAATCGCCGTGATTGTTCCCGCTTCAACCGTCAGGCGGACATTCTCAGCCCAGCCGCTTTCCAATAAAGCCTGTTGCGCATGGATGACATGTTTTTGCTGAAGCACGGTTCTCTCCTCCTGAAATATCCGGCTAAAAATTTCCTTTGCCATTTTTTAATATGTATATACATTATAGCCGGAGAGGGGAAGCGGGAAAACATTCATGACAAAAGATACGCTGAACGACAAAGGCCATATTTTCACCCATGCGCGTGTTGCGACGCTGATTGAAAATGCAGATGGTCTCGGCCTGATTGAAGATGCGGCAATTGTGGTTGAACAGGGCAGAATCGCCTATGTCGGCCCGCAGGCTGAAATGCCTGTGCTCTATGCGGATTATCCCGCAACCAATTGTGAAAACCGGCTGATTACCCCCGGCCTGATTGATTGCCACACACATCTGATTCATGCGGGCAACCGCGCCCATGAATTTGAACTGCGCCTCGAAGGCGCTTCCTATGAGGAAGTGGCCAAGGCTGGCGGCGGTATTGTTTCTTCCGTCAAAGCGCTGCGTGCGGCCAGTGAAGATGATCTGGTACGTGAGAGCCTGCCGCGCCTCGATGCCCTGATTTCTGAAGGCGTAACAAGTGTTGAGGTTAAATCCGGTTACGGTCTCGATACGGAAAATGAAATCAAATCGCTGAAAGCAGCCAGACGTCTGGCACAGGAACGTAATGTTGCGATCCGCACCACTTTCCTCGGCGCTCATGCGCTGCCGCCGGAAATGAACGGCGACAAGTCAGCCTATATTGATGTGGTTATCAATGAGATGCTGCCTGCCATTGCCGCTGATAAGCTCGCCGATGCAGTCGATGGTTTCTGTGAAGGGATTGCCTTTCTGCCCGATGAGATTGCCCGTGTTTTTGATGCTGCAAAGGTGCATGACCTGCCGGTCAAACTCCATGCAGATCAGCTTTCCAACCTGCATGGTGCCAAATTAGCCGCCTCTTATAATGCACTGTCCGCCGATCATGTGGAATATACCGACAGTGAAGGCGCACAGGCCATGGCCAAGGCCGGCACAGTCGCAGTGCTGTTGCCCGGCGCCTATTATTTCATCCGCGAAACACAAAAACCGCCGGTTGAAGCCTTCCGTCAGGCAGGCACAAAAATGGCGCTGGCGACCGATAATAATCCGGGTACATCCCCGCTGACCTCCCTGCTTTTGACCATGAATATGGGTGCAACCCTGTTCCGTCTCACCGTCGATGAATGCATTGCCGGTGTGACCCGCGAGGCCGCCCGTGCACTCGGCATTCTGGCTGAAACCGGCACGATTGAAGTCGGCAAATATGCTGATCTGGCGATCTGGGATGTGCAGCGCCCTGCAGAGCTTGTCTATCGCATCGGCTTTAACCCGCTCTGGAAGCGGGTTTTCCGCGGCAACTAAAAGATCCGAATATCTGCGCATGTGATGAATGCGCTTTGAAGAAAGTACCCGCCATGAGCATTATTCTGAAACCAGGTTCTGTATCACTCGCCACACTTGAAGATATTTATCGCAACGGCACAGTTGCTCATCTTGATCCGTCATTCCATGCGGGCATTGCCAAATCCGCCGCCCGCATTGCGGAAATCGCCGCAGGCGATGCGCCGGTCTACGGCATCAATACCGGCTTCGGCAAACTGGCTTCCATCCGCATTGCACCGGAAGATGTGGCAACACTCCAGCGTAATCTGATCCTGTCCCATTGCTGCGGCGTGGGTGCGCCTCTGGCTGAAAATATTGTGCGCCTCATCATGTCGCTCAAGCTGATTTCGCTTGGTCGCGGTGCCTCCGGTGTGCGCCCTGAGATCATCGCGCTGATCGAAGCCATGCTTGAAAAAGGTGTCATTCCGGTTATTCCGGAAAAAGGTTCCGTTGGTGCATCCGGCGATCTGGCACCGCTGGCACATATGGCTGCGGCCATGATCGGCGAAGGTGAGGTTTTCTATCAGGGTGCACGTGTTTCCGCTGCTTCCGCATTGAGCAAAGCCGGTCTGACACCGGTTGTTCTGGCCGCCAAAGAAGGCCTGGCACTGATCAACGGCACGCAGACTTCTACCGCTCTGGCACTGGCCGGTCTGTTCCGCGCTCATACAGCCTTGCAGGCAGCGCTGATTACCGGCGCTCTGTCGACCGATGCTGCCATGGGCTCCACCGCACCGTTCCACGCTGATATTCACACGCTGCGCGGCCATAAAGGCCAGATCGATACCGGCGCAGCCCTGCGCAAATTGCTCGAAGGCTCGATTATCCGTGACAGCCATCTGGAAGGCGATCAGCGCGTGCAGGATCCGTATTGCATCCGCTGCCAACCACAGGTCGATGGAGCCTGTCTTGATCTGCTGCGTCAGGTCGCGGTTACGCTTGAAATTGAAGCCAATGCGGTCACCGATAATCCGCTGGTGCTTTCCGATGATACAGTGGTCTCCGGCGGTAATTTCCATGCCGAACCGGTGGCTTTTGCCGCAGACCAAATTGCGCTGGCAATTTGTGAAATCGGTGCCATTGCCCAGCGTCGTATTGCACTGCTGGTTGACCCTGCCCTCTCCTTCGGCCTGCCTGCGTTTCTGGCGAAAAAGCCGGGTCTCAATTCCGGTCTGATGATTGCAGAAGTCACTTCCGCAGCTCTGATGTCGGAAAACAAACAAATGTCCCATCCGGCCTCGGTCGATTCAACCCCGACTTCCGCCAATCAGGAAGACCATGTGTCTATGGCCTGCCACGGCGCCCGCCGTCTGCTGCACATGACCGACAATCTCAATGCCATTATCGGCATTGAAGCCCTGACCGGTGCCCTCGGCGTGGAACTACGCGGCCCTCTGGAAACCAGCCCGGAACTGAAAGCGGCAATCGCCGTGCTGCGTACCAAAGTGCCGACGCTCGAGGTTGACCGTTATATGGCTGATGATCTGGCTGCCGCTGCGAAAATCGTGGCTGACGGCTCGCTGAATGCAGCTATCACGAGCGGTATTCTCCCTGAAGTATTCCCGTCATGATGACTAATATTAGAAATACTTCAGTTTTTTTAGCCGCATTGTCCTTACGCAAAACCGGCTCCCACTTTTGCGGGAAATACTCGGGTCTGGAGGCATAAATGGTCGTTGACGTTCATCAGGGAACCTCGCCGGTCATTCTCGGCCTGCCCCATACCGGCACGGAAGTGCCGGAGGATATCTGGGCACGCCTTAATGACAATGGCCGGATTCTTGCCGATACGGACTGGCATATTCACAAGCTCTATGACGGGCTGCTGGATAATGTGACGACAGTGCGCGCCACTTTCCACCGCTATTGCATTGATGCCAATCGTGATCCGGCGGGTGTGAGCCTCTATCCGGGGCAGAACACAACGACACTGATACCGGAAACGGATTTTGATGGTCTGGCAATCTGGAAAGACGGTGAGCAACCGGCTGAGGCTGATATTGCAGATTGCATCAGCCGGTTTCACAAGCCTTATCATGAAGCGCTTGCGGCTGAAATCGAGCGCGTTAAAGCCATTCACGGCATAGCCATTCTCTATGACTGCCACTCGATCCGCTCGCATATTCCGTTTTTGTTTGAAGGCACATTACCGGATTTCAACATCGGAACGGATAATGGCAAGACCTGCGCACCGGCCATTGAAGCAGCAGCCTTCGGTGTAGCGAAACGGGCAGAAGGTTACACGTCCATCCTCAACGGCCGTTTCAAAGGCGGCTGGACAACGCGCCATTACGGCCAGCCGGAAACGGGCGTGCATGCCATTCAGATGGAACTCGCGCAATCAACGCATCTGGCAACAGAAGCCGTGCCTTTTGCCTATGACGAGGCCAAGGCAGCCGAATTGCGCAGCCATCTCAAAGACATTTTGCAGCAGCTTGAAGCCGCCGCTGCCAATCTCAAATCTAAATAAGGGAACATTCGATGACTAATCCGCGCCATAATGAACGTGAAATCCGCCCTGCAACCGGCACAGAAATCACCGCCAAAAGCTGGCTCACCGAAGCGCCGATGCGCATGCTGATGAACAATCTGCATCCTGATGTTGCCGAGCGCCCGCATGAGCTGGTGGTCTATGGCGGTATCGGCCGTGCTGCCCGTACATGGGCGGATTTTGACAAGATTGTTGCCAGCCTGAAAGATCTGGAAGGCGATGAAACATTGCTCGTACAGTCCGGCAAGCCGGTCGGTATTTTCCGCACCCATAAAGATGCGCCGCGCGTCCTGATTGCCAATTCCAATCTGGTGCCGCATTGGGCAAACTGGGATCATTTCAACGAACTGGATAAAAAGGGACTGGCTATGTATGGCCAGATGACCGCCGGTTCGTGGATTTATATCGGTGCACAGGGCATTGTGCAGGGCACCTATGAAACCTTTGTCGAAGCCGGTCGCCAGCATTTCGGCGGCAATCTCAAAGGCAAATGGATTCTCACCGGTGGCTTAGGTGGTATGGGCGGCGCGCAGCCGCTGGCGGCTGTGATGGCCGGTGCCTGCTGTCTCGCGGTTGAGTGCGATGAAACCCGTGCGGACTTCCGCCTGCGTACCCGCTATGTCGATGAAAAAACACACAGCCTTGATGAAGCGCTGGCACGTATTGATGCATGGACAAAAGCCGGTGAAGCCAAATCCATCGCCCTGATCGGCAATGCGGCAGAGATTTTCCCTGAACTGGTGAAGCGCGGCGTTAAGCCGGATATCGTCACCGACCAGACTTCCGCGCATGATCCGGTACACGGTTATCTGCCGATCGGCTGGAGCGTTGCTGAATGGCGTGCAAAACAGGAAAGCGATCCGAAAGGCGTTGCAAAGGCAGCGCGCGCTTCGATGAAAATTCAGGTCGCCGCGATGGTTGATTTCTGGAATATGGGCATTCCGACCCTCGATTACGGCAATAATATCCGTCAGATGGCGCTGGAAGAAGGTCTGGAAGACGCATTTGCCTTCCCGGGCTTTGTGCCTGCCTATATCCGCCCCCTATTCTGCCGTGGTATCGGTCCGTTCCGTTGGGCAGCACTTTCCGGCGATCCGGAAGATATTTACAAGACTGATGCCAAGGTCAAGGAACTGCTGCCGGACAATAAGCACCTGCATAACTGGCTGGATATGGCGCGTGAGCGCATTGAGTTTCAGGGTCTGCCAGCCCGTATTTGCTGGGTTGGTCTGGGTGACCGCCATCGTCTCGGTCTTGCCTTCAACGAAATGGTCAAGAACGGCGAGCTGAAAGCACCGGTTGTGATCGGCCGTGACCATCTGGATTCCGGCTCGGTGGCTTCGCCAAACCGCGAAACCGAAGCGATGAAAGATGGCTCTGATGCCGTGTCCGACTGGCCGCTGCTCAATGCCCTGCTCAACACCGCATCCGGTGCCACATGGGTATCGCTGCATCACGGTGGCGGCGTTGGCATGGGCTTCAGCCAGCATGCGGGCATGGTGATCTGCGCTGACGGTACTGAAGATGCCGCCCGCCGCCTTGAGCGCGTGCTGTGGAATGACCCTGCCACTGGCGTGATGCGTCATGCCGATGCCGGTTATGACATTGCAGTCGACTGCGCCAAAGAACAGGGCCTGCGCCTGCCGGGTATTCTCGGCAACTAAACACTGAATGAAAGGCAGCCTTTGAGGGGGCTGCCTTTCAAATTTCTAGTTCCGGCTTTGGGAGAGGCCATATCACACAAGGACAAAAAAGCATTTAGGATCACGGAATCTCCTTCTGCATGAATAACAATAATCAGGGGTAATCATGACAGATACAACAATCGGCAGCAGCGGCGGCTCACGCGGCGGGGCTGCTCTCAAACTCATCTTCATCAGTTTTATCGGCATCTTCTTTTTCTTTGTACCGGTGACGATCGGCGGCAAATCCACCATTCTGCTCGACCATGCAGCGACCGCTATCGCCACACAATTACGACCTGCAGCGCTGACTTTTGTCTGCCTGCTGATTGCCTATGGCGCGCTCAGTCCGTTTGTCCGCGGGACATGGAACAAAAACCTGACCGAGACGATCTTCTCCGTTTTGCGTGTGCTGGGTCTGGTGCTCACAATCATGTATCTCGCCGGTGTCGGACCGGCATTGCTGTTCACGCCGGATATGCTGCCGTTTCTTTTTGACAAGCTTGTCCTCTCCGTCGGCCTGATTGTGCCGATTGGTGCCTTGGCACTGGCATTTCTGATCGGCTACGGATTGCTGGAATTTACCGGCGTGATTGTGCAGCCGGTAATGCGCCCGATCTGGCGCACACCAGGCTGGTCAGCGATTGATGCGGTGGCCTCTTTTGTCGGCAGTTATTCGCTGGCTTTGCTGATTACCGACCGCGTTTACCGCGAGGGCAAATATACCGCGCGTGAAGCGGCGATTGTTGCCACCGGCTTCTCGACTGTTTCAGCAACTTTCATGATTATTGTCGCCAAGACACTTAATCTGATGGATGTATGGAACCTATATTTCTGGACAACTTTCTTCGTGACTTTCATCGCTTCGGCGATTGTCGCGCGCCTGTGGCCGCTGGCCAAAATGGATCATCCGGCCACCCGCGACACACCGCTGCCGGAGGGTAAATCCCGCATCGCAACCGCGATTGATGCCGGTCTGGAACAGGCAGAAAAAGCGCCTCACATTCTGCCGATGCTGCGTGCGACTTTCCTCGACGGCTTGCGTATGGCCTCGATGATCCTGCCAAGCATTATGGCCGTTGGTCTGCTCGGCCTGCTGGCCTCCAAATATACACCGGTCTTTGATGTGCTGGGTCTCGCGCTCTACCCGTTTACATGGATTGCCCAATTGTCAGAACCAATGCTGGCGGCGAAATCCATGGCGTCAGGTCTGGCTGAAATGTTCCTGCCTGCCATCCTACTGAAAGATGCAGATGTGACGCTGAAATTCGTAGCTGCAGTGGTTTCCGTCTCGCAGGTATTGTTTCTCTCGGCCTCTATCCCTTGTGTTCTTGCAACTTCAATCCCGCTCAAATTCCGTGATCTGATTGTGATCTGGTATATCCGCACGGCACTCAGCATTCTGCTGACAGCGCCTGTGGCGCTCTGGGCAGTTTCCAACGGCTGGTTACAGTAAATGCAGCTTCTCAAAAATCATCAGCATCGCCGGATGCCGTGGAAAAACGGCGGCGGTGTAACCGTTGAAATCGCGGTTTTCCCTGCAGATGCGTCCGTCGATAATTTCGACTGGCGTATCAGCACCGCAACTGTGGCCAGTGACGGGCCGTTTTCGGTTTTTACCGGCATCGACCGCACTCTATCCGTACTGGAAGGCGACGGGATTATCCTGTCTGTTGAAGGGCTGGACGATCAGGAACTGAAGGGCGAAACGCCGCCGTTTTCCTTCCCTGCCGACAGTCCAACCAGTGCGAAATTGCTCGGCTCTGCCATCACTGATCTGAATGTGATGACACGACGCGGGCGCTTTACGCATCAGGTCAGCCGCCATGTAGTGACAAAACCTGTCAGTCTGTCTCTGAACGGAGCAACCGTGCTGGTCTTCTGCAGCAAAGGTGCGGTGCAAACCGGAGATACACAGCTTGAGGTCAATGATTGTCTGCGGTGTGAGCAATGTAGCAATACAGAGCTTCAGCTTTCCGGCAGCGGCACAGTCTTTGTGATTGCGCTTAATCCAGCCTGATCAGCCAGCCATGTTTTGCAGGTCGCAATCATGGTGCTAACAGGCTGGTCGCAGGACAGCATCAGCGTTGCCGGCTCGCCTTGCGGGTTTTCAAAGCTTGCCAGTTGCGAGGCGAGCAAAGATGCGGGCATGAAGTGCCCGTGTCTCGCCTGCAAACGCGCAGCAATCATGGCGGGATCGCAGGTCAGACAGATGAAATATAAAGGCTCGCCGGTCTGCTCACGCAGCAAATCCCGATAGGATTTTTTAAGCGCTGAGCAACTCGCCACCGCACCTTCAGGCAGTGCTAAAATCTGCTCGGAAATCGCCTGAAGCCAAGGCAGGCGATCAGCATCATCCAACGGCTCACCCGCCTGCATTTTCGCTATATTGGCAGTCGGGTGCAGATCATCGCCTTCAATAAAAACCAGTGCCAATGTCTGCGCCAGAATACCGGCCAGAGTAGACTTGCCGGAACCGGAGACGCCCATCACAATAATACGCACCGGTTCCTGCTTGCTCATTCATTGTTCCGTTATTTACGGCAGGAAATCATTGGTAAAATACGCGGAGAAATCCGGTTTTTCCTGCACAACAGCACCTTCTTTATCATAGAGAATTTGCGCTTTAAATAAAAACTCGCCCATAGCATTCATGGTTTCAGGGCGCATTTTGCCGATTGTACCATCACTGTCGCGCAGGAAGTGCCCGTCATTAAGAGCCTTCAGCGAGGCGCGGATCAGCGTGTCATCGGTCAGCACATCCTGATTACCGCGAATGAGAATATCGGCCGCCTCATCCGGATGATCGGCAGCGAAAGCATAGCCACGTTGTGTGGCACTCAGGAAGGCTTTTGCCGCATCCGAATTTTCACTGAGATATTTGCCTGATGAGACCAGCAATGTCGTATGCTGATCCGGCACACCATAATCAGAATAGCGGAATGCCCGCTGTTTCACGCCTTCAAGCTCGTTTTTCACACCTTCCCATGTCACGATTTCCAACGTGAAATCCACCGCACCATTGGCCAATGCCTCATAGGCCGAGGTGCCGAGTGTCACAATCTCAAACTCACCTTTGCCACCGTCAGCGCGGATCATACTGGCAATCATCCTGCGCTCCCAATTGGAACCAAAACCGGCATAGGTTTTGCCGTCGAGGTCTTTCGGTGACTGAATATCCTGCCGGTCATCCATAAAGACCAGACGACCGGTTTCATGCTGCACCACGGCATAGGTGCCAACAAGATCAGCACCCGCAGTGCGCTGCGCGAACAGGCCGGTAGAACCGACAATACCGAAATCCGCAGCGCCACTGGCGACCAGCACCCCCGCTGATGTGTCTGAATAAGGTAGGATCGTTACATCCAGACCCGCCTCTTTATAAAAACCCTGATCGCGGGCAATGAACATGCCGATATGATTGGTGTTCACTGTCCAGTCGAGGGCGACAGTGACTTTCGCCGGATCTTTGGCGAAAGATGTGACCGGCAGCAGGCTCATTGCACCGGACAGAGCCAGTGCGGATAACAGGCGGCGGCGATTGAGAATTGCCATGATTATTTCCTTATAAATACAGCATTTCCAGCAAAAGTGGAAACCGGTTTTGCGCAGGATAATGCGTAAAAACAAATAGTTAGAGCGGTTCCAACATTTAAGTCATAGCTGGAACCGCTCTTAGCAGGAGATCTAGAATTTCAGCTTCCAGCGCGGCAGCTTTTTCCAATGCGGTTTTGTGCATAGAGTCTCGTCTCGGACGTGGAAGATCGACAGTCACCTCATGCACAATCCTGCTCGGTCGTGCCGACAACACATAAATCCGGTCTGAGAGATAAACGGCTTCCCGCACATCATGGGTAATCAGCAAAGCCGTCCAGCGATGGCTCTGCCACATGCTCTCCAGCCAGTGCTGCATCGAAGCGCGGGTCAGAGCATCCAGCGCACCGAAAGGCTCGTCCAGCAGCAGCATTTTGCGTTGCTGAACAACTGTGCGCAGCAAGGCTGCCCGCTGGCGCATACCGCCTGATAATTCCGCCGGATAGGCCTGCTCAAAACCGGCAAGGCCGAATTCCTCAAACAGCGGCTCAGCTAATTTGCGGGCATCCTTGCGGCTCATGCCCTGCACTTCCAGCCCCAGCGTGGCATTATCAATCATCCGCCGCCACGGCATCAGCGCATCGCGCTGCGGCATGAAAGCGAAAGCATCGCGTGCCTGTGCCAATGGTGCACCGTCAAACATGATGCGCCCTTGCGAAAGCTGTTCCGCGCCGGTCAGCAGGTTGAAAATCGTCGATTTACCCGCACCGGACGGCCCCAAAACCGAGACAAATTCCCCTTCAGCCACATGCAGCGAAATATTGCGCAGAACTTCCAATGCGCCAAAGGACTTGGCGACAGATTGCAATTGCAGACGTGTCATTGCCCCGTCCCCCGCTCTGTTTTCAGCCACGGAGCGACCCATTTTTGCACCAACAATGTCAGACCAAACAGGCTCAAAGTCAGCGTAGCACTGATGAATACGGCAGCCAGCACCAGATCAGGCCGGAAGTTGTTTTTGGCATTGAGAATATAGATGCCCAACCCTTTCAGCGCGCCCGCATATTCAGCAAATATCGCACCGACAACCGCATAGGTAATTGAGATGCGTAAGCCGGCGAAGAAGTAAGGCAAAGCCGAAGGAATGCGCGCTAAGCGGAAAATCGTCCATCTGCCTGCGCCCATTGAGGCCAGCAAATGCTCAATTTCTTTGTCCGTCGCGGCATAGCCCTGCACCAGTGCTACCAGCATCGGGAAAAAGGTGACCAGAGAGACCAGCAGAATTTTCGGCAACAGGCCAAAGCCGAACCACAGCACAATCAAAGGCGCAATGGCGATCAGCGGCAGGGTCTGACTGATAATAAAAACCGGAAACAGCGCCCGCCGCAACAGAATATACCGGTCAATCAGCACAGAGAGCAGACAGGCGGTGATGACCGAGCAACTGAAACCGATCAGCGTTGCGCGGATTGTCGGCAGCGTATTATCCCACAAAGCCTGACGATGCAGAAACATCTGCTGAAGAATCCGGCTTGGCGCAGGCAATACGGAAGGTGCGATGCCTGACAGCGCGACATAGCTTTCCCAAAACAGAAAAACCGCACTGACTGACAAGATGGCAGGCAGAAATGTAGCGATATAATCAGACGATTTGCGTGCAGATTGCGGGCAATCTGCAGCGGCAGCTTGATAAACAGACATGACAGAATTCCGATGACAAGAATACGGGTAAAACTTGCAGCGAAATTCTTCAGGTCAGCCGGAAATAGCCCGCCGGAATTACCGTGACAGTATTAAGGGAAATTTGTGCGCCAGAAAACATGGTCCGCCTCGCTCCGCTAGTATTACCCAGATCAGCTTTAGAGTCCGCCAGTTTGACACTAGCATCTCAGCCCCGGCACTACGGAGCCCCCCTGTGGATGCGCGAGATTAAGCACATATTGCAGTCGTTTGAAAGAGTATAAATAAAAACGGCGCATATGATTGCTCACATGCGCCGTTTCATTCCAATTTTCAGAAGAAATTATTTCTTCACTTCAGCAGCCACTGTATCCAGTGCCTTGGCAAAAGCGCCAACCATTTCATCAACCTGTTTTTCATTGATGATCAGCGGCGGGCAGAATGCAACAGTGTCCAGCATATTGCGGCAGATAACGCCATTGTTCAGCAGCGCAGCATTTGCCATCAGGCCGAGATTACCGGCTTTTTCAAGCGGTTCTTTGGTCTGTTTGTCAGCAACCAGTTCAACCGCTGCGATCAGGCCCTTGCCGCGTACTTCACCCACAAGCGGATGGTCTGCCAGTTCACGCAGACGCTTCTGCATATGCGCGCCGACTTCGCGGGCATTATCGACCAGATTATTTTCTTCAATAATCTTGATATTTTCATTGGCAACAGCTGCGGCAACCGGATGCGCACCGCCGGTATAACCATGGCCGAAAGTACCGATACGGTTGCTCTCGTCAGCCAGTGGTGCGAAGACTTTTTCATTCACTACAAGTGCCGAGATCGGCAGATAAGAGGATGAAAGCTGCTTGGAGAAGACCATAATATCCGGCTGCATTTTGAAGGTCTCGGAACCGAACATATTACCGGTACGGCCGAAACCGCAGATCACTTCATCCGCAATCAGCAGAATGTCATATTTCTTCAGAACAGCCTGAATCTTACCCCAATAGCTGTCCGGCGGCACCACAACACCACCGGCACCCATGATCGGCTCGCCGATGAATGCAGCAATAGTATCAGGACCTTCTGCCAGAATCATTGCTTCAAGATCAGCAGCCATACGGTCGGTGAACTGTTCTTCCGTTTCACCCGGCAGTGCCTCGCGCCAATAATGCGGGCAGGATGTGTGCAGAATATTGGCAATCGGCAGATCGAAAGACATCTGGTTTGCAGGCAGGCCGGTGAGGCTTGCAGCAGCAATGGTCACACCATGGTAACCGCGCTTGCGGCTGATGATCTTTTTGCGCTGCGGCTGGCCGAGTGCATTGGAACGGTACCACAGCATTTTAATCGCGGTATCATTGGCCTCGGAGCCGGAATTAGTGAAAAACGCCTTGCTCATCGGCACCGGCGCCATGGTCACCAGCTTCTCCGCCAGATCAATCACAGGGCCGTGGGATTTATGGCCGAAATTGTGATAATAAGGCAGTTTCTGCATCTGTTTGGTGGCAGCATCCACGAGACGCTGTTCCGAGAAGCCTACGCCCACACTCCACAGACCGGCCAGACCTTCAATATAGCGCTTGCCGTTATTGTCCTCGACATAGATCCCGTCACCTTTTTCAAGGATCATCGGTCCGATTTCCTGATGACGACGCGCATTCGTATAGGAATGAAGGTGATACTGAATATCACGCGCTTCAGGTGAATTCGGCTGCTTATCCATAGTTCCCTACCTGGTTTATTTCAGAACGGTCTTTGTTTTCCGAACCGGAAACCGTTCATCGCTTTGCTCGGCGCAGTTCTAAGCTAAAACCGGTTCCGCTTTTGGCTTAAAACTGCTCTGAAATTTCTCCGCTGAAGCGATGATCTGAAATAAAATCCCGCCTCCCATTTGATGCATCATGTTTTTTATATAATAGTTTGTCAAGCATATCGCAGCGCCCAATTTATTGTTGCGACAGGCCTGATAAACAGCGTAATCAATAACATTGCCGTGATTTTATTCATGGTTATGATGAGTCATTTTATTCGGAACATTTCCGGCAAAACAGGGCCGGATATGGGGTGAGATCATAAAAACAGAACAGTTCGCTCACTGCGGGGGACATATCTTGCATGAATGGCATTTCAGAACTTCAGACGCTTGAACACCATAATCTCGGCGAAATCGTCTATCGCAAACTCTCTCAGGCGCTGATGCGCGGACAATTCGCGCCGGACACAAGGCTGACAATCCGCGAATTGGCAGCATCACTGGGTACCAGTGTTACGCCAGTGCGCGATGCATTGCTGCGGCTCATTCAGGATGAAGCGCTGATTCAGAAAACACCGCGGGATATTCGCGTACCGGTGCTGGATCAGAAAAAATATGAAGAAATCCGCGCCATCCGTGTGCGTCTTGAAGGACTTGCCGCCAGACAGGCAGCTCAACAGGCCAGTAAAAAAGACATAGCCCGCCTCTGGAAACTGGTCGAAGATAATGACAAGGCTATGAAAAAACAGCTCTGGGGCGATGCCTTGGCGATGAACCATATTTTTCATTCGGCCTTGGTGGAAGTAGCCGACATGCCGGTGCTCAATTCCATCATCAACCGGCTATGGCTGCAAATGGGACCACTGATTGCCGATGCCTATAAACATGGCGGACGGGCAATGATTGATGACCATTATAAAATCGTGGAGGCGATTGAAAATCGCGATGCGGATGCTGCGGAAGCAGCAATCGCTCATGATATTCTGACAGCCAGCGATCTGATTATCAGTCGCATCCGCTTGCACAGTCCGGACAGCTGATCCACAATCTTTTTCAGGCTGAACGGTTTGCCCTGACAAAATCCCGACAATTCATTTGCCCGTTATGCACAGTCAGCGGATTTATCATTACAAATCGTTAAGCTTGGTAAAAAAACAGTTTTCTTGCTTTTTTTCATCGCCAAGCTGTGACAAGACTGCAAACACGGCATGACAGCCGGTGTTTGTCAGGAGTATGTTTTATCTCTCCGGTGTCTTGATTTTATCGCATTGTTGCGCACATCCGGTGAGAATACCGGGCGGGTGCGGCAATGCTCCGGCTGTTATTTATATTTCAGGGATATTGCCATTTCATGACTGTGCTGTTTTTGCGTCTGGCAACGTTGAGCATAACGCTTCCGGCTCTCGCGTCTTGTGTCGCTGTCGGCCCCGACTATCAGACTCCATCCACTTTATTGCCCGCTTCCTGGAGCGGACAAAAATCTGCTCCGGCCAAACCGGCGCAGCTTGCACAATGGTGGAAACGTTTCAATGATCCGGTGCTGGACAATCTGATCGGTCAGGCTGTGCAAGGCAATAATGATGTTGCGCTGGCAAAAGCCAAAATCCGCGAAGCCCGTGCCTCCTATCAGCAAGCAGGCGGTGCGTTATATCCTGTGCTTGACGGCTCAGGCAGCGCAAAGCGTTCCAAGAGCGGCGACAGCGGTGAAAGCACCGGTCTCACTGCCGGTCTGAATACCAGCTGGGAGCTTGATCTTTTCGGCGCCAATCTCCGCTCCGTGGAAGCCGCGCGCTATGGTCTGGATGCCGAGCAGGAAAATATGCATGCGGTTCTGGTGACCATGATCGGTGACATTGCCAGCAATTATGCGGAGTTGCGCGGCTTGCAGGCACGCATTGCGCTGACAGAACGCACCATAAAATCTCAGCGTAAAACCGCTGAACTGACCCGTGCACGGTTTAATGCCGGTGATATTTCCGAAGTTGATCTGGCCAATGCGGAAGGGCAGACCAGCAGTACGGAAGCGCAAATTCCGGAACTGAAGACCGCCTATGCCAAGAGCCTGCATCGCCTGTCGGTATTGACCGGTCAAGCGCCGACTGCACTGACCGCTACGCTTGAAAAAACGAAGCCGGTTCCTGCGGTTCCGGCAATCGTGACGGCCGGTATCCCCGCCGATTTATTGCTAAACCGTCCTGATTTGCGTGTTGCAGAGCGCAATTATGCACGCTCCACCGCAGTCATCGGCCAGAGACAGGCGGCTCTCTATCCGAGTGTCAGCCTCACCGGTAATATCAGCACTGCCGGTGCGCGGATCGGCGATCTTGGAAAAGGCTCCACAATCAGCTGGGGTTTTGGCCCGAGCCTGACCGTTCCGCTGTTTAAAGGCGGACAACTCAATGCCGCAGTCGATGCTGCGAAAGCCAGCCGCGATCAGGCCTTTATCAGCTATCGCAAAGCTATTCTGACCGCTTTGGAAGAAGTTGAGAATGCCAGCGTGTCGCTTAATCAACGGCGTATTCAATATGCCAAGACACAAAAAGCTGTACAGTCTTACCGGCGGGCAACAGAGCTTTCCCGTGCGCTCTATGAGAGCGGCTCCACGAGTTTCCTTGATCTGCTGACATCCGAGCGTTCACTCTATTCGAATGAAGGCAGCCTGATTCAACTCAGGGTCAGCTTGTTGCAGGATTATATCAACCTGCAAAAGGCACTGGGTGGCGGCTGGGACGGTACCATTATAACAGACAAAGCTGAAATTCAGGACGGCTATACAGGGCCGCATCTGGTAACCCAAAAAAGAATACCCTGAAATGAAGTTTCAGGCTGATGAGGTATAGATGAACGGTAGTTCCAAAAAGAAACGCGGTTTTGCTAAAAAATGGCTCTTCTGGTTGCTTGCAATCGCAGGACTGGCTGCTGTTCTCTATTACTTCACTGCGGATTATTTCAAGACTGAAACCCCGCAGATTATGACTTATACGGTGCGCAAGGGCGATATTGAAACCACAGTCCTTGCCACAGGCATTCTCAAGCCTGCA
The DNA here is from genome assembly GCF_041929865.1 of Pseudochrobactrum lubricantis. Classification (NCBI taxonomy): domain Bacteria; kingdom Pseudomonadati; phylum Pseudomonadota; class Alphaproteobacteria; order Hyphomicrobiales; family Brucellaceae; genus Pseudochrobactrum; species Pseudochrobactrum lubricantis. Next base: position 85,075 of record NZ_JBHEEE010000005.1, read on the forward strand.
CGACTGGTGGCTGTGGGTGCACAGGCTTCCGGCCGTGTGCTGAGCCTCAATGTCAAAGCCGGACAGTTGGTGAAAAAAGACGATCTGATTGCCCAGATTGATGCCACCACCCAGCAGAATGATCTGCGGAAGGCGAAAGCGGAAGAAGTTCGCAATCAGGCAGACCGTGAAGATAAAATTGCCCAGCTGGAACTGGCCAAACAGGATCTGACCCGTCAGCAGCAGATGGTATCGCGCAATGCCATTTCGCGCGCCGATTATGACAAGGCCGTTAAAGCCGTTAAATCCGCCGAAGCGCAGATCGCATTAAGCGATGCACAAATTGTAGTGTCTAAAATCGCCGTTGAAACGGCTGAAGCCAATCTCGGCTATACGCAAATCCGTGCGCCGATTGACGGCACAATTCTGGCCACTGTTGTACAGGAAGGCCAGACTGTTAACGCTGTGCAATCGGCACCAACCATTGCCATTATCGGCCAGCTCGACACCATGACAGTTGAGGCCGATATTTCTGAAGCCGATGTGGTGAATGTCAAAGAAGGGCAGGATCTTTATTTCACAATTCCCGGCCAAAGTAACAAGCGCTACACAGCCAAATTGCAGATTCTGGAACCCGCGCCGCAATCCATCGTCAGCGATAAGAGTTTTGGCGGCACCAGTGCGGCGAGCAGCAGCACCAGCACAGCCTCAGCCATTTACTACAAGGGTATTTTTGACATTGCCAATCCTGACGGTGTGCTGAAAACCTATATGACTGCTGAAATTCATATCATTTTGGGGCAGGCTGATAATGTTTTGCTGATCCCTTCCACCGCGCTGTCTGAGCCTGATGAAAAAGGTAAAGTCACGGTGCGGGTGATGGAGCCAAACGGGACTATCAGCGAAAAACCGGTCGAAACCGGCCTGAATGACAAGGTTCTGGTTGAGATTGTCTCCGGCCTGAAAGAAGGCGAAAAAATCGTCACCGGCGACAGTGCCGGCGGACCGGCAGTTCCGCGCAGCCGCCGTGGCCGTTCCATAAGGTTCTGATGATGGATAAGCCGCTGATTACCCTTGAGCATCTTTATCGCCATTATCCTTCAGGAGACGGTTTCACCACTGTGCTGAAAGATGTCAATCTGACGATCGGCCATGGTGAAATGGTAGCGATTGTCGGCGCTTCCGGCTCCGGCAAGTCCACTCTGATGAATATTCTGGGCTGTCTCGACAGACCTTCTGAGGGCAAATATTTCATCTCGGGACGAGAAACTTCCGACCTTGATGCTGATGAACTCGCCCAGCTGCGGCGCGAGCATTTCGGTTTCATTTTTCAGCGCTATCACCTACTCAATGAACTGTCGGCTGTCGGCAATGTTGAAATCCCCGCAATTTATGCCGGTCAAAACCGCGAAGACAGGCAGCAACAGGCCGTTCATATACTTGACCGGCTCGGCATGGGAGACCGGACTCATCACCGTCCCGGTCAGCTTTCCGGTGGTCAGCAACAACGTGTCTCCATTGCCCGTGCGCTGATCAATAATGCCGATGTTATTCTGGCCGATGAGCCGACCGGTGCTCTGGATAGCCATAGCGGTGAAGAAGTTCTGAAAATCCTTGAAGAGCTGCACCGCGAAGGCAAAACGATCATCATCGTGACGCATGACCGCAATGTCGCCGAGCGGGCGCAACGGATCATTGAGATCAGCGACGGGGAAATCATCTCCGACACCACCCGCGACGAGAAGGCTGCAACAGCGCAGGCACCTGAGAGCGACATTGCCACCACTACAGGTGCAGGCAAAGGCGGGCACTCATCACTCGGCACATTGGCTGATCGTTTCGGCGAGGCTTTTCTGATGGCGCTGCGCTCGATGAATGCGCACCGGCTGCGCACTTTTCTGACAATGCTCGGTATTATTATCGGCATTGCTTCGGTTGTCTGTGTTGTGGCACTCGGCAAAGGCTCACAAAAACAGGTGCTCGACCAGATCAGCAGTCTCGGTACCAATACGCTGGAGATTTTCCCCGGACGCGGCTTTGGCGACCGAATGTCTGCCCGCATCACCACTTTGACGATTGATGATGCCAATCAGCTTGCCAAACAGCCCTATATTATGGCTGCAACGCCGACGGTTTCCACACCGGCGACAGCGCGTTTTGGCGGCGTAGAAGCAAATGCCCTGATTAACGGCGTCAGCGACCAGTATTTTGTCACCCGCGGCAGTAAAATTGCTGAAGGACGCTTTTTTGACGAGCAAAGCGTTCAGGATATCGCGCTGGATGCGGTGATTGACGAGAATACGCGCAAAACCCTGTTCGCGAATTTCCACGGCAGTCCGGTCGGCCAGATTATCATTCTCAAAAATGTGCCGGTCAGAATTGTCGGCATCATGCAGCCGGAGCAAGGCGGGTTCGGCTCCAGTGAAAACCTGTCCATCTATCTGCCCTATACCACAGTGCAGACCCGCATGACCGGTTCACGCGTTTTGCGCAGCCTCACTTTGCGCATCAGCGATGATACGTCTCCTGAGCTGGCAGAAAAAGCTGTCACCGCTTTCCTGATCCAGCGACATGGTGAGCAGGATTTCACCATCCTGAACACTGATGATATCCGCAAAACCATCACCAGCACAACGCAGGCACTCACCCTGCTGGTCTCAGCCATCGCGCTGATTTCGCTGCTGGTCGGTGGTATCGGCGTGATGAATATTATGCTGGTTTCCGTTTCCGAGCGGATCAATGAAATCGGTGTGCGGATGGCTGTCGGTGCAAGACGCAGCGATATATTGCAGCAATTCTTGATCGAAGCCGTGCTTGTCTGTCTGATCGGCGGCTTTCTCGGTATTATGGTGGCAATGGGCTTCGGCTGGCTGTTCAGACAATTCAATACACCATTTGAACTGATCTATTCACCATTCTCAATCATCGCCGCATTTATCTGCTCAAGCCTGATCGGGATTTGTTTCGGCTTCCTGCCCGCGCGCAATGCCTCCAAGCTTGACCCTGTGGCAGCTCTTGCCCGCGACTGATTATGTTAGATGTTGCAATCAGTGTTTAGATATATTCTTAACGCTGCTTTGATACCACATATAGCAACCAAATGCTGATCCCGCTATAATCATAATATGATTGATATCATTATCAGACCTTACCAATCCAGTGACTTTGCCGCATGTCTGGCAGTATTCACCAGCAATGTGCCACTCTATTTTGCACCGGAAGAATATGCAGATTTTTGTCAACATTTGGAGTGCGTCAATCATGCAGACAAGCCCTATCTGGTGCTGACGCACAAAGATTCCATCATTGCCTGCGGCGGTCTAGTGATTGAGACAACAAAACGTCAGACCGGATTATCCTGGGGTATGGTAGACAGAAATTTTCATGGGCATGGATTAGGAACCAGCCTAACAGAGGCAAGACTGGCTCTGGCGCGGGTTACACCGAATATTGATGAGGTAGTATTAGAGACTAGTCAACATACCCGCAGATTTTATGAGGGTTTTGGTTTCACAGCTGTAAAAGTAATCCCGAACGGCTTTGCAGACGGTCTAGACCGCTGGGAAATGAAACTGCGTTTGTATAAATAACAAGGGCAAGGCTTTGCGTATCGCCCCTGCCCCACACGTGCAAGCGTAAATCATTACACTAACAATTTTAATTAAAATACAATTTAAACAAATTATATAAATTATATAAATTATAAATAATTTTAAAATTATATTGCCTTATAAAATCGCTTATACTTTAATAATTTTCGTTTTACATAAGAAAAAATAACATTGATTCTAGTTGTATTTTTACTACATCATTTTGATTAAATTTAAATATACTGATTACTCATGCTTTAATAAGGAGTCATTGTGTGAAAAATAAATTTTTACTTTTAACTGTTGCGTTTTTTATTTCAAATATCAATATTTCTCATGCGGCTGATGTCGTTTACAATAGCCCTGAAGCACCTGCCTATGATGAATCCTCAATCTGGGGTGGTGCCTATATCGGCGGTCAGGTCGGGTATAATTGGGCGAAGACAAAGCTATACGGCTATAATAGCGATCTGTCTGCAAACTCAAACGGCTTTATGGGCGGTCTTTATGCCGGTTATAACTGGGAGTTTTCAAACGCTTATTTATTCGGCCTTGAAGGCGACATTAATTATTCTGATTTGAGCAAAGATAGCGATATTCTCATCGGCACACGTAATTATGTCTGGAACAGCAGAGTGGAATGGGAAGGTGCGCTCCGCGCTCGTTTTGGTATCAATTATGAACGCTGGCTGCCTTATGTCGCCGGTGGCGTGGCTTTTGCAGGTATTAAACATAATCTGACAACCGGAAACACCGATCTCGGTACAACATCCAATACCAATGTCGGCTTCACACTCGGCGCGGGTGTTGATTATGCGCTGACCAATAATCTGTTGCTGCGTGCGGAATATCGCTACAGCGACTATGGCAAAAAAGGCATCGACGATAATGATCTGGTGGAGGCAAAACTCACCACCAATAATATACGGCTGGGTATAGCCTATAAATTCTAAGCCCCCCAGTTCTTAAAACAGCATCTCCGGAATACTCAATCAATATTCCGGAGCTTTATTATTCTGCTACCCTCACGGCTCCAGCGAGGCTGGCAGCATTGCGTCCTGCCAGTCACTGATAAAGCGCTGTCTGCGCATCTGATCCTGCGCCGCCAGCAAGGAAGGACCGATCCGTATCGGCCTGCCAATGCCCGATGTCAGCAAAGATCCCGGTGCATTAATGTCTGACGGCGGCACACCATCCCACGGAAATGAAATCTCTTCCTGCAAAGCAACCGCCTTCCCTTGCGGTGAAAGCAGATAATCCAGAAAACTTTCCCCGAGGCGGTAGTTTTTTGCATAACGCGGCAATAAAACACCCCTGCTGAGAATATGCGTATAATCCCGCATCATCGTTATGCGTAATTTGGGATTCCGCTTTTGCGCGGCATAGGCATAAGAGCCCAGAATATTATAGCCGATATAGAGTTCGCCGCTTTCCAGCCTGCTGAGCACATCATTATTGCAGCAATATAATGCACTCTCTGTCCGGCTCATGCTTTCCAGCAACCGCCCGTAGGTCGCGGATGCCTGCTGGGCATCAAGAAAAGCAAGCAAATAGCCTATGCCGGATGTCCGCAAATCATAGGTTCCGACACGGCGGAAATAATAATCATTTTTCCTGCGCAGCAGATCAGCCAGTTCGCCATGTGTTGCGGCCATTTCATCCGGTGCCACATAATCGCTGTTATAGACCAGAACGGCCGGTTCAAAAGTGAAGCCGTAAACTTCATTGCGCCACTGCGTCCACTCAGGAACATTGACCGTATATTGCGACTGATAGGATCGGGCGCATCCGTCATTGGCGAGTTTGACCAGATGATCGACAGAGGATGATAAAATAACATCAGCAAAAGATGTTTTAGCCATGCAGGCCGCATCCGCATCTTCGTAAAGATCATTGGTTACACGATCATTATAGGCAACAGCTATATCCGGTCTTTGCTTTTGAAAGTCCCTGATTAAAGGCGCAATCGCCGCTGTATCCATCGCCCCGCTGATTTGCAGACGCTCTGTTTCTGGTTTCAGGGCAGGAAACAGACTGAATGTCCCCTCGGAAGCGCTGACAGGAGATGCAAAACCAGTCACAAACCAAACTGCCAGCACAGATAATCTCACGGCCTGATCTTTGCTCATCATGTGTCCTGCCCCAGCGGAATATCCAGAATGACACAGAAATTGCTATGCGCAGTTTTTTCCCTGAAGCGGATCAGACCACTATGGGCAGTTGCGACTTCCGAGGCGATGGCAAAACCCAGACCGGAATTACCCTCATGCGGCTTCGATGTCATGAAGCGCTCAACAACATGTGGCCATTTTTCAGGCGGGATACCCTCCCCGTCATCAGAAACCTCCACCAGAGCACGGTTGTTTTCTGCGGAAACCCTGACCGCAAGTTCAGCCTTGCTGCCATGGCGCAGGGCATTATCGATAATATTGGCAATTGCCTCGCGCAGACTGACAATATCCCCCGCTACCGGCACTTGTTTTTGCGCGGCCTCAAATGACACAACAATATCAGGGTTAACTGTCACCGGCACAGCCATGCGGAAAGCCTGTCTGGCGACAATAACCAGATCTGTCTTTTCCAGATGAACAGTTCCTGCCCTGTGAATGACCATGGCATGATTGAGCAACTGCCCCGTCAGTCTTGATAATTCCGTGATACGAACGCGCATACGTTGCAGGGAATGTTGTGCATTTGCCGGCAGGGTTTCGGTTTCCAACATATCTGCCTGTGCAGCCAAAGCTGTCAGCGGCGTGCGTATTTGATGTGCCGCATCGGCAATAAAGCGCTGCAGCAGCATTACCCTCTGGTCAAGCCGGTTCATAAAATGATTGATTGAGCCGATAAACGGCTTCATTTCGGTCGGAATATCAAGATCAAGCGGGGTCAGATCCTGCGGATCACGTTTATGCAGCGCGCTGCCAAGCGCCGCCACGGGTTGCAGCGAATAGCGTATTGCCAGAATACCCGCGATCAGCGCCAGAAAACTCATCAGAATAACGAGCAGAATAGCACGGCTGGTAATTTCCTGTGTCAGCGCATTTCTGGCCTCGGTTGTTTGCGCCACCAGCACATAGGCCCATCCGGATAAAGGCGGATCCGACAAAACACGGGAGACAACCACCAGACGCACAGGCGTGTCGCGATAAACATCATTGAGAAAAACCGGCCCCGTCCGCGCCGCAGTATAATCAATATAACCGGCCAGATCGCGATAACCTGTCAGGGTTTGCCCTTCCGTATCAATCAGGCGGTAAAAAATACGGTCTTCCTGTGAGAATCCCAGCAATTCAAAGGCCGAAACCGGCAGACTGGCATTCAGCTTGCCATCTTCGATGGACAGGCTGCCGGCCATTTGCAAAGCAGCACCGAGCAGCAACCGGTCATAGGTCTGACTGGCAGCACTGCGCCCATAATACCACGCAGCGGTGATAAGCAATGCCGCGCCGATAGTCAGAATGATCGTGACCCGTAGAACCAGCCTGCCAAAAAGCGAATGCTCACGTGCCATTATCTGCAACCATCTGGTAGCCGATGCCACGCTGTGTAATGATCCTGACGCGCGCGCCCTCAATCTTTTTTCTCAGACGGCTGATATAAAGCTCAACAGCATTGCTGTTCACCTCTTCATCAAAACCGTAGAGATGATCCATCAGCTCACCCTTGCTGAACAACCGTCCCGGCCTTGAGAGCAGCAATTCCAATATTGCGATTTCACGCCTTTTCAGCTGAATTTCTTTTGTACCCACCGAGACCGAGCGGCTTTGCCGGTCAAGAATAAGGTCGCCGCAGGTGATAAGATTGGTGGCACCACCGTTTTTGCGGCGTAACAGCACCCTGATACGCGCCTCAAGCTCGCGGAAATCAAAGGGCTTCACCAGATAATCATCCGCGCCGATATCCAGCGCACCTACACGGTCTTCAACTTCGGAACGCGCCGTCAAAATCAGCACCGGCGTCATATTACCGGTCTTACGGATATGTTTCAGTATCTCGAAACCGTTCATGCCGGGCAGCATAACGTCGAGAATAACCAGATCATATTCGGTAAAGCCGAGAATTTCCGCAGCCACAGCGCCGTCTGTTTGCCAGTCAATCAGGTGACCGGTTTTTTGCAGGCGCTGGCTGATTGCCTCCCCGACATCAGTTGTGTCTTCCACCAAAAGAATGCGCATGGTGCCGAGTTAACATGAGAAAAGCGCAGCGCACAAGAACGAGAAAATCTATTTTCGGTGACAGTCTCATGACAGGTTCATATGGAAGTTTCGCCCGATCACAGACTGGGAGGAATGTCTGTGATGCCGGCTGCTGCGGTCTTCATACCGCAATGTAAAACTGCCGGTTGTCGTTCAGATATTGCGAGGAACCGCCAGCAGAGCGGATGAGAGGGAGCGCATATGAAACATCTATTTATCGGTGTATTGGCCGTTGCCGGAGTGACTTTCACTGCGGGAGCAGGTGCTCAGGCTGAACCGTCAAAACCGGAATGTCTCGCGGGGGCGAAGCCAGGCGGCGGTTTTGATCTGACCTGCCGTCTGGCAGCAAATGCACTGCTGGCGACAAAAACAATCAATAAACCAATGGCTGTCACCTATATGGAAGGCGGCGTCGGCGCAGTTGCTTATAATCATGTCATCGGCAAACGCGCAGCCGATAATAATATGATCGCAGCAGCCTCCACCGGCTCGGCACTGCTGATCGCACAGGGCAAATTTGGTAAATATGATGAAAGTGCCGTCCGCTGGCTTGGTGCGCTCGGTACAGATTACGGCGTGCTGGTTGTGGCGGCAGATTCCCCTTACAAAAACCTTCAGGAACTGATTGCCGCCTATAAAGAAAACCCATCTGACTTCGCCATTGCAGGCGGTGGCGCAGTCGGCTCGCAGGACTGGATGAAGGGTTCGCTGTTGGCCAAAAATGCCGGTCAGGATCCGAAACAAATGCGCTATGTCGCGCTTGAAGGCGGCGGCGCGGTACTGACAGCTCTGGAAGGCGGTCATGTCAAAGTCGGCGCCGGTGATGCAGCAGAAATGTCAAAGCATCATGCCGCAGGCAAAGTGCGTATTCTTGCGGTGATGGCACCGGAGCGTCTGCCGGGTGATCTCAAAGATGTGGCAACTGCCCGCGAACAGGGCGTTGAAATCGACTGGCCGGTCTGGCGCGGTTACTATGTCGGCAAGGACGTTTCTGATACCGATTATAAATGGTGGGTCGATGCTTTTGCCAAAATGGCAGAAACACCGGAATTTGCGCAGGAGCGTGAAGCGCGCGGCCTTTATGCCTATACTCAGATCGGGCAGGCTTTTGACGATCAGGTTAAAGCTGATGTAGCACGCTTTAAAACACTGGCCAAAGAAGCAGGTATGTAAGCGCAGCTTTGCAGGTGGCGCGACCTCCATTCCGTGCCGCCTGCATGGTGCTCTCGGCCCTGACTAATCCCGCATTCTGTGCTTTTGCCAGTATAGCAGGATCAATCCGTTTCACTTCTACACTTCTCTGGCTGTGTCCGGATATGCATCAGCATCTTCGCAAAGCCATGAACAAATTATGCGGCAACCGCCTTACCGGCGGCGATGCAGGAGGCAATTTATGTCCGAAAACTCAGTCAATTCAAAACGTACAGGACTGATTTATGCGGCCTGTTTTTTGGTGCTGGCCGTGGTTTACGGCATCGGTGGCAGTCGCATTGACTATGCTTTTGCGTCAGATCCGCTCGGACCAAGGGTCGTGCCGGTGATGCTGGCAATCATTCTCGGGTTGCTATGTTTCTTTTATCTCAGAAATCCGGGCGAGGCTGAAGATTTTCCGCGCGGAGCCACATTGCTGCGGGTACTCGCCGTACCCCTGACACTGGTTGTGGCCGTGCTCATGCTTGAAACCGCAGGGTTTCTGCTGACTGTTTTCTTCATCGTTACCGTAATTGCAGCCCTGTTTGGCGCACCGCTGAAATTCGCACTGGCAGGTGGCGCAGTACAAGCCCTGCTCTGGTGGTTTGTGTTTTCCTATTTGCTCGAAGTCTATCTGCCCAAGGGCATTGTTTTTGGCTGATTGGCCGTATCTCAGCCGGCCATTTTTCCGCCGAAAGGAATTTCTCACATGAATCTTGATTATCTCTGGAACGGTTTTGCCGTTGCCCTCACAACTCAAAATCTTCTCATCGGCCTGATCGGCGCTTTTATCGGCACTATGGTCGGCGCCCTGCCCGCCATCGGCCCCATTAACGGCATCGCTCTGCTGCTGCCGATTGCCTATACAATGGGTCTGCCGCCGGAAAGCACAATGATCCTGCTGGCAGCCATTTATTGCGGTGCCGAATATGGCGGTCGTATTTCCTCAATCCTGCTCAATGTACCGGGTGATGCCGGTGCGGTGATGACTGCGCTGGACGGAAATCCGATGGCGCGTCAGGGACGTGCCGGTGAAGCGCTGATGCTGTCCGGACTGGCCTCATTCGTCGGCGGCATGATCGGCGCAACAGGGCTGGCACTTTTTGCGCCACTGCTGTCCGGCATTGCGATCGGCTTTGGTCCGGCCGAATATTTTGTACTGATGGTGTTTGCCTTTGCCACACTCGGCTCCATGGTCGGTTCACAACCTGCCAAAACACTGATCGGCTGTGTACTCGGTCTGATGCTGGCAACTGTCGGCCTTGATGCCACCTCCGGCGCCTGTCGCTTCACTTTCAATGAACCGGAACTCGGCGATGGTATTGAATTTGTTGTGCTGGTGATTGGTCTCTTCTCAATCTCGGAAGCATTACTCATTCTGGAAAATCAGGCCAAAGGCCATACTGTTATCCGCAATATGGGACGTATGTTTGCCCGCTGGAGTGATGTTGTGCGCTCAACCGGCGCAACATTGCGTGGTTCTTTCATCGGCTTCATCGTCGGCGTTTTGCCCGGCACCGGCGCATCCGTTTCCAGTGCTGTCTCCTATACAACTGAAAAACGTATCTCCGACACGGAGGGTACTTTCGGCAAAGGCGATGTCCGCGGCCTTGCGGCACCGGAAGCGGCGAATAATGCAACAGCCTGCGGTGCCTTTGTGCCAATGCTGACGCTGGGTGTACCGGGATCAGGCACCACTGCCGTTATGCTTGGTGCGTTGATGCTCTATAATATTCAGCCGGGCCCGATGCTGATTGCCGAACGCCCTGAAATTGTGGGCGGGCTGATTGCTTCCCTGTTCATCGGTAATATTCTGCTGCTGTTGCTCAACCTGCCGCTCGTCAATATATTTGCGCGTCTTCTGACTTTGCCGAACTGGATTCTGGTGCCGGGTATCCTCATCCTCTCAATTATCGGTGTCTATTCCAGTCATGCATCTGTCTTTGCAGTGCTGCTGATGCTTGCCATCGGCATGGTCGGCTGGCTGCTGCGTAAAGCGGGCTTCGATATGGCGCCGATTATTCTGGGCTTTGTGCTCGGCAATATGATGGAAGTGAATCTGCGCAATGCACTGGCCATCAGCGGCGGAGATATCTCCATCCTGTTCCAGAGTAAAATTTCGCTGATCCTCTGGATACTGGCCGCTGCCGTGGCAATTATTCCGGCGGTACTTGCCCGCAGGGCACGTCAGAAAAAACGCCTTGCTGCCGAAGTCGCCTGATTACACAGCCGCAGAACAACAAGAGGGGGAGCAGATTTGCTCCCCCTCTTCATTTTCATAAGGCTTTGTCATTTTTTTATGTTACGGATTGGCTTGCTCCGGCAATTGCAAATCCTTTGAAGAGTGTCTCATGTCACTGACTGATATTGTGTTTATCGTTATTCCGATTGTTGCCGCGATGCTTATTGCCCTGTCGGTCAGTACAGGAAAATTGCGCAGGGAATATTATTGGGCGATTATTCCTCTGGCCGCAATTGCGATGATTACGCTGCTGCTGACGGCTTGAAGTGTTCCTGCCGCTTCAAACACATCAGCGGGATATTTTCGGATAAGTGATGCTCTCAACATTCTCCGTCATCATTCTGTGGACATTATATTTCTCGGTTCCCAAACCGCCAGAACCGGAAATGTGCAATGCGGAAGACGGGGATCATGCTTTGTCTGAAAAGCAGATAGAAGCATGGACGTTGCAGACCGCACAATGCTCCTGTTTTATCTCTCTGAAAGGCACACAGCAGAGCGAGTTTTCAATGGTGGTTGTCAAAGCAACACCGGACCAGAAACAACCGCGTTTATCGGTTATGCTGTCGGTTGCTCAGGAATTTCCAGAAAATACCGGCCGCTATCCGGTTTTTATCAATGGCCGCGAAATCGAAGCCGAAGCCATACCCCTCGCTGGTACATTAACGGTTGAGCTGAGCGGGGAAGCGGACTGGATCAAACTGATCTCGACAGCAAAAAAACTGCAAATCGGCCCTTATTATTTTGCATCTGCACAGCCGGAAGCGGCCATGCATGAGCTGATCGCGTGTTACACAGCACTCAGCGGAAAAATACCGCACTGATTTCACAGAACGCCAAAACGAACGGCAAAGCGGTAATTAAACAAGTTCAAAGCTAGGCAGTGGAGAATTAAAGTGGTGCCCGGAGACGGATTTGAACCGCCGACACGCGGATTTTCAATCCGCTGCTCTACCAACTGAGCTATCCGGGCATCCCTGCAAGCCTATCTGGCCAGCGTGACGGTGTTGGTGTCCGTCTGATGTGAGCGCTTTATAGCATTAAATTTTTGCCTGTCCAGCACCCTGAACAGAAATTATGCAGCGAACCGGCAATTATTTTCAAAAAGCCCGATTTTCCTTGATTTTTAAAGGATATTTTCTTTTGAAAACTCCCGCACTCAACTCAAAATCACACAAATCCGCTGCCTCGCAGATGAAAAACAGATGTGAATCACCCGAATCCACCTGTTGAAAATTCTCAGCCGTGGTTTTGACAGTGCAGAAAATTCCATACGTCTTATATTGTGCATTCTGTGTCGCTGCCAAAACCGCTTTTTCAAAAGACGCGACATTCAATCACTGCGCAAAGAGCCGCATTATAATAATTCCAGATGACTTCACCAGCCAGCTGCGATAAAAGGCACGCATGTCGAGGAGAGGATCATATCCTGATTCCTGTTTGTCTGCGGGAGAGTGCCGGTAACGGCCACCGAAGGGGAAATCGCCCGAAATCTCTCAGGTACCAAGAACCGCAGAAAAGCAAGGCAACTCTGGAAAGTCGGGGGAAACCCCGCGCCGAAGGTGTAAGTAAGCCTCAACAGGCTTGCGAGTCTCTCAGGCTTCCGACAGAGGGGTACATCATGGCTTTCCGCTTTTGCGGAAGGCGGACGTGTGTCTCTGGAGTGAAAAATGGGCGATACATCTTCTTTAAAAACGCTTCCGCTGGAAGAACTACATATTGCATCCGGTGCCCGTTTCGGCGGCTTTGCCGGTTGGAACATGCCGCTGACTTATCCGCTTGGCGTGATGAAAGAGCATGTTCATACACGTGAACAGGCTGGTCTGTTCGACATCTCGCATATGAAACTCATCGAAGTTTCAGGCAGCGATGCTGCCGCTTTGTTTGCAAAGCTGTGCCCGATTGATGTCACCAAACTCAATGAAGGCCAGTCGAAATATACATTCCTGATGAATAATGACGCAGGCATCATTGATGACCTGATCGTGACCCGTCTGGGTGACGAGCGTTTCATGATCGTTGCCAATGCCGGTAATGCCGATATTGATATTGCGCATTTCCAAAAAGGTGCTGCAGATCTCAACTGCACAGTAACCCCGCTTGACCGCGTTCTGCTTGCCATTCAGGGCCCGCAGGCTGCTGATGTTATGAAAAGCCTCGCATCTGTTCTAGGTTTCAGCACTGACGAGCTGAAATTCATGCATGGTTTTGAGCCAAAACAGGGCTGGTTCGTTACCCGCTCCGGTTATACCGGTGAAGATGGTTTTGAAATTGCCGCACCGCTCAGCGATGCACAGGCACTGGCGAAATCTCTGCTGGGCGATTCCCGCGTTGCATGGATCGGCCTTGCCGCCCGCGACAGCCTGCGCCTTGAAGCCGGTCTTTGCCTGCATGGTCAGGACATCACTGAAACCATCGATCCGGTTTCCGCGGGTCTGACATGGGCGATCACCAAAGCTGTGCGTGAAACCGCCGCTTTCCCTGCCGCCGCTAAAGTTCTGGAACTGATTGCTAACGGCCCTGAAAAGCGCCGCGTCGGCATCAAGCCTGAAGGCCGTCAGCCGGTTCGCGCCGGCACCAAACTGTTTGATGAAGCCGGCAGCGAAGTCGGTGAAATCACGTCCGGCGGCTTCGGCCCTTCAGCCGGTTTTCCTGTTGCCATGGGTTATGTCAGAGCCGATCTGAAGGAACCGGGCACACGTCTTTTTGCGGAAGTCCGCGGCAATAAAGTGCCTGTAGACGTCCATACACTTCCATTTACCCAACCTCGCTATCACAAAGGATAATCGCATGCCTAAAATCTTTTTTACCGAAGATCATGAATGGCTCAGCGTTGAAGGCGACATTGCAACTGTCGGCATCACCAACCACGCTCAGGAACAGCTCGGCGACCTCGTTTTCGTAGAACTGCCTGAAGTTGAACGCGTTGTGGAAAAAGGCGAAGCCATTGTTGTGGTTGAGTCTGTAAAAGCTGCATCCGATGTGTATGCACCGCTTAACGGTGAAGTCATTGAAATCAACGAAGAACTCAATGGCAACCCTGCGCTCGTCAACAGCGCGGCAGAAGGCGAAGGCTGGCTGTGGAAGATGAAAATCTCCGATGCAGCTCAGCTCGAAGGTCTGCTCGACGCTGCCGGTTATCAGGCACTGGTTGGCTAAATCATGGCATCATCATCTCTTCCTTTTGTAGAGCGCCATATCGGCCCTCGCGCCAGTGAACAGCAGGAAATGCTGTCGGCGCTTGGTCTGCCGTCGCTGGACGCTCTCATCAGTCAGGCAGTGCCGCAGTCAATTCGTCTTGACCGCGCACTCAACCTGCCTGCTCCGCTTGATGAAGCCGCAGCTCTGAGTGAACTGTCCGGCATTATGGGTCGCAACGTGGTTGCCAAAAGCTTCTACGGTGCGGGCTATCACGGCACCCATGTGCCGCCGGTTATTCAGCGCAACCTTTTTGAAAATCCGGCATGGTACACAGCCTATACACCGTATCAGGCTGAAATCAGTCAGGGTCGCCTTGAGCTGCTGTTCAATTTCCAGACATTGGTGACAGAACTGACCGGCCTGCCGGTTGCCTGTGCATCGCTTCTGGATGAAGCAACCGCCGTTGCTGAAGCTGTTGGCATTGCTTACCGCCATCACCGTGAAAAACGTCCGAAAATGGTGATTGCCGGTGAATTGCACCCGCAGACACTGGATGTTCTGAACACCCGTGCAGAACCGCATGGCATGATCATTGAAGTTGGCGGCGAAGTGGATACCACAACCGCTGCTGTGATCATTCCTTGGCCGGATACACGCGGCGTTTACGGTGATTTCACCCGTATTATCGCCAGCGCCAAACAGACCGGCGCTCTGGTTGTCGCCGTTGCCGATCCTCTGGCGCTGACCATTACCCAGTCTCCGGGCTCATGGGGTGCCGATATTGCTGTCGGTTCCATGCAGCGCTACGGCGTGCCAATGGGTAATGGTGGTCCTCACGCTGCTTATCTCGGTGTGAAAGAAAACCTCACCCGTATCATTCCGGGCCGTATCGTTGGTCAGTCGCTCGATGCGCATGGCCGCCCGGCCTATCGTCTGGCACTGCAGACCCGCGAACAGCATATTCGTCGTGATAAAGCGACATCGAATATCTGTACCGCTCAGGCACTGTTGGCCAACATGGCTGCATCTTATGCAATCTGGCACGGCCCGAAAGGCCTTCAGGCTATTGCTGATGCCGTTCATGCGATCACTGCCCGCTTTGCAGCCTCGCTGAAAGCTGCCGGCTTTGAACTGGCCAGTGACAAATTTGGCGGGCAGCTGTTTGATACAGTGACTGTAACGGTTAAAGGCAAAGCACAGGATTATGCTGACAAGGCGTTGGCAGGCGATCGCCTGATCCGCGTCATTGATGCTGATACTGTGTCTGTCACTTTCGATGAAACCTCGCTGGAAGATGATTATCTGGCTCTGGTTGCATTGTTCGGTGCGCAGCCTGTTGAAAAAGCGGCTCGTCTGTTGCCGGATGCGCCGCGTGACGAACATTTCCTGACACAGGCTGCATTCCACAGCTATCGTTCAGAAACCGAAATGATGCGTTTCCTGCGCAAATTGGCAGACAAGGATCTGGCGCTTGACCGTGCGATGATCCCGCTCGGCTCCTGCACCATGAAGCTGAATGCTGCTGCTGAAATGATGCCCGTCTCATGGCCGACCGTCGGTGGTCTGCATCCTTTTGCACCACAGGCGCATCTGGAAGGCTACAAGGTTCTGACCGACAATCTCGAAGCATGGCTTTGCGAAGTAACCGGTTTTGACGCTGTATCCCTGCAGCCGAATGCCGGTAGTCAGGGCGAATATGCCGGTCTTCTGGCAATCCGCCGTTATCACCGCGCCAATGGCGACGAAAACCGCAATATCTGCCTTATCCCGTCTTCCGCACACGGTACCAATCCGGCCAGTGCGCAGATGGCAGGCATGAAAGTGGTTGTCGTCAACTGTCTCGAAGACGGTGACATTGATGTGGCCGATCTGAAAGCCAAGGCAGAGCAGTATCGCGATACGCTGTCCGCGCTGATGATCACCTATCCGTCCACACACGGTGTGTTTGAAGAAACCATCCGTGAGATCTGCACAATCATTCACGCGAATGGCGGTCAGGTTTACTTCGACGGTGCGAACCTCAATGCGCTCGTTGGTCTGGCACGTCCGGCCGATATCGGTGCCGACGTTTGCCACATGAACCTGCATAAAACTTTCTGCATTCCGCATGGCGGCGGCGGCCCGGGCATCGGCCCGATCGGCGTTGGCGCACATCTGACACCATTCCTGCCAGGTCACGTGAACGCAGGCAGCGACAATGCGGTTTCCGCTGCACCATTCGGCAGTGCGTCTATCCTCGTTATCACATGGATGTATATCCGTATGATGGGCGGCGCCGGTTTGAAAAATGCAACGGAAGTGGCCATTCTCAATGCCAACTACATTGCTGAGCGCCTGAAGGATCATTATCCGATCCTTTATACCGGTGCGAACAATCGCGTTGCGCATGAGTGCATCGTTGACACCCGCGTGTTGAAAGACAAAGCCGGTGTGACCGTTGAAGATGTTGCCAAGCGTCTGATCGATTACGGTTTCCACGCCCCGACCATGTCATGGCCGGTTGCCGGTACGCTGATGGTTGAACCGACCGAATCCGAATCCAAGGCTGAAGTGGATCGTCTTTGCGACGCTATGATCTCCATCGCCAAGGAAGCGGCTAAGGTCGAAGCCGGTGAGTGGCCGCAGGATGACAATCCGCTGGCCAATGCACCGCACACCGTTGCAGACACCATGCTCGACGACTGGAAACATCCGTATTCCCGTAAGGAAGCAGCCTTCCCTGCGAAAAATATGGATCCGGCTTCCAAATATTGGGCTCCGGTATCGCGCATCGACAACGTAGGCGGCGACCGCAATCTGGTTTGCTCCTGCCCGCCGATGGATGCTTATACAGACTAAAACAATCAGAAAGGCCCTGATGAAAATCAGGGCCTTTTCTTTTGTCCGACAAACCACGGCACCGCCTTATGCGACATTAGTCTAACCTCATGCAAATTTTGCTTTCCCTTGAAAGCACACAGGAGTAATCGCTCAGGGTGTTTGCCAGTGCTGTGGAATCATCCCGCACCGGCGAAGCATGCAGAAAACTAACCAGTGTATTTTCTTGGATTTCAGGAGGGAAAATCCGCTGGCAGATGAATTGTGAGGCATACTGAATGGATACTGCATCGGGGCACCCGCATTCCCAAGAGGAAGAGCCGCATCTTGCCCGTAATCTCAAAAACCGCCATTTGCAGCTGATCGCCATCGGCGGTGCTATTGGTACCGGCCTTTTCATGGGCTCGGGCAAAACAATTTCGCTCGCAGGCCCGTCAATCCTGCTGGTCTATGCGATTATCGGCTTCATGCTGTTTTTCGTGATGCGCGCTTTAGGCGAGCTGTTACTGTCCAATCTGAATTATCGCTCTTTTGCTGATTTTGCCGGTGATTATCTCGGATCATGGGCGCAGTTTTTTACCGGTTGGACCTATTGGCTGTGCTGGATTGTTACCGGTATTGCCGATGTTGTAGCCGTTGCCGGTTATATGTCGTTCTGGTTCCCTGAACTGGCTTTGTGGATTCCCGCACTCGGCCTGATCGTGGTTCTGGTTGCGCTGAACTTGCCGAATGTGCGCAATTTTGGTGAAATCGAATTCTGGTTCGCGCTGATTAAGATTGTTGCCATTGTTGCGCTGATTATTACCGGCGTTGTCATGCTCAGTTCCGGCTATGTGTCACCAAACGGTACTGCGGCTTCCATTACCCATTTGTGGGATCAGGGCGGCTTCTTCCCGAATGGTTTCTTCGGTTTTGTTGCCGGTTTCCAGATCGCGGTTTTCGCTTTTGTCGGTATTGAGCTTGTTGGTACCGCCGCCGCTGAAACCGAAAATCCGGAGCGCAATCTGCCAAAGGCGATCAACTCGATCCCTGTGCGTATTGTGCTGTTCTATCTCGGTTCGCTCTTTGTCATCATGACTGTGATGCCTTGGAACCAGGTTGACCCGTCGAGCAGTCCGTTTGTCGCCATGTTCTCGCTCGCAGGCCTCGGCATTGCCGCGCATGTGGTGAATTTCGTGGTACTGACCTCTGCGGCTTCCAGCGCCAATTCCGGTATTTACTCGACATCGCGTATGATTTTTGGTCTGGCAAGCTATGCTCTGGCACCAAAAACACTGGGCAAGCTGAACCACCGTCATGTGCCGGTCAATGCGCTGTTCTTCTCCTGCACATTCCTGCTGGCAGGTGTTGTGCTGCTTTACGCAGGACAGAGCATTATTGAAGCTTTCACCATTGTGACCACAATTTCGGCTCTGCTGTTTATCTTTGTCTGGTCGATCATTCTGGCATCTTATGTGCAATATCGCCGTAAGCGTCCTGATCTCCATGCAAAATCAAACTTCAAAATGCCGGGCGGTTATGCAGCCATCATTATGGTGTTTGCGTTCTTTGCTTTCATCCTCTGGGCATTGGCACAGCAGGCTGACACGGCACAGGCACTGCTGATTACACCGGTATGGTTTGTCCTGCTCGGCGTGATTTATTTCTTCATGCGCAAGAAAAGCGTATAAAAACTAAAAAGGCCACTCGTCAGAGTGGCCTTTTTTATTACAGCAAAATCCAGCGTATCAGCGGTGCGGCAAAAACATTGACCAGACCGACCAGCACCATCACCAGACCGGCAATGGTACCTTCTTCTTTACCCAGTTGCTGAGCTTTGGCCACACCTGCACCATGCGCGCCCATGCCGAACAGAGCACCCCGGGCAAGGCCGGATTTCAATGGCAGAAAACGCAGGATTGTATCGCCCAGTGCTGCGCCAATCACACCGGTCACGACCACAAACAAAGCGGTCAGATTAGGAATACCGCCAATATCTTCCGACAAAGCCATGGCAAAAGGCGAAGTCACAGAACGCGGGATCAGACTGAGCCGCAAACTGCCGTCAAGACTGAGCAGCGAAGCCAGCCCCCATGCCGAGAGAATGGCAACAGAACTGCCGACCAGCACACCGAACAACAAAACCGGCCAATATTGCCGGATCACTGCCCGTTGTTCATAAATCGGCACCGCAAAAGCAACGGTTGCAGGGCCGAGCAGCATCACCAGCCAATGTGTTGCGCTATTATATTCCGCATAGCTGGTGCGCATCAGCAGCACCGCCGCAATCAGCAAAACCGGCGCGGCAATAAGCGGTGAAAACCAGACACGCGGCCAGCGGCGGTAAAGCTTTTTCGCCAGCAGATAGAACAGGATCGTTGCCGCAGACCACAGCACCATCATTCCGAGTGCGGGGGTGAGATAGTCCATGATCCCGCTCATGATGAATGTCTCATCTTTTGCAAATAGCGGCTCAGACGCAAACCCGCTTCAACCGCCAATGCGGTGGAGATCATAACAATGACCGTGCCGAGCAGAATAACCGCGAGAATTTTCAGACCCAGCAGACCGAAAAACTCATGGTGATCGAGTACGGCAAGAACTGCAGGGATAAAGAACAGCAGCATCTCTGCCAGATACCATTGCGCACCACGGCGCACAGTCAGCAGGTTCATACCGCCGGTCATCAACAGTATGAATAACAGGAACAAGCCGATGACACTGCCCGGCACAGGCAAATGCGTTATTCTGGCGATACCCTCCCCCAAAGCCCAGAAACCGGCGATCAAAGCGATCTGGCCGATCCGGCTGTTTTGTACCCAATGACGGACTCCTCCCGACATTTGAGCTGGAGACATTTTATGGCACTCTTTTCATGTAAATTATTTTCCCCTTTATACGCCAAACCCATTCATGATAAAAATGAATTGATTGAATAGAGTTAAGTCCCAAATGGAATACCAATGGAACTGCGCACATTACGGATATTCGCCGAGGTTGTCCGCCAAGGCGGTTTCACACAGGCTGCCAAGACTGTTTTCCTCACGCAATCAGCTGTCAGCAAAGCCGTGCGTCAGCTTGAAGACGAACTTGGCGTGACCCTGCTCGACCGCAACGGTCATAAATCGGTGATGACCGATGCCGGTGAAGTGGTATTCCAACGCGCCTTACGTATGCTGGCAGAACAGGATGATCTGAAAACCGAACTGGCAGAATTACAGGGGCTGACCAAGGGCGTGCTACGGCTTGGGCTGCCGCCGATCGGCAGTGACGCACTATTTGCACCAATGTTTGCGATTTACCGTCGTCTTTATCCCGGCATTGATATTCATCTTGTTGAACATGGCAGTAAAAAACTCGAAGATATGGTGCGCGACGGTGAAGTGGATCTCGGTGCATCCCTCTTGCCTGCGCCGGATGAATTTGACTGGCAAAATGTCCGCAAAGAGCCGATTGATGTGCTGATCCCTGCTTCGCACCCGCTGGCCGATCAACCGTTTATTCCCTTAAAACAATTACAGGATATGCCGTTTATCCTGTTTGACAGTGCCTTTGCGCTCAATCCGATCATTCTCAATGCCTGCCGTAGTCAGGGTTTCACACCATCCATTGCCGCACGTTCCAGCCAGATTAATTTCATCATCGAGCTGGTTTATGCAGGGCTTGGTATCGGCTTTCTTCCGCGTCTGATTGCTGAACAACGGGTGCGCGACGGTGTCCGCCATATTACCCTCACTGAGCCGGATCTTTCATGGGACATGGCATGGGTCTGGCGGCGCGGCGCTTATCTGCCTCATGCGGCGCGTGCATGGTTGGAACTGGCCGCACGTTTTCAGCACTGATAAGGGTTGGCAGACATTATTGTCAGGAAATTCAGGCTCGTTTCTCCCGAACCGCCTGATAAAACCGCACATATCCAAGCTAAGTATTGCCGAGTTGATGCGTAGAATTCATGACTAAAGTGCAAATAAGGGTTTGCAGTTTTGGGGTAGTCGTCTGAGAATGAGCCAAATTTTTCGGGAGATAGTAAATGAGTGACATGACAAAATTTTCATGGAGCGATCCGTTCCTGCTCGATGATCAGTTGTCTGATGATGAACGCATGATCCGCGATTCCGCTGCGGCTTTTGCCAAGAGCGAACTGCTGCCGCGCATTGAAGAAGCCTATCTTGAAGAAGCTGTGCAGCCTGAACTGTTCCGCCTGATGGGTCAGGCCGGTCTGCTCGGTGTGACATTGCCGGAAAAATACGGCGCGGCGGAAGCCAATTATGTTTCCTACGGTCTTGTTGCCCGCGAAGTAGAGCGCATTGACTCCGGCTATCGTTCGATGATGAGCGTGCAGTCCTCACTCGTGATCTACCCGATTTTTGCCTATGGTTCGGAAGAGCAGAAAGACAAATATCTGCCGGGTCTGGTGTCCGGTGAGCTGATCGGCTGCTTTGGTCTGACCGAGCCTGATGCCGGTTCCGATCCTGCAGGCATGAAAACCCGCGCGGAAAAAACCGCGACCGGTTACAAGCTGCATGGCTCGAAAATGTGGATTTCCAACTCCCCGATCGCCGATGTGTTCGTTGTCTGGGCGAAATCTGTTGCCCATGACAATCAAATCCGCGGTTTTGTGCTTGAAAAAGGCATGAAAGGTCTGAGCGCACCGAAAATCGGCGGCAAGCTTTCCCTGCGTGCTTCCGTCACCGGTGAAATCGTGATGGACGGCGTGGAAGTCGGCGAAGATGCCCTGCTGCCAAATGTTTCCGGCCTCAAAGGTCCGTTCGGCTGCCTCAACCGCGCCCGCTATGGTATTTCCTGGGGTGTTCTCGGTGCGGCAGAAGATTGCTGGCACCGTGCGCTGCAATATGGTCTGGATCGCAAGCAGTTCAATCGCCCGCTGGCGCAGACACAGCTTTTCCAGAAAAAGCTGGCTGATATGCAGACAGAAATCACGCTCGGCCTTCAGGGCTCGCTGCGCGTTGGCCGTCTGATGGACGATCACAAATTCGCACCGGAAATGATTTCGCTGATGAAGCGCAACAATTGCGGTAAAGCGCTCGACATCGCCCGTCAGGCTCGCGACATGCATGGCGGCAACGGTATTCAGATCGAATATCACGTGATGCGTCATTCGCAGAATCTGGAAACAGTGAATACCTATGAAGGTACCCATGATGTTCACGCGCTGATCCTCGGCCGTGCGCAGACCGGTCTTCAGGCATTCTTTTAATAACTGATAATCGCCCGCTTCTCTCTGTATGACGCTGATTTTTCAGCGGCATAACTGATGGAAGCGGGTTTTTCATATCCGGAGCAAATCTGATGCAGGCGCCGTTGGAAGGCATTAAAGTCGTTGAACTGGCACGTATTCTTGCAGGGCCGTGGATCGGCCAGACATTGGCTGATCTCGGTGCCGATGTCATTAAAGTAGAAAGCCCTGAGGGCGATGATACCCGCAAATGGGGTCCGCCTTATATTGACGACGGTGCGGAACAGTCAGCCGCCTATTATCATGCCTGCAATCGCGGTAAACGCTCGATCATCTGCGATTTTCGTGAAGATGCAGGGCGTGAAACCGTTCTCAAACTCATCAAAGATGCCGATATTGTCATCGAGAATTTCAAACTCGGCGGCCTGAAAAAATACGGCCTTGATTATGAAACCCTGAAGGAAGTCAATCCGCGTCTGATCTATTGCTCCGTCACCGGTTTCGGTCATGACGGGCCTTATGCAGCGCGTGCCGGTTATGATTTCATGATTCAGGGCATGAGCGGCATTATGGATATTACCGGCGACCCGAAAGGCGAGCCGCAGAAAATCGGCGTGGCACTGGTCGATATTATCACCGGTCTTTACGGTGTCATCGGTATTCAGTCCGCGCTGCTGCATCGTCAGGTAACAGGTCTCGGTCAGCATATTGATATGTCGCTGTTTGATTGCATGACCGGCGTTCTCGCCAATCAGGCAATGAATTTCCTCGCTTCCGGTATAGCGCCGAAACGTCTCGGCAATGCGCATCCGAATATTGCGCCTTATCAGACATTGCCGGTGAAAGACGGCTATTTCATCATCGCCTGCGGTAATGATGGCCAATTCGCCAAACTGGCAGGTTTGCTGGAGCTGTCGGAACTGGCTGAGGATGAGAAATTCCGCACCAATGCGGCTCGCGTACAAAACCGTGACGAACTGACAGCTCAGCTTGAAGCAAAAACATCTGCATGGCTGCGCGATGATCTGTTGGCCGCACTGGAAAAGCTCGCTGTACCGGCAGGGCCGATCAATACCATTGCCGATGTATTCAGCGATCCGCAATTTATTGCCCGCCAGATGCGAGTGGACAATCAAGGTGTTCCGGGACTGCGCACGCCGCTGAAATTCTCCAATGCAGAGCTTAAAACAGGTCTGCGCTCCCCGCGTTTAGGTGAGCATACAGAGGAAATTCTGGCAGAATTGAACTCTGAAAAATAACCAAAACCAGCACTTCAGAAGGCCGCTTTCAGCGGCCTTTTTATTGGCTGATCGTCCGATAAACCAGATGCCGGCATATTGCTGTTACAAAACTGACTCGTGATTTGGCTGATTTGCCTGCAGAATGAAGGTCTTGTCCGCTAAAATGGCGGGGTTTTTATCCACATAAAGGCAATTTTTTTTCATCAGCCATATTTATTGTATTTTACTTAAATTATCAGTGTTGATAAAATATTTTATCCCATTGAATAATATGATTTTCTGGCAATTTGTTTTAGTTTCGTTCTTTGTAATAAAATTTTAGAATTAGCCAATAATATTGCGATTAATAACAAAGTTTCTCTTTTGTTTTAAAATATTCTCCTTCGACTAAAGGCGCACGGCTGAGAACTGAAAATAGATGTTTGACTCTGCCTGAAAAACTCATACTAGAATCCGTCTCAGTACTTTAACAGGGAGGGTTATATGTATCGTAAAATTTTGCTCGCAGGTGTCTGCGCACTCACACTGACCGGCGCTTTTGCCGGTGCGGCATCTGCTGAAGTCGTTCTGAACCGTGGTAACGACACAGATCCGGCAACATTGGATCATCACCGCACATCCACCGTTTCCGAAGGCCGCATCATGGCCGATCTCTATGACGGCCTTGTCCGTCAGAGCGCCAAAGGCGAAGCTGTTGCTGCCACCGCCAAGTCCTGGGATATTTCCGAAGACGGTCTGGTTTACACATTCCACCTGCGTGACGATGCCAAATGGTCGAATGGCGATCCGGTAACTGCCGGTGATTTCCTGTTCACATTCCGCCGCATTATGGATCCTAAAACTGCTGCCGGTTATGCCAGCATGCTGTTCCCGATTAAAAATGCTGAAGATGTGGTTGGTGGTAAGAAACCACTTGAAGATCTGGGCGTTGAAGCGGTCGATGATCTGACCCTCAAAATTACGCTGAAAGGCCCGACACCGTATTTTCTTGAGCTGCTGACCCACCAGACCGGTCTGCCGATGAACAAGAAAAGCGTTGAAGAAAACGGTGATAAATTCACAACACCGGGCAAAATGGTCACCAATGGTGCCTATCAGCTGGTCAGCTTTACACCAAACGACAAAATCGTCATGAAGAAGAATCCGAACTTCTATGACGCCGATCAGGTCAAGATCGATGTTGTTAACTGGATTCCTTTCGAAGACCGCGCCAGCTGCATGCGCCGCTTTGAAGCCAAAGAAGTGCAGGTCTGCTCCGACGTTCCATCCGAACAGATGGACTATGTGAAGAGCAAACTGGCTAAAGAATTCCGTATTGCCCCTTATCTCGGCTCCTATTATCTGCCGGTTAAAGGTAAAGTTGCCGACAGTAAACTGAAAGACCCGCGTGTTCGTGAAGCCATCTCCATGGCGATTGACCGTGAATTCATGGCAGAACAGGTCTGGCAGGGCACAATGCTTCCGGCCTATTCCGTGGTTCCTCCGGGCATTGCCAATTATGTTGAAGGCGGTGTGAAGGCTGAATATGCCGACAAAGACATGTTGGAACGTGAAGATAAAGCTAAAGAGCTTTTGAAAGAAGCCGGTGTTGAGCCGGGCAGCCTGTCAATCGAACTGCTCTATAACACATCCGAGAACCACAAGAACACAATGGCCGCGATTGCGGATATGCTGAGCAATATCGGCATCAAAGCCACGCTCAATGAAACCGAAGGTGCTACCTATTTCAACTTCCTGCGTGAAGATGGTCCTTTTGACATCGCCCGCGCAGGCTGGATCGGCGATTATAATGATCCGCAGAACTTCCTGTTCCTGACCCAGAGTGACGTCAGCTTTAACTATTCCAAGTGGAAGAACAAAGACTACGATGCTCTGATGGCTAAAGCTGAAGCCACAACAGATCTTAAAGCCCGCGCGGAAATTCTTGCCGATGCGGAACGTCTGTTGCTCAAAGAAACAGCCGTTATTCCGGTGCTGTATTATTCATCACGCGCTCTGGTCTCCGAAAATATCGAAGGCTGGTATGACAATCTGATGGATGCACACGCAACCCGCTGGCTGTCGCTCAAACAGTAAGTATTTTTACTGGCAGGCTGCATATTCACCTATGCAGCCTGTTGCATATCAAACTATTTTAACTTTGCCGCAGCCATTATTTTTATGAAGGTTGCAGTCAGGAAAATTATATGTTGAGCTATACGCTGCGGCGGCTGGCCAGCGCGATCCCGACGATATTTATCATCATCACGCTGACCTTCTTCATGATCCGGCTTGTTCCGGGCGGCCCGTTTGATCTTGAGCGCCCGATTGATCCGCTGATCCTCGAAAACCTGAAAAAAGCCTATAATATGGATGCGCCTTTATGGCAGCAATATCTGATTTATTTAGGCAATCTGCTTCAAGGTGATCTGGGCCCGAGCTTTGCCCGCCGTGATTTTACGGTCAATGATCTGTTCGCTTCCGGCTTGCCGGTTTCCATCATGCTCGGTGGTCTGGCTCTCACACTTGCCGCCATTCTCGGCACATTGCTCGGCGCGCTTGCCGC
The DNA here is from genome assembly GCF_041929865.1 of Pseudochrobactrum lubricantis. Classification (NCBI taxonomy): domain Bacteria; kingdom Pseudomonadati; phylum Pseudomonadota; class Alphaproteobacteria; order Hyphomicrobiales; family Brucellaceae; genus Pseudochrobactrum; species Pseudochrobactrum lubricantis. The sequence continues at coordinate 111,193 of NZ_JBHEEE010000005.1, forward strand.
CTTGCGCCAGAATTCATGGCTGGATTATACCATTGTTGCCGTTGCAACATTCGGCATCACCACCCCCAATTTCGTTGTCGCACCGCTGCTCAGCCTGTTCTTCGGCGTTATTCTCGGCTGGGTGCCTGCCGGTGGCTGGTCTTCCGCCAATTTCACCTATTGGATTTTGCCGATCACCACACTGGCACTGCCGCAAGTGGCGGTGATTGCCCGCTTAGTGCGCGGCTCAACCATTGAAGCCCTGCGTGCCAATCATGTGCGCACCGCCCGTGCCTATGGTCTGCCTGCCCGCATTGTTGTTGGTGTTCACGCATTGCGTGCCGCTTTGCTTCCCGCTGTTTCCTATCTAGGGCCGACAGCCGCAGCTTTGCTCACCGGTTCCGTCGTTGTGGAAACCATTTTCGGTATTCCGGGTATCGGCCGCTATTTCGTACAAGGCGCATTGGGGCGCGACTATACATTGGTGATGGGCACTGTTGTCGTCATCTCGGTCTTTGTCGTGCTGTTCAACCTCGTTGTTGACCTGATCTATGCTTATCTTGATCCGCGGGTGCGCTATGACTGATATCTCAACAAATATGCCGTCTCACGGTGCACCGGAAGGCAACACAGCTGTTGCCGGCCGTTCCCTCTGGCAGGATGCATGGATCAGACTGCGCCGCAACCGCGCCGCTGTTGCCAGTGCCATTGTACTGATTTTTCTGTCACTCGTCGGGATTTTCGGGCCGATGATCAGCCCGCATCCTTATGAAAAAATCTATCCGCAATTTGTACGCGTGGCACCAAGCCTTGAGGCTTACCCGCGTGCGGATACGATTATTCCCGGCCTTGAGCGGGAAATGGCGCGCGCGCGCCTGAAAGGCGGAGAACCGGAACTTGCCGGTTCGAAACTCACTATTGACGTGACCTCAAGTGCAGGACGTGAACTGGATCAGCGCGTTCTGCGTTATTTCGAACGTTCCGATCTGTTCAGCAATCCGAGCCTTGAACTGGCAGCCGACAAGCTGAGCGGCAAGCTCTCGCTGGATGTGGCACGGAATTACTTCTTCTTCGGCACCGATAATCTCGGTCGCGATATGATGACCCGTACCTTTATCGGGGTGCGTATCTCATTGGCTATCGGTCTGCTGGCTTCCGTTATGGCGCTTGTTCTCGGCGTCAGCTATGGCGCTATTTCCGGTTATCTCGGCGGACGTGCCGACAATATCATGATGCGTATTGTCGATATTCTCTATTCTCTGCCCTTCATCTTCTTCGTCATTCTGATGCTGGTGTTTTTCGGGCGGTCGATTATCATCATCTTCATTGCCATCGGTGCAACGGAATGGCTGGATATGGCACGAATTGTGCGTGGTCAGACCCTGAGCCTCAAACGGCAGGAATTTGTGCAGGCGGCAGAAGCGCTCGGTGCAACACGACGCGGTATTATTACCCGTCATATTATTCCGAACGCGCTGGGGCCGGTGATTGTTTTCGTTACCCTGCTGGTACCGAAAGCCATTCTGCTTGAAAGCTTGTTGTCCTTCCTCGGTCTTGGTGTTCAGGACCCGATGACATCGCTCGGCCTGCTGATCTCTGAAGGGGCGCAGAACATGCGCGGCGCTTCATGGCAGCTGATTTTCCCTGCGGTCACCCTGACACTCATTCTCTTTGCGCTGAACTTCCTGGGCGACGGCCTGCGTGACAGCCTTGATCCGAAGGACCGTTAAGATGACAGCAGAAACAGTCTTATCTGTACGCGATCTGCGCGTAACATTTGAAACCAATGACGGGCCGGTTCATGCGGTACGCGGTATCAGCCTTGATGTGAAATCCGGCGAGACCGTCGCAATTGTTGGTGAATCCGGTTCCGGCAAAAGCCAGACAACCATGGCGATCATGGGATTGCTATCGTCGAATGGTAAAGCGACCGGTCAGGCACTCTATCGTGGTCAGGATCTGGTCGGCATGTCCGACAAAGAGCTGAATAAAATCCGTGGTGCCAAAATCACCATGATTTTTCAGGAGCCGATGACTTCGCTTGATCCGCTGTATAAAATCGGCGACCAGCTGGCCGAGCCTTTGCGTTTCCATCGCGGGATGAGCAAAGCGCAGGCACGTCCGCGCATTCTGGAACTGCTGAAACTGGTCGGCATTCCCGAACCGGAACGTCGCATCGACAGCTATCCTTATGAGTTGTCAGGTGGTCAGCGCCAGCGTGTGATGATTGCCATGGCATTGGCGAATGATCCGGATATTTTGATAGCCGATGAGCCGACAACGGCGCTGGATGTAACCATTCAGGCGCAAATTCTGGAACTGCTGGCCGATTTGCAGAAGCGTCTTGGCATGGCCATCGTTTTCATTACCCATGATCTGGGGATTGTGAAACGTTTTGCCGATCAGGTCTGCGTCATGCGCTCCGGTGAAGTGGTTGAAAGCGGTGCAACGGAGAAAATTTTCTCTTCTCCCGAGCATGCCTATACAAAAATGCTGCTTGATGCAGAGCCGGAAGGCACCAAAGCCGCACCACCGGAAGCAGCCCCTTTGCTGATTGAGGCAGATGATGTGTCTGTCACTTTCAATCTGGCAAAAGGCTGGCTGAAACCGCAAACTGTTCTGCGGGCGGTGGATGGTATTTCGCTCAATCTCAAACAGGGGCAGACCATCGGCATTGTGGGAGAATCCGGCTCCGGCAAATCCACACTCGGCCGTGCTATTCTGCGCCTGCTGAAATCAGACGGGCGTATTGCTTATCTCGGCAAAGAGCTACCGACAGACCCGCAGGAAATGCGCCCGAAACGCCGCGAATTGCAGCTGGTGTTTCAGGATCCGTTCGGCTCGCTCAGCCCGCGTATGACAGTAGGGCGGATTATCACCGAAGGACTGCTGATCCATGAGCCAGAACTGTCCGCCAAAGAGCGGGATATCCGTGCGGGTGAAGCGCTGAAAGAGGTTGGCCTTGAGCCTTCAATGCGCAACCGCTATCCGCATGAATTTTCCGGTGGCCAGCGTCAGCGTATTGCGATTGCACGTACGATGATCCTGAAGCCGAAAGTGATTGTGCTGGATGAGCCGACCAGTGCACTTGACCGCTCAGTGCAAAAACAAGTCGTCACTTTGCTGCGAGATTTGCAGGAAAAATACGGCCTGTCCTATCTGTTCATCAGCCATGATCTGGCAGTGGTACGCGCCCTCTCCGATTATATTCTGGTGATGAAAACCGGAAAAGTGGTTGAAGAAGGTCAGACCGAGCAGATTTTTGATGCACCGCGTGAGGATTATACCAAAGCGCTGATGCAGGCCTCAATGAGTGAGAAACGCTTCGGAGCGTAAAATTTTAAAGGCCGGAGTTGAAGCTCCGGCCTTTTTCATTATCAGTCCAGAACTTTACCGGGATTGAGAATATTATGCGGATCAAGCGCCGCTTTCAGTGTTTTCAAAGTCTGCAATTCGGCAGCGCTGCGGCTGTAATGCAGCCACGGTTTTTTATGCAGGCCGATACCGTGTTCCGCTGAAACCGAGCCTTTAAATGTGCGGATAATGTCATAGACAATATCTTCAACCGCACGGTCATCTTCGGTAAAATCCGTGTATTTTGTAATATCAATATGGAAATTACAATCACCGACATGGCCGAAAAACAGGCTGGTCATGCCCGGATAGCGGTTCTGCAATGCTGCCTGAATAGCATCTACCGTTGCACCGATCTGTGTTTGCGGGACTGACACGTCAAAACCGATGCACGGGCCTTCATGGGTCATGATTTCCGCAATGGCATCGCGCATTGTCCAGAATTCTTCGGCCTCACGATGGGATTGAGCAATGGCAGCATCGGCAATCCAGCCCTCTTCCAAGGCATGTTCCAGAACCGACTGGAACAAATCCGCTTCCGCATCCGGTTCAGCGCCCTGCATATCCATCAACACATAAAGCGGATAGCTGCCTTCGAGTGGTGCGCGGGCATATTTCGCAGCCATGTTGTAATAGTCGCCCCACATGGCTTCAAAAGCGCTGACGCGACCGGAAAGACGCTTTTGCGCATAATTCAGCAAATTCAGGGCATTCTCAAAATTCTCAAGCGCAACGACTGCGGCATTGGCACCGCCGATCCCCGGACGCAGACGCAGCACGGCACGGGTCACAACCCCCATTGTCCCTTCCGCACCGATAAACAGATGCTTCATATCCAGCGCCGCGTTGTTTTTCGGCATTTCATTCATCATGCTGAGAATTGTGCCGTCTGCCAGCACCGCTTCCAGACCCAGCACCAGATCACGGGTCATGCCATAGCGGATCACACGATTGCCGCCCGCATTGGTGGAAATATTGCCACCGATCTGGCAGGAACCGCGCGCGCCCAAATCCAGCGCAAAATTCATGCCTGCATTGCGCGCTGCATCCTGAATATTCTGCAAAATGGCACCGGCCTCGACAATCATCGTTCCGGCCTGCGCATTGATTGTCTCAATGCGGTTCATATTGCGCAGCGACAGTAGCACACAATCCTGTACCGGCACTGCGCCGCCGGCAAGGCCGGTCAGTCCGCCCTGCGGAACAACAGCGATACGGTATTCATTGCAGAGTTTCAGAATTTCAGAAACAGTTTGCGTATCCCGAGGCAGAACCAGAGCCAGCGGTGTGCCGCCCTGCTCATCGCTCCAGTCACTCAGATGCGAAATATCAAGATCAGAACCGGTTTGAATGTCTTTACCGAGAAGTCCGGATAGTTTTTCCAGCAGTAACTGCCGGACAGAAGCGCTTTGCATTTCATTCCCCTTGATTTGTGAGATTATGTTTATTGGAATTGGTTCTGAATTGTTATAGGGATTTACAAAATTATTACGCTTCAGGTCGTTCTGTTTTTTAATAAGTTCGGCAGCAATCATCCTGCGGTCAAAATTAATATTGTCCGTTCTTTTTACTGAGGTTTCTCATGCCATTGAATATGTCCCGCTCTGCTTTTGCCAAAACTTTCGTTCTGACTGCTGTGATCGCGCCGCTTTGGGCTGGCACTGCACTGGCATGGACAGGTGATGATGTTGCAAAGCGTCTGCAGGCTCTGCTCAAAGAACAGATGGTGGAGCTGACATTCTCCAAAGCAGAAACCGACGGCAAAAATGTCATTCTGCATGATGCAAAAGCACAGATTGCTATGCCTAAAACTTCGGCTGACGAAACAGAAGAAGTGGAAAAGGACGAGAAAGACAACGCCCCTGTTAATCTCGGCAAGATTACGCTGAGCAATATTACCGAGGGCGAAGGTGATGTTTATCTCGTTGAAAAAGCCGCATTTGATGATGTCAAAATTGTTGAAGACAACAGCGTTTTCACCACCTCAGATATCCGCTTCAACAATGTCAAACTGACCAAGGACCCGAAAGTCGATCTGCTCGGCCGTATGCAATATGCCGAGAGCTTTCATCTCGGTGCCATCAGTGTCACGGTCGAAGGCAAGCCGGTTTTTGAACTGAACGGCGTACATTTCGCGCAGGAACCTTTCAGCAAAGAAAAAGCCAGCAATTACAGCTGGGGCATTGAAGCGCTGAAGGTCGATCTTGAAGAAGCAAACCGCATCGATCAGGAAAAGAAGAAAAAAGAAGCCGCTGAATTTCAGAAATCTGTAGAGGAAGCCACGAAGGCGGCAGAAGAAGCTGCACAGGAAGCAGCAGATGCCGCGGAAGCGACCACCGAAAGTGCTGCACCGGCAACCGATGATGCCGCCCCTGCTGACAAGGCTGATGCTGCGGTTGCAGCCGATGCGAATACAGATATTGCCACAGACAATACTGACGAGACGGTTGAAGACAGTGGCGACGCGGAAGAACTGGCAGAAGATACCAGTGATCTGGACATGGACGCAATCCGTGCGCTCGGACTGGAAAAAATTCATCTGACCATGGATGGCAAAGGCACCTGGTCACCTTATAGCGGCGAATATACTGTCGATCAGATGACCATTAGCGGTCAGAATATCGGTACTTATAATTATAAGCTCGCAATGGGCGGTTATAATCTGAAATTCATCAAAGCTGTGCAGGATCTGCTGACCAGTGTGATGGAAGACGGCGGCGACAACACTTCCATGCAGATTGCAGCTGTGGGCATGTTGCAGAACCTGTCCATCAGCAATATGGAATTGCGTTACGATGATGCGAATTTCTTCGGTAAAGTGCTGGACTATCAGGCAAAAGAACGCGGTATTACCCGTGAAGCACTCGTGCAGGAAATGAAAGACCAGCTGCAGATCGGCGTTGCTTATTTTGAAAATGAGCCGCTTGTTGTTGAGGCCGCTAAGGCCGTGGGCGAATATCTGGATGCACCGAAATCAATCAGCTTTAAAATCCAGCCAGAAAATCCGGTGACCTTCGGTATTCTGACTGCGGTTGGTATGGCTGAGCCGAAAAAACTCTGGTCAGTGCTTGGCGTCAAAGTCGAAGCCAATAAATAAAAGTAAAAAGCCTGCATCTCCGGATGCAGGCTTTTTTGTATCTTCATTGCGTATCAGAGCTGATGCAAACGCACATCCGGATACACATCCTGCGCGATCTCACATAAATGCTGGTGATGGGTCAGATAGATCACCTGCCCCTGACCGGCCATTTGTGTGAACAGCCGGAAAGTTTCCCGCGCACGATCATCGTCAAATGTTTCCATAATATCATCGGCGATAAACGGCATCGGACGGCGCGACACAAATTCATAATAACCGGCGATACGCAAAGCCAGATAAAGCTGAAACCGCGTGCCCTTAGACAGTTGATCCGCCGTTTTTGAACTGCCATCGGCAGCCACTGCAATCAGAATTTCACTGTCCTTGTCGGTCTGCGTTGTCAGCTGGCGATAACTGCCCTGACTGATCGCGGCAAAGGCCTCTGATGCCTGCGCCATCATGGATGAGCGATGCTGATCGCGATAAAGGCGCAAAGCCTGTTCCGCCGCACTGATACCAAAACGCAAACGCAGATATTGTTTCGATTTTTCTTCAATCTCCAGCAATAAGGTACGGCGCTGTTCATCCAGCTTTGCAGCACTGTCATCACCGGCCTGTGCCTCACGCAAAAGCTGCTCAGCCTGCATTTTCAGGCGATATTGTTCCTGTTTATGCCTGTCCTGTGCCTCATCCTGTTCACGCAGACTCAGCAATTGTTCTTTGAGTTCACCACTATCGGCTTGCGCCAGCAGGTCTTCAGCTTCTGCCGGATTTGCCAGTTTCAGCAAATGGATAATCGTTTGCTCTTCATCCGTCAGCACTTGTTCCAGCTGCGTTTTTTTAGCACCGGCCTGAATTTTAAAACCGGCATCTTCCAGCGTATCCGCCTGCAATTGCGTGAGCATAGCCTGCTTTCTGGCATTCAACTCACTGGCTTTCTGGTTCAATTGCAGCCTGTGCTGTTCCGCTTCCGCCAAACGACCTTGCAGCTCTTGCAGTTTTTTGTGTTCTTCTTCTGCTTTACGAATGCGCTGTGCGCTATGCAGAGCAAGCTCGGCGACCGGTATCCCCTCACCCGCCGATGTCTGCACTGGCAGACCGAGACGTTGTGCCAAAGCTTCCGTCTCACGACGATAGGCTGCCTGATCGTCGTGCATCGCATGGATACGCTGCGCCAGATCATGACTGCGCTCCAGTGCCGGAGCCAATTCTGCCATCAGGTTCAGAATTTCACGCACCTCATCCAGCGCCGGAACAGCATCCGCCTGCCCCAGCCATGTGGCCTGACAAGTGCTTGCCCAGTCTTGCTGCCACTGCACATCCTGTGCCTGAATCTCATCAGCATCTTTACAACGTCGGCGCAGTTCCTGCTCCCGCTCCGCCAATTCGGCCTGCAAACCGGTATACAGCTGAAAACTGTCATGCAGAGTGACGGCTTGCGTCTGGAGTGCGCTTAAGCCAGTTTCCGCAGCAGCTACACCGACCTGTTGTAGTGCCGTAGTCAGATCAGTTTCCGCCTGTCTGATTTGTACCAGCTTCTCATCACGTGACCGGCAGGCGCGTAACCAAAGCTGACGCTTTTGCAGTAAAGCTTCGCGCTTTTCCATCCAGCGCAATAAACTGCCCGCTGTTAGGTTCTCTTTGCAGACCGGTACAAGCTGTTGCTGCCATATAGTGAGACGTGCTTCCACCGCCTGCAATTCCGTCTGTGCCGCCGTGCCGGAATTTTGAAGATGGAGGTTCTGTGCCTCAAGCACAGCAAGCCGTTCCCGCAATTGCATGGCGCGAGCAAATTCTGCGGCTTGTGTCAGCCTGTTATGCACAGCCTGATCGTCTTGCATCAGATAGCGCTCAAACGCATCTGCACTTTCACTGCTCAGGCTCTTACGATGCTGCTGCCATGCGGCATTGCGATTTTGGCGCAGTTCCGCAGCCTGTTCCTGCGTGATAACCAGACTATTTTGCTGCACAGCCTGCAATTGCGCGCGCAATTGCACCATTTCATCGGTGTTTTTGGCCTGATTATCCTGTGTCTGTTGCCAGCGGTTTTGCAGCGCCTGCAACTCCCGCCCTGCGGTTTCCACTTCCGCCACATCCGGCACTGCCAAAGTGACGAGTAGCTTCAGATCAGTCTCAAAATCATCCTGACGATAAGGCAGTGCCTGCCAGATTTCATGCAGTTGCGCTTCTTCTTCCCGTGCAGCCTGATCGGCCAGTCGCAAAGAATTGCTCAAATCCTCACTGCGCAAACGGTTCAGCAGATCATGCAGATAACGCATTGATGCAGGATCGCAATGTGCCTGCGTGATGCCGCTTTGCTTCAACTTATCCTGCGCAAGTTTCAGCCGCTCTTCCGCAACAGCCAATTCCTTGCCGGTCATTTGCAAGGCTGCCGTAATACCGGAGCGCTGCTCAATCAGGCTGCGCAATGCCGTTTCTGCCTGAATATTGATAAGCAATGCGCGGGGATCAGTTTTGATATCCCGTCCCAGACGGAACAGCAGCGCCTCAATTTTATGCTGCTCAGCACGTAACGCAGCTTCCCGCTCCGGCAGATCCTTTTCTGCCGTTACAAACCGTGCCTGCAGATCCTGCAAATGTCCGGCAGTGCCAGCGAGGTTCAGCGCATTTTCATCAGGATGGATTTCCGCAATTTCCCGTTCAAGCCGCGCTATCTCTGCCGCCTGATTTTCAACACGAACGCGCAATTCCGCATCATCGATCATCAATCGTGGCTGCTCATCAGCAAAACCGGCAGGCACCGCCGGAATATCTGCAAAAGCAGTCAGGTCTTCACGCAGGCGATGCAGCCGGTGATAATGCGGCAGCGCATTGAGCATAGCCTCAATCTCTGCAATGCGGCCTCTTATCTGCCCATGCGCAGTCAGAGCCTGCTGATATTCCGCCTCGGCCTGCCGGAAACTGTCGCTCAATTTGCTATAGCTTTGTGCCGAGCTTTTCGCATCCAGCTCGGCTTTCGCAGTTTCAAGCTCTTTCAATTGCGCATTGAGATCAACCAGCCCGCCTGTACGCGCACCAGAACGATAGAACTGATCTGCGCGGCTGCGCAGCAAATTGAGATTCTGGCTGATGCCCGCAAGGCCGGCACTGGCCGAAAACAGCAATTCACCAAGATTACCCTTGCTGGCAAGGATCGCATCGCCGCCTTCTTCCAATGTGTCATCGTCCAGTGAGAACATCATGCGATAGGCATTACGATCAATATCGCCTAATTCGTCGGAAATCAGTGTTTCCGGCAAAACGCGGCCAGCCGGATCACTCAGACTGTTATTGCGCGCTTTGGTGCGCACAAGTTCCTGCGTTGCGCCCTGCAATTGCAGGGAAGCGCCGATTTTCATCGCTGAATAAGAATGCAGAAAATCATAGCGGCTTTTATGCTCAATACCGAAGAGCAGATCGAGCAGCGCCGAAAATGTGGTTGATTTTCCCGCTTCATTCGGCCCGTAAATAATATGCAAATCAGGTTTGCCCTGATCTGCCGCGCCAAAGTCCAACACATGGTCGGTAAAGCGGCCATAGCGGGTGAGATCCAGACGATTAATCCGCATTATGCCTGTTCCTCTGCCTGAGCGGCCGCACTCAATTCTGCCAGCACATCCTCACTGCCTTTTTGCAATAAATCAGCAATCAGTGCCTGCGCCTGTGCTTCATCGCCGCCGAAAACATTGCGCATCTCAGCTGGCAATCTTCTCATCAGAGCATCCATCTGCTCTGCAAGACCACTTTGGAAATGTTTAGAGTCGGCCAGCTCATCAGCAATCAGCCTGCCCAGTTCCAGCAGCGGATCAACGGTCAGAGCACCTTCGCTTTTCTGTATTTTGCGTGGCGGAGTGCATTCAAGCTCGAGCTTTTCAATCCAGCAGTCGCCAATTTGCGCTGCCCTGTCCTCGGCTTCAGTCAGCAGCAGATCATGGTCACGGCGCATCTGCCATGCCAGAGGTGTCGTGCCGGTCAGATGCAGACGGGCGACGAGCTGTTCGCTTGCAGTTGCTTCGCGCTTAGCTTCCAGCGCCTCATGCACTGCCGCAATCACAGCACGCCAATCCTCGCAAGCCGAGACATCCACGCTCACCCGTTCAAATTGCGCGATTGATGTCAGCCGCTCTTCTGTCTGCACAGTGCCATCATCATTCACCGTCACAAGCGTTACGGATTTCGCACCGGCCTCATTAATATCGCGCCCTTGCGGATTACCCGCCATTACTACCGTGCTGTTATAATGACTAGTCGGTGCATAGACCGTGCGCTTATGAATATGACCAAGCGCCCAATAATGAAAACCATGCGATTGCAGATCATTAACGCTGACCGGCGCATAAAGATCATGCCCTTCGGCACCATTGAGGCTGGTATGCATCAGCCCGATATTCACCGCTCCGCTAACCGGCAATCCGTAATTGGGCAACAGGCTGTCCGGTGCATGGGGTTTGGCAAAACTCAAACCGTGAATGATCACCGGCTGAGAATGATCCGGCGCGGAAACCGTTATCGCGCGGGCTTTGCGGTCAAAAATCTGCACCCGCTCCGGCAGGGTCAGCTCTTTGGTAATTTTCGACAGCGCATCGTGATTGCCGCGAATGATGAAAACATCAATCCCTGCCTGATCCAGCCGGCGCAGCTGCTCTGCCAGAAAACGTGCGGTTTTCATTGAAGTCTGGTCGCCGTCATAAAGATCACCGGCAATCAGCAGTGCATTCACGCGTTCACTCAACGCCAGATCGATAATGCGTTCAAAAGCACGTCGGGTCGCATTGCCGATCAGCACCGCGAGTTCCTGATTGCGCAAGGCCAGTGAGCGCAGCGGTGAATCCAGATGGATATCCGCCGCGTGAATGAAGCGATAGGTCAAATCAGCTCCTGAAAAGTCAGGTTAAAGTCTTTGCGCTGACTATGCGACGGGCCGGTTACAAAAATCAATGCAGCGCCGCATTTTAAAAGTGCATAGCTGCCTGTGTTCATCTGACTGAATAAATTCTTGTAAATCATAGGATTTTCTTATGGCAAACACTTACAATTGAAAAATCCCGTTCCTATATGCAGACAAAGCACTTTTTTCAGGAGACACATATGTTGCGTGCCACCTCACGTTTAAGTCAGTTCACAGTCGCATTGGGACTGGCGCTCGTTGTATCGCTTTCGGCGATGGATATTGCCGATGCCAGACGTGCGGGTGGTGGCAGCAGCTTCGGCAGCCGCGGCAGTAAAACTTATCAGGCACCTGCACCAACGCAGACTGCACCAAATACTGCTGCGCCGATTGAACGCTCCATGACCCCGAATACCGGTGCGCAGGCCCGCCCTGCACAGGGTGCGGCGGCTGCCAATGCAGCAAAGCCTGGTTTCTTCAATAATTTCGGCCGCTCCATGCTGGGCGGTTTGCTGGTCGGCGGTCTGATCGGTATGCTGCTGGGCAATGGTCTGGGCGGTATGGCCGGTTTCCTCGGCCTGATCCTGCAGGTTGCCCTGTTCGCAGGTCTGGCCATGCTGGCCATGCGCTTCTTTGCCAATCGTAATAAGCCTGCAACGGCTGCTGCCGGAGCCGGTAATGCTGGCGCGAATCGTGCGAACCCGATGCAGAATCTGGGTGCGCAGTTTGGCAAGCGCGATAACAACACACATGCACGTTCTTCAACCTCTGTACCATCAGCAGGTTTTGGCGCCAATACAAGTTCGGGTGCAGCTGCAAGCATGATGCAGCCTGCTGTAGAAGAAAAACCGCTGACTGTTTCACAGGAAGATCTGGAGCATTTTGAAAAAATGCTGACCGAAGTCCAGACTGCCTATGGTCAGGAAAATTACGGTACGCTGCGTCAGCTGACAACGCCGGAAGCCATGTCTTATCTGGCCGAAGAGCTGGGCGAGAATGCTACCAACGGCCTGCGCAACCATGTCAGCGATGTGAAATTGCTGCAGGGTGATGTGTCGGAAGGCTGGAGCGAAGAAGGCAAGGATTACGCCACCGTTGCCATTCGTTATGAAAGCATCGACTATCTTGCAGACCGCAATACCGGTGAACTGGCTGAAGGCGAAAGCATGGAGATTTCGGAAAGCACCGAAGTCTGGACATTTGTCCGTCCTGCCAATGGCCGCATTGAAGAATGGAAACTTTCCGCAATTCAGGCTGCATAAGGCCTGATTTATAAACTAAAAAAAGCCGCTCTGAATTTCAGGGCGGCTTTTTTTTATTGCCTTTAAATATTTAGATTTTAATGATTGCATTTTTTTGCAATCGAATATATTTAATTAAAAAGATAATGAAAGCAGGTAAAAAATGCAGAAACCAGACATTGCCGCATTTTACGATCAGCGTACCGGCTCGGTTCAATATGTTGTTGCCGATCCTGAAACACTGGACTGCGTGATTATTGATCCCGTGCTGGAATATGATGAAAAATCCGGCCAGACTGCCACCAATCATGCTGATGAGATGCTGGATTATATTGCGCGCCGCAGCTACCGGCTGATGCGGATTCTCGACACGCATCCCCATGCCGATCACCTTTCTGCCGCCCATTACCTGCACACCCGCACCGGCGCACCGACTGCTATCGGTGCAGAAGTCAGGCAAGTGCAGAAAATCTGGTGCGAAATCTATAACTGGCCGGATCTGGCCTGTGACGGTTCGCAATGGGATCATCTGTTTGAAGATGGCGAGACATTTAAAGTCGGCAATCTCGATGCCCGCGTGATCCACTCTCCCGGCCATACTCTGGCCTCGGTCACTTATGTGATCGGCGATGCCGCTTTCATCCATGATACATTATTCATGCCCGATGGCGGTACAGCGCGTGCCGACTTCCCCGGCGGCAATGCCACTGCATTGTGGAACAGTATTCAGACCATTCTGCAATTGCCGGAAGATACGCGCCTGTTTACCGGCCACGATTACCGGCCGAACGGCCGCGAAGCCCGTTGGGAATCCCGCATTGGTGAACAATTGCAGGATAATATTCATCTGAGCCGCTACCGTGATGAAGCGAGTTTCGTGGCCGCCCGTCAGGCACGGGATGCAACTTTGCCGATCCCTAAACTGATGCTCCATGCCTTGCAGGTGAATATTCGCGGCGGACGTTTGCCGGAGCCGGAAGATAACGGACAGCGCTATATCAAAATCCCGCTCGGGCGTTTTGACGGCGCGCCGTGGGAGTGAACATGTCTGATATCATACCAACTGAAGTCACAGCACCTGACGCCAATGAGCTGCGTGCACGGGTGACCGAGGCTTCCGCCTTTCTGAAAAAAATGTCCAATCCTGACCGCTTGCAGGTGGCCTGCGCTTTGGTTGAGGGTGAACTGTCTGTGCGCCAGCTTGAGGATATGCTCGGCATCCGCCAGCCTGGCCTGTCACAGCAACTGGCAGAATTGCGCGCTGCCGGACTGATCAGCGCCCGCAAGGAAGGCAAAGCTGTGTTCTATTCTCTGGCCGATGAGCGGGTGAAAATCTTCATCGCCACCATGCATCAGCTGTTTTGTGCACCGGATATAAGGACGTAATATCATGGAAAATTTTACCCCATGGTCTGCTCTTGGCGGCGGATTGCTGATCGGGTTTTCAGCCGTCTTGCTGATGCTGTTTGAAGGCCGGATTGCCGGTATCAGCGGTATTGTCAGCAGGCTTTTCCCGCCCTATAGCGACAGTCGTTTTTTATCCCGCGCCGGATTTGTGCTGGGATTACTGGCCGCACCTTTTCTCTATCTGCTTTTCACCGGTGCACTGCCTGCAATCACAGTCTCATCCGATCCGGTCTTGATGATGAGCGCCGGTTTGCTGGTCGGTTTTGGCGCCGTCTTGGGCAGCGGTTGCACATCCGGTCACGGTGTATGCGGCATTTCCCGTCTCTCGCCCCGCTCATTATTGGCGACAGCATTGTTTATGGCAGCCGGTTTCATCACCGTCTTCATCATGCGCCATCTCGTCATTTAAAGTAGGTCGATCATGTCATTTCTGATTAATCTTGTTATCGGTCTGATCTTCGGGCTGGGGCTGGTGATTTCCGGTCTGGCCAATCCTGAGAAAGTGCTGAATTTTCTGGATATTACCGGTAATTGGGATCCGTCACTGGCTCTGGTGATGGGTGCAGCGGTAGTCACAACTTTCATCGGCTATCGCGTGGTTTTTGCCCGTCAGAAACCGCTCTGCGCCGTAGATTTTGATGTGCCTGCAAATCGTAAAGCTGACAAATCCCTGATGACAGGGGCAATCCTGTTCGGCATCGGCTGGGGGCTTGGTGGTATTTGTCCGGGGCCTGCGATTACCACGGTGGGCTTAGCCGCAACTGGCACATTGATCTTTGTACCGGCGATGGTCATCGGCATGCTGATAGCCCGTAAAGTGAAGGCTTCCTGATCCCTCAGGAAGCCTTCACTCGTCAGCTATTTTAAAGTGTCAGAGCGACCTTTGTGAGCCAAATATGGCTCACGGCGCTCTGATTTGATCAATCGAATGGAACACAGGACCGTGGCCGACTGATCGGCCATTTCCATCTTTCATGCCGACTTCAAGCTGATGCGCAGCACCAATCGCCCGCAACAGATAGGCTTTGGCCTCGCGCACTGCATCCGGCAATATATTGCCTTTCGCCAGTTCCGCCGCCAAAGCGCTGGAGAGCGTGCAGCCGGTGCCGTGGGTATCCGGCGTTTCAATTCGCGCGGCCTCAAACCATTCTGTATGTGTGTTGCTCAGCAAAAGATCAGGACAGAATTCACCTGCCATATGCCCGCCCTTCATCAGCACGGCTTTGCAACCTTTAGCCAGCAAAGCACGACCTTGGCGTTCCATGTCCTCACGGTTTTCCGCGACCGGTTGTCCGAGCAATGCTGCCGCTTCCGGCAGGTTCGGCGTCAGCAAAGTTGCAAGCGGCAGCAGTTTCTGCGTCAGACTTTCCACTGCCTGCGGGTCGAGCAATGCTGCGCCGCCTTTGGCAATCATCACCGGATCAAGCACAATCTGCAAATCCGGTTGTTTGACAAGCTGCTCCTGCAAAACTTGCGCCACGCGGTCAGAAATTTGCGCATTGACGATCATGCCGATCTTAACCGCATCGACCCGCACATCGCTGAAAATCATGGTTAGCTGCTGGGCGACAAAATCTGCCGGTACGGGGAAAACACCGGAAACGCCTTGTGTGTTTTGCGCGGTCAGCGCTGTCAGCGCCGCCATGCCGTAAGTACCGCGCGCAGCAAAGGTTTTCAGATCAGCCTGAATACCGGCACCGCCGGACGGATCGGAACCGGCGAGAGAAAGAACATTTTTCATGACTTAGCCCTTTGCTCCACGGAAATGAGCAATCGCCGCATTGAAGGCACGGGCCTCCTGCTCAGGACTCTCCTGACCGCAAATTGCAGACACCACAGCCAGACCATCAATACCGGTCGCCAGCACATCCTCCACATGCGGCAGTTTAATGCCTCCGATTGCCACAGCTGGCAGGCCGTTGTGCGAGTAAACCCGTTTCAATCCGTCAAAACCGATGGAAGGTGCGCAGTTCTTTTTGGTAGCGGTCGGGAAAACTGGACCGATGCCGAGATAATCCACCACAGCACTATCCGTTTTGGTGGCCATTTCTGCAGTCTGTACCGACAGACCAAGGATCATATCCGTCCCGATCTTTGCCCGCACCTGTTCCGGTGAACCGTCATGCTGGCCGATATGCAAACCATCGGCACCAACAGCAATGGCAACCTCAATATTGTCATTGATAATCAGCTTGGCATTGGTGCCTTCGAGCGCCGCTTTCAATGCTTTGGCGGTTTCAAGCATCTCCTGCTGGCTGGCGTCTTTATCGCGCAACTGCACCATTGTGGCACCGCCGCGCACTGCTGCGATTGCGGTTTCCACCATACCCAAACTGCCACAAAGCTCGCGGTCGAGAACGAGATAGAGCGACAGATCAAACTGTTTCATAGAATTGTACCTTTGCCTGAGACTGGAATTGTGCGGGAGAGAGCGCATATAGCGCATCGATAAAATGTATCTGGAAGCTGGCAGGGCCTTTTGCCTGCAAGGCCGCCTGCTCTCCGGCCACGGCATACATAGCCAGAGCTGCGGCAGAGGCCTCGAGAGCAGAGGTTCTATGCGCGGCGACAAATGCACCGGTCAGGCAGGTCAGCGCACAGCCCAAAGCTGTGACCTGCGGCATCAGTGTTGAGCCGCCGTCAATGCGCAAAGTTATCTGACCATCGGTCACAAGATCATAAGCGCCGGTGACTGCAACCGTACATTTATGCTCCCGCGCCAGTTTTTGAGCCGCGTGGTGCGCGCTACCGGCATCATCACCGCTATCTGCACCCTGTCCGCGTGCGGAAAAGCCCGCAAGCGTCAGAATTTCTGAAGCATTGCCGCGAATAACCGCAGGTTTCAGTGCCAGAAGTTTTTGCGCAGCATCGCGGCGGAAAGTTGAGGCAAAATGCGCAACGGGGTCAAAAACCCACGGAATATTATGCGCATTGGCAGCCGTGATAGCAGCAATCATCCCTTGCACCCAGAGCGGCGACAGCGTGCCGATATTGATTGTGACCGCGCCGCATAATTTTGCGAACTCTCCTGCCTCTTCCTGCGCATGCAGCATAGCCGGAGATGCACCGGCAGCCAGAACCACATTGGCAGCCGTATTCATCGCCACAAAATTTGTGATGCATTGTATGAGGGGTTTGCGTTGTCGCATGGTTTCCAGCATCACGCCGAAATCCGGTAGATCTTTCATATCAGCCCTCCGCAACGGTGAGGGTCTGACGCGGGGTGCCGTTATCGTCGCTGTTGCGAAAAGCCGCCCTTTGATCTGACTCCCTCCGCCGGCATTATCCGGTTCAGGTTCAAAGGGTACTTCTCAGCCGGTATGATCCGGGCGCCCCTGTCTCTCATCGTCATTATGGCAGAGCCGGATGCGGCTGTCCACCGCTTGAGCAAGCTCAGCTGATTAATATGGCACGGAAATCATTGACATTTGTACCAGTCGGTCCCGTTACAAACAGATCACCACTGGCATTGAATGCACTCCAGCTGTCATGGCCTGCGAGAAACTGTTTCGCATCAAGACCAAGCTCCGTCATGTGCTGAATTGTGTTGCCGTCAGCAAAAGCACCGGCATTATTCTCCGAACCATCAATACCGTCCGTATCCGCAGCTAAAGCGTGAATATTAGCATTGCCTGCAATATTCAGCGCCAGCGCCAGCATAAATTCGCTGTTGCGCCCGCCTTTGCCTGCCTTTGAACCGGAGCCAAGCGTTACCGTTGTCTCACCGCCGGAAAGCAGCAGAAGCGGCTGGCCGGATGTGCGGTTGCGTGCCTGATATTGCGCCATTGCCCCATGCATCAGCGCAATGTCTTTCGCTTCCCCTTCAATGGAATCCGAGAGAATGAGCGTTTCAACGCCCTGCTCCTCAGCCAGTTTTGCAGCCGCCTTCAGGGATTGCGCTGCGCTGGCGATAATATGATGACTATGCCGCGCAAACACGGCATTATCAGGCTGCGGCGCATCGGCTGCTTCACTTCGCAAATGCGCCATGACCTTTTCCGGTAGCTGCATCTTGTAATGTTCAATATATTTCAGAGCATCATGGCGCGTTGCACGGTCGGCAATTGTCGGCCCTGAGGCGATCAGTGCCGGATCATCACCCGGAATGTCCGAGACAATCAGACTGACCATACGGGCAGGTCCTGCCAAGGCTGCCAGCCTGCCACCTTTGATCGTGGAAACATGTTTGCGGATAGCATTCATCACGCTGATCGGCGCACCACTGGCGAGCAGTCCTGCGTTAACCGCCTGCTCGTCGGCCAGTGTCAGCCCCTCCGGTGGCGCAGGCAACAGAGCCGAGCCG
The DNA here is from genome assembly GCF_041929865.1 of Pseudochrobactrum lubricantis. NCBI lineage: Bacteria > Pseudomonadati > Pseudomonadota > Alphaproteobacteria > Hyphomicrobiales > Brucellaceae > Pseudochrobactrum > Pseudochrobactrum lubricantis. Next base: position 129,444 of record NZ_JBHEEE010000005.1, read on the forward strand.
CCGCCGCAGATCAATGCCACCACCAGATCATCCGCGCTCAGATCTTGCAAAGCGGATTTCAGCTGCTTGGTTGCTTCCAGTCCCGCTGCATCCGGCACCGGATGCGCAGCTTCCAGCACTTTGATAAACCGACATTCCGCCCCGTAGCCATAACGAGTAACGACCACACCCTCCGGCGCAGGGTTACCGGCCTCAATCCATAAAGTCTCAAAAGCCTGCGCCATTTGTGCGGCGCCCTTACCGGCACCGATCACAATGGTTTTGCCCTTTGGTACTGGCGGTAAATATGGTTTGAGACAATGCAGCGGATCAGCCGCCTTAACTGCTGTTTCAAACAGGGATTTGAGGAATTGCCGCTCCTGCCCCTGTTTCAGTTTAATCTGTGTCCGTCCGATGCCCTGCGGCAACTGACTACCACCATTACTGTAACCGGCAGGGATCGCGCCAACTGCATTGATGACACGGCGCTCGGTAATCGCTGCAAAAATCTGGTCAACGGCCTGTTTTGCCCCAACTAGGCGTGACGGATGATCAGTATCTGCCGCCGCATGAGGTAACAGCAGCATCCTTTGCGGGTATTTTTTAGCCAGTGATACATAAGGCGCTAAAGGGCCTGACAACACACCGTCTTTTTCAAACAGGTCGGCATCCACCGCAACATTGCGGATATGACCGCTCTGCATCAGCGGTTCAAGTGCTGCAACATCCACCAATTCACCACGGTCATAATTGATGACCATTGCGCTTGTCGCCATTACCGACAGAACATCATGACCGACAAGCCCCTGATTGCTGTAGCGCCCTGTCTCCTTGTTCAGCGCACCAAGCCCCAGATGCACGCTCAATACATCGGCGTTTTGCGCAGCCTCTTGCGGTGTCGCCGCGTAAGTATAACCTTGGCTTTCAATCCATGAGCGATGATGTTCCCGCGCATAGATCACCACATCCATAGCAAAGGCTTTGGCCAATTTTGCCACTTCCATGCCAATATTGCCGCTGCCGAGAATGGCAAACTTACGCCCTTCAAGACCAGTGCTTGGAAAACGCGCCAGATCGCGGCCAGTATCGAATTTGCCTTCCAGCACCTGCGCATAAAGCGTTTGCGTATCGAGATCGGGACGAAACTGTAACAGCGCTTTCAGCACCATCTGCGCGGTGATACGGCTATTAATGCCCGGTGTATTCATCAAAGGCGCTGTGCCGGAAATCCATGATTGCGATTGCATATTGCCGGTGCCTGCACCGATACGCACACCGCCCTCGGCGAACTGGCATTGCGGCGGGATACGGGTGGCGGCTGCGATCACCGCATCATATTGCCCCTGCCCCGCAACAACTGTCAGTTCTTCTTCAGTGCTCAGATCAGGGCAATAGAAGAAATGCAGCTTACCGGCTGTGAGTGCCGAGACTGCTTGCAAAGCATGATCGTGAAAGACCCCGCCTTTTTCTTCAATATAATGGCGGATTTCATGCCATTGATGCTTCCCTTGCGCATCAAGACGCAACTCCAGATGATCCGTGATCAGGATTTTGGCAGTTTTGTCTGACATGATTTTAGTTCCCTTATAATTATTTAGTACGGGGCAATACCCAGATTATAGTGATTGGCAATTTGCCAGAACCAGTCTGTATCAAGATCGGTCTGTCGCTCGGCAATATTAATATGCTCCGCACAATGATCGAACAGCGCATAACAAAGCTGCTCGTCATCATGGCGGGCATAATAGGCAATGCCATCAAAATTTTCCGGATGATTATACAGTGCTTTTGACCAGTTTTGCGCGGTATCGTAAGGCAACCCGCTATGCAGCACTTCAGCCGTTGCACCAACTACAGCCAGTCCGCGCCCTGCAAGTTTGGCCAGCTTTAACGGAGCCGTCAGCTCCAGCACCACATGCGCTTTCTTCTGTAAAAGCATTAAATCAATCAGGTTGCGACCGGGTTCACGTAAGAATGTTTCAGCAAAAGCGCCTTCCCGTGCAGCGGCTGTATAAAGCACACCATAGGACGCATCCGGCGCATTCAGCCTGCCCATATCGGAGCGGTCGAAATAAACGGGTTCAAAAGCAGCTGTATAAAAACGATATAATTTGCTTCCCGCAGCCAGAGTGATCAGCTCGGGCTGTCGGGAAGCCAGATTGTGCGGTGGTTGCGGCCCGCTCACGCGCCTTGCAAACCATTGAGCCGTGCTGCTTCCAGCACTGCACCTGTTTCACCACGACGCAGCAGCTCAATCGGCTTTTTGCCGTTGAGACGTTCATCCGGCCTGCTCAGAAAGTTCAGCAAAAACCACGGATTAGCGCTGCCAAGTGCCTGACGCACAGCTTTCAGTCCGGCAACAATACTGCCGTCATTGAGAAACTGGATCGTCGGATAGGCACGGCGGTTGCCAGGCCCCGGAACTGCAAGCAATGAACCATCCTGCACGCGTTTATCCACGGCCTGACGGGAAATACCCTGCAATAACAGGCGCACCTGCTCCAGCGTATAAGCGCCACCTGCCTCGCGCAGATCCTGCTGGGCGATTTCAACACCACGCAGCAAAGCCAGAGCGCGCGCATCCGGCTGATAGGCCTCTTTGGCAACAGCCGTAGCAGCAGTTTTATGGACAGGCTGACGTTTAGCAATGGCACGCGCATTTGTATTGCCGCGCGGCTTTGCCTTTGCTGCAGGGGACTGCCGTGCTTTCTCAGCCTTCGGTGTATTCTGCGTTGTCTGTACCATTTTCATCTCCTGAACTTAAAGATGATACTGCACAGACTGGTTGTCAAGCTTGCTGTTATTGTCGAAGTTGACGAAGTTGCATCTTACATGAAGCGACTTGCAGAATATGGCTCTGCCGGAATGAATGGTTTTTCTCCCGTCATCAGCTCTGCCAGCAACCGGCCGGACGCAGGCCCCAGCGTCAAACCATGATGAGCATGACCAAAATTCATCCACAAGCCCGGCTTGTTTGGCACCTGACCGATAACCGGTCGCATATCCGGCATACAAGGGCGCAGACCCAGCCATGGCTGTGCCTCAACCGGTTTGCCCAATGACGGCAATACTTTACGCGCACGTTTTTCTGCCCGATCGAGCAGGATACGATTAGCCGGTGCATCCGGCGCTGCAAATTCAATGCCGGTTGTCAGACGCATGCCCTGACGCATCGGTGCCAGCACATAGCCGCCTTCCACTTCCACCACCGGATGATTGAGTGCTGCACCATCATCAAGCGAGAAATGCAGATGTGTGCCGCGTTTGACTGCCATAGGCAATTTCATTCCGGCCTTGTCATAGATGAGATGGGACTGAGGTCCGAGCGCCGCAACAACATTACGTGCCGTCACAGGTTCGCTTGCCCGTACCGACCAGCCATCACTTTGCTGTTGCAAGGTCGAAGCATCGCCATGCAGGAACACGCCACCGCGTTGTGTGAAGAGAGAAGCATAGGCTTTGACCAGAGCCGAAGGATCATTGACCGTTTTCGGGTCGAGCCAATGAACGGCACCGGCAATATTGCGCATCGATGGTTCCGCTGCTGCAAAACCGGTGCTGTCGAGCACTTTATAATTCAGTCCGAAGCGATCCAGCGACGGCAGATTTTTCACAAAAGCATCAAAAGCCTGTTCACTGCAAAACGCTTCCAGCCAACCTTTGTCCTGCACCAGATTCTGGCAACCGGCCTGATCAATCAGGAAATCATGTTCGGTCACACTGGCTTCCACAAGCGGCAGCATGGCTTTTGTTGCTTTTGCCAATCCGTCCGCGGAAGAATGACGCCAGAACTGAAACAGCCATGGTGCCAGTTTTGGCATATAGGCCAGATCATAACGCACATCCGTACGGTTATTCAGACCATATTTAATCAGATTGGCGAGCCCGCGCGGAAATGAGTAAGGAATAACGCTGGAGCGCTCAATCAGACCGGCATTGCCATAACTCGTCCCCTCACCCGGATCTTTTTTGTCGATCAGACAAACGGAATGGCCGCGTGCCTGCAAGTGAAGCGCAGTGCTGACACCGATAATGCCTGCACCCAGAATGATTGTATCGAATTTACGCATGTTATGGCCGGAGAATACGGGTCATGACTACAGGCAGAAAAATTCCGGCCGGCAGTTTGCCACGAAGGACTGAAATTACAGGATTAAGACAATGAGCGCGCAAAGTTGCGCGCTCATCAAACGGTTTTAACAGCCGTTGCGATCAATAAATATCGAAGTCGAAGTACTTCTTCATGATCTTGTCATAGGTGCCGTTTTTGCGGATACCGTCAATCGCCGCATTAAACTGGGCTTTCAGATCATCATTGCCCTGTTTCAAAGCAATACCGGTTTCTGTCTGTGTGCCCGGCACGTCTTCAAGAATATGGCAGCAGCTTCCGGCTTCCGTTTTCAGCCAGTCAACGACAGGAAATTTGTCGGAGATCATTGCATCCAGACGACCGGTCTTCAGATCCGCATTGGCTTCGTCGGCGCTCACATAAAGTTTGACCTCAGCACCGGCTTTAGCCAGCACATCTTCCGCATAAATCGCCTGTGTTGTGCCGCCCTGCGCACCGATTGTTTTGCCGGAGAAGCTTTCCGGTTTCACATCTTTAATCGGGCTGTCTTTCGGCACAGCAATCGCCAGAGGCGTGGAGTAATATTTATTGGTGAAGTCGATCTGTTTCTTGCGCTCTTCGGTAATGCTCATCGATGCGATAACCGCATCAAATTTGCCAGCCTGCAAGCCCGGAATCATACCGTCCCAATCATTGGCAACGAGGGTGCATTTGGCTTTCATTTCCTCGCAAAGAGCATTGGCAATATCAACGTCAAAGCCCTTCAGCGAACCATCAGCATCAACAAAGTTGAACGGAGGATAAGCACCTTCAGTGGCAATACGGATTTCTTTCCATTCTTTTGCACCCGCCGATGTCGCAATAGCAGCCAGTACCATACCTGCAAATAAAACTGATTTACGCATAGTTCCCTCATTATGTCGTGAAAATCATTCTCCGAGGGCAGCTAAACAGAAAAACGGGGCAAAGGAAAGCCCTTGCCCCGTTTCTCATTTCATCAAGACATTCTGAATACGCATCATGTAGATACGTATTCATCCCGCCATTAAGCGTAAACTTTACCGAAGCGGTTTGCGAGGAACTTATCCAGCGCAATATCTTCCTGCTTCATGAAGCCCTGTGCAGGGATGCTGCCATCAGCAAGCATATCAACAACAGCGCAGATAGCGGAAGCAGTGGTAACCTGAATACCGGTCATTTCCAGACCATCCTGAGTCTGGTTGTAAACCTTATTCGCATAAGTTTCCTGAGTCAGACGTCCGTCTTTGTAGCCGGTTACCGTTACGAAGATAACGATAACGTCCTGCTGGGTGCCCGGAACTGCGGTTTCAAGAATGTCCTTGAATACATCGCGGCGATGACGCAGGCCGAGGTCGTTCAGCAGGGTCTTGAAGATGTCGCAATGGCCAGGGTAGCGGATGGTGCGGTAGTTCAGAGTGCGAACTTTGCCTTCAAGGGTTTCAGCCAGAGTGCCGAGACCGCCGGAAGTGTTGAAAGCTTCGTACTGAACGCCTTCGAGCGAGAATTCTTCGCGCTCTTCCATAGCAGGAACCAGTGTCAGCTTGCCGTTGACGATGGCTTCACATGGCTCAATATATTCGTTGATAACGCCATCCGTGCTCCATGTCAGGTTATAGGTGATGGAGTTGGTCGGGAACTGTGGCAGAGCGCCGACGCGCATGCCGATAGATTCCAGCTTGTCGAATTTCTTGGCCAGATCGTAAGCAACGATCGAGATGAAGCCAGGAGCCAGACCGCACTGTGGAATGAAGGCCGTTTTAGCGGTTTTCGCCAGTTCTTTAACATGGCGTGTGCTTGCAACGTCTTCGGTCAGGTCGAGATAGTGAACGCCTGCTTTTGCAGCTGCATCAGCAATACGGATTGTCATCTGGTAAGGCGCAGCGCTGAGAACAGCAAATTTACCGGCCAGAACGGCTGCCAGAGCGGCTTCATCAGCAATATCAACAACTTTAGTTGTGATGTTCTTTTTGCCGGCAAGCGCTTTCAGCTGCTCTTCCGCACGGTCTGTTACCGTTACATTATAATCACCGGTGTTACCCAGAAGCTGTGCAATTGTTACACCGATCTTACCGGCACCAACGACGACGACGTCTTTCATGACTGACCCTTTATTATATTGCCTGAGTGCCACTGCCTGTGCCTGCGCAACAAGGAAAATGTAACACTTTAATAATACTGTATTATTTCCCGAGGACTTGATTCAGCCTCAGGAAATGATGGCATAGAGTCGCAGAATTTTCGTCAAAAAGAAGTATCTAAAATGACGGAATGACGCTATATATTTGAACGAAGTGACGCTAGCGAGGTTCAAAATGACGACGAAAGCCGATATGGCCCTGATTGCTCTTTTACGCGAGAATGCCCGCGCATCGACAGCAACACTTGCCAGACGGCTCGGCGTTTCCCGTACAACGGTTCAGAGCCGCATCGACCGGCTGGAAAAACGCGGCATCATTACCGGCTATACTGTTAAACTGTCTTCAGAACATGAAAGCCATCTGGTGCGTGCGCATGTGCTGGTTACAGCCCTGCCGAAATTTTCACCAAAGGTTGAAGTCGGCCTCAAAACCATGATGTCCGTGCGATCTGTTCATTCGATCAGCGGCAATTTTGATATGATTGTTATTGTTGAAGCGCCATCAATCGGCGAACTCGACAGTGTGCTCGATCAGATCGGTGCACTGGAAGGTGTTGAACGCACCATGTCGTCTATTATTCTCTCCACCCGTATCGAGCGGTGAATTTTAAAGAGATTATCATTAGTAAATAATATAAAAGTGTAATATTTTTTGGATATTAATATTCAATTATTCTAAAATTATTTACTGAAATAATAAAACTATAAATACTGCTGTCATTTTTATTCCCGTGAGTTATGTAGCACTGCATAATCTTTAGGCATGGCCACGGGGGTAGTTTTGCTTAAAACCTATAAGAAATCTTCTCAGCTTGCCAGTGCAGGTATTTTGCTCTTCTCGGCAATCACTTTCACATATTCCAATCAGTTTGCAGCGCTCAAACTCGCTTTGAACTGGTGGGATCCTTTTGCAATTTCTCATTACAGATTGTCTGCCCTGACAACAGAAGAATTCGCCTTTGAAGTTCAGACTGCGCTGGATGAGGATGATATTGCGGAAGCGCAAAATCTTGTCGCCTTGGCAACAGATTACGGGCACACACTCCCGCCAGAACTGATAGAGAAAACCGAGGAAGGTTATCTGGCGGCAACCTACCGCTACACTTCCGGTTTTGTGAACGGGTTTGCCTATGGCGAAGTCGATTCAGTGCAAACACTGCTCGGTAGCCTAGCATCCGATTATGTTGGATATGGTGATCTGAGGGACATATCAACAGAAGGCACCAAATTCATAACGGGCGAAAGCTATGATGCAATCACTTTAGGTGTAGCTGCCGCAGGACTGTCTACATCTCTAGTGTCTATGTCTTCTTGGACAAATCCTGCAACTGCTCCGGTTGCACTAGCTGCCGCTCAAGTCGATAAAGGTGCTTCATTAATAAAGGGCGCATACAAGACCCGAAAACTGTCGCGTCCGCTCATTGAAAAAATAACAGGCATTTCTTCCAAGCTCATCAATAAACCTGCATTAACAAGGGCTTTAACAAGTCCGGAGCCTTTATACAAAATTCCGTCGCTATCAAAGATGACGAGTGCCGCTAAAAATATTGACTATAAGAAACTGTTTAAAGGTGATTTCACAGATTCAGAAACCCTTTTGCATGAAGCGAGCCCGCTTGATCTCGCAGCATTGGGAAAAAGATTTGATGGCGTCATCAATACAAAGGCCGTCAAAGAATTGGATGACCTTACTTCCGCATCCGGAAAACTACTATCCAGTGCAGGTGTCAGTACCTCTATGCGAGCACTGGCATATGCAGATGATGCAAAGGACTTGCGAAAATTCGCCAAATTGTCGGATAAATTTGCCGAGAAAACCTCATCTGTCATCAAATTGCTTGGCAAAAACGCCATCAGATTAGGCAAATTGCTATATTTAGTTATCTCTGTGCTGATCTCCGTTGCGCTTTGGATCGCATGGGCAATCTGGCTGGTCTATTCCCTGTCGAAATCTACGTACCGCCTTATAAATCGCAAGAAACAACGAGCGGCCCATGAAACGCTCTGAACCATTAAAACTATCTATGCTGGCAGCAGGTATTGGCGGTGCAGCTATTGCAGGTTTCGGATTCGCTGCGGGCCGCGTCTTATATAAAGGTACCAAAAACAGTGCGGGCTTGCTTCTTTTATTAGCGGCCGCCTTTGTCTGCCCCTTTATTGGCGGACGAGGTCTTGTCAGAGGTTATAATCGCGGGTTTTTCGGAACTCTTTTCCTGACATTCATTGGCAACCTTCTCCTGATTGCCATTAGCATTGCCGCATGGTCAGTTATTATATTCTATTTGATCTCCGTTATATCGACTGAAGCAAACACACATTCCTTGATTGGCGCCATTTTTCTTGGTGCTAGCGTAACTTTGCTAATGACAGCAACCGGTATTTTAGTCGGCTTATTCCAGCGACCAAAGCGCCTTAAAATCTTTGCCGTCGCATGTGCAAATGAAGACTTTATGCAAAAGCAAGGTTTTCTGGAAACAGGTGGCAGCGACATTACACATTACGATCAAAACGGAAACGCTTTGCGCTTTCTGGAGGTTCATCCGGCAAAGATTGTCTTTATGGCTGTAGGAAGACGCGGGAAAAGAGCGTTTATTGATCTCGACAGTGATGGCCGCATGGTCGCCTATTCAGGCATTCAGTAGCGCATTTACACAGATGTTTCCCGCCAGCTCTGCATAGCTATGCGCGTATTTCCAAGAAAAAGCAGGTCTTATCCGAATTTCAGGGGGATTGTGGCCGCTTCAGGGCTGCGCTGAGCGCTTTTGCGGCAAGTTTTTCACTTAAAATGATGATTATGACAATTTAATGCCTGACGGAGCGTTTTCCCAATCCGAATAAGCAACGCAGCTATGCAAATTTGTCTCTGCTCATTTCGGATCATTAGGGCTATATACAACTCAACAAACAACGACATAAAATTTTCTAGGTGAGAAACATGAACCTGATCCGCTCTTACAACAACTGGCGTCGTTACCGCAGCACAGTAAACGAACTGAACCGCCTCTCAACCCGCGAACTGAACGATCTCGGCATCCTGCCTGCAGAAATTCCGTTTGTAGCTCGCAAGGCAGCTCAGCGCTAATAAGAATTACAGAGATATCAAACCTGAGCCTCCCTCCTCCTCCCAACTCAGGTTTGATCGAAGACCGGTCTCCCTCCTCCCAACCGGTCATTCATTGTAACGCCCGATGCTCCTCCCAGCGTCGGGCGTTTACTTTTTCGGCAACCAGTTTTTGGTCTTCAACACTCAAAGATGGATATAGGCAAAGCCCTGTATTTGCAGATATGCAAGTTCTGCAACGCCGCTTGGCACCACATCATCTTCTGAAAGACGATACAGGTTTTTAATCTCGAGATTACGCGCGCGCATTGTATTGGCGCAGGCCAGAAACCGAACGCCCTGTTCGCATAAATTATCGAAACGTTTTTTCAGAATATCGTCGGCTTCCGCAATCTGAAACAAATCCAGACCCGCGCCGTGGCAAACCACACGGATGGTAAAAGCCGGTTTTGATTCACATCCTGCAGATAATGCCTGCACATGATTGGTCAGGGATGTGAGCAATGCCGCCATATAGGCTTTGGTTTCAGCCGCTGTGGCATTTATATAAGCACCATTATTATGATAAACGACCCGCTGTTCACCGGACTTGCTATAGCGATTATGGGTCAGCGGATCATTCATCATAAAACTCCGGTCAGAGAACGGCGACTTTCAAGTCGATCGCGTTACAGGTAATATTGGCATTACCGCTCTGGCTTGTTATTTCGCCGCCTTCTCGCGGGCACGGGCATCAGCCACCGCCATTTTGAAGCCGTTATAATCCAGTGCCATCGCCCGGAACGGGCCGATCAGATGCGTTGGAGTGCCTTCAACGCCGATTGATTCCGCCTGCGACATGACACGCTTCAACTGCGCAGTGATTTTACCGTTGTTTTTGTTCAGATCAGCCTGCAATTGCTGCATATCAATGCCGGAGGCTTTAACCGCATCAAGCATCGCCTTTTTAGACACTTTGCCGCCAGGAATTGACATCAGTGCTTTATGAACGATTTCATATTTGCCCTGATATTGCGCTGCCAGTGCCAGCTGAGAGCCATAGACCGACGATTCTGTCAGGATCGGCCATTCTTTATAAACAAGGCGGATATTCCCGTCTTCTTTGACGATACGCGCCAGATCAACACCGGATTTTTTGCAGTAAATACAGTTATAATCGGTGAAAACGACAATGGTCAGATCACCTTTGGGATTGCCGCCGGCGGGTGCTTCCGGATCATAGAGAATCCCGTTGACATCAACCTCCTGTGCAAAAGCCTCCTGCTGGCTGTTCAGCAAATAAGCAGTGCTCAGCGCAATACCGGATGAGAGTTGAAGGAACTGGCGGCGTTGCATATGGTTCTCCTGCAATGCAATAGGTAAATAAGGTTGGCGCGGCTCAGAGGCCGAGTGCCTGAAGACGATTGTCCAGCTTGTCCGGTGTCAGCTCGCCAATGATGCGATTTTGCGTTTGTTCTTTTGCTGTTTGTGCTTCAAGGAACATCAGCGTCGGCGGTCCGACAACATTAAAACGCTGCATCAGATCACGGCTGGCATCATTATAATCGGTGATATCCGCTTTAATCAGTGTGAGATTACCCAGACGTCCCGCATATTCCGGATTTTTCATCACTTTTTCATTGCTCTTACAGGTCGTGCACCAGTCTGCGGTGAAGTCCACCAGCACCGGCTTACCTGTCGCAATTGCCTGATTGAGCACCTGATCATATTCAGCTGAAGTTTTTACAATTCTGACCGGCTGGGTTGTAGCAGTCTGTGCAATCTGTTGGGTGCTGCCCTGTAAAAAGCCCAATGGTTGCCACGGATCGGTTGAACCGCCTGCAAAACCGACCATCAGCAAAGTTCCGTAGATCAAAGCGGCAATGCCGGTTGTTTTTTCAAGGCGCATCCATGCGGTGCTTTTAGCACTCAGGCGGTCAAACACACCGAGGAAAACACCGCAAGCCAGTGCTGTGAGCGCCAGCAGCAACATTGCATTTTCGTCGGAAAGCAAGCGCAGGATCATGTAGATCGCCAGCCCCAGAAAGACAACGCCGAAAATCTGTTTGATTGTGTTAAGCCACGGGCCAGATTTCGGCAGATATTTTGCGCCAAATGTACCAAAAACAATCAGCGGTACACCCATGCCCAGTCCCAGAGCGAACAGAGCAGAGGCACCGCGTACGGCATCACCGGTCTGCGCAACATAGAGCAATGCAGCGGCAAGCGGCGGGGTCACACAAGGCCCGACAATCAGCGCGGAACCAAAACCAAGCACCAAAGCGCCGCTGATTGCACCGCCTTTGCCGGATGTGTTGCGGCTGAAGAAATTTGTCCAGCCTTGCGGTAGTTGCAATTCATAATAGCCGAACATCGACAAAGCGAGCGCGACAAACACCAATGCCATAAACCCAAGTGCATAAGGTGTTTGCAATGCGGCTTGCAAATTATAGCCCGACCAGGATGCGGCAAAGCCAAGCACGGCATAGGCTGCAGCCATCGCCACCACATAAGCCGACGATAGGACAAAACCACGGCCGGATGACAGTTTTTCACCGGATTTTGCCAGCATTCCCGACAGGATCGGAATCATCGGGAAAACGCAGGGTGTCAGTGCCAGTAACAGACCAAAGCCAAAAAATCCGGCCAGCATGAAAGCGAAATTGGAGCCAAGCCATGCCGTCACTTCTTCCGTGCTGACATCGGTGAGGCTTGCAATCAATCCGGTTTCAGCCGGTGCTGCGGTTTCCTGTGCAGGCGCAGTATCATCGGTCAGTGATAAATCAGGAGCAGCAAGTTCCGTTTGTGACAGACCTCCCAGACCCAGCGCAACTTTGGAAAGCTCCAGTGTTTGCAGATCAAGCGAGCGTGTTACCGGCGGATAGCAGATACTATCTTCCTCACATCCCTGCCAGCGCACCAGAACATGCCCGTCTTTCGGCAGCGCATTTTCATGCACCTGTGCAAAAGCGCGGTTATACAAAACTTCGGTACGGCCGAAATTCATGTCATCCTTGATGACACCTTCACTGACATCGGCGGGCAGTACTGTGCCGTCCGGTTTTTCCACCTGTATCTTGTCGCGATACATGTAAATTTTAGGCGCAATATTCCATTGGAATTGCAGCGCGTTTTTCTCATCGCGCGTGACACTCAATTGCATAACCTCTTCAGCGCTGCGCATGGTTTGCGCAACAGCCTGAATACCGGTCACAGGTGTAAAAGCAGCAGATAATACAATGCTGAAAAAGAGCAGACTGAAAAGCTGTCGGTAAAAATGTCGGATCATATTATCCTGCGAAAACTAAAGCATGTCGCAGCTAAATGAGTTCATTTAGCGTTCGCGAACATGCGACAATTGAAAGAACCTAGAGCGAGTGCCATGAATGCCATTAAACTCAACACGCTCTAGAATCTTGTATGCGATACCCTAATAAGACGCCCGAATATCACACAGATAGGCGGATGCCTGTTATAATGTCCATACTATCTTATGACCTTAAGTCAGCCTTAAGGCAGAAAAGCCAGTCTTACAGATAATAGACCGCAAAAGTTAAGCGGAACAATATTGATGGTTAAAGTGCATTCCTAAGCGGGCCTGAAAGAGGGCCTGAAAGCGAGAATGTTCCGGAGAATAAGATGCGTGTTTTGGTAGTGGAAGATGATCCGGTTTTGTCCAACGGCCTGAAGGTCGGGCTGGGTCTGACCGGCGCAACCGTGGATCAGGTTGCTACCTGTGCAGATGCGCTGGCCGCATTGGCGTGCTCACGCTTTGACGCGATTGTGCTGGATCTGATGCTGCCGGACGGTTCCGGCCTTGATGTTTTGAAGAAAATACGCGCTGATAAAGATCAGACACCGGTTTTATTGCTGACTGCGCTGGACGAAACCTCAGACCGTATTACCGGTCTGGACAGTGGTGCTGATGATTATATGGGCAAACCTTTTGATCTCGATGAACTGGCAGCGCGGGTCAGAGCCATCGCCCGCCGCGGTGCCGGACGCGCCCGCGCGGTCATGATTGCCGGTCATGTAGAGCTTGATCCTTCCAGCCTCAATGCAAAAGTGAAAGGCGAACGGGTTCCGCTGTCACGCAGAGAATTTGCCGTATTGGCTGCTTTAATGGAAAGACCCGGCATTATTCGCTCCAAGAGTGATATTGAAGAAAGGCTCTATGGCTGGCAGGAAGAAGTGGAAAGCAATACTGTCGAAGTGCATATCCATAATCTGCGCAATAAGGTCGGGCGGGATGCGATTGAAACCGTGCGCGGCCTCGGCTACCGGATGCGGGTAACATAATGACTTCTCTGCATAAAAGACTGTTTATTATCCTCGTCACAGCCACAGGCATTATCTGGGCCTGTGCTGTTGCATGGACCTATTTCAACAGCCACAACGAACTTGAAAAAGTGCTCGACACACGTCTGCAGGAAGCCGCGCGCATGGTGCATTCGCTGCTGGGCAATGCCTCCACCGGCATGAACACAACCAAAGCCATCAGCCTGCCGCATGAGCATGGCAGCTATGAACGTTATCTTTCCTGTCAAATCTGGTCACTGGACGGCGAACTCGTCGGCAGTTCAACCGGCGCACCGGACATTAAAATAGCAGGTAACAGCACCGGCTTTTCCGATGAGGTGGTTGAGGGTGAATTATGGCGTGTCTATACAATCGTTGATCCTGCAAAAGGCGTAAGAATTATCGTTGCAGACCGGTTGGCTTTGCGTGACCGTCTCGTCAGCGATCTGGTTAAAGGGCTTCTCGCTCCGGTTATTCTGATCCTGCCGCTGCTTGGTTTCCTGATCTGGGTCAGTCTCGGCCGTGGCCTGCGGCCATTGCATGAGCTGGCGGATAAAGTCCGGCAAAAGGATGCGGATGATATGCGGCCGTTGCAGGCAGCGAATATCCCTTCCGAAGTACGGCCACTGGCCGATGCACTGAACGGGCTGTTTATCAAAGTGGAAGCCGCACGGCGCCATGAACGGGAAGTAACGGCTTTTGCCGCCCATGAATTGCGCACCCCCCTCGCCGGCTTGAAAACACAGGCACAAATTGCACTTGCGGCAGCCGATCCGGCAATTAAAGAAGGCGCATTACAGCAAATTCTGTTGTCCGTAGACCGGACAACCCGCCTTGTCCGCCAATTGCTGGCTTTGGCCAAGCTGGATGCCGATGCCTCTCCCGTGGTGAGTGAGAAGGTCAATCTCGGTCAGCTGGCTGAGGAAATCATTGCTCAAAATCCGGTCAGCGGACGAAAAGTCGAAAACCGCATTGATCCGGCTCTTTATGAACAGGTGATACAGACCGACCGGCATAATCTCACACTGATGCTGCGCAATATTTATGAAAATGCGACGCATTATTCACCGCAGAACGAAACTATCAGCTGGGAAAGCCTGCCAACCGGCAACGGCATTGTCGTCAAAGATTGCGGGCCCGGCGTGGCGGAGGAAGAAATCCCGTTGCTGACCACACGTTTTTATCGCGGCAGCAATAAGAGCCAGACCGGCACCGGACTGGGGCTGACCATTGTGGAAACGGCCGCCAAACGTGTCGGTGTGCTTTTCAACTTGCGAAACCGGAAAGATCGTATGGGTATGGAAGCCGAGCTGCGCTGGATATAGTTTCAGTCAAAAATCAGACATAATTTCAAGATTATAGAAGTTTAAATACATAAGTGCTAGAATGAAATAAGCTCAGAATGAACTATATTAGTGCTATTTAAATAGATAATGATTTTGAAAGGAAAAATTAGTGAACCGGACAGGTAAGACGCTCCTGTTTGTACTGATTTTTCTTTTGTTCTGGGTCACGCTGACACCTTTTATGGATTTACGTGATCCTTCGGTGCTGCTCGCACAGGAACAGGGCAATGCGCTCCAGCAGCTTGTGTCTTTGTCACTGTTCTTTATCTCTGCGCTTTATTTGCTGGCAAATTGGCAAATTGCCCTCAAAATGCTGTCGCCATTGCTGATTATCCTGCTGTTGTGGCAGTTCATTACAGTCTTCACGTCTGATTATTCCGGTATATCCTTCCGCCGTTATGTCTACAGTATAACGGTGATTGTGACCGCAATGGCTTGGGTCATTCTGCCTGAAAACCAGCAGCATTTTCAGCGCATGTTGAAATATCTAAGCCTGTTCATTCTGGGATTGTCTTATTTCGGCGTGATATTCATGCCGGAAGTCTCCATTCATAATGAAGCTGAGGTGCTGGAACTGATTAATGCCGGTTCGTGGCGCGGGCATTTTTCTCATAAGAATATTGCAGGACCTGCGATGATCGTACTGATCATCTATAATCTGTATCTGCTGCGCAAAGATGATTATCTGATACCGGCTCTGAATATTGTTCTGGCTACGATTTTCCTGATATTTTCAAACAACAAAACCTCCATCGGTCTGATTGTTATCGCTCTTCTCGTGGCCGAGATTATTCGCTTTGTGCGATTGCTGCCGCTGCAATATCTCGCTGCGATCATACCTGTCGGGCTGATGCTGCTGCTCACGGTCGGCACGGTTGTGAGCCTGCCTGTGCAGGATTTTGTTACAGGCCTGATCTCGGATCCGACATTTACAGGGCGCACCGAAATTTGGAAATTCGCGCTGGAGCAATTGCGTGCGCATCCGTGGGTCGGTTTCGGCTTTGATACATTCTGGAATATGTCCCATTTGATCAATGGCGGCTATGAGATAGAGACCTGGGCATCAAGAGCCGGTCATGCGCATAACGGTTATATTAACCTGATGATGACAACAGGGCTGATCGGCATCACGCTTTTCATTGTCTGGATGCTGTTCTGTCCGCTTCTGGATTATCATCGCTCCCAGAAATCCGGCAATGATCCGGCACTCGCAGTCATGTATCTGCGTATCTGGGTTTTTATGATGCTCTATGCCTCTCTGGAATCGCCGTTCTTTGCCCCGCGCGGGCAGGTCTGGTTTTCACTGCTGGCGGCGGTTTTTGCCCTGCGCCTTCATGCTCGCGTCAAAGCCCGTTAAATCGCTAAATTTCCGCTTCATCCGTCATTTTGCAGCCGCTCTCCGGCCAAATGATGAATAAGCAGCACAATGTGATTGCTATTCATCACAAATGATTGTGCTTGTTGTTGACTAAGCTCAATTTTCAAACTGTATTTCTGTGATCTTATATCCGTGGGAGACGGATTAGGAGCATGCTGCGAAAAACCGGAACATGGTTATTCGGCACCGGCATGCAAAACAAAACCGGAGCACGCTATGCTCCGGACGGCAGTTAACCGCAAACAAGGTTATCCGGGGGGATACCGGTGCGGTTACAGTCACTGCAGGCGAACATTATTGAGGAAATGTCGGCTATGAATCATAAAAATAATCACCGGACAGGCGGAGAGATCCTGATTGATGCTTTGCGCATCAATGGCGTGGACAGAGCTTTCTGCGTACCGGGTGAAAGCTATCTGGCGGCTCTGGATGCATTGCATGATGCAAAAGAGGATATTGAGCTGATTGTCTGCCGTCAGGAGGGCGGTGCGACTTATATGGCGGAAGCCTATGGCAAGCTCACCGGCAAGCCGGGGATTGCTTTTGTCACCCGCGGACCGGGTGCAACCAACGCATCTGTGGGCGTGCATACGGCATTTCAGGATTCCACCCCGATGATCCTGTTTATCGGACAGGTTGCCAGCGATCAGGTTGAGCGCGAAGCCTTTCAGGAAGTGGATTATCGCCGCATGTTCGGCCAGATGGCCAAATGGGTGGTGCAGATTGATGATGTTGCCCGTATTCCGGAACTGGTATCTCAGGCATTTCATCGCGCAGTGAATGGTCGTCCGGGTCCTGTTGTTGTGGCACTGCCGGAAGATATGCTGACAGCTCATGCCAGTGTTGCTGACGTGCCGGCACATAAAAAGGTTGAAATCTCTGCCGGTACAGAGCAATTGCAGGAACTGGCTGATCTGCTGAAGCAAGCAGAGCGCCCTGTAGTCATGCTCGGCGGCAGCGGCTGGAATAAACAGGCTGTGGCTGATGCGGAAGCCTTCTGCGTTACGAATAATCTGCCTGTTGCCACATCATTCCGCTGTCAGGATCTCTATAATAATGCGCTGGCTAATTATGCCGGCGAACTTGGCACATCCGCAAGCCCGAAACTGCTGCAAAGCATTAAAGACAGCGATTTGCTGCTGGTCATCGGCGCGCGGATCGGGGAAATGACCAGTGCCGGCTATACAATGGTCAATATTCCGGTGCCAAACCAGAAACTGATCCATGTGCATAGCGGAGCGGAAGAACTGGGACGCGTCTATTACCCTACCCTGCCGATCAATGCGACAATGGCTGCTTTTGCCAAGCAGTTGCGCGGTCTTGGCAAGATCGGTTCTGATAAATGGGCATCCTGGACAGCCGAGCTGAACAAGAATTACAACGATAATTTGCAACATGCGCCAATTCCGGGTGATGTGCAGATGGGCGAAATCATGCAGTGGATGCGTGCAAATCTGCCTGAAGATACGATTATGACCACCGGTGCCGGTAACTACACTGCATGGCCGCATCGTTTTTATCAATACAAGACCTTCCGCACCCAGCTCGGCGCAACCAACGGCTCCATGGGCTATGGTGTACCGGCAGCGATTGCTGCCAAACTGACCGACCGTGACCGCACTGTCATTGCTTTTGCCGGTGACGGTTGTTTCCTGATGAATGGTCAGGAACTGGCAACAGCCATGCAATATGATGCTCGTGTCGTGTTTATCGTCGTCAATAACGGCATGTATGGCACCATCCGTATGCATCAGGAACGCACCTATCCGGGTCGTGTTTCCGGCACCGGCCTCGCTAATCCGGATTTTGCAGCGTTGGCACAAGCCTATGGCCTGCATGGTGAAACAGTTGCAGCAACGGATGAATTTGTACCGGCTTTTGAACGTTGCGTAGCTTCAGGCAAGCCTGCACTGATTGAAATCCGAATTGATCAGGAAGCGATTACACCGAAAATGAGCCTGAGCGCGATGCGTGAGCAGGCTCTGGCTGCTCAAAAAGGCTGATCTGTCTTTATCCGGCTTAATAATTACCCCCTCCCCTTCTGACCGGAAGGGGAGGGGGTAATTTTTTTTAAGGGCATCTTTTATCAAAGCCCTCCCCTGTTTAAGGGCTAGATATCTTTCATCAGACGCAGCGCATCATAAATCGCTGCATGGGTATTACGCGCGGCAACAGCATCGCCGATACGATAAAGCTGATAGCGGCCGCTCTCATTTTTATTAACCTGCTGTGCCTGCCCGGCGATCAGATCATCATAATTGACCGCACCGAGATTTCTGGACTGCGGCTTGAGTTCAAAATACAGATCATCCAGCGGTCTTGTGCCGTGATTAATCACGATCTGATCGTGATCCTGTTGTTTGTCTACACCGCCATAATCGCTGCCGATATGCGCAGTGAGGCTGTTACCGTTTCGGGTGACTTTATCAAGACGATAGGTCACGGTGAAAGTTACCCCGTCTTTCTGCAGGCTGCGCATATAGGGCACAAGGTTCATTGCCATGATTTCCGGCGCAAAACTCCGGTCAGGTGTCATGACTTCAACTTTTGCTCCTGCTTTTGCCAGCACTTCTGCCGCTTGCAGAGCCGCATGGTCGCCCGCATCATCAAAAATCAGCACATTGCTGCCCGCTTTGACATCACCGGAGAGAATATCCCATGCGGAAACAACAAGATCATTACCCTCGGGAAGCATTTCAACATGCGGCATGCCGCCGGTGGCAATAATCACGATATCAGGGCTTTCAGCCTCAATTTCCGCCTGCTCTGCCCATGTATTGAAACGGAATTGCACGCCAAAGCGTTCGCATTGTGCCATACGCCAGTCGATAATGCTGATCATCTCACGACGGCGCGGTGATTGTGCGGTGAGACGGATTTGCCCGCCTGCCCTGTCCGCGGCTTCAAAAACCACAACATCATGGCCGCGTTCACCGGCAACACGGGCGGCTTCCATACCGGCTGGCCCTGCACCGACAATCACAACCTTCTTTTTAACCGGTGCTTTGCTGATCGTGTGCGGCATGGTCAGTTCACGCCCTGTCGCCGGATTATGAATACAATAGGCGGCACCGCCCTGATAAATCCTGTCGAGGCAATAATTCGCACCGACACATGGGCGGATATCTTCTTCTCTTCCCTCAATAATTTTACGCACAATATGCGGATCGGTCATATGCGCGCGGGTCATTCCCACCATATCGAGCTTGCCGGAGGCAATGGCATGGCGGGCAGTTGCCACATCCGGTATCTTCGCCGCATGGAAAGTCGGAAAATTGGTCGCCGCGCGAATTTCACCGGCAAAATCCAGATGTGGTGAATTAGCCATGCCCTGAATAGGAATAAGGTCAGTCATTGCCGGATCAGTATCAATATGGCCGCGCACCACATTCAGGAAGTCAATCATGCCACTGTCTTTAAGACGGCGGGAAATTTCGATCCCCTCCTCCTTATCATGGCCGCCTTCCATCATTTCATCGCCGGTATAACGGATACCGACGATAAATTCCGGCCCCACCCGTTTGCGGATTTCTGTCAGCACATCAAAGGTAAAGCGCAACCGATTATCCAGCGAACCGCCATAGGCATTGTCGAGATCATTGGTTACCGGTGACCAGAATTGCTGGATCAGATGGCCATAGGCCTGCAACTCTATCCCGTCGAGACCGGCCGCCTGCATACGCTCTGCCGCATCGCCGAAGTCTTTGATAATCCGCTCAATGTCCCAGTCTTCGAGACGTTTCGGAAATGCGCGGTGTGCCCCTTCCCGCTCGTGAGACGAGGTGACAGCTGGCAACCAGTCGCCTTTGTCCCAACGGGTACGGCGGCCGAGATGGGTGAGCTGGATCATCACCGCTGCACCATATTCATGACATTCGTCTGCCAGCGCTTTCATCCACGGCACCACCTCGTCCTTATAGGCGAGCACATTATTGAAGACCGGCGGACTATCGCGCGAGACCGTTGCCGAACCGGCAGTCATGGTCAGCGCCACACCAGCCTTTGCACGCTCCACATGATAACCGCGATAGGCATCTTTCGGCATGCCGTCTTCCGGATAAGCAGGCTCGTGGGATGTTGTGATAATACGGTTACGTAACCGCAGATGTTTAAGCTGATAAGGCTGTAAGAGCGGATCATTGTTCATTGCATTCCCCTTTTTTGAGGAAGCCTAATTAAAATGTACAATACTGTCAATTTTATATACAGCAGTGTACATTTTATCGCAGTCAGGTTAAGATGCCCCCCTTTAGTGAACTTAAACATCTGAATTATAATAATAATTTTAAAAGGATTATATATGTCCGCGATTGATAATGACGGTGAGAGCGGCTGGCGTGGCTCAAAGGAACTCTGGCTGGATGCCGCCTATCAGGTATTATTGGAAAGCGGTATCGACAATGTCCGGATTCTGACACTGGCCAAAATGCTGAAATTATCACGCACCAGTTTCTACTGGTTCTTTAAAGACCGTGATGCATTGCTTGATGCGCTGTTACAACTTTGGCAGGAAAAAAATACCACAGCCCTGCTCCGGCAGGCCGGTACAGATGCACAAAGCCTGAGCGAAGCCACCCTCAATTTGTTTGACTGCTGGCTTGACCGCACGGTCTTCGACAGCAGCTTCGAACATGCTGTGCGCAGTTGGGGTGTACAGTCTCCTGCGGTTGCGCAGGCTTTAAATGAGGCTGACGCTAGCCGTCTTGAAGCTATACGATCTATGTTTATCCGCCACGGTTGTGAGCCTCTGCTGGCAGATGTCCGTTCAAGAGCACTCTATCTCACCCAGATCGGTTATATCAGCCTCAATACAAATGAAGATGTGACAACACGAATGCAGCGTGTGCCTTCTTATGTCGCAATATTTTCCGGCACCCTGCCCTCTGCCCGCGAGCTTGAGCAATTTCATCAGCGTCATTCCTACCGGCATTATTCGTGATGCATTTGGTGCTGCGGACATTATCTGCTATCAGAACATTCACAATATTCATGCGCTTTAAAACAATAGATATTGTCAGACAGCATTCATCTGCAGAAATTGAGACGCCATGTTTACGCTAGCAAAACGAGAAGTTTTTGAGCAGGAAATCAAACGAAGTCGTTTTCTTGCCATTGCACTTCCCGTCGCTGATGAAGAAGCTGCCAAAGATTTTATCGCCCATGAATCCTATAGTGATGCCAATCATAATTGCTGGGCATGGCGTATGGGGCAAAATTATCGCTTCAATGATGATGGTGAGCCGAGCGGCACAGCGGGCAAACCGATCCTGCAAGCCATTGACGGATTGGAACTCGACAATGTTGTGGTGCTGGTCACCCGATGGTTTGGCGGAACATTGCTAGGCAGCGGCGGCCTGATCCGTGCTTATGGCGGCACCGCAGCCTTATGTCTGCGCGCTTCCGAGCTGATTGAGCTTATCCCGACCCAGACAAGTTTTATCCGTGCACATTTTTCTGAACTCGCTTTGATAAAAGCGCGCCTTGCTGGGGTCGAACATCTGACAATCGCATCGGAAGATTTTCATAATACCGGAGCGGATTTGCGGCTGGAAATTCCGTCACATCAAAAAGACGCTGTGCTGCGTATGCTCACAGATATAACGGCAGGCAGAATTCAGATTGCGGATAAAGCAGAAGATCTGAGTTTCTGAAACCGGCAAGCAGTGTTGACAGCTGTCAACCGGATCACGATCAGACACAGATTGATGAGCCTTGCAAACTCACACCATCATCACGCCAGTCCCACACAGAGCATCTCCGCACCATAACCGGCATCGGTTTTTAACTGCAAGAATGCGTTGCAGAGCGGTTAATATCCGTTAACTATAAATAATTTGACTTTCCTTGCAGGATTTTACACTCTTCTAACGAAAAATTACAAAATCTTGCCGGTTTACCGTTACTCGCCACTGCATCTGTTATTTGCGTTTTCCAGTGTTGATTTAAGCACTTGCGTTAACAGATTAGTAATTTTGTCCGAATCGTAGCATGATGGACAAAGAAAAGCAGTGGTTTACGACTATACGCGGCCATTGCGCATAAAGGTTGGATAAATTGACGACGAATTGGGCAGATATTGTTGCTGATGCACAGCAGCATTTAGCAACCACAAACAAGGCTGCAAATGCACCTTTGGCGGCAGACCGCGCAATCGCTGCGGATGCCGAGCTTTTATCTGCGCAATTACAAGCCATGCGCGAACGTCTGTTTGCACCGGCGTCGAACAAGATCCTGCGCAAATTCAGCAGCAGTGAAGCGGCCAAGCTTATTGGTGTTTCCGACAGCTATCTGCGTCAACTATCCATTGCCGGTGAAGGCCCGCAACCGGAAACCGGCTCCGGCGGACGCCGTCTCTATACGCTGGAAGATATTAATGCGCTGCGTCATTTACTGACCGAGCAGAATGCGAATAAAAACCGCAACTATCTGCCGTGGCGCGATGAAGAACGCGGTGAGCATCTGCAGGTTATTGCCGTCACCAATTTCAAGGGCGGCTCGGGGAAAACCACAACCACTACCCATCTGGCGCAGCATCTGGCTCTGTCCGGCCTGCGCGTTTTGGCCGTTGATCTCGATCCCCAGGCATCTATGTCGGCCTTGTTTGGTTATCAGCCGGAACTGGATCTGAGCGGCAATGATACGCTCTATGGTGCTATCCGTTATGATGAAGCACAGCGCCCTTTACGAGATATTATCCGTAAAACCTATTTTGACGGGCTCGATCTTGTGCCGGGCAATCTGGAACTGCAGGAATTTGAGCATACCACGCCGCGTGTTCTGGCAGAGCGTCGCGGCCCTGCCGCTGATATGTTCTTCACCCGTGTTCAGGCTGCTTTGCAATCAGTCGCAGATGATTATGACGTGGTTGTTCTGGACTGCCCGCCGCAACTCGGTTTCCTGACTTTGTCAGCTTTGTGCGCAGCAACATCAGTGATTGTTACCGTGCATCCGCAAATGCTTGATGTCGCATCCATGAGCCAGTTCCTGTTCATGACATCCGATTTGCTCTCGGTTGTACGTGAAGCCGGCGGATCGCTGAATTTCGACTTCCTGCGCTATCTGATTACGCGTTATGAACCAAATGACGGCCCGCAGGCGCAGATTGCAGGCTTCCTGCGCGCCCAGTTCGGCGATCGTGTACTCACAGCACCCATGGTTAAATCAACCGCCGTTTCCGATGCAGGTCTGACCAAACAGACACTTTATGAAGTTGGCCGCGAGAATTTCAGTCGTGTCACTTATGACAGGGCGATGGAGTCGTTGACAGCTGTCAACGGCGAGATCGAAGCACTGATCCATTCCGCCTGGAACCGTCCGGCGAGGGGAGGTAAGGCATGAACAGCTCAAGCCGCAAAAATCAGTTAAAGGCTTTGTTCGGCGCGCCCTTACCGGCAGCATCAGAGCCACAAGCTCCAGAGGTTTCAGTCTCATCATCACAAGCTGAGGCTCCGGCATCAGTACCGGAGAAAACACCCGATCAGCTGATCCGTCCTTCAGCCAGCCGTTCCGGCGCCGTCAAGGCTATGGGGCTGTCCTTGGCCGATATGTCCCGAGAGCTGGAAAGTGCCAAACAACTCTCTGAAAGCCTCGCCAAAGGCGATCAGGTTGTTGAACTTGATGCTTCGCTGATTGACGGTTCCTTCGTTGAAGATCGTCTGACCCGTCAGGAAACCGATGATCCGGAATTTCTGGCTCTGGTGCAAAGCCTGCATCAGCATGGCCAGCAAGTGCCAATTCTGGTACGCCCGCATCCCGATCAGGCGGGACGTTTTCAGGCCGCCTATGGTCACCGCCGTATGCGTGCCTCTGCGCGGCTTGGATTACCGGTAAAAGCCCTTATCAAGCCGCTGACCGATGCAGAGCTCGTTCTTGCGCAGGGTAAAGAAAACAGCGAACGCCGTGATCTTTCTTTCATTGAGCGTGCTTTATTTGCTCAGGCTTTGATTGAGCGTGGTTTTGAACGCTCCACTGTTCAGGATGCTTTGTCGCTGCATAAGGCAGAAATGACACGGTTCCTGCAAGTGGCAGCAGCTATTCCGGAACAGATTATCCGTGCGATTGGGCCAGCACCAAAAGTCGGAAGACCGCGCTGGATGCAATTAGCAGATGTTCTGCGTGATAAGCTGCAGCTCAAACAGGCTCAGCGTATTATTACTGACAGTGACTTCAAAAATGCGGAAACGGATCTACGCTTTCAGCATTTACTCCAGAAGCTCACCGCAACAGAGAAGCCGGAAATAAATAAACCTGCAGAACAGAAGCTGCATACACGCAATGGCGAGAGCCTTGGCCTGTTACGGTTACAGCAGGGCAGGGCGCAGTTTGATCTGCAACGCCACGATGCGGAAGGTTTTGCGGAATATCTCGCCGGTGAGATGGCTGAGCTTTATGAACAATTTCAGCAGAAGAAAAACGGATAAATCTATCCCCGTCTTCTCTCTGCGCGTTAGTAATGCGTATCAGGCGTTACAAATAATTTCAGAAATAACAGACTGAAATTATCAACAGCATAAATGAAGGAACCACACGGTTTATGGAGTGAGAAGGGCGCTACCAGATCAAAAGCCCCGAAAACGACAAAGCCAGTTTTAATAGATAGGAAAAAACGGCAAGAAAAAAGGCCCCCTGAACGTTACCGAACCGGAAGCCCTCTTTCGATGTAGCAATTAGAGAGAATCACTTTCGCGATCAAAAGTCAAGAGTCGGCAATGTTCCGGCAGTGTTTTTGCTTGCCTCAAATGAGGTAACAAATGACTGAGCATTTTGCGACGTCCCCGTTTGGCGGACGAATGATGAATGCTGCGCATTTTCTGAGTTACGAAAAACTTCGTCAACAACAGAAAGAATTGCGTCAGAAACAGAGTGAAACTGAACAGGATCATCACTGCATTGATCGCTGGAAGCTGTTGCGTGCTTTAACAGAAGCCCGTGAAGCCTATGAGCTGTCTTCGCGCACTATTGCTGTGCTTGAAGCTCTGCTGAGTTTTTATCCCGATAAAATACTCGACAGCCGTGTCGCGCTGATCGTCTTTCCGTCCAATCACGAGCTTTCCATGCGCTTGCGTGGAATGTCCGCACCGACAATCCGTCGTCATATTGCCATTCTCGTTGAACTTGGTTTCATTTTGCGCCGTGACAGCCCCAATGGTAAGCGTTTTGTGCGCCGCGACAGCAATGGTGAAATTGCCATGGCCTTTGGTTTTGATCTGTCACCGCTGACATTTAAGGCTTCAGAAATTGAAACCCATGCAAGCGAATTGCGTGAACAGGCACGTATCCGTCAGCAATTGCGTTTCAATATTACCATTCATCTCCGCGATATTTCCAAAACCATTCTGGCCGCCCTCAATGAGGGGAGGGAAGGGGACTGGAATACTCTTTATGATCAGTTACAGGCACTTTCCGGCCGCGTTGAGCGCAATGGCACGCTGGAAAATCTGGGTAAACGCGAACAGGCTTTGAGCATTTTGCGCAAAAACGTGGAAAATCTTTATCTTTCAAAGGTTTCAGAACAAAAAACGAGCGGCAATGTATGCGAAAATGAGCACCACATTCAGAATTCAAACATAGAATCTTTTGATAACAAACAGGTACAAAATCGCGAAAATATTAAACCAGAGCCAATATCAAAAAATTTGCGGCATAACTCTAAAGTGCAAACTCATACATCAACACCTGACCTTCAGGAAATTTTACAACATTGTCCGCAGATCAGCCATTACGCACAGCATGGTATTCATCAATGGCGTGATTTAATACTAACGGCAGGGCATATTCGTCCGATGCTCGGGATAACCGCTTCTGCATGGCAAAAGGCTTGTGAAATTATGGGAGAGATCAATGCAGCGATTACACTTGCGGCAATCCTAGAACGCTCGGATAAGATCAAATCGGCTGGCGGATATTTGCGAAAATTAACAGAACAGGCAGAACACGGCCAATATTGCGTAAAACCCGCACTGCGCGCCCTATCCAATACGAGGCACTAAGCGTCTATTTTCAGACTGAATCCTTTGTTTGTCGCATTATCACAACCTGTCCAAGTTGACCTGTTTTGCTTGTGAAATGCTCTGAGTGAGGGTCATTGTACCGACATAGTCGCTTTTTATGACAGCAACGCTTTCAAACAATTGTGCGTAATGTAAATTCTGATTTGCCTGACTACGGATAAGGCATAGACACGATGTGCAGCATCTAAGGCAAAAAGAGATTAAGTTCATGACAGAAATTCAGACCCATTCATCCGGATCAAAACGCAAAAAAATTGTGCTGATTTCTCTGATTGCCGGTCTGCTAATCACTGGACTAAGTGCTCTTGGTCTCTGGCAGGTCAAACGACTGAGCTGGAAACATGACCTGATCGCCCGCGTCGAGCAAAATATCAATGCAAGCCCTGTTTCCGCGCCTGATATCAATGCCTGGCAGAATGCTGACAAGAAAGCTTATGAATATCGTGCTGTGACGCTCTCCGGTCATTACCTCAATGATAAGGAAATTGCCGTCGGTGCACTGACCGAGCGGGGTTCAGGCTATTGGATTGTTACGCCTTTTCTGCGCGATAATGGCGAGACCGTCTTTATCAATCGCGGTTATGTTGCAAGTGCCAAGCGCGATCCTGAGAACCGCACAAGCGGTCAGATTGAAGGCGAAACAACAGTCACCGGCCTGCTACGCCTGACAGAGCCGAAAGGCTTCTTCCTGCGCCAGAATGAGCCGGAAAAGAATATCTGGTATGCCCGCGATATTGAGGCTTTTGCCAAATATGCCGATGTGAAGAATGTGCCGGATTATTTCATTGATGCGAATGGTGCGCAAAACCGTGCTGACCGACCGGAAGGCGGGCTGACCGTAGTAAAATTTGCAGATAATCATCTGGTTTATGCACTGACGTGGTTTTCATTGGCATTGATGGTGTTCGGCATGGCCGTGTTCCTGATCCGGTATGAAGGCAAACCGAAATCGGAAGATGATGATTAAATTGTATAATAATATCAACTAGTTAAATAAAACTCCCCCGCCATCAATAAAGCAGGGGAGCCATCAATAAAACCTGTTACTTAATCAGGCGGGCTTCACCGACATCTGCAGCGCTCTCAGACAGGCCGTATTCTTTGAGAATTTCGACCATACGACCGGATTTATGCAGCTCTTTGACCACATCATCGGCGGCAGCGAGCAGATCCGGATTGTTTTTGGAAAGCGGCAGACCGGCCTGTGCCGGATAGACAGAGCTTTGTACGCGCTCGTCTTTTTCTGAAACTTTAATCTGAACATCTTTCAGAGCGCCGCCTTGCTGCGCGGCAGTACCGACAGCAACGCCGTCAATTGCGATCTCGATACGTCCGGCTTCCAGATCCTGATAAAGCGCGACATAGTTGTTATAGAGGCTGAGTTTATCGCCGAGAATGGCTTTCAGCTCATTGACCCAGAGATAGCCCTGTACGGTTCCGACATTGCGGCCTTCAAGCTGGGCAACAGTGGTCACACCTTCTTTGGAATAAAGCCCCATCTGATCGAGATAGAGCGGAGCGGAAAGATTGACCACTTTCTGCCGCTCATCGGTGCGGTAATAATTGCCGATGGCAATATCTGCACGACCGGAAACAACAAACGGAATGGCTGTTGCATATTCAACCGGTGCGATTTTGATTTTCAGGCATTCTTTGGCAGCGATTTCCTTGACGATTTCACCATCCACACCGCTGAGATCGCTTTCGCCTTTAGGAATGGAAAAAGGTGGGAAAGTCGGTGCTGCAATGGTCAGATAACCGGCTTCAACAGTGGTGATTTTATGCTGCGGCGTGCAATCCTGTGCAAAAGCAGTACCTGCCAGAAAAGTGCTGCTAAGACCGGCAGCCAGTGTGAGTGTAAAAAACTTATTCATGATTTCCCCTTTTTGTTGCTTATTTAATGCTGCGCACGGGCTTCGATGACGCCGACAATCAGCGTCGCCGGAATGCAAATGAGCAGGTAGAGAAGACCAGCCAGTATCAGGGCTGGCAAATATTGGAATGTATTGGTTCCAATTTCATAGGCGCGGGCTGTCAGCTCCGGCAGCGCAATGGCAAAACACAAGGATGTGGTCTGAAAAATCAGGATCGCAAAGCCGAGCAGAGCCGGAATGGCGATACGCAGGCCTTGCGGCACAACGATAAAGCGCATCATATCCAGCGGTGTCAGACCGATCGCCTGAGCTGCCTCACGCTGCCCTGCGGGGACAGATTGCAGACCGGCACGGATGATCTCACTGGTATAAGCACCGGTTGTCCAGCTCAGAGCCACAATACTGGCCGACCAGGAGGTCAGCGTCAGACCGGCAGAAGGCAGGCCGAAATAGGCAAATTGCAGCAGAACCAGAGACGGCGCACCACGGCCCACTTCAACAAGCGTCAGTGCCGCCCAGCGGGTTGGTTTTGCCTTGGACATTACGCCGAGCGACAGAAAAAAGCCCAGCGGGATGCCGATCAGCAGGCTCATTCCGGTGACAATCAGGCTGATCCGCAGGCCGCTGAGCATTTGCGGTAGCCAGTTATGGAATTGTTCCGCCAAAGCCGTGATCATCGGGACACCTTCTTTCGCATACGCGCATCAATACCGCGTGACATCCACGCAACCGGCAGGCTGAGCGCGATATAGAGCAGGGCGACAAAGCTAAAGACTTCAAGCCCGCGATAGGTCGCCATAGAGGACTGATTGGCATAGAAGGTCATTTCAGAAACGCCGATTGTCGAGGCAATTGCAGAATCTTTCAAAAGACCGATGGCATAGGTTGCCATTGCCGGCAGGGCGACGCGGATAAGCTGCGGCATGATCACGTCAATCCACATCCGCACCGGATGCATACCCAGAGCGGCAGCGCCTTCCCATTGACCACGATGAATGGAGAGAAGCGCGCCGCGATAAATCTCCGCCATATAGGCTGAAGCAATCAGACCGAGACCGGCTGCGGCCGCAGGGAAGGGGGCAACACGGAAATAACCGCTGCCAAGCCCGAAAAAGATCACAAACAGCCAGACAATCGGCGGAATGCTGCGCACAAAAGTAATCAGCGCCATGGCTGAGTAGCGCAGCCAGTTATGACGGGAAATACGCGCCAGCATCAGCGGTACGCCAAGAACAAGCCCGATCATCAGTGCTGCGGCTGTTAAAGCGATTGTCGCAGGCAAGCCTCTGATAATATTAAAAATAATATCCTGCATCAGCGATCTCTCACGGCATGCAGAAACCGGCGTGCACGTTCTGTCTGCGGATCACGCATAACGTCTTTGCTGATGCCGGATTCAATGATGTTGCCGTCTGCCATGATCATCACATGGTCGGAAACGCTCTCGGCAAAATGCATTTCATGGGTCACGACAATCATCGTCATACCGTCTTGCGCCAGTTCACGCATGACCGCGAGAACCTCAAGACCAAGCTCCGGATCAAGCGCCGAGGTCGGCTCATCAAACAGCATGATCTTCGGGTTCAGTGCCAGTGCGCGGGCAATCGCGATACGCTGCTGCTGGCCGCCGGAGCAGCGATGCGGATATTCGGCAGCCTTGGAGTCCAGTCCCACGCGTTTGAGGAGTTCAATGGAACGTTCGTCAGCTTCTTTCTGTGAGCGGCCGAGCACGCGTTTTTGCGCGAGCGACACATTTTCCAGCACATTCATATGCGGAAACAGGTTGAAAGACTGAAACACCATGCCTGCCGAACGGCGCAGATCGAGGATTTGCTTCTGAGACGGATGTTTCTCGGCAACAAGTTCCATATCACCGAGTGTGATGCGACCTTTATCGGGCACTTCCAGATAATTCAGACAGCGCAGCAATGTGCTTTTACCGGAGCCGCTGGGCCCGATAATCGCCAATACGCCGCCCGGATTAACGCTTAAACTCACACGATTGAGTACTGTGAGAGCTCCGAAGCTCTTTTCAAGCGCTTCCACGCGCACCAGTGGCTTGATGTTATTTTGTGTCTGCTGCATTGCCTTTTCCGTCACCGCCGCCGGATAAAATCTGAGCGGCACTGAAATATGTTTCCCCGCAGGACGGCGGCGTGCTGGCAAAGCTGTTTATTTATTTTGCAATTGTTTACACCGTCCCGTGCTGAGAGCAGTGTGCCGCGTCGGAGGCTCGTACCAAATCAAGAAAAGTGGCTAAACGACAAGATTTTCTTGATGATATTTTCAGGTGGAAATTTTGCAGAAAACGGACGTGTTTCAGCACGCAGCCGCTTGCGAAAAGAGCAGGCTGACAGGTGCAGACACAAGATAATTTGAGGGCTTACTTAAATATCGTAAGGCATATCGCTGATGGTCATTTCACGGCGCAGCATGGCTGACCAGTCTTCTGCTCTGATCCAGTCACAAAAAGCCGCAATGGTTTTCACCCGCCGGTAGCCGCGAGGCACAACCAGATAAAAACCCGGAATATCTTCTTCTTTCATGGTGCTCAGGGCATCAATGCCGAGCGGTGCGATCAGCCGCCCTTGGCGAAGATCATCCATCGCATCAATGGCAGAAACCAGCCCCATCCCCATCCCTGCCAGAGTAGCGCGGCGCATGGTGGCGGCATCCTGAAACTGTACATCGCCTTTGGCTTCAATATCCTGCAGATCAAGGTGCCGCAGTACTTTTTGCCATAAATTAGTGGCCAGAACCGGATGCAGCAAAGTCATGCTCAGCAGATCTTCCGGTTTGCGCACGCGATGTGCGAGCGCCGGTGCACAGCAGATAATTTTGGGGTCACGCACCAGCAAAGTCTGGTCGAATTCTGTCCACTCGCCAAAGCCCCATTGCACGGAAACGTCGATATCATCGCGGGAAAAATCAGGGATTTCTACCATGGTAGTAAGCTGTAATACCACGCCGGGCATGGTGGTACGGAATTGCTCAAGACGGTCCATCAGATAGCGGGTGGCAAAATAGGGGCTGGCATTGACATTGATGCGGTTGCGATGACCGGTCTTGGTAACGCGACGCACACCCTCAGCAAATTCGTCAAAGCCGGCCTGTACAAAATGCGCGAGCAGAATGGCCTGTTCTGTCGGGTCAACCATGCGGCCTTTACGGTCAAACAGCATGATCCCTAATGTGTCTTCCAGCAGTTTAATCTGCTGGCTGACGGCTTGCGGGCTGACAAATAATTCGTCAGCCGCTTTGCGGAAGCTGCGATAGCGCATCACCGCATGAAAGACGCGTAAAGCATTGAGCGGGGGGAGGCGTGGCACCCTGTCATTCATGGTCTGTGACCATGTTTATAACGACCTGATTAATATGCATTGCCTGCCTCCGCTCTCCCTTATGCTTGTTATGGTTTATATCAAATCACAGCCTTTTCAAGGAAAGGCTTATTGGCAATCACGCGCTCATAGCCGACTTCGGAGAGGTCAAGCGTGCGGAACGCATTATAGGTGATCAGCTCGGATACAGCACGTCCTGTTGCGGGGCCTTGCTGCAAGCCGTGACCGGAGAAGCCATTGGCATAGATGAAGTTTTCCACCTCAGGGTGACGGCCAACAATCAGATTATGATCAAGCACGTTGAAATCATAATGCCCTGCCCATTGATTGACGACTTTGATTGCCTCGAACGCCGGTGATCGCTCTGCAAGAGCCGGCCAGATAATCTCTTCAAACTCTTCATAGCGCGGCGTGAAATCGTCCCAATCGACCGCAGGGTCTTCTACCGGCGGACAACCGGTCAGGAAGAAACGGCCTTCAGGGCGGCAGAAAACACCGCTCGGATCAATCATCAGCGGCAGGCGACCGCCATTGACTGTGGCACTGCCTTCCGGCGTCTGAGCGCAGTCATAAACAAACAAGGTGCGTTTGCGCGGTTCAATCGGCACATCCAGCCCTGCCATACGTGCGGTCAAAGCCGCACTGACACCGGACGCATTGACGATGGTACCCGCCGAGATTGTCTGGCCGGATTTCAGCTCCACACCGGTGACACGATTGCCATCGCGCTGAATGGCCATCACTTCATCAGTGATATAATCGGCACCGAGCTCACGGGCTTTGTTTTTAAAGCCATACATCAGACCGGTATTGTTAAACCAGCCCTCACCGGAGCGGCCATAGGATGCCAGCAGAATATCGTCCGTATTGAGGTGCGGGAAAGCACGGCTCAGTTCCTCACGATCCCACAGCACCACATCGGCACCGCAGGCGATCTGTACTTCGTGATTTTCGCGTAAAGTCTGTACCTGATCCAGCGTATTGGCGAGGAACAGATAACCGCCTTCGTGGAATTGCAGATCGGGCTTGTCACCAGCAACTTGCATCACTTCCGCAAAATTGCGGATAAATTCTGTGCCGAAACGACTGATTTCCACATTAATCGGGTTGGAAAACTGATTGCGGATCGAAGAAGATGACAGCGATGTAGCCGCGCGCACATAGGTCGGGTCGCGTTCCACAACGAGGATTGAGCCGTCAAAGTCAGGGTTCTGTGAAAGGAAATAAGCGACCGAAGAACCGATGACCGCGCCGCCGATAATCACAACATCATAATGCTGTTTCATGATTTTGCCTCATCATCAGGATGGCCGATATCGACGAACCAGCCACCGAGATAGCGGGTGGCAGGCGCATAAGGATCAGAGCGCTTAGTGCGGCTTTCGACAGCAGAACGATAGCTTTCCGTATTATCCTGCGGCTGGTAACCGAGATGGCCCGCCTTGCTGTTATCAACCGGCGACACGCAATTATCCGACATGCCGAAACTGATGGTAAAGCCGACGCGCGGGGCGGTGAGGGCGGCGGAAACGAGACGCACGCAATCATCAAATGACAGCCACGACCACAACATGCGGCGGTCTGCCGGTTCAGGGAAGGATGAGAAAATGCGCAATGCGACTGTCTCAATGCCGAATTTATCCCAGTAGAGCCGTCCGAGATCTTCGACAAAACATTTGGACAGACCATAGAAACTGTCAGGCCGATGCGGGGCATCCGCATCAATATGAGATTCCAGCTCATGATAGCCGATGGCATGGACGGAAGAGGCGTAGATCACACGCTTCACGCCGTTTTTGCGGGCGGCTTCATAAATATTATAGCTGCCCTGAATATTGGAGCGCAGAATACGTTCCCAAGACACTTCCAGTGGTTCACCGCCGAAGTGCAGGATTACATCTACACCTTCCGCCAGTTTCATGATCGCATCGGCATTATCAAGATCGCAGATGATTGCTTCTTCATTCGGCTGCAGATCATTGATCGCAACGCGGTCTGTGAGGCGTAATTTGCGCGCCAGTGGTGCCAGCCCGCGGCGCAGTTCGGCGCCGAGCCTTCCGGCAGCGCCGGTGATAAGAATTGTATCAAAATCCATGATTTATGCCTTTGATGCCGGATTCAAACGTGCAACAGCACCGGCAATACGCTTGATAGCTTCACTCAGAACCTCATCAGATGTTGCTGTCGAGATGCGGAAATAAGGCGACATGCCATAAGCGGCGCCTGGTACAGCGGCGACATGACCTTCATTGAGCAGGTAATTTGCCACCGCCGTATCATCACTCAGCACGGAACCGTCCGGACATTGCTTGCCGATCAGACCGGCACAATTGATAAAGGCATAGAACGCCCCCTCCGGCACACGCAGGCTCAGGCCTTCAATCGCATGAATGCCTTTGACCACCAGATCGCGGCGGCGCTGGAAAGCATCGCGGAAGGTGCAGACATGTTCCTGCGAGCCTTCAAGCGCCGCTGCACCGGCGGCCTGCGCAATCGAGCAAACAGATGTAATCGACTGGCTCTGCACCGTGGCCATGGCTTTGATCAGCGGCAGTGGGCCTGCTGCATAGCCGACACGCCAGCCGGTCATTGCATAGGCTTTGGACATGCCGTTGACGATCAGGCTGCGGGTTTTCAGCTGCGGGCAGGCTTTGCCGAAAGAGACAAATTCCAGTCCGTCAAAGATAATATGCTCGTAAATTTCGTCGGACAGAACCAGCACATGCGGGTGGCGTTCCAGCACCGCGCCGAGCGCCTTGAGACTGGCTTCATCATAGACCGCGCCGGACGGATTGCCGGGAGAGTTCAGAAACAGCCATTTGGTTTTCGGTGTAATTGCCTGTTCCAGAATTTCCGGTGTCAGGCGAAACCCGTCTTCCTCGCGGCAATGGGCAATCACCGGTTTGCCGCCGAGCAATTTCGCCATTTCCGGATAGGACACGAAATATGGTGTCGGCAGAATAACTTCGTCGCCGTCTTCCAGTGTAGCCATCAGCGCATTGAAAATGATCTGCTTGGCACCGTTGGAAACGATGATTTCATCGGTGGTATAATCCAGCCCGTTCTCGCGGGAAAATTTGGCGACGATCGCCTTGCGCAGTGCCAATGTGCCGAGCGCTGCCGTATAGAGCGTGTCACCGGCTTTGGCTGCCTGATAGGCAGCTTCGGTAATATGCGCCGGTGTCGGGAAATCCGGTTCACCAAGCCCCAGATCAATCACATCAATGCCTTTGGCACTCAGTGCTTTGGCGGCTTGTGAAACGGCCATGGAGGCAGACGGTTTAACCGCTGCCAGCCGTGAAGAAATATAGGTCATTGTCTCTCCTCCGTGACATAACCCTGAATTTTATCCTGCTCGTGTGCCTTTGCGCAGCGCTGCGCCGGATCGCCATAGCCGCCGCCGCCCGGCAGGTTCAGCACCAGTCTTTTACCTGCAGGCACATGCTGCCAGCCTTTAGAGCGCATTGCGGTGCCGTCATCGAGCTTCACGGAACCTGCAGTCCCGTTTTGCCCGCCATTACGGCCACGCGGCGCTTGTGTAACACGGTCAAACATCGCGGAAAAATCAAATTCATGATTATCCGCCGCACCGATTTCGATGACTTGTCCGAGACCGCCGCGGAACTCGCCGTCACCGCCGGAATCCGGTCGCAATTCTTTGCGCCAGATGATCACAGGGCCGGTATGCTCAGTGGCTTCAATCGGCATTGTGTGCACACCGGACGGGAAGGCCGTTGCCGACAAGCCGTCAAGGGCAGGGCGTGCGCCCATACCGCCGGAGTTGAACATCAGCACTTCGGCATTTTGTCCGCTTTGTCCCGCCACAGGGCGCACGGAAATATGAATATTCCACAAAGCGCCTGCACCTTCAGCCATAATCTGACCCGGCAAAGCCTTGGCCAGTGCTCCGAATACCAGATCCGGCACCATGTGACCGATCACATGCCGCAGACTAACCGGCGCAGGGCGTTGCGCATTGAGAATATTGGTTTCGGAAGACACGGTGAAGAAAGCCAGCGAGGCGGCATTATTCGGAATTTCCGGTGCCAGCACGCATTTCAGCGCATAAGATGCATAGGCCTTCGTATAAATGATCGGAACATTGATACCCCAGCGGCTCATCGGGTCACTGCCGGTGAAATCCACATTCACCAGACCGTCTTTCATATCCACCACGGCTGCAAGACGGATCGGTTCATCATAACCGTCTGTCATCAGCTCATTTGACCACGAGCCTTCAGGGAACTGCGCAAGACGTGCGCGCATGGCATTGGTGGTGCGCGAGAAGATAAATTCCGACAGGTTATTGAGCGATGTCAGGCCGATCTCGCGCATCATATCGACAAGGCGACGATGGCCGACTT
The DNA here is from genome assembly GCF_041929865.1 of Pseudochrobactrum lubricantis. NCBI lineage: Bacteria > Pseudomonadati > Pseudomonadota > Alphaproteobacteria > Hyphomicrobiales > Brucellaceae > Pseudochrobactrum > Pseudochrobactrum lubricantis. The sequence goes on from NZ_JBHEEE010000005.1 coordinate 165,302, forward strand.
CGTTACAGGCGGAGAGGGAGTAGAAATCGCCGATCACTTGATTAGGCTCGCGCACATTGGCACGCAGAATGCGGATCAGGTCTTTATTGACCACGCCGCGTTCGGCAAATTTCATGATCGGAATCTGAATGCCTTCTTCATAGACGGACTTACCGTCTGCACCGAAACCGCGACCGCCGACATCGACCACATGGGCGGTACAGGCGAAGAACGCGACCAGTTCTCCATTGAGGAAGGACGGTGAAACCATCGTGATATCATGGAGATGGCCGGTGCCTTTCCACGGATCATTGGTGACATAGGTGTCACCCTCGAACATTTCGTCACGCGGAATTTCATTGATAAATTCCAGTACCGCTTCGGCCATAGTATTCACATGACCCGGTGTGCCGGTCACAGCCTGTGCCAGCATTTGCCCCTGTGGATCAAAGACACCGGCAGAAAGATCGCCAGCTTCACGCACCGAAGTGGAAAAAGCTGTGCGCAGCAAAGTCAGCGCCTGTTCTTCCACCACGGAAATCAGGCGGTTCCACATGACCTGCATGCGGATTTCATCCAGTTCACTCATGCGGATTTTCCTTTTTTCACCAGCAGAATTGTGCCGTCATGCTGGATAACCGCATCAAATGGTGCGGTCACAATGGTGGAGGTTTCACGCTCGGTAATGATCGCGGGCCCTGCTACACGGTCGCCGGTCGCTAAAGTGCCACGGTCGAAAATGCCGGTCGGCAGTATCGCGCCGTTGCTCGGATCAAACACATCGCGTTGTAGCACCGGTGCAATGACACGCTCGCCATAGCTGACAGTGCCGCTTTGCGTGACGCTTTGTTTGACTTCAACTTTGACAGACCATGTGACGATTTCAATCTCTGCACCTTCAATCGGGCGACCGAAAAAACGCGCATAATTCTCAAGGAAGCGCTCGCGGATTGTCGCCAGTGCTTGCTCATTAAACGGTGGCTGTGGCGCGGTGACCGGAATTTCCCAACCCTGACCTGCGTAGCGCATGAAGGCGGTGACTTCACGCTCCAGCGGCGCATCGGTGCCGCTGCGCACAAAGCTTTCCGCTGCCGTGCTGAGGTCTGCCAGCGTGGCATTAACCGCATCGAGATTGATGCCGGACAGTTTGGCCAAATGTGAAACCAGAGCTTCATAGCCGAACGGTGCTTTAAGGAAGCCGATAGCGGAACCGACACCTGCGCCCTGTGGGATCAGGCATTGTTCAACGCCGAGTTTTTCGCAGAGACGGGCGGCATGCAAAGGCGCGGCACCGCCAAAGGCGATCATAATATTATCGGAGATGTTTTTGCCGTTTTCCACCGCATGAACACGGGCAGCATTGGCCATATTCTCATCAACCACTTCGCAAATGCCGAAGGCAGCGGAAAGCGGTTTCAGATTGAGTTTAGAGCCGACATCCTTGTCGATGGCCGCTTCGGCATTCTGTACCGAGAGTTTAATCGCACCGCCGGCGAAATTATCGGCATCAAGTTTACCCAGCATGAGATCGGCATCGGTGATCGCAGGACGGGTACCGCCGCGCTGATAACAGGCAGGGCCTGGTTCAGAGGCGGCGCTTTCCGGGCCGGTCTGGATGCGCCCCATTGAGTCCACCCAAGCGATAGAACCACCGCCTGCACCGATCTCGATCATCTCGATCACCGGAATGGAGATCGGCATGCCGGAACCCTTGCAAAAGCGATAGGTGCGGGCGACTTCAAAAGTACGCGCGGTTTTCGGAACGAAATTCTCGATCAGGCAAATCTTGGCTGTGGTGCCGCCCATATCGTAGGAAACGACATTCTCAATGCCGAAACGACGGGCAATATCAGCTGCAAAGATTGCACCGCCCGCAGGGCCGGATTCCACCAGACGCACCGGAAATTCAGAGGCTGTATCAACGGAAATCAGACTACCGCCGGAATGGATCATGAAAACAGGGCAGGTTGCGCCCATTTCTTTGAGCCGTACCTGCAAACGCGCCAGATAATCGGCCATTTGCGGGCGCACATAGGCATTGGCGCAAACTGTGTTGAAGCGTTCAAATTCGCGCATTTGCGGCGAGACTTCCGCCGAGATGGAAATTGGCACAGAAAGCTTGCGCTGCAAAATCGCACGGGCACGGCGTTCGTGCTCCGGATTCATATAGGAGTGGATAAAGCCGATGGCGACTGCGCCGAAACCACCTTCTGAAATCGCATCGGCGATTTCTTCCAGCTTTGCCTCATCCAGCGGCTGCAATTCCTGACCCTGCGCATTCATGCGGCCTTTGACCGTGAAACGATGTTCGCGTGCGACCAGAGGGGCGGGGAGTTTCAGGTTGAGATCATATTGCTCGAAGCGGTTTTCACTGCGCATTTCGATCACATCACGATAGCCTTCGGTGGTCACAAAAGCTGTCTTGGCACCGCGCCGCTCAATCAGCGCATTGGTGGCCAGTGTGGTGCCGTGAATAACAATATCGAGCTCGGCAGGGCTGATGCCTGCCTGTTCCGTGACAATGCGGATACCGTCGAGAATAGCCTGTTCCGGCGCGGTATAATTGGTCAGAACCTTGGTGGAGTAGAGCGTTCCGCGCATATCCAGTGCGATATCGGTGAATGTGCCGCCGATATCAGCACCAAGCCGGATGTCGTTTCGGGATGTCATGCCATTTCCTTCGCTGCCAATGCGGCAGCGCGCATCTGGCTTAATGTCTGGCGGGGTGTAAGGGCTTCCGGTGAAATATTAAGTTCAAGAACCGCGCCGGTTTTTGACGCCGCAGCACGCTCAAAAGCGGCTGCAAAATCTGCCGTGGTTTCCACCCGCTCCGCATGGAAACGGTAGGATTTTGCCAATGTCACAAAGTCCGGATTTTCCATTGTGGTGCCGGAGACGCGTGCCGGATAATGCTTTTCCTGATGGGCGCGGATCGTGCCGTAAATCCCGTTATTGAGAATGAGTATAATCGGCTGCGCACCGGCCTGCATGGCGGAGCCGAGTTCCTGACAATTCATCTGGAAATCGCCGTCACCGGCAAAGCAGATCACCATGCGCTCAGGCTCTGCAACTTTGGCGGCAATCGCTGCGGGTACGCCATAGCCCATGGCGCCGGATTGCGGGGCGAGCAGCCGTGCTTTGGTGCCGAATTTTGCAAACTTATTCGGCCAGACCGTGAAATTGCCTGCGCCATTGGTCAGGATCACATCTTCCGGCAGACGGTCGCGCAAGTAAGCCATGACTGCAACCATATCCACCGGCGACGGCTGGGCGGGGGCATCAAAGCTGGCAAGATAGGCTTCACGGGCGGCTTTGCGCCAGTCTGCCCATGCACCGCTGACCGGTTGCAGGCTCTGCGCAAAACTGCTCGGGCAGGCGTGAATACCTAAATCCGGCACATAGATTTTGCCGATTTCCGCATCGGACGGATGCACATGGATCAGCTTCTGCTGCGGCACCGGTACATTGAGCAATGTATAGCCGTCGGTGGTCATCTCACCGAAACGGACATTGATCGCCAGAATAAGATCGGCATCACGGATCAGCGCTTTGACATGGGGCAACATGCCGACACCGGCTTCGCCCACAAAGGCTGAAGAGAAATTGTCAAACTGATCCTGATAGCGGAAGGCAGCAACCACCGGAATATCAGACTGCTCGGCGAAATTTTGCAAAGCTGCACGACCAGCTTCAGTCCAGTTGGTGCCGCCCATCAGAATGACCGGTTTCTTCGCGGCTTTCAGCATTTGCTGTGCTGTCGCCATTGTTTCTGCCTGCGGGGCAGGGGAGGCGATTTTAGCCGGTGCGGTCAGTGGTGCTTTGTCTGTCAGGCTGGTCAGCATATCTTCCGGCAGTGCAATCACCACAGGACCCGGACGGCCGGTTGTGGCCACTGTCCATGCGTGTGCCAGAATTTCCGGAATACGCTCAACCTGATCGATCTGCACCGCCCATTTGGCAACTGTGCCGAACATGGCGCGGTAGTCGATTTCCTGAAAAGCTTCACGACCGGTCATATCGGTACCGACCTGACCGATGAACAGCAGCATCGGTGCGCTGTCCTGCATGGCCGTGTGCACGCCAATGGAGGCATTTGTGGCACCGGGGCCACGGGTGACAAAGCAAAGGCCGGGGGTGTTGGTTAGTTTGCCGTAAGCGGCAGCCATAAATGCGGCGCCGCCTTCATTGCGGCACAGGATATAATCCAGCTTGCCTTTGGTGTCGTGAAGTGCGTCCAGCACTGCCAGATAACTTTCTCCCGGAACACCGAAGCTCTTACGCGCACCAAGCGCGATCAGGCTTTCTACAAGGAGTTGTCCCCCGTTGCGCATTATGCCTTTACCTCCCGACATATAAACTCGCAAAAGCCGGAAATACGCATGACCGGCAGAGATTATAAATGCATGTCATGTCACGATCAAAAATCAAGAAAACACGTTAATCGACAAGATTTACTTGTCTGAATGGCTGCGCAAAATATTTTGTGTCATTTGTCTGACATTCAGGCACTTTATGAGCCGGTTGATTTGTATCGGATCAAATCTCTGGCAGAAACAAAGCGTTGCGGATGAGGGGCATAATGCGCTCAGGAAATGAAAGCGGATCACTGACAAAACCAGCACAGGGTTCCTGTGCTGAAGTTTTCCGCGTGTTTCTTAAACTCGGGCTGACATCGTTTGGCGGGCCGGTTGCACATCTGGGCTATTATCGAGACGAGCTTATCGTGCGCCGCAAATGGATGGATGAAGCCGGTTATGCCGATCTGGTTGCCTTATGCCAGTTTTTGCCCGGCCCTGCGTCCAGTCAGGTCGCTTTTGCGCTTGGTCTTTTACGCGGTAATGGTCTTGCCGGTGGTCTGGCGGCTTCACTGGCCTTCACACTGCCATCAGCACTCCTTCTTGCGGCTTTTGCACTGGGCGCAGCATCATTCACAGGTGTGTATGCGGAAGGTCTGCTGCATGGTTTGAAACTGGTTGCCGTGGCAATTGTTGCGCAGGCGGTCTGGGGTATGGCGCGCAGTCTGACACCGGATAAGCCCCGTATTTTCATTGCGCTTTCAGCAATCGTGCTTGTGGTTTTTGTGGCGGGAGCAATCGGGCAGATTGCGGCTATTACCGGCGGCGCCATGCTTGGCCTGTGGCTTTGCCGTGGCAATGGTACGGCTGTGACCGGTAATCTGAAATTTCCTGTATCACGCAGAGGCGGCTTTATAGCTTTAAGCCTGTTTGCGGTTTTATTCGCATTTTTGCCGGTGCTGACCGCTGTTACAGGATATCAGCCTGTTGCTGTGTTCGATGCTTTTTACCGTGCCGGTTCGCTAGTTTTTGGTGGCGGGCATGTGGTTTTGCCGCTGTTGCAGGCAGAAGTTGTGACACCGCAATGGGTGAGCAAAGAGGCTTTTCTGGCAGGTTATGGGCTGGCGCAGGCTGTACCAGGGCCGTTATTCACATTCGCAGCCTATCTCGGTGCGGTGATGCAAGCGGAGCCAAACGGAATTGCCGGTGCTTCTATTGCTCTGATCGCGATATTCTTGCCGGGCTTGCTGCTTGTTTATGGCATGCTTCCGTTCTGGGACAGGCTGCGTTTGCGCCCGACAGCACAGGCGGCAATGCGTGGTGCCAATGCAGCGGTTGTCGGCATTCTCGGTGCGGCACTGTATAATCCGGTATGGACAGGGGCGGTTTTTACCAATCAGGATTTTGCGCTGGTACTGGCAGGGTTTTTACTGCTCACAGTCTGGAAAGTGCAGCCCTGGATTGTTGTTGTTTTGATGGCCTTTGCAGGAATGATGATGCCGCTTTTGCCGTTGTAATTGAGGTAGCAGATGGTTCGTTAAAGCTTTGAATAATCCTGACAGGTTCTTTGCAGCACTATACTAGCTGGAGTTAAACCGGATGTGTGGCTTTCTTTGTCGGGTATGATCGGAATTTAGTGTGAAATTAGAGATACGTCTGGCAGCGAAAGCTGAGAAATCAATCATAAGCGCTTTTATGGCGGAATATTTCGCTGAAATGCGCACTTACGAAGAGACAGACGATGATTATCCGTATTTTGATTTATACTGGTCAGAAGCAAACAGATGGCCATATCTGATATCTTTTGAGGGAAAAGATATTGGTTTTGCCTTTATCAATAACTGGTCACCTTCCGGTAAAGGCACGGACTATTCATTTGCGGAATTTTTCATTCTGATAGCTTATCGCAAGCAGGGACTGGCACGCTATGCAGCTGCTGAGATTTTGCAAATGCATAGCGGGTTTTGGGAACTGCGTGTCGCGCCAAAAAACACAACTGCGCTCCATTTCTGGCAGGCTGTGATCAAATCAGCTCAAGCTGAAAATGTAGAAAAGCTTGAAATTGAAGAGGATCTGATTTACCGCTTCCGGCCATTATAGCGGCAGCTTTTACGCTGATTTTTGTTCTGCACCGTAGTTTCAGGAACTCTCAATACCTATATGCGTTCACACTATAACTGACGGGAGTTTGTTATGAGCGTGAAAAAGCTATTGATGGCCGCTATCGGCCTGTTTGCCGGATATAAATTATACAAAGCCGCTAATCCTAAAATTCCTGATAATGTGGTGCTGGTTACCGGTTTCGAACTCAATCGCTATCTGGGGACGTGGTATGAAGTCGCTCGTGTAGAAAACCGGTTTGAAAAAGGTCTGATTAAAACCACTGCTGAATATACACTCAATGGTGACGGCACCGTAAATGTGCTGAACAGCGGTGTCGATGAAATCTCCGGCCGGCATAAGCGTGCATCGGGGACGGCTGTTTTTGTACGCGGCCAATCTGAGGGCGCATTGAAGGTATCGTTTTTCGGCCCGTTTTATGGCGGCTATAATATAGTTGCTTTGGATGAGGATTATCGCTGGGCAATTATTGTCGGATCAAGCCCGAAGTATTTTTGGGTTCTCTCCCGCACAGTTGAAATACCAGAGGAGTTAAAAGACAGGGCGATTAAGGTTGCATCTGGGGTTGGTGTTGATCCTGATAATATTAATTGGGTACAACAATTTTAAAAATAAAAGCTGTCCTGATCTTTTTTAAGACACAATCACTGTCTATATACACAGCATAGACATTGCTAAGCAGCGCGTTTCTCACAGCGCTCGCAAATGTCTTCATTAATTTAAGCTTTTGACCACGGATGTACTGGCACTGGCAATTAATTGATGAGTAGGAAGGTCGGTGCATTTTTGCCCCGGCCTTTTTTATTGTCTTCTTTGGAAATTTTACAACTCTGCATTGTGAAATGCACGAGGAACTATATCGTCAGATCGGGATGTTGTTTCTTTTATATTTCTGATGATTGAATATATATACTTATGATATTGAATATAAATGATAATTTAATATCATTTATTATGTTTTGTAAAAAATATTGCCTATGTCTTTAATTAATTATCATTATCTGTTGCTATTTTACTATATGAATAATTGTCTTCTATAATGTAAAAATAATTATCAATAAATAAAGGGGACAATCATGAAGAGTATTATTCTGGCCTCCGTGCTGGCATTAACAGCAGGCTCAGCTTTCGCTGCCGATGCCGTTGTATATAATGATCCGGCACCTGCAGTTGTCGACACCTTCTCCTGGACAGGTGGTTATATCGGTGTGAATGCCGGTTATGCAGGCGGAAAATTCAAAACTGATTTCAACGAATTGCTTGGCGACGCTTCACTCAGAGGTAATGCCAGTGGTTTTATCGGCGGTGTTCAGGCCGGTTATAACTGGCAGTTTGACCAGGCAGTTGTTGGTATTGAAACTGATATTCAGGGTTCAGGCGTAAAATCCGATTTTGATGTCAGTGTTCCGGGCGGTACATTGGTGAATCTCGGAACCAAGGTTAGCTGGTTTGGTACAACACGTGTCCGTCTTGGTTACACCCCGGTCGATCGTTTTCTGGTTTATGCAACCGGTGGTGTTGCTTATGGTAAAGTTAAAACCTATGCGAACAACTATTTAGATGGCTCATCCCAGTCTGACACCAAAGTCGGCTATACGGTCGGTGCCGGTGCAGAATACGCTATTACAAATAACGTAACGCTGAAGACCGAATATCTCTATACCGATCTTGGTAAGCTCAAACTGGATTATGTTGATCTCGACAGAAGCTGGCGTATTGGTGAAGCCAAATCACAGTTTCATACAGTTCGGGTTGGCTTGAACTATAAATTCTGAGCTTTTGGCTTGGTTTTTACTAACCCCGCTTTGGCGGGGTTTTTTATTGCTTGTTTGGCTTTGGTAGGCTGAGCCTTTGCGGCTTTTAACTTTTCCGCTTCTTCAGCGGCTTTTTTCGCTTCCAGAAGTTTGTCTGCACATTTGTTTTTAGTCATTGCTGCATTGAGCTTCGCCTGACCTGTTTCATCAATGAGGGGCTTGGCGGTTTCGATGTTTCGGCACCATTCCAAATCCCTTACCTGCTGCGACACGCAGCCAGCGAGTCCGAGAAGAGGGAGTATAAAGGTCAAAGTACGGATAAGTGAAAGTCTGGTTCGTGCGCTCTCAGTCGTTTGATCCATGTTTCGCCCCTCAGTTATGTGCAGGAATTGAACAGCGGCTTGCATAGTAAATCAAGAGAAATTCACTTGATGAGCGATGACACAATCAAAACGGCATTTGTACCAATGCTGATTAACGGCCATTTCTCATAACGAACTGTTTGCAGGTTGCTGTGAAATCTTCCAGCAGTTTAACCTGATACCCGAACACAAGTACTTCACCTTTCCTGCGGGTAACAAAACCATCTTGCATGACAATTTTTTGGACACGTTTTATTTCAGTGTATTTTACGCGGCATGTAGAGCCCGGCGTTGCTCTTTGTGTGAAAAATGCTCCGTCATTGAGTTGAATGCGCGGTGTAGAAAATTGAGCGCCCTTTTCTGCTTGATGGGATTGCGGATCTCTTTCTCTTTCGGAGGGGAGAGTTAATCTGCTGACGGTACAGGGCAGGTGAGATCGCCTTCTTCGCAGTTGAGATAATCTGATAATTGTTTGTTACGTGCAGTTGTTAATTGGGTTCTGCATGTTGCAACCATCATTGGATGAATGCTTCCGCCGGATGTTGTCGATGTTGCGAAGTTACATTCTGCGTCTCTGAACTTCATCCAAAGACGCTGTGAGTTTACCAATAATTTCTTGGTTTCCTCATCATCGGCCAAACGTTTTTCTATCTTTTTGTAGTTTTCGTTAAGTTGCTTATCAACCTTGGCCAATGCATCACTGGCGCATTTGGTCATTGTTGACTGGTCTTCAGCTTTGTCGCAGTCAGTAGATGCATAAGCTGGCAGCGATATAAATATTGATCCGAGAGTAACCAAAGTAACTAACTTCATTTCCACCTCCCTATATTATCTGATGATTGAAGCGTGACTTTCATTTCAAAGCAAGAGGCATTTCTTGTAGAGATTAAAGAATAAAGAATAATCTGTAAAAGCGTGGCAAATAGTGAAAGAAAGTTTTCATCACAGAATACGTAACGGATCTATATCTAGCATCTGAATACTCGGGTAATGCGTTCTTGCGGATGCGTGGAGATCGGAGTATCGGGACTTTTCTCTATCCAAATCTTGTCCGCGTTGGCATGTTACAGTTCCAGAAAGAACTGGCGATTGTATGTTAGCAGTCAGTTATGACCGGTTCCCGATTTTGGTTAGACGAAGGGGGGGCTTGTTAAACTGACAGGGGCTCTTGTCAAAGTTTTTCAAGAATGGTAACGTTCCCATAATGATCGGTCTAAGAGACCGGTCGCTTGGGAGGAGTGTCAGCTTGAATAAGGATACAGGGCGTCGTGCGACGATCGTCGATGTTGCAAAAAAAGCTGGCTTGTCCAAGAGCACAGTAGCCCGTGTTCTGGCTGGTTCCTCCAATATATCGCAGGATGCTGCTGAGCGCGTACAGGCCGCAGTGCTGGCAACCGGTTATGAACGCAATCATCTGGCAGTCGGCATGCGCTCAGGGCGCAGCGGGTTGCTTGGTCTGGTTATCCCGGACATTACCAACCCGTTTTGGGCGGAAGTGGCGCGCGGTGCGCAGGATCAGGCTGCGAGGCAGGGTGTTTCGCTGCTGGTATTTTCTTCAGACTGGGATGCGGATAAGGAAGCGGCACATCTTCGCGCCTTATGTCAGGCACGCGTAGATGGCGCGATCATCAATCCTGTCGCTGATAATCTTGCTGATCTCGACCGTTTCGGCATGCCTTTTGTGCTGATCGGTTCGAGTGCCGAGCGCTTTCCCGATACGAGCAGTGTCGGGTCAGATATCGTGCAGGGTGTACGTCTCGGGCTGGATGTTCTGCTCGCGCAGGGGCATGTGCAGCCGGCATTAATCCTCGGGCCTAAATCCCGTTTGGCGCGTGCGCGTTTTCTGCGCGCGGTACATGAGCATTGCATTGAACGGGATGTTGACCCCTCAATACTCATGACGGAAGACAGTGACTATACCGTTGAAGGTGGTCGTTCTGCTATGAAACAGCTGTTGCAAGCGCATCAGAATGGCCAGCATCTGGCAGTTTTTTGTGCGAATGATCTGATGGCGCTTGGTGGTATTCTGGCAATCCGTGATGCAGGACTTTCCTGCCCGCAGGATGTGTCAATTCTCGGTTTTGACGGTATTCCTTCCGGTGCTTTTTCCTGGCCCGGATTGACGACAATTGAAAAAGACGGTCGCCGTATCGGCTCCACGGCAGTCACTGCTTTATATGCAGAAATTGCCGGACGAGCAGAACATGAGCGCATTTATGTGCCGTGCCGTCTTTTGGAGCGCGGCTCACTCGCTGATCTGTCAGAGATGGCAACTGCGCGGCTGGCTGCAAAGGGGTAATTCAGACAATGAGTCATAGTTCTGCATCATCAGTGAGCACTCAAATTGGGAACGTTCCCAAAATGAAGCGCTTTAAAAGCAGCATCCGCCAGTGGTGGCCTTATTATCTGATGATGGCACCAGCCCTGATTTTCTTTTTTATTTTCCACTATATGCCGGTGTGGGAAGCTAAAATTGCTTTTGAACAATTGCGCATCATTCCGCCGAATATCTGGGTGGGGCTGAAGCATTTTGAACTGTTGTTCTCGTCCACGATTTTCTGGCAGGTGCTGGCCAATACGCTGATCATTTCAGCAATGAAAATCGTCTTTGTGTTTCCCGTACCAATCATTGTGGCATTGCTGCTCAATGAGGTACGCGGCACCGGTACCCGTAAATTCATTCAGTCGGCAATTTATCTGCCGCACTTCCTGTCATGGGTAGTAATTGCAGGTATTTTCATTGCTGTTTTGTCGCCGAGCACCGGTGCCGTGAATGAAATTACCGGCTTTTTCGGTTTTCAGCCGGTTTCTTTTATGACTGAGACGGGGACAATCCGCTGGGTTCTGGTGTTTTCTGAAATCTGGCGCTCGGCCGGCTGGGACAGCCTGCTTTATCTCGCAGCGATTATGTCAATTGATCAGGAGCTCTATCAGGCTGCGGAAATTGACGGTGCTAACCGCTGGCAGAAAATTTTCTACGTCACCATTCCGGGTATCGTGCCGACGATTGCTACATTGTTCATTCTGAATGCCGGTATGTTCCTGAATGCTGACCTCAATCAGGTGATCAATTTCACCAATGATATTGTGCGCAGTCAGATCGATATTCTCGATACCTATGTTTATCGCATCGGTTTGCAAACCGGACAATATTCGCTCGCCACGGCAGCTGGTCTGTTTAAGGCAGGGCTCGGCATGATCCTGATTATGAGCGCGCATTTCATCTCGAAAAAGCTGACAGGCAAGGGGATCTGGTGATGGCAGCAGGTAAAATCCGTCGCTCTCCGCTTGAGCGGGCAGAATATGCAATCATTCTCTCTACCTTGCTGCTGCTTGTGGTGGTGATGGTTCAGCCGCTGCTTAATCTGCTGGCTGTTTCCCTGTCATCGCCTTCCGAAGTCGCGAGAATGAGCGGCCTCACAATCATTCCGGAAGGCTTTTCGCTAGAGGTCTGGAAGCTGCTGATCACCAATCCGGCAGTGCAGCAGGGGCTGATCAATTCGGTCTTTATCACGCTGACCAGTACTGCGCTCGGCGTGTGTTTTACAGCGCTGATGGCATGGGGCTTGTCGCGTCCGGGTTTGCCGGGGCGCCGTATTCTTCTGGTCTTCGTGCTGGTGACGATTGTTTTCGATCCCGGCATTATACCGGATTATTTTCTCAATAAACGTCTGGGTCTGATCGACAGCTACTGGTCAGTTATTCTCTTCAAACTGGTCAATGCCTGGTATCTGATTATTCTGATCCGCTTCTTTGAAGAAGTGCCGAATGAAATTTTGGAAGCCGCAGAACTCGACGGTGCCAATGTTTTTCAGACATTTTGGTATGTTGTGCTGCCGGTATCAAAATCGGCATTGGCGACGATTGCACTGTTCTATTTCGTTTTCCATTGGAACGATTTTTTCCGCCCGATGATCTACCTCAATGACCAGTCCAAATGGCCGCTGCAGGTTGTGCTGCGTCAGTTTGTGGTTGAGGGCGACAAGATTGCCATGGTCGGGCTGGAAAATTCCGTCAATTACACAGGCGCAAGCCAGATCAATATCAGGGCGCTGAGCGCAGGCATGATCCTGCTCACGATTGTACCGATCCTGGCGATTTATCCGTTAATCCTGAAGTTTTTCACTAAAGGCACGATGAGCGGCGCGCTCAAGGGCTGATTATTCCGGCACATATAAAGGGGAAGGACATATGCTGAAAAATAATCTTATTCTGTCTGTCAGTGTGGTTGCGCTGCTGTCTGCTGCAGCATTGCCGGCACTGGCCGAGCCGGTCACTATACGCGTAGTGGCGAAGGATCTGCTCAACACCAATCCTGATGACGTGAAACTCATTGAGAAATATGAAGCGGCGCTGAAGGCAAAAGGGACAGATCTGAAGATTGAGATCGTCAATCTTCCGGCTTCCGGCTATGCTGATAAGCTCGGCGCGATGATGTTGTCCGGCGACATTCCCGATCTGATTTATTTTCAGGGCGGTGACACGGTAATGGCCGAGCAGGGCGTTCTTGAAAACTGGAACGATTGGCTGCCGAAAACGACCTATCTGAAAGATGCGCTTTACCCGCATAATACCGCTCGCCTGCAGAATTATCCGTATCTGCTTTATGCATTCCCGCCGCGGATTTCGCAGCCGGTTATGCGTGAGGACTGGCTGAGCAAGACCGGACTGGCTGCACCGAAAACGGTTGATGATTATGTTGCTTTGTTCAAGGCGATTAAGAGCGGCAATTTTGGTGGTGCAGGCAGTGACAAATCCTATGCGCTGACTGTGCCGGGCAGCATGGATGAAGCCGATACGATTTTTAATCAGGCATTCGGCGTCAGCTCATCCTGGCTGAAAGACAAAGAGGGCAACTGGATTGCCTCACAGATTTCCGAGCAGGAAAAAGCCAAGCTGACTTTCTATGCATCGCTGCGTGAGCAGGGACTGCTGGACCCGGAATATATCACCACCAAATGGGATACCAAGGAAGACAAGTTCTATTCCGGACGCGTTGGTATGGTGTTCTCGGCTTCGGCTGAGAATGTGGATGTTTATCGCGGTAAGATGAAACAGGCGAACCCTGATGCTAATCCGGAACTGGTTCTGCTGGCACCGCCTGCGGGTACCGGTGGCGAAGGTCTGGCCGCAGTTGATGTTTCCAAGGAAACACGTGGTTTCGCAATTTCAGCTCTCTCCAAGCACAAAGAAGAAGTTGTTAAATTTCTTGATTTCGTGGCCAGCCCTGAAGGTCAGGCATTGGAACGCCTTGGTTTTGAAGGTGAGCAATATACCCGTGACGGCGAGACCATCAAGCCAACAGACAAAATGGCAACCTGGTATGTACGCTTTATCGCGGCCGCAAACTGGAAACTACCGGAAGGCGTGAGAAGCCCTGCTGCCGCGCAGTTTCTGACCAATATCACCCAAAGCTACAAGCCTGATAATGCATTTATCTGGCCGAATGAATATGCACCTGATCTGGATGCGGCGCAGAATGTCTACAAGGCATGGGCTTATAAATTCATCTCCGGACAAGCGGGTTTCGATCAGTGGGAACAGTTTGTTTCTGAGTGGAAGACTGCCGGCGGTGACCGGCTGACTGAATATGCGAGGACTGTATTAAAATGATGGACACATTTGCTCCTTTGTCTCTGCAAGGACGAATTCGGGCAGTTCTTTATGGCGTCGCTTACGGTGACGCCATCGGGGCACCGGTTGAAAAACTTTCAGCCGAGCAAATTCGCCAGCGTTACGGCCGTGTTACCAATCTGAATACAGAATGGCATCGCATGTCGGAGAGCGGTATTGCCCGTAACTGGCGTGTTCGGGGCAGTGGTATCGTGACAGATGATACGCTGATGACCCTGTGTCTGATGAATATTTATAATGACGTACGCCGTCATATTGATGCCTGGGATATGGCGGACGGTATGGTGCGTGAAATTGCATGGACACCGCGCTGGGTTCCTGAATTGCAGCGTGAGGCCATGCTGATTGAGCGCCTGTTCTATCCGGAAAAATGGATTTTCCAGCGTCATCAGCTGTCCAATTGCGATCCGCGTGAAGGTGGTATCGGCAATATGGTGAATTGCGGTGCGGCGATGTATATTGCGCCGGTTGGCGTGATGAATGCCTGCAATCCGAAAGCGGCCTATGATGAGGCAATTGCTTTCGCATCCGGCCATCAGCAGAGCTATGGTCTGGAAGCCGCAGGTGTGTTGGCGGCAGCGATTGCAGCGGCTTTTATTCCGCACATTACCATTGATGAAGTGGTCAATGAGGCCGTTGCATTAGCAAAAGACGGTACAAAACAGGCTATTCTTGAAATTGTAGCCGCTGCAAAGAGCCTCAAAGGGCAGGACGCGGATAAAGTCACCGAAGTTTTTCAGACGATTATCGGAAAATATTCACCGATGGGTGATGATGTCACGCATTCTGTGAAGAAAACCGGTGTGGCCAGTGAAGCCTATCGTCCGTCCCGCCTCAATGCGATTGAGGAACTGCCGCTGGCCTTAGGTTTTGCAGTGGTCAATGACGGTGACTTCTACAAGACCATTCATGACGGCATTAACTCCGGACGCGACACGGATTCCATCGGCGTCATGGCCGGTGCCATTCTCGGCGCTATGCATGGTGCGTCTGTCATTGACGATACGGATGCGGCGTTGCTGGATTCAGCCAATAAGCTTGAGCTGAACAAGGCGGCGGATGCTTTCTATCAAACCGTAATAGAAATACAAAAAGCAGACAGGCAGTCGGAACAACGCAGAGCATCGATGTGGGATCATCTCACAAGCAATGCCGCTCACGCTGCTGCCTGACGCTATTTTACGATCAATAACATATACCGGAGCCATAAATGTCTGAAATCGAATTGAGAAATGTAGGTAAGAGCTATGGAAAAACCTCTGTGCTTGCAGACATTTCGCTCGATATGGGTGATGGGGAATTTGTGGTTCTGGTTGGTCCGTCCGGCTGCGGAAAATCAACGCTTTTGCGCATGATTGCCGGACTGGAAGATATTACCTCCGGTGAAATCCGCATCGGTGGTAAGGTCGTCAATGATATGCGCGCGAAAGAGCGTGATATTGCGATGGTTTTTCAGAGCTACGCACTCTATCCGCATATGAAAGTTGCGGAAAATATGAGCTTTTCTCTGAAGCTGAGTGGTACACCGAAAGAAGAAATCCGCAAACGTGTGCAGGAAGCGGCAGAAATACTCGGCCTTGAGAAATTGCTGGACCGTTTCCCGCGCGAGCTCTCCGGCGGTCAGCGTCAGCGTGTGGCGATGGGACGTGCCATTGTGCGTGCGCCAAGAGCGTTTCTGTTTGATGAGCCGTTGTCCAATCTTGATGCCAAATTGCGTGTAAAAATGCGCAGTGAGATTAAAAAACTGCATCAGCGCCTTGGTAAAACAACTGTCTATGTCACTCATGACCAGACGGAAGCGATGACTATGGCTGATAAAATCGTCGTGCTGAATGGCGGGAAGATCGAACAATATGGGCCGCCGCTGGAATTGTATAATGATCCGGCCAATATATTTGTGGCGGGTTTTATTGGCTCTCCGGAAATCAACTTGCTGAAAACAGAGGCGAGGGGTGATCATGCTGTCACGGAGGACGGTATTGTTTTGCCGCTTGTTTCTCCGTTAAAATCACAAACCAGCATGATGTATGGCATCCGCCCGCAGCATATTGAGATTGCTGATGAAGGTATTGAGGGGCTGGTGACATTGGTTGAGCCAACCGGCGATAGTCAGGAACTGGTGGTTAAAGTCGGTGGGCAGGACATCCATGTGATTGCCAAAGGCGACCGGCAGTTTACGACTGGTATGACAGTCAGGCTGGCTCTTGATGCTGCAAAAGTTCTGCTTTTTGACAGCGTATCCGGTGAACGTCTGCGTTATTGATATAATATGTCACCATGTTGAAGCTGGCGGATAGGAATAGTCGATAAGTTATGTGGCGTTGATGACAGAGGTCAATTTGCTTAAGGCGGGCAATGCCCGCCTTAAGTTTATAAGAATGCTAAAACTTTGTAGTCAGTCCGGCCCTGATCGTGCGACCGGGAGCGGGCGCGCGCGTAAATGAGAGCGGGTCGAGATAATATTGGTTCGTCAAATTCTCAACATTGACATTGAGCGATACAGTTTCACTGAATTTATAATCACCAAACAGGTCAATAATCGTTCTCTTAGGCCAGAGTGTCGGTGTGACATAGCCTAACCCCATTGCCTCACTAACAGCTCGTTCACCGAAAAATGTAGCACGACCACCGACCGTTAATTTCTGGTCAAGCAAGTGCACACCACCGGTCAGGGTAACAAGATATTCCGGCGGAATATAATTGCCGCCATAGTCGATACCAATTGTTTTGGCTGCACAACCGGTAAGCTGATGGCAGAACTCGACTTTAGTATATTTTGTCAGACCTGTTTCAAAAAATATTTGGTCAGTATTATATTTGAGAGAAAGCTCAATCCCTTCAAATGCCGCGCTTGGAATATTTGCCCAATGACGCGGTTCAGACCAGTTTTGTTTGATTGAATCCCGTATGATGTAATCTTTGTATTTGTTTTTGAAATAACTCGCCTTGAATTTCAGATTGTCTCCGTCTGAGATAATATCCGAGTGCAATATATTGATGCCAGCCTCATAATTTTCAGCTTTTTCGGGTTTTAAATCAGGATTTGGGAAGAGGATTTCACCATTGATATAACTCGTTTCCCGCAAGGAAGGCGGACGCCAGCCCTGTACATATTGACCATAGAGCTGAATGCCTTCCCACGGCGTCACCGTGACAGATAAAGACGGGTTAAGCCGTGATCCGCTCTTGTCGCCATAGGCCGCCAGAGCGCCACCGCCTTGCTCAATTTTATATGTGTCATAGCGCAAGCCCGCACCAAAGCTCAGCCAGTCTGTCGCATCAAGTTTTGCATGGTTGAATACGCTGGCAAGACGGCGCTTTCCTGTCGGCCCCGCACTGATGAGATAGGTTCGTGTAGGATCCCAGGAATAGGAGCCGCGAAGTTCCTGCCCTTCGGAATCCTCCAAAGAAACCTGTGCACCATAATTTATTGTCAGGTGCCCGAGCGATGTTGCAAATTCAGAGCGGTTATAAATTTCGGTGCCATAGGTCAGTACATCAGCGCTTCCGTCAAGGGTCGCGGGGGCTTCTCTTTTTACATTTGTCAGCCAGGTTGAAATGTTTAAATCAACAAGGGGATTGTCAGAAGGGTTATGGGCCAGTCTGGCAGTTAATGTGTCTGTTTTTCTGCGGTTCAGCGCATTCTGACTTGGTGGGATGAATGTATAAATATAGGGAAAATCATCCAGCTCGCCGTGTTTGTTTTCATAGCGCATATAGCTCAGCTCTAAGGATGTATCCTCATTGAAATGCGCTTTTCCTTTCAGAAGAGCCGAGAATGAATCTTCGGACGTGTTAAAGACTTCACCGCCCCGCGGCACCGGAGATAATGTGCCTGTATTATTTGCAAGAAGGTCTGAGCCTTTTTTACCGGCAAAGTAATTGCCGGTTTTACGGCGTGTTAATGCAGCCAGAAATTCGAAATTTTCCTGTACTGTTGCAGCGGCGACCGAACCGTTAAAACTATCACCATTAAAGAATGAGGGTGCATCATTCAGCTGTTTGTCGGTGCCGGTTGCAGGCGGGGATTTGGTATTGCTGCCAATAGTTGCTTTCACCTGCGCGCCATATTCTTTGCCTTCAGCAACAATGTCGCGTGCGTTTAATGTTCTCATATTGACAACGCCGCCCATGGCGCCATTGCCCAGCGGGCCGTCGCTTGGGCCTTTGGTTACATCAATGCCTGCGATCAGGTCAGGATCCACGAAAACGCTGCTGGTCTGCCCGCGATAGCCGGTATAACTGGAGGTCGATTGCTGTGTTCCGTCGATTAATGTTGCGACGCGGTTCATGCCCTGAAGGCCGCGAATGTTAAGATTTAATCCCTGTCCGGTACGGCTGCCTGACGATATGACCCCCGGTGTCGATTTAAAAAGATCGCCCTGAGTGCTTGATGGTAACCGGCTGATATCTTCGGCAGAAATATAAGCGGCAGATCCGGGCGTTGTGTAAGGGGTATTTTCAGGATTTGTGCCCCCTGCAATCGTGATTGTGTTGAGTAAAATCGAGCCGTCATTGGAAGACGTTGCCGTATTGTGGCTGGAGGCAAGACGATCAATGATTGTTATCGATCTGGTATTATTGAAATTATAGCTAAGTCCTGTTCCCGCAAGAAGTTTCTCTAATCCTGCTTTGGGTGTGTATCTTCCGGTAAGACCCTGTGTAGAGCGGTTGCCGATTGTTTTCTGGTCAAAGAATATATCTATTCCGCTGGCATTGGAAAATTCGAGCAATGCGGTGGAAAGTGATTGGCCGCGAATGGAAAAGTTACGTTCACTGGCAGATGTTTGTGCGCTGGCAATTGTCGGGCTAATAACAGTGGAAAGACTGGTGGACATCATAAGCGCTGCCATCAGGTAGACTGCTTTTTTGCCAACCGGCTGCGTTAAACATTTGCGGTTTATCGTCAAAACCGTGCCGGTTAACTGTGTATTTTGCATAGTCAAAGCCCCTCACATTTCCGCCTTTGGCGAATGACATCCGTAAGAGTGCCGTTTATTGGCTCTCATAGGGTATGACACGCGGGATGGCTAAAGTTACTAAGCCGGTTTGTTTTTATTTCTCACCTACCGGCCGGAAATAACAACCAATCCGCCGGCATGTCTGACGGTTATGGGCAATGTTTGCGCAATTGAAACAAGTGCGGCATCTACGGTGTCTGTGCTGAAGGCGGCACTCACCTGCATATCGCCTAACCGGTTATCTGTCAGAATAATGAACCCGCCGCGATAACGTTCAATATCATTGAGAACACTGCGCAAAGGCGCTTTGTGATAAATCAGGCGTCCTTTGCGCCAGGCTTCCACAGTGTTGATATCGACTTCTTGTGCCGGTAAAATTGCATCCGGCTTATAGGCTAATTGCCAGCCGCTGCTCAGGCGTTCGGATGGTAAACCGGGCAGGGAGATTTCCACCTGATGCTCAATCACCGCAACCGTAACAAACTTATCATCGGTTCGTATGTTAAAGCGCGTACCGAGAGCTTTTGTTTCGCCGCCATTCGCTGTGACAATGAACGACCGTTGCTCCGGAGCGACAGTGAAATAGGCTTCTCCCCAATGGAGCGTTAAGCGGCGTTGGGTCTCAGAATAATTGACAGATAATGCTGAGCGGCTGCCAAGATCGACGACCGAACCGTCTGCCAGAGTCAATGTGCGTATTTCACCGGCGGCGGTAGAAAAATCGGCAAATGCCCCGTTTTGATAAAACCAGTAACTGCCTGAGCCGGCTGCCAGCATGCCGATGCCTGACGCAATGAAAGCACGCCGGCTTAATTTTTTGATGCGTGACTGGTGCATCTCCGTTTCAACGGGGGCAAAAGCAGCCCATAAAGCACCGGCACGTTCCCATGCCGCTAAATGTTCAGCACTTTGATTTTTCCATAGTTCGAAAGCCTGACGATCTTCATTTGTAACGCCATCATCCCGCAGAACTGCAAACCATCGCAGGGCTTCGCGTATAACGGGGGATCTGCTGTCATCAGCCATTAAGGCACTTTCCGGTTTATGTGCTGGTTATTATGGTCAGGACACTTGATAAATGGCACTTTGCTAAAGCGTTTTGCTTAAGGAAATTGCAGAAAATCCGGTCCCAGCGCCAGATCCAGATCATCCAGTGCATTAAAAACATGATTGATGACAGTGCGGCGCGATAGCTGAAACCTGTCTGCGATTTCACTGTAACTGGCGCCTTCAAAACGATGGATGATAAAAATTTCACGCCTGCGTTGTGGCAGGCTTGCAAGAGCTGTCAGCAAGCGGCGTAATTCTTGACGATAGAGCAGTTCCATTTCCGGTGATGCTTTACGATCAGCCATGGCATGATAAACTTGTTCATCAACCGTGATCTCCACACCCTGCTGGATGTGGCGTAGATGGTTAAGTGCGAGATTGCGCGCTGCACGTGTCAGATAGGCGGAAGGCTCTCTGATTTGTTGCTTCCCGGAGGCATCAATCAGCTTTGAAAAGGCATCATGCACCAGATCATCAGCAGTGGTGTTATTGCCGACAATACGAGCGATAAATCGTTTAAGACGATTTTTTTCCGATCCGTAGAGGTGTGTGGAACTATGGCTAAGAATTGCCATTGAGATATCCCCGGGATCAGAGCGACTTTAACAGAATTGCATTGGAATATCGATCAACCCGTTAAGTATGCTGTCTTGAATTAAGCTTCTATCTTAAATATCTGCTTCCTGTTTGTTTATCAAGGTTAATATGATTAAAAAAGTCATGTTTTATGATGGCGTTAAACTATCATGTCCCTGACTGGCTCGGGGGAGAAGGGAAAGGGGAAATTTTACAAACCAAAGATGGGCAATATACGCTGGAAACAGGGTTACAACACTGTTTGAAGAGTGGTGAGTAAGGTGGTGACTTCTCTGTTCACCAAAGCGTGATAAGATAAAAATGAGCTGTTTAATCAGAATTATTCTGCTAGTGCTCTGCACCATAGATTGCAGCATAGAAAGCTTCAAAAAATGGATTGGGTTCCTATCGTCTTCGGTATCTTCAAGCTTGGTGTATTAGGCGTTTGCATGTTCTTCGCTATCAAGTGGCATTATGATAAAGATAAGGAAGAGGCGCAGAGAAAAAGAGAAGAAGCGCAGATGAGCGGCGAAGCAAGTGGGCTGTAAGAGCCCGCCTATTGCATACCACATGCTAGATCATGCGAGTAAAAAGCGCGCACGAAGCGGGCGGGATGAGTGCTATATGTCAGGGGTATTGTTCGTTAACTTCAAGACAAGCATATCCTGTTGAGAAGCAATTTGTGATAGCTCTGGTTTGCCCTTAATAACTTTACCATGAACTTCAGATGCTAGCCCCCTCACAATAATTTTTATGCAATCAGGGTGGTGCTCCAGCACAGTTGGGAGCACCATAATTATATTCGTAGCAGCATCGCCTCGATCTCTGAATGTTGTCACTGATCTGACAGATATGTCCGCTCTCAACCTATCTGCAACCGATAAATTCTCTGGTGAATCAACGATCCAAAGATCACAATATTGGTCTTCCTGTCTAAGATTGAAGTGCTGTTCTGTAGAAAGAATGATGGTGTTTTCCATAACGCTATCCATTTGATATAATTATGTATTTTATTGCAAATATTTGCAAAATGAACGTTAAAGAAAACCGCCACACTCCGGCACTTAGCAATGCCTGTAGCTAATTAATTTTCCCGCACTGATACGATGACATAATCCTCATATATCTCAACGTAGATCAAAGACGTTCCATTGAGAATTGCTTTTTCTGTACCATCATAAAATTTACCTTTGGCGGCCATGCGTTCGAAACGGGCACGGTTTTCTTTGGATGAGAATGTGTAATCAGGTTCATCTTCCTGATCGCGCTTGCCATAGACGTGGAAATTCGCACGATCCTGCCGAATAATCGCCGCAGCAGATGTCAGGCGCTTTCCCGCTGAATTGAAATGATCTTCTGCACTCAACCGCGCATAATATGTTTCAAGTGGTTTTTCTGCTCCATGGGCTGAAACAGCAGATGCCAGCAATACACCTGTAACAATAATTCCCCGCATATAATCCTCTTGATTGGTTGTTTCATGCTATTTCCGCAGTGACTATGTAATGGGCTGCCACTCCCTGAAACACTTATTTGGCTGAAGCAATCAAAACTGCGGCTCTCTCAGAAAGATAGCAGCCTCTGCCCCGCAAATATATGAGGGCTTTGCAGGTCATGTCGCGATCCCCTGTATTCCCGATGAATGTATTGAAGGTATCGTTGAACTCTATGACGATGTTTTCAGTACGCCATGCTGATCGGTAATCAACGCGTGAAATAACCGAATATGGTTTCTGGCGAAGGCGGAATAACCGATACTCTATCTTGTCAGGATGGAGCATCAGTACGGGTTTCATATTGTTGCTTCCCCATGCAAACCACGGAAGGGCTTTCCAGCCTCCAAATGATGCTTTGAGAGGGATGTTCAGGGAGGTTTGCATACTGATCTGTGATGGCCTTGATTGAAGAATTATTCTGTAGCTGAGGCCATATGATAGGCAACCAAAGCATTTGCGTGGCCATGGCCAAGTTGGTGTTCGGATTTGAGTATAGCTACCATTTCCATATGTTTTTTACCTTTTATCCCGCTTAAAATCTCTAACCAATGACTGACTGGTTTTCCGTATGTTTTCTCAATGGACGGAAAGTATGAAGCAGGGCCTTTTACATTCTTATCTGTGGTCATGATGTTCCCTTTATAAGAGCAAATATTATTGTTGCGAGGCTGCTCATTTCATTGATCTTCACGATTTTCCTGATGGTGAAAATCGGTTGCTAAATCGTAATATTGCGGAATGATATTTGTCTATCGAAACATTGGTCTGGAATTTAGTGCGGAGATTCATATGCCAAAAAACTTAAAGTCAGAGGCAGATCAAAAATATCATTTTTCCGAGCAGGCGATCCATTATCTCGGGAAACCGTTAGAGTCCCTTACCGAAAAAGAAATGCGAATTTTTAAGCGCTTGGTTGATCGTCAGACTATTGCGCGTAACGTGAATGTCGCATTCGATGATAAATTAACGATCGGGCAGCGGCTCGCCGATAAAGTAGCCAAGTTCGGTGGTTCGTGGACGTTCATTTTTATCTTTGCTGTTCTGCTTGCTTCATGGGTAGGCTTTAATTCGCTTGCTGTGATCCGGGCATTTGATCCTTATCCGTATATATTTTTGAATCTCATACTATCTATGCTGGCTGCGGTTCAGGCACCTGTGATTATGATGAGCCAAAATAGACAGGCCGCAAAAGATCGTATGGATGCAGGTCATGATTATGAAATCAATTTGAAAGCTGAAATCGAGATACTGGCTTTGCACGACAAGCTGGACAAGGTTATCTCAACTGAACTGAGTGCGTTGATCGAAAAGCAACAGCAACAGATTGATCTGTTATCGAAATTGGTGTTGGTGCAAAAGCCATAGAACACTAACCAATTCATATCGTTGATGAAGAGGAGAAACAGGCCGCTCGCTGAAGCATTATCACTTTTCCCGACGACAGCGGCCTTTTCTGTTCTTTGGTGATTTTTTATTGAAACTCTAACGACGCGCTTCCGTTGCCATACGTATGGCAAGGCCGGCGAGTACAGTACCCATCAGCCATCTTTGTATAACCAGCCATGTCGGACGGCTGGCAAGGAAGGCTGCGATTGAACCGGCAGCGATAGCGATCATAGCATTGACAGTCACGCTGATGATGATCTGCGTAAAGCCTAGGGCTAAGGATTGAACAAGCACACTGCCATGATCGGGACTTATGAATTGTGGCAGGAGCGACAGATACATGACTGCGATTTTGGGATTGAGCAGGTTCGTCAGAAATCCCATCATAAAAAGCTTACGGGGACTATCCTTTGGCAAATCCTTCACTTGAAACGGCGATCTGCCTCCCGGTTTTACCGCCTGCCACGCTAAATAGAGCAGATAGAGCGCGCCTCCGAAGCGCAGCGCGTCATAGGCGTAGGGCACAGCCATGACAATCGCTGTAATGCCGAGCGCAGCGCAGAGCATGTAGAACACAAAGCCGAGGGCAACACCGCCGAGTGAGATCAGCCCTGCCGTACGGCCTTGGCAGATCGACCGCGAGATGAGGTAAACCATATTTGGTCCGGGCGTGAGCACCATGCCGAGTGCGATAAGCGCAAAAGCAAGCAGACTACTTATTTCGGGCACCGGGACACTCCTCTGCTTCTTCCTTATTCCCACAGCAGGGAATGACAGAATTTCAGGAACTTCAATGAATGATCTTAAAATGTTTCATTGCGTATAAGAGTCAATACAGATTCGAGAGCCTGAGGTTGCTTATGAACTGAGCGGAAACCAATGTGCAGGGAATGATGTATGAGCTTGCTTGCACGGATTATGCACGAATCTTTGCGCTTAGTTCCGTGCGTTCATACAGAATTGAAAAAAAGCGCCCGAATAAGGCGCTTTACATATACTTGATTTGTTAGGGAAAACTGGTGCTGCGAGAGAGGATTGAACTCTCGACCTCTCCATTACCAATGGAGTGCTCTACCACTGAGCTACCGCAGCATACTGTCCGTTGCGGCGGACTTCTGGCATAAGATTCGTGAAACCGCAAGCCATCAAATGCATTTCTTTTGCTTAAAATACAAAAACCGTACAAACCTGTGCATATGTATGCTTTTCCAAACAGGTTTGCTGGTGTAAAAGAACCGCATAATGACTGATAAGCCTGATACCTCATCCCAAAAAGCAGAAGCAGATCAGCGTGCTAAGCGCCGTTCTGAACAATTGCGTGCGAATCTCATGCGCCGCAAAGCACAGATTCGTTCAAGACGTTCCGGTGCGGAAGATGAGCGCGGCGAAGGATTGCCTGCTGCCGGTAAGACTGAAACTGACTGAATACCTCGTCCGGATGATATTTCTAAACTTTTTCAATTTAGGATCATGTCCGGAAGACGAAAGCCTGAATATTTACAGTTCGGGGTTGCATTATGAGCCTCACGCATAATGCAAAGCTGCCGGACGGATCATGGCTTTAATGAAAAGTGTGATTTTAGAATAAAAGACACATTTCTGATTGAATCAGGCTGTTGTGTCAGCACCAAACTGCTTTATTGCAGCATCAATATCAGCGCAGACTTTGCACGGCAAAGATATCTGTAACAGGAAAACCGGAACAGGACAGAAGCAGCATCTGCTGTGACTGTCTGAAAACAGGCTGTCTCGACAAATGCAGGGAATGCATTTTGTGCCGGAAGACATTGCCGTGAAAGTGAAAAATTATGGATCGTATTAAAATCACCGGCGGCAACAAACTGAACGGCATTATCCCGATTTCCGGCGCGAAAAATGCAGCTCTGCCACTGATGATTGCATCGCTTCTGACCAATGAAACGCTGACGCTTGAAAATATGCCGCATCTGGCGGACGTGGAGCTGCTGACACGCATTCTCGGCAATCACGGTGCGGATTATTCGGTCAATGGGCGTCGCGAACATCAGAACGGCTCCTATGAGCGCACTGTGCATTTCACCACGAAGAATATCGTCGACACCACCGCACCTTATGAGCTGGTTGCTAAAATGCGCGCCAGCTTCTGGGTTATCGGGCCGCTTCTGGCGCGTGCCGGTGAGGCGATTGTGTCGCTGCCAGGCGGCTGCTCGATCGGTACACGTCCGGTTGATCTGATGCTCGACAGTCTGACCGCACTTGGCGCAAAGATCGAGATTGAAAACGGTTATGCCCGTGCAACAACCAGCTCAGGTCTTGTCGGTGCTGAATTCACATTCCCGAAAGTCTCTGTCGGTGCGACCCATGTGGCGCTGATGGCTGCCTGTCTCGCCAAGGGCGATACAATCATTCACAACGCGGCCTGTGAGCCGGAAGTGGTGAACCTCGCAGAGTGCCTGAATGCCATGGGTGCGAAAATTGAAGGTGCGGGTACGCCGACCATTCATATTCAGGGTGTGACCAGCCTGAAAGGTGCACGCGTTCGCGTGATTCCTGATCGTATTGAAACAGGCACTTATGCCATGGCTGTTGCCATGACCGGCGGTGATGTGGTTCTGCAGAATACCCGTTCAGACCTGTTGCAGTCTGCACTGGATGTCGTGCGCCAGACAGGCGCAGAAATCACCGATGTGGAAAACGGCATTCGCGTGGTGCGCAACGGTCACGGCATTGAGCCGGTGAATATTACGACCGATCCGTTTCCGGGTTTCCCGACAGACTTGCAGGCGCAGTTTATGGGTCTGATGACCAAAGCCAAAGGTACATCGCATATTACGGAAACGATTTTTGAAAACCGTTTCATGCATGTGCAGGAACTGGTGCGTCTGGGTGCAAAAATCTCCCTGTCGGGTCAAACCGCAACGGTTGAAGGCGTTGAACGCCTGAAGGGTGCGCCGGTGATGGCGACCGATCTTCGTGCCTCTGCAACACTGGTGATTGCAGGTCTGGCGGCAGAAGGTGAAACCACTGTGAACCGCGTGTATCATCTGGATCGTGGTTTTGAACGTCTGGAAGAGAAACTCTCCAATTGCGGGGCCGAGGTTTCCCGCATCAGCGGTTAATCTGTTTGCAGGTTTTTCTGAACCAAACCCCGATCTGTTGTCGCAGGTCGGGGTTTGCTATTAATCAGTAGTGCTTTTTACTGTTAAGTGCTTATATCAATGGCATAGACTGTTTTTAGCGAATTGAAATGCTCAAGGAGAATGATTGCGAATGCTCAAGCTTGTGGCAATGGATGAGGAAGACTTACAGATTCTTTCTGCACATATGCAGGATGCGGTTCTGAAAGTCGGCGATCTGGATTACCGCCCTGCGGAGCAGCGTTTTATTCTTGCGTGCAACCGTTTTGCCCGCGAACAGCAGCCTGTGCGCACACGCGGTAAAGAGAGCTATGAGCGCCGCCGCAGCGTGTTGCATTTTGACCGTGTAACGCAGGTGCGTGTACAGAATATCGACCGCACCGCACCACAGGATGTGTTGTCTTTGCTGGCGATTAATTTTGAACCGGCTGATGTGCCTTCCGGTGTGATTGAACTGGTTTTTGCAGCAGATAAGACCATTCGTCTTACTGTTGAAGTGATAGAAATGCGCCTTGCTGATCTGGGGCCTGCCTGGGAAACCGGCAATAAACCGGATCATATAGCTGCCGATAATATGACGAAATGAGGGGTTAGCGTGGTTCAGACGCTCATACAAAGTGCCGCAGATTTTGAAAACCGTTTTGCGGCGTTTCTGGCAGGCAAACGCGAAGTTTCAGAAGATGTTGACCGTGCCGTGCGTGAGATCGTGCAGCAG
Source organism: Pseudochrobactrum lubricantis (assembly GCF_041929865.1). NCBI lineage: Bacteria > Pseudomonadati > Pseudomonadota > Alphaproteobacteria > Hyphomicrobiales > Brucellaceae > Pseudochrobactrum > Pseudochrobactrum lubricantis. The sequence continues at coordinate 192,747 of NZ_JBHEEE010000005.1, forward strand.
GTACGCGAGCGCGGCGATCAGGCGCTGATCGACTATTCCAAACGTTTTGACCGGATTGATCTGGAAAAGACCGGCATTGCTGTGACGGCTGAGGAAGTACAGGAAGCTGTTAAAAATGCCGACCAGTCGGTGATTGATGCGCTGATTGTGGCGCGCGACCGGATTGAATCCTATCACAAGCGCCAATTGCCGAAAGACGATTATTATACCGATGCACTCGGTGTTGAGCTTGGCTCACGCTGGACAGCCGTTGAATCGGTCGGGCTCTATGTGCCGGGTGGTACAGCCAGCTATCCGAGCTCGGTGCTGATGAATGCGGTACCGGCTAAAGTCGCGGGTGTCGAGCGTATCGTTATTGTGGTTCCGTCACCGGATGGCGTGTTGAATCCTCTGGTGCTGGTGGCTGCGCATCTTGCCGGTGTTTCAGAGATTTACCGTGTGGGCGGTGCGCAGGCTGTTGCAGCTCTGGCCTATGGGACTGAAACCATCAAACCGGTTTCTAAAATCGTCGGTCCTGGCAATGCCTATGTTGCGGCCGCAAAACGTCTGGTTTTTGGCACAGTCGGCATTGATATGATTGCAGGCCCGTCAGAAGTGCTAGTTGTGGCTGACAGTGACAATAATCCGGACTGGATTGCTGCGGATTTGCTGGCGCAGGCCGAGCATGATGCTTTTGCCCAGTCAATTCTGCTGACCGACAGTGCGGATTTCGCCAAATCGGTGGAAGATGCGGTTGAACGTCAGTTACAGACTTTGCCGCGCGCGGAAATCGCCCGTGCCAGCTGGCAGGATTTTGGTGCGGTCATTCTGGTGGATGATTTTGACAGTGCTGTGCCGCTGATTAACCGTATTGCTGCCGAGCATCTGGAAATCGCAGTGGCTGATACGGATGGTCTGCTACCGAAAATCCGCAATGCCGGTGCGATCTTCATCGGAAAATATACGCCGGAAGCGATCGGTGACTATGTTGGCGGGCCGAACCATGTTCTGCCGACAGCCCGATCCGCGCGGTTCTCTTCCGGCCTGTCGGTGATGGATTTTGTAAAACGCACCTCGCTTTTAAAACTGGGTGCAGAGCAGTTGCGTCTTCTCGGACCATCCGCGATTACGCTGGCTGAAACTGAAGGATTGCAGGCACACGGTCTGTCGATATCACGACGACTGAATATGTAACGATAAATGAGGGACAGCGGGCAGGTTTTTTGTATACCGCCTGCGTAAAGAGTGATGACCGGAAAAAGTGACAATGCCCGGCTGATCGATGTGGAACTGGACGAGACAATCGGCCAGTCTACGCCGGATATTGAGCATGAACGGGCCGTCGCTATTTTCGATCTGATCGAGGAAAACAGTTTTTCTCCGGTTGGTGACAGTAATGGCGGGCCTTATCGTCTGCGTTTGTCACTGGTTGAAAAACGCCTGATCTTCAATATTACGCGTGAGGCAGGCGAGCTTGTGGCAACGCATATTCTCTCGCTGTCTCCGCTGCGTAAAACGGTCAAAGATTATTTTCTGATCTGCGAAAGCTATTATGCAGCCATCCGCTCGGCAACGCCGAGCCGTATTGAGGCGATTGATATGGGGCGGCGCGGCTTGCATAATGAAGGCTCGCAGACTTTGATGAACCGGCTTGAAGGTAAGATCGATCTTGATTTCGATACGGCACGGCGTTTGTTTACGCTTGTCTGTGTGTTGCACTGGCGCGGGTGACGGATGAGCATAATTCCTGATCCGGTGCCGGATGCTCTTGCAGATGCTGCCACTGTCAAAAAACCGGCATCCGTTCTGTTCGTCTGCGGAATGAATGCGATACGCTCACCAATGGCGGAGATTCTCACCCGTTCCATGCTGCAGGGCAAAACCTATGTCGCATCAGCCGGTGTAACACGCGGCGAGCGTGATATGTTTGTGGATGCGGTGCTTGAGGAAGAGGGGCTGTCGCTCAATGAAAGACAGCCTGTCGGACTGGAAGAGTTGAATGACGGTTATTTTGACCTGATTATTACGCTGACACCGCAGGCACATCATGTGGTATTGGAGCGGATGCGCAGTTTTGCGGCCAATGTGGAATATTGGCCGATGCCTGATCCGACACTGGTCACCGGCTCACGGGAACAGCGTTTATCGGCCTACCGCGACGTTCGCGATCGTTTAAAACAGAAAATTACTGAACGTTTTCTGTGATTCAGCAGAGCTTTTAACAGTTCTCCATTTCAGTTGTTCACAAACGGACTCTAATCATATAGGTTCCGCGCAAATTCAGACCTTCTGCATGATGCAGATTTATTAAACTAAAAGACAGGTTACGTATGGCTAAAGAAGAAGTCCTTGAGTTCCCGGGTATTGTAACGGAACTTTTGCCGAATGCTATGTTTCGGGTAAAACTCGAAAACGAACATGAAATCATCGCTCATACGGCTGGCCGTATGCGTAAAAACCGCATTCGCGTTCTGGCCGGCGACAAGGTACTGGTGGAAATGACCCCTTATGACCTTTCCAAAGGTCGTATTACCTACCGCTTTAAATAAAATTTCTGCTGCCGGACTCATATCTGACCATGAAGACAACAATGTCCTATCCTCTGGTACTGGCCTCGGCATCGCCGCGGCGCATTGAGCTTCTGGCGCAAATCGGTATTGAACCTGCATTTCTGCAGCCTGCTGATATTGAGGAAACACCACAGCGTTCGGAACATCCCCGTTCGCTGGCAAAACGTTTGTCAAAACAGAAAGCAGAAAGAGCCAAGGACAAGCTGAAGAATGATGCGGATTATAAATCCGCTTTCATTCTCGCAGCCGATACTGTGGTAGGCGTGGGACGGCAGATCCTGCCTAAGGCGGAGAGTGAGGATGTGGCGCTTGATTGTCTGCGCCTGCTTTCCGGCCGTGCCCATAAAGTTTTTACCGGTGTTTGTCTGGTCACGCCGAAAGGCAGCCTGCGTCAGGTATTGGTTGAAAGCCGTGTGCGCTTTGACCGGCTGAGCCGCCGCCAGATGGATGCTTATATCAGTTCCGGTGAATGGCGCGGCAAAGCTGGCGGCTATGCTATTCAGGGGCTGGCAGGCAGTTTTATCGTCAAAATGGTCGGTTCCTACAGTAATATTGTCGGCCTGCCGTTGCATGAAACGCAGGCATTGCTGGAAGGTGAAAATTTTCCGGTTTACGACCAGTGGCATGAAGGCAAAGTGTGATGGCGGATAAAGACAAACCTGCCGCCTCCTATGAAAATGTGACGCCGTTGCGTCCGACACGGCCTTGCCCTGAATGCGGAAAACCCTCAATACGCGACTCTTATCCGTTTTGTTCGCCGCGCTGCCGCAGTGTCGACTTAAACCGCTGGCTGTCAGATGCCTATGTCATTCCCGGCAAGCCGGTTGACGACAGCGATCAGGAAAACAGCTGACAGAAAACAGAAGCGGTCAGGGGAGCAATATGAATTTTCTGATTGTTTTTCTCGGAGCAGGTATCGGCGGGGCAGCCCGTTACGGCACCGGTTTGCTACTGTCACGTTTCTCCGCACTGACAATGTTTCCGCTCAGCACATTTGCGGTTAATATTACCGGCTCCCTGTTGATGGGGCTGATTATCGGCTATTTTTCAGCGCGTGGTGGTCTCGCGGAGAGCTGGAAACTGTTTCTTACCACCGGCATTATGGGTGGATTCACGACATTCTCGGCTTTTTCACTGGAAACAGTGCTGCTCATGGAAAACGGTGATATAGGTACGGCACTGGCCTATATTCTGTGCTCTGTGATTTTGGGCGTAGCAGCCCTGATGGCAGGGCTGTATCTCATGCGACTAATTTAGAGTATATCCCGAGAAGTGCGAAGCGCCTTCGCGGGATAAGATGCGGGTTAAAACAAAGAGTCAGAGCAGTTCTGCCGATTCAAAAATTAACCGGAACCGCTATGGCATATCACCACATTTCAATATGGATTTTTGAACCATCGCTGAAGCGGTTGATATGAAACGGTGAAGGGTCAACAACGGGCTTTTCACCGGTCACCATATCGGCGATCAGTTTACCCGCACCTGGGCCGATGCCAAAGCCATGGCCGGAAAACCCGGTGGCGACAATGCAATTCGGCAGATGATCCAGCGGCGAGATGACCGGTACAATATCCGGCGTCGTATCAATCAGACCTGCCCATTGCTGGGCGATTTGTACATTTTTGAAGGCAGGCAAAGCCTGTTGCAGCGCTTTGAAAACGGCCTGATTGCCAGCTTTATGCGGCTCCGGATCAAGAATACGGATTTTCTCGAAGATAGATGTCTGATCTGCGGGGCGTAATTTCCACTCAAAAGCTTCTTCAATAAAGCGCTGGCCGAACCGCAGGCGTACGGTTTTCCATTCAGTGCGCAATGCAGGAATGAATTTGGGCAGAAAGCGGAAACTGTCCGGCACGATATCGGCAATACTGCCTGAGAGGCTGGCAACTGTATAGCCGCCATCCATCCGTTTGCGCAGTGCGAAGTCTGAAAAGGCGATGGCAGACTCAACGCCGGCTTCAACCGGTGTGGTGCGCAAGACCGAGGAGCGCATTTTCAGTTGCGGCAGGGTAATACCCAGATCAGAGCAAATCAGACGGGACCAGCTGCCGCCGGCAATTACCACAGCTTCACACTCAACCGCGCCTTTTTCGGTAATTACAGTGCTGACGCGGCCATTGGTGGTTTCAATCCGGCGCACAGCACAATTCTGCATGATGACAGCACCGAGCTCGCGCGCTTTTTCTGCAATAGCAGGTGCTGCTTTTTGCGGCTCTGCACGGCCGTCCGCGGCGGTATAGAGCGCACCATAGAGCGAACGTTGCAGACCGGGTGCCAGCGCTTCGGCCTGTTGTTTGCCTACAACCTGACTGTCAATGCCGTGCTCTTTGGCAATGCTCACCCATTCGCGCCATTTTTCCAGATTTTCTTCTTTTTCCGCTGCAAAGGCGATGCCGGTGGTGCGGAAGCCGGTTTCCCTGCCGGTCAGCGCATTCATCTGCGCCCATTGTTTCATACTCTCAACAATCAGCGGCATTTCGCGGCTGTCGCGGCCGGTATGACGGCACCAGCCCCAGTTGCGGCTGGATTGCTCACCGGCAATCACACCTTTTTCCAGCAGGGTTACAGGAATACCGCGCTGTGCCAGATAAAGTGCCGTGGACACACCGATAATCCCGCCGCCGATAATAGCGATCTGCGTTTTTGCCGGTAAGGACGGAGAGGACTGGACGCTGTCTGTCTGCGGACCCATAAGATATTCCTGTATGCCTGTATTAATTGCACTTTGCAGCTTCGGCTATTCCGGTTGATTCGACAATTGCAGAAACAACGGCGGAACTTGCAGGCTGATGAAAAAAACATGTCATAATCCGCGCTCAGTTTTGTCATCAAACCAATTTAATAGATAATTTGCGGGCGAGTTTTTCCACACCTTGTGTAAAAGCCATCGAAATCGGAAATTTTGTGCCTGAGATCGGGAAATTGCAGACATAAGTTGCAATCAAGCACTTGCTATTATGCAGGCCAAAACCACATAATAACAACCGGATTTAACGAGATAATTTCGTTTCAATTATGTAGTTTTATGAGAGTGAAAACCGCTCTTGAGGAATTTGAGGAGGGCAGGCGCGGATGGTGACGGACGGAAAAGTCCTTTTTTTGCTCATCATACTGCCATTTATTGGCTGCGCCCTTACAGGCCTTCTCAGATCGAATGACCGGCAGGTTGCTGTCTGGTTCGCGGGGCTGACCGCGGTTGCCGCATTGCTGCTGACCATTGCGCTTTATCCTTATGTGACCGGCGGTAAAGTTCTGCACACGCAGATGGCATGGTTGCCTGCCTATGGTCTCAATGTTACTTTGCGGATGGATGGTCTTGCCTGGCTGTTTGCCATGCTGGTCACAGGCATCGGCCTGCTCGTGGTGATCTATGCGCGCTATTATATGTCATCGGAAGATCCGGTGCCGCGCTTTTTCTCATTCTTCCTTGCCTTTATGGGGGCAATGCTCGGCGTGGTGCTGTCGGGCAATATGATCCTGATGGTGGTGTTCTGGGAACTCACCAGTATTTTCTCCTTCCTGCTGATCGGTTACTGGTATCAGAATGTCAGCGCCCGTGACGGCGCGCGTATGGCACTGACCGTTACCGGTCTTGGCGGTTTTGGCCTGTTGCTCGGTGTGCTGCTGCTTGGTCATATTGTCGGCAGTTATGAGCTGGATGTTATTCTGGCATCGGGTAATCTGATTAAAAACCATCCGCTTTATACGGTGGCTTTGGTGCTGATCCTGCTTGGTACTTTCACCAAGAGCGCACAATTTCCGTTCCATTTCTGGCTGCCGAATGCGATGGCCGCGCCGACACCGGTTTCAGCCTATCTGCACTCCGCCACGATGGTTAAGCTCGGCGTGTTTCTGATGGTGCGGCTGTGGCCTGCACTGGCGGGCACAGAAGAATGGTTCTGGTTGCTGGGGCTTGCCGGTCTGACGACTTTGCTGCTGGGCGCATGGTTCGCGCTGTTCCAGCAGGATCTGAAAGGCCTGCTGGCCTATTCAACCATCAGCCATCTGGGGCTGATTACGGCTTTGCTCAGCCTCGGCAGTCCGCTATCCGCCGTTGCCGCGATTTTCCACATGGTCAATCATGCGATCTTCAAAGCTTCGCTGTTTATGGCGGCGGGGATTATCGATCATGAAACCGGCACGCGTGACTTGCGAAAACTAAGCGGTTTGTTCCGCTTCATGCCGATTACGGCAACATTGGCGATGGTTGCCAGTGCGGCGATGGCTGGTGTGCCACTGCTGAACGGGTTCATTTCCAAAGAAATGTTCTTTGCGGAAACGGTAGAGACACATCTGTCTTCATGGCTCGATACGGTCACGCCTTATGTGGCAACGCTGGCGAGCGCTTTCAGTGTCGCTTATTCGATCCGCTTTATCTATTCGACCTTCTTTGGTCCCGCACCGGTTGACCTGCCGCATACACCGAAAGAACCGCCGCAATGGGTGCGTTTCCCGATTGAGTTGCTGGTGCTGCTCTGCCTGCTGATCGGTATTGTGCCGACATTGATTGTCGGACCGTTCCTGCACACGGCTGTCGTGTCGGTTCTTGGCGGTGCCACACCGGAATACAGCCTTGCAATCTGGCACGGCTTTAATGTGCCGCTGCTGATGAGTGTGATTGCGCTCATCGGCGGAACCGTGATCTTCATGGTGATGAAAAACTATCTGGCAAAATGCGATGAAGGGCCGCCATTACTGCGCCATCTCAATGGTCAGCGTATTTTTGAGCTGGTGCTGGTAACTGTTTCATGGAAATGGGCGCGTAGTATTGAAAGCCGGTTCGGTACACGTCGTTTGCAACCGCAAATGCGGGTGCTGATGCTGATTGCGATTTTTGCCGGTGCGTGGCCTGTTTATCAGGCGGGACTATTTATGGGGCCATTGGTGCCGCTGCCGGTGGATCCGGTCTTCGCCATTGTCTGGCTGATCGGCGCACTTTGTGCGGTCGGTGCGGCCTATCAGGCTAAATATCACCGGCTGGCATCGCTGATGTTGCTTGGTGGCGCCGGGCTTGTGACCTGTTTTACATTTGTGTGGCTCTCCGCACCGGATCTCGCGGTCACGCAGTTGCTGGTGGAGATTGTCACCACAGTTCTGTTGCTGCTTGGTCTGCGCTGGCTGCCGAAACGCTGGCAGGAAGATGAAAATGCAAGCATTCCTCTGGTGCCGCGCTTACGCCGTTACCGCGATCTGATTATCGCATTGGCGGGCGGCGGCGGTATGGCGCTTGTGTCCTATGCGATGATGACCCGTTTCAGCCCTGCGACGCTTGCCGATTATTTCCTCGGCAATTCCTATACGGAAGCGGGCGGCAAGAATGTGGTCAATGTGTTGCTGGTGGATTTCCGTGGCTTTGATACGCTGGGGGAAATCACGGTGCTTGGTATTGTCGGTTTGACGGTTTATGCGCTGCTGCGTCGTTTCCGTCCGGCATCGGACACAATGGAATCCCCGCAACAGCAGAAAATCCAGAATGCTTTTGATGAGGCTGACCCGGAACGTCATGCCGGTGCGACACTGTCCGAATATCTCGCTGTGCCTTCTGTGATTATCCAATATTTGTTCGGCGTGATTATCGTTTTCGCCATGCATTTGCTGCTACGCGGTCATGATCTGCCGGGTGGCGGTTTTGCGGCCGGTATTACGATGGCAATCGGCTTTATTCTGCAATATCTCGCCTTTGGTACCCGCTGGGTGGAAAGCCATTTGCGCATTCTGCCGGTGAAATGGATGGGCTTCGGTTTGCTGACCGCAGCGGCAACCGGTGCCGGTTCATTTTTTGCCGGTTATCCGTTTCTCACCACCTATTTTGATTATGCGGAAGTACCGCTGATCGGCAAAATGCCGGTGGCATCCGCACTGCTGTTTGATATTGGCGTCTTTACACTTGTGGTTGGTGCCACTGTGCTGATGCTGATTGCTTTGGCACACCAGTCGATCCGTCATCGCCGCTCGGAAAAAACACAATCGGAACAGGCTGAACAGGCCGTACTTGTTAAGCAGGGAGAGGGACGCTAATGGAACTTATTCTCGCTCTCGGTATTGGTATTCTGACAGCTTCCGGCCTGTGGCTTTTGCAGCGTCCGCGTACTTTTCAGGTGATTATCGGCCTGTCGCTGATTTCCTATGCGGTTAATCTGTTTATTTTCAGTATGGCCAGTCTACGCACAGATTCCGCGCCTATTCTGGGCGATCAGCCTGATCCCGCTCTTTATACCGATCCGTTGCCGCAGGCACTGGTGCTGACAGCAATTGTGATCGGCTTTGCCATGACAGCCCTGTTTCTGGTGGTCATGCTGGCTTCCCGTGGTCTGACCGGTACCGACCATGTTGACGGCAGGGAGAGCCAGTAATGCAGGATTGGCAGGAACATCTGATTATCGCGCCGATTCTGCTGCCGCTCATCACCGCAGCTTTGTTGCTGCTCTATGATGAGCGTCGCCGTGTGCTGAAGGCTGCAATCAGCATTGCAGCAACTTTTGTGCTGTTTGTTGTGGCGATCATGCTGGTCAATATGGCCAATACGCCGGACGACCGCGTACTTCCTTATCTGCTGGGTAACTGGCCGGCACCCTATGCGATTGTGCTGGTGCTGGATCGTTTCTCGGCAATGATGGTGCTGCTGACCAGTATTCTCGGACTGGCGGCACTGTGTTTTGCGCTGGCACGCTGGCACAAAGCAGGTTCGCATTTCCATACGCTGTTCCAGCTGCTGCTGATGGGGCTGAACGGCGCATTCCTGACCGGTGATCTGTTCAACCTGTTTGTGTTTTTCGAGGTACTGCTGGCAGCATCTTACGGGCTGGTACTGCATGGTTCCGGTGCCACCCGCGTTAAAGCGGGCTTGCATTATATTGCCGTTAATCTCGCGGCCTCATCGCTGTTTCTGATCGGCGTCAGCATGATCTATGGCGTGACCGGCACACTGAATATGGCCGATCTGGCACAGCGCATTCCCAATGTACCGGCAGATGATCTGATGTTCCTGCAGGCTGGCGGTGCCATTCTCGGCACGGCATTTCTGGTGAAAGCCGGTGCATGGCCGCTGAATTTCTGGCTGCCGACAACCTATACGGCTGCGGCAGCACCGGTAGCCGCACTGTTCGCGATCATGTCCAAGGTCGGGATTTATGTTTTGCTGCGCCTGTCTTTGCTGTTTTTCGGTGAGCTGACGCCACGGACAACAGGTTTCGGTGATGCGGGACTGTTTTATATCGGTCTGGCGACGATCACTTTCGGTCTGATCGGGGTGCTGGCATCGCAGGCGCTCGGGCGTATTGCCGGTTACAGCGTGCTGGTTTCTTCCGGTACATTGCTGGCGGCAATCGGTACGGGCAATGTGGCGGTTACCGGCAGCGCTCTGTTCTACATGATCAGCTCAACGCTGACGATTGCGGCTTTCTTTCTGCTGATTGAGCTGGTGGAGCGCGGTCAGGATGCGGCGGCCAACGTGCTGGCAGTGACGATTGAAGCCTATGGTGACGAGGAAGAAGAAGAGGAAGAGGAAGTCGGCACAGTTTTGCCTGCAACGCTTGCTATTCTCGGTGCCTGTTTTGCCGTCAGCGCTATTTTGCTGATTGGTCTGCCGCCGTTTTCCGGTTTCGTGGCAAAAATCTCGCTGTTGTCGGCATTGTTCAATCCGGCTGGCATGGGCACTGATGCACCGATTTCCGCAGCAAGCTGGGCCTATGTCACGCTGATTATTCTGTCCGGTGTCTCGGCACTGATTGCAATGTCGCGCTCCGGTATCCGTACTTTCTGGGCGTCGATGGAAGGCAATGTGCCGCGCGTGCTGATTATTGAGCTGGTGCCGGTGGCGGGGCTGTTGTTTTTGTGTCTCGCTCTGACCATTCAGGCGGCACCGGTGATGCGCTATCTCGATGCGACCGCGCAGGCACTGCATCGTCCGCATAATTATATCGACCATGTTCTGGACGCAAAACGCTCGGCGGGATTTGAACCGGCCGCTGCCAGCACACCGGCTGCGAAGGGAGACGCACAATGAGAGCATTGTTTCCGCATCCCGTTTTGTCGCTGAGCTTCTGGATCATGTGGCTGCTGCTCAACGGCTTCACACCCGGTCATACGATTTTGGGCTTTTTCATTGCATTGGGCGCAGGTCTGGCTTTCACCTCGCTGGATCCGGAACCGGTGCGGGTTCGCTCTGTAAGGGCAATTATCGAACTGTTTTTCCGCGTTGTTGCCGATATTTTCTGGTCAAATATTGCGGTCATCAAAATCATTATTTTTGACCGGCCAGAGCGTCAGGCAGGATTTGTGACCATCAGCCTGCAATTGCGCGGACGTTTGCCGCTCGGTATTCTGGCCTGTATCGTGACCTCAACGCCCGGTACGGCATGGGCAAATTTTAATCCCGTAACGGGTGTTTTGCTGATTCATATTCTCGATAAAGACGGAGAAGATGAGTTCCGCACCGTGATAAAACAGCATTATGAACGCCTGCTGATGGAGATTTTCACATGAGTACAGTGATTTTATCCTGGGCGCTGCTTTTGTCCCAGCTTTGTCTGGGGGCAGCTCTGCTTTGTGCAACATGGCGTCTGATCGCAGGGCCGCGTGCGCAGGACCGCATACTGGGCCTGGATACGCTTTATGCGACGATGATGATGTTGTTTATCACCTTCGGTATCCGCACCGGCACATCGATTTATTTTGAAGCGGCCTTGGTGATTGCGCTGCTGGGCTTTGTGTCCAGCGTGGCACTGGCAAAATTCCTGATGCGCGGCGAGGTGATCGAATGAACCATGCAACGCAACTGCCGCTCTGGGCAGCCATTCTGGTTTCGGTCTTTTTGCTGGGCGGATCACTGATTACGCTGATCGGCGCGATCGGTCTTTTGCGCTTTAAAAAGTTCTATGAACGGATTCATGCCCCGACACTCGGCACGACTTTTGGTGTCGGCGGCATTCTCATTGCATCAATTATTTTCTTTACAGTCTTGCAATCGCGACCGGTTTTGCATGAACTGTTAATTACCGCTTTTGTGTTTGTGACAACGCCGGTAACACTGATGCTATTGACGCGGGCAACCATGCATCGCGATAAAACGGATGACAGCCGGCAATTGCCGACCTCAAACGACCTTTATTAGCGATTTCTGGACGTGCCTCTTCTCTGATTTGTGTTGCGACTTATTGTCCAGACCTGCTTTGCGGGTTGCGGAGGAGCAACAATAATAATATCTGAAATTTCAGTAATTTCTGAAAGTTCAGAAAATACGGGAGCAACTGATTTGGAATTGTCGCCAATCGTACAATCATTTGTACTGCACTTCGGTGAAATGGGCAGCCGCTGGGGTATCAACCGCACGGTCGGGCAGATCTATGCCTTGCTCTATCTTTCTAAAGACCCGCTCTGTGCCGATCAGATCGTGGATGCCCTTGGCGTCTCACGGTCGAATGTTTCTATGGGTATCAGAGAGCTGCAAGGCTGGAACCTTGTTTTGCTGAAGCACATTCCGGGTGACCGTCGCGATTTTTACTCCACGCCGGGCGATGTCTGGCAGATTCTGCGCACATTGGCGGAAGAACGCAAAAAACGTGAAGTCGATCCGACTTTGAGTGTGTTGCGTGAAATTCTCATGGAAAAGCCGACAACAGAGAGTGATGCATTTGCGCAAGCGCGTATGGGCGATATGCATGGTCTGATTGAACGCCTGACCAACTGGTATGATGATGTGAAATCGCTCGAAACCGAAAGATTGACCATGCTTTTGAGCATGGGGTCAAAGGTCACGCGTTTCCTTGAGGCCAAGGACAAAATCGTCTCGCTCGGCCGCAGCCGTGCGCAGAAAAAAGAAGGACAATCAGAGTGAAAGGAGGGACGGAGTGAGTGAAGCTTTATCCGGTTCGTCTGCCCCTTCGGAAATTCCGGCGGCAACGCCGGAACGATCCATGTCTGATGCAGTAACAGTTACCGGCAGCAACAAGGCTGCCGGAACTGTAAAGGCGTCTGCACGGCGCCGTAAAAAACGTGCACAACCGGCCAATTTACGCAAAGGCGGCTGGTTACAGGTTCTGGCGGCGCTGATCTGGCTGCCGCAGGCAGGCCTGATGGCCTATGCGATTAATGAGCTGACCGTCAGCGGTACAGTCAGCAATCTTCTGACGATCGTTGCCGGTATTTTCCTGCTTGGCCTGCTGCGTACCATTTTGCAGGGCGCGGGCGAGCGGATTGCCTTTAAAACATCGCGCGCGGCTTTGTCTGATCTGCGTGCTAAATCGGTGCAGGCTCTGGCTGACCGCTCCCCGCTGGATCGCAACCGTGCGGCATCGGGTGAGGCAGCTAGTATTCTCGCCGAGCAGGCCGAGATGGTGGTGACCTATTGGTCGCGTTACCAGCCGGTGCAGATGAAAGTCATGATCGTTCCGATTGTCTTTCTCATTGCTGTGCTCTGGTATTCATGGGCTGCGGCACTGGTCTTGCTGGTTGCGGCACCGCTTATTCCGGTTTTCATGGCGCTGATCGGTTATCGCGCCAAAGCCGCCAGTGAAGAACAGCTGGTGGAAATGGGGCAGATGAATGGTTTTCTGCTCGACCGTTTGCGCGGACTGGCAACAATCCGCACATTCCACGCTGTTGACCTGACCGCACAACGGTTGCGTCATAATGCGGAAACACTGCGCCATAAAACCATGATCGTGCTGCGCATTGCTTTCCTGTCCTCAGCGGTACTGGAGCTGTTTTCTGCGCTCGGCGTGGCGATGGTTGCGGTTTATATCGGCTTCCACCTCTTGGGCGAGCTGAATTTCGGCGCGTGGGGCGCAACGCTGACATTGGGGCAGGGGCTGTTTATCCTGTTGCTGGCGCCGACATTTTTTGAACCGCTGCGCGAACTCTCTGCCGTCTGGCATGACCGCGCTGCCGGTGAAGCCGCGATTGACGCGCTGGAAAATATCAGTGCAGGCGGTATGAAACTCACCGCGGTTGCTGCGACTGCTATACCGGCTGAAACAGAGAAAAACCATGCTGTCACTCTGCGCGATGTGGATTTCAGCTATGATGCAGATGATGAAACTGATCTGCTCTCCGGCTTTAGCTTACAGATTGCGCAAGGCGAGCATGTTGCGCTCTTAGGACCAAGCGGCAGCGGTAAATCAACACTGCTGGCGATGATGGCCGGTCTGATTGCACCGCGCAGTGGTGATGTTCTGATACATGATACAGTGCTGGATCAGAGCAGTGCTGACACGCTGCGCCAGCAATTCTCATGGATTGGCCAGAAGCCGCATATTTTCTCCGGTTCTGTGCGTTCAAATATTACACTCGGCCGTGAAGGTTTTGCCCTGAGCGATGTGCAGACTGCACTGAAGACAGCAGCGCTGGATAATGTGGCTTCTGCCGCTGCAGCCAGTGATCTTGGTGAAAACGGCACCGGTCTTTCCGGTGGTGAAGGCCTGCGTCTGGCATTGGCAAGGGCAGCTCTGAAATCCGGTGCGGATATTATCTTTGCCGACGAGCCGACTGCCCATCTCGACAGTGAAACCGCGCTCAAGGCAACAGAGGGTCTTCTGGCCATGGCGCAAGGCAAGACATTGATCATTGCCACCCATGATGAAGAACTGGCGCGCAAAATGGGACGCATCATTCGCGTAGACAGGCTGAGCGGTGCGGAAAATCTGCATGTGCAGGAAGACAGCGGTAATGCTGCTGCACCTGTATGCTCAGCACGGAGGGCGGCAGAATGAAGAAGCTTGCGGTTCTGAAACCTGTTCTCAAACTGTTTTTCTCGGAAAAGCGCGGCAAATTATGGGCCGGTATGTTGCTCGCTGCCGTGACTGTTCTGTGCGGTATTCTGCTGCTTGGTCTGTCCGGTTGGTTTATCACCGCAACAGCAATTGCCGGTCTGGCAACGGCCACAGCTTTGGCTTTCGACGTATTTGCACCGGCTGCGGGTATTCGTCTGCTGGCTATTCTGCGCACTGCGTCGCGCTATGCGGAGCGTCTGGTTACGCATGATGCAACGCTGGCTGTGCTGGCGGCATTGCGCGAGAAATTGTTTCGCAGCTGGGCTGCACCGCAGGCAGCCAAAGAACTTTTGCGCCGCCCGAGCCGTCTGCTGTTCCGCCTGACGGCGGATATTGATGCGCTGGATGCACTTTATCTGCGCGTGCTGGTGCCTGCCGGTGCGGCTTTTGTCACCATGCTGGTGGTTGGTTTTGCCTTCTGGTTGATGGATAGCACTTTCTCGCTGGCAATGGTGGCGGTTTTGGTGCTTGCCGGTTTTGGCCTGCCGCTGATTGCAGCACTCTGGGCGATGAAACCAATGCGCCGCCGTGCCAAAGCTGTTGAAGCCGTACGCGCGCGCAGCATTGATCTGGTCTCCGGCCAGACCGATCTGCTGATGGCGGGACGCCTGCAGGCGCAAAGCGCAAGCATATGTGCGGCTGACAAAAGATTGTCCGATGCTGATGATCAGCTCAATCGGATTGAAATTTCGGTCGGTGCTGGTTTTGGTATCGCTACGGCTTTGCTGCTCTGTGTTGCTTTGCTCGGCGGTGTCTGGCTTGCAGAGGCTGGCACTATTTCACCTGCTGTTGCTGCTTTTGCGCTGCTGATGGCACTGGGAGCGATGGAACCATTTGCAGCATTACGCCGCGGTGCCATGGAACTTGGCCGCACGCTGATGGCTGCGCACCGCGTTGGCGACCGTTATGAAACACAGCCGCATTTCTATGTGCCTGTACAACCGGCCGATCCTCATGAGGCTGTTTATCTGGAACAGATCAATATGCGCTATGAGGACAAGATGCCTCTGGTGCTGCAGGATATCAGCCTGAGCGTGCGCAAAGGTGAAAAACTGGCGATTGTCGGCACGAGCGGCACAGGTAAATCGACGCTCATGGCTTTGCTGGCCGGTGAAGTGACTGCGGATTCCGGTATTATCCGTCATGAGGCAGCAACGCTGCTGACGCAGAAAACCCAGTTGTTTCAGGATAGTCTGGCGGAAAATCTGCGTCTTGCTCAGCCAAAGGCAACGGACGATGATCTGATGCAGGCACTGGAAATGGCCGGCCTGTCAGAAACGGTAGGTGACATGCCGCAGCAGTTGGAAACAATGCTTGGCGAGGGCGGCCTTGGCTTGTCCGGCGGGCAGGCACGCCGTCTCGCATTGGCGCGGCTGTTTCTGCACAATACCCCGCTCTGGCTGCTGGATGAACCGACGGAAGGGCTGGATAAAGCCACTGCGCAGGACATTCTGCAGCGGCTGTCACAGGCCACAAGTCCGAATAGTGGCCACGGCAGAACCATGATTATTGCGTCGCATCTGCGCCGTGAAGCTGAGATTGCCGACCGTATCGTTGTGATGAGCTATGGTCGCATGACGGCAGAAGCACTGAAAGGAACGCAGGCATTTTCAGATATTCTGAAGACACTGCGTCAGGTTTAACACGAATACCTGTCCGGAACCGGATGCGTTACAGCCATGTCTTTGAAAAGGAAGCCCCGCTTTATGAAGCATGATTTTTTACACATAATCAGAGGGATGATCTGACAAACACGGATCACATTATCTGATTTTGAAAGCGGTTTTCTCCCAAGCGCCGCTTTCATCCCCACACTGTGAGAACCCTGTAACCGGCCGGTATTACCAGCCGGAACGGATATGCATTTCCTGATGCTATAAATTAGTATAATCTAGAATTGGTCTATTTTAAGCGTGTCCCGAAAAGTGCAAAGCGGTTTTCGGACAAGATACGAATAAAAGCAAATAGATAGAGCATATCCGCCCTGCAGGTTTCTCACAGACATTTCCGGCAATAATGCCGGTCATACGGACTGTTTGATATACGCGCATTTTGACCGGAATGCCCCCTATTTTCCGGAGAGACGCGTAAAAGCTTTGTTTTCAAGCATAGTTTGCCGGATACCGAATAGTTTCCGGCGCTAAGCTACAACAGGAGCGCCGCGCCCCCGCGGCGGATGATGATGGAACTGGATATTGTTTCACTATCCCGTCTGCAATTTGCAGTCACCGCCATGTACCACTTTTTGTTTGTTCCTTTGACGCTCGGCCTGTCTATTCTGCTGGCGATCATGGAAACGGTCTATGTGATGACCGGCCGCCTGATCTGGCGGCAAATGACAAAATTCTGGGGTACATTGTTTGGTATTAACTTTGTAACCGGTGTCGCCACCGGCGTTGTGATGGAATTCCAGTTCGGTATGAACTGGAGCTATTACAGTCACTATGTCGGGGATATTTTCGGTGCGCCGCTGGCGCTCGAAGGGCTGATGGCTTTCTTTCTGGAAGCAACCTTTATCGGCCTGTTTTTCTTCGGCTGGGATCGCCTGTCCAAAATCGGCCACTTGACCGTGACCTATCTGATGGCGATCGGCTCCAATATTTCCGCATTGTGGATTCTGGTGGCCAATGGCTGGATGCAAAATCCGGTCGGATCGCGCTTTAATCCTGAAACCATGCGTATGGAAATTACGGATTTCTTTGCCGTTGTTTTCAATCCTGTTGCGCAGGCCAAAGTCGTGCACACGGTATCTGCCGGTTATGTCACAGCTTCCATTTTCATTCTCGGTGTTTCGGCATGGTATATGCTCAAAGGCCGTCATCTGGAGCTGGCAAAACGTTCGATGACTGTGGCGGCTTCTTTCGGTCTGGCCGGTGCTTTGTCGGTTGTGGTGCTGGGGGATGAAAGCGGCTATCTGACATCCGACCATCAGAGCATGAAAATGGCTGCGATTGAGGCCATGTGGGATACAGAACCGGCTCCGGCATCCTTCACGCTGATTGGTGTGCCGGATCAGGAAAACCGCGTGACCCATTATGCCATTCACATTCCCTATGTGATGGGGCTGATCGGTACGCGCTCCCTGACCATTGAAATTCCGGGTATTAACCAGCTGGTTTTGCAGGCTCAGGATCGTATCCGTGACGGCATCAAGGCCTATGATGCCTTGCAGACAATCAAAGCGACGCCACGGGGCGAGCAGGCACCGGCAGAAGCCAAACAGGCTTTTGAACAATATGGCGAACGTCTGGGTTATGGTCTGCTGCTGAAGAAATATGTTGATGATCCGCGCACTGCTACGGATGAGCAGATCGTGGCTGCCGCCAATGATACTGTTCCGGGTGTGCTGCCGCTGTTCATTGCCTTCCGTGTGATGGTGGGCCTGAGCTTCTATTTCCTGTTGCTGACCGGCACCTTCTTTTTCCTGTCTGCACGCAGAAAACTGGACAAACACCGCTGGCTGCTCTGGGTTGCGGTCTTCTCTATTCCTCTGCCTTGGCTGGCTGCAGAAATGGGCTGGCTGGTTGCGGAATTCGGCCGTCAGCCATGGAGTATTGAAGGAGTTCTGCCGACAGCCGTGGCGGTCTCCAATCTCAGCCCTGTAACCGTGCTGATCTCACTGAGCGGATTTATCCTGATCTATACAGTCCTGTTCATTATTGAGATGGGCGTGATGATCCGTGCGATCCGCAACGGGCCGCAGCCGGATCATGCTCCGGTTTCCGCACCCTTTGAGAAACCTGTTCCCAGTAAACCGGTACAAATCGGGGAGGCAAAATAATGGTTTTGTCCGAACTTCTTGATTATTCAACCTTACGTCTGATCTGGTGGGTATTGCTGGGTGTGCTGCTCATCGGCTTTGCGGCGATGGATGGTTTTGACCTTGGTATTGAAACCATGCTGCCATTTGTTGCCCGCACCGATCTGGAACGCAGACTGGTGCTGGAAACCATTGAACCGGTCTGGGAAGGCAATCAGGTCTGGCTCATTCTGGCCGGTGGTGCGATTTTTGCCGCATGGCCGCAGCTTTACGCGGTGTCTTTCTCCGGCTTCTATCTGGCGATGTTCATCATTTTGTTCGCGCTGATCCTGCGGCCGGTCGGCTTTAAATACCGCAACAAGCGTGAAAGCTCGCTGTGGCGCAACAATTGGGACCGGGCATTGTTCATCGGTGGTTTTGTGCCGTCACTGATTTTTGGTGTGGCTGTCGGGAATGTGCTGCTCGGTGTGCCGTTCCGTATCAATGACGATATGATGATCTTCTATGAAGGTTCATTCTTTGCCTTGCTTAACCCGTTTGCGCTGCTGGCAGGTCTGATGTCAGTCATCATGCTGGCCATGCATGGTTGTGTGTGGCTCTGTGTTAAAACCACAGGCATTGTGGCTGAACGTGCAAAAAAATACGGTACGCTTCTCGCATTGCTGACAGTGGTCTTTTATGTCGCCGCAGGGCTGTATCTCTGGAAATCCGGTCTGGGTTACCGCATTACCAGTGAGATTGATCCGAACGGCCCGTCGAACCCGCTGTTTAAAACCGCAGTGGTTGAACAAGGCGCATGGCTTGCCAATTATCTGCGTTATCCGGCTCTGTGGGCTGTGCCTGCACTTGGCCTGCTGTCGCCTTTCGCGCTGATCCTCTTTTTGTGGGCACGGCGTCCGCTCGTGGCATTGCTGTTCGGTAAATTGTCGATCTTCGGTGTGATTACATCGGTCGGTGTGGCGATGTTCCCGTTCATCCTGCCATCCTCGCTGAATCCGAGTGCCAGCCTGACGGTCTGGGACAGCTCATCCAGCCATCTGACCCTGTTCATCATGCTGATCAGCACCGGCATTATGCTGCCGATCATCATGCTCTATACGAGCTGGGTCTATTATGTGCTGCGCGGAAAAGTGACGGAAAGCGATCTGGAAGAGGGGCATTACTGATGCCCGTTTCCGTCATCATTTCTGTCTCTTATATAATATGAGGTTTTAAATGTGGTATTTCGCCTGGGTTTTAGGACTACCTCTCGCAGCGGCTTTCGCGGTGCTCAACGCCATGTGGTATGAGCTGGTGGATGATGCCGCCAAGCGCAAAGAACATGGCCATACAGGCTCTGAACATTAAATAAAAAAAGCCGGTCTGAGAAAACTCAGACCGGCTTTTTAATCGTGTCAGAACCGGTAATTCACACCGATTTTGAATGTATGAAAATCAAGCGAATTGGATGCTTTGCGTCCGTTTTTAACACTCGACGATCCTTCATGCTTGACGGTCTCATAGATTGTTTTCTCATAAGGTTTACAGAAACGCGGGAACTGAGTGCAGAAGTCGCCCATTCCCGGCTGTTTTGACGGGTCAACAATCTCAACACCAATCTTTTCCTGTGTTTCCCAGTCACGCATGATACCGGCACGGGCATTGTTAAAGTTGAAATTGGTTTTGCCGAAACGTGTGTAGGAATAATCCGCCATCACCGACCACCGGTCATTAATGGCATATTCAATCCCGCCGCCGGCTGTCCAGCCGAAGCGTGTTGCTTTCTCCTTTTCAGTCAGCGCAATTTCTGTGACCTTGTCAGAACTGTCTGCACTGACACGATATTGCTCGCGCGACTGGCTCTCGCGGGCAAAGGCCACACCGCCGCTGCCGTAAAGCATCCATTTATTGTCAAAAGCATAGCCGAGTTTACCGCGCACAGCGGCAGTCCAGTCAATGTCATAGAGGGTCTGCGCCTGCACATTGCCGGTGCCGGCAAAATCGCCCTCTGTTGTGCGGGCTTTATGTGCAGCATTCAGATAGGTTTTGCTCCAGTCTGCACCGATGCCCAGTACCACACGGTTTGGCAATTGCCAGTTATAACCGGCCTGCACACCAAACAACCCGCTATCCATGCCGAAATCAGCGGATTCCGTTGCCGCAATCGCATTGGATGTGCCGTCGAGAGCGGTTGTGTTGCCCCATGTGCGGCCAAAAACACCACCGGCATGGGCACCGGCATAAAGGCCTGTCCAGTCAATCGGAGCGCCTTCAGCCGTCGGGCGTCGTGTCAGGAAGGACGGCAGAGACGGCAATTGCTGTTCACCGCCGATGTCGGCTGTGAGACTGGCATAGAAGGTACGACCCGGGCCCGGCTGCGTTACAAGACCCAGAGGATCAATGTAGAATTTATCAAACACATTCTCGACGCGGAATGCCGCTGTCAGATTGTCGGTGATTTTATATTCTGCAAACAGGTCAACAAGGGCATAGGGTTTCCAGAGCACCGGTGTGATGAATTCCGATGCGCCTTGTGCAGTCACATCGCCATGACCGATAGCGCGCGGCCCCGTATAGGAGACACGGCCGCCGAGCATCAGCCGTTCTTCCAGCAGTTTCTGCGACAGGGTCAGGTCAACCGAATATTTGGGCTGCACATGGTTGGTGGCATAATCACCATAAAGGCTCTTGCCGTCGCAACTGTCGGATGTGCGGCAATATTCAACATTCAGATAATAATTGGCTGCGAGATCAGCTGTAAAACCGTCCAGCTCATAGCGACCGGAAAATTCCAGACCGGAAAACTTTGCACGGTGGATATTGCCGATATTCAGGACAAAATTGCTCGGATTTTTAGTGTCATATACAATATTGCGCGAGATGTAGTTTTTAACATCCCAGTTGAAGTAACCGAGTTTCAGCATACCCGTATCTTCATCGGTAAGCAGGCCGTTACGGACGACATTGGTACCGATTTCCCAGTTGCTGGAACGCTCCGGTTTTACATCTGTATTTGCGGTAACGCTGTTGAACGCGGAAACGGATTCAATAATGCTCGGCGCACGCAGCGTATTGGAATAATTGACATAGAACTGGGTCTGTTCCCACGGTTCAAAAGTCAGACCGACAGACGGGCTGAAACCGCCGTCATTGGTTCTGGAACCCTGTTCCTTTGCATTCTTGATCTGATTGCGCTCATAGGGGTCGAAACGGTCTTTCGACCAGAAATGCGAATAGCGCAAGCCGCCATTCACAGTAAGCCAGTCAACAGGCTTATATGCAGCCTTCGTATAAGCAGCGACTTCATGGCGGATCGCATCACGCGGTGTCATCCAGCCTTCCAGAGCTGCGGAATGTTCGCTGCCGCGCGTATCTTCCACACGGAAAGACGTACCGTATGTCAGATCCAGATCGCCTGCATCAAAAGTGAAAGAGGATTTGTTCTGGATATCACCGCCCCACATATCACTGTCAGATCCGACACGGAAATCGGCAGGCAGGCCGATCCCTCCCGGTGTAACACCACGCCCGCCGCGTACCGGATTACGCAATTGCAGATGCGTCCAGTAGAGATTGGCACGCAGATCAATCAGCTCATTGTCTTCCGGCTTCCAGTTATAACGCGCAGTCACCGTGTCGAGACTGGTTCCCGCGGTTTGCTTTTGCTGTATGGACTGGTCTTTAATGCCGCTCAAGCGTGAGGCCAGCCTGTCACCGGCCTCGCTGCGATAGCCCATATAGCCGAGCTGTAATTCATGATCGTCCGCAAAACGGGCATTGAGTTTTGCCAGCCATGACTCGGTTTCCAGCTGGGTGTTGAGGACTTCCTCACCCGGACGGTAATTGGTCAGCCCCTGATTGGCATAATATTCGTTCCAGTAATTGCCCGGGCTTCTGGGTGTGCAATGAATGGCAATCATTGAATTGCAATAAGGCTGTCTGCCCAGATTGACCGGATCGGCAGCTGCAGAGCCACGCGTTCCTGCATGATAATTACCCTGTTTACGCCGTGCATAACCGGCCAGAACATCGATTGCATCGCCTTTATAGGCGCCGACAATACTGCCGGAAGCGGATGTCGGAGACAGGAATGACGGCCTGTCCAAACCGTCCTTTGAACCGACAGGAGCTTTCATTGCATCCCATGGCGCATAGGGCCACTGATAACCGCTCAGAGCACCAGCCAGCGGTTTGGACGTGTTGCCGCCAATGCCGCCTTTAACGCGGATACCCCAGTGATTACCGTCTTTAACAATATCGTCCACACCGACAGTGCGCATACTGACCGAACCGGCATTGCCCCATGAAGCGGTGTCAGCCCCCTTGTTGATTTCCACACCGGCAATAAAGTCAGGATCAACAAAGGTGCGGTTGGAAACACCCTGATAGCCCTGATAGACGGTGACAGAGTTTTCCGCGCCGTCAATGGTCGTGGATACGCGCCCCATGCCCTGCATACCGCGAATATTGACATCAATTGATCCTGCACCATTGCGGGCTTCACCGGATTTGACACCGGGTGTGCCACGGAACATATCCGCAGGGCTGGAACCGCGATAACGCTCAATTGTTTCGCCGGAAATATAGGTGGTTGGTGCTGCCGTTTCATAAGGCGCTGTTGCGGCGGCGATTGCTCCGCCGCTGGAAACGGTTATCTGGTTCAGAATGAGTGAGCCGTCCGGCGCAGCGCCGCCGGTATTGGCGGCAAGGTGCTCGGTAATCAGCACGAATTTTGTGTCGGTGAAATTATAGGTCAGGCCGGAGCCCTGCAAAATCCGCGCCAATGCCTGCTCCTTGGTGGCTGCACCTGAAATTCCGGGAGAAGATTTCCCGCGCACGACGGCAGGTTCATAGGATAGCTGGGTGCCGGATTGGCTGCCAAAGGCTGCGAGTGCACGGTTGAGCGGACCGGACGGAATATTGAAGCCTGTTTGTTGCTGTGCCTGTGCATTGAAGCTGGTTGCTGTCAGAACCACGCCGGTTATCATTGCGGTGGTTGCCAGCAAAGCGGCTATCATGGCTTTGCTGCATTTGGTGTGTCGTGTCGCTTGTTTGGTGGCGCCTGTCATGCCTGCTCACTCCGTCGGTCAATCATTACAGGCGTTTTTCTGCATGAGAAAACGCCCTCATATTCTTCTTTACGAGTGGCGGATAAAAATATTCAGTTTTTACTCATATTTTATACGGAAGAGACAATTGTCAGCAAAGACGCAATTTTTCGTGTCTTGGCGCCAAAAGGCCGGACAACTGCAGCAATGGCTGCATCAGGGTCGTTAAGATCAAACACACCGCTGACCGTGCGCGATCCGAGTGAAGGATCAGCGATCAATACGCGCCCGTTTTGCCAACGGGAAATTTTTGCACAAAGGGCGGCAACAGTTTCATTTTCCGCAAACAGCATGTTGGAGCGCCATGCTGCAATTTGTGATGGTTCCTGTTCACCGCGGGTAATCCGGTTGCTTGCGCTGTCAAAACTAAGCCACGTACCGGCTTCCAATCTTTCTCCGGCGACTGTGCCGGTTCTGGCTTCAACTGTGCCATGCGCCACGGCCACAGAGAGAAAGCCTTTTTCTGCAGAAACATCAAAAGCCGTGCCCAGCGCAGTGACCAGCATAGGGCCGGTTGAGACGGTAAAAGGCCTTGCGCTGTCCGGCTGAACCTGAAAATACGCCATGCCGGACAGCAATCCGATACGGCGGTCTCGCTCGGAAAAATCAACGGCAATTGCACTGTCAGGCCCCAGCGTGGCGAAGCTGCCGTCAGGCAGGGGAATGTCCCGGATCTCTGCCGTGGAGGTGATGTGATCGGCCTGCGACAGCAGCCACAGCTGCGGCACTGTCAGCGCGCCGGTGGTCAGGGCTCCAAGGCCGAGTGTGGTTCCGGCGATAAAATTGCGGCGGGATAGTTTGCTTTTCTCCGGTACTTTCCGGTTCTCTGTGAACAAAGTGCCGGTCATGCCATGAATGGCGGCCACACGCGCCCAGGCTGCGGCATGGGCAGGGCTGCGGGCAACCCATGTTTTAATCATGTCAGCAGAAACGGGATTAACGGGGTCATTTTGCAGACGGATAGCCAGATCGGCTGCTTCACGAAACAGCCGCTGTGCTTCCTCTGTCTCATCAGCGGAATTGGTCATATGTTTCAAGCCTGTCCGGATAGATTACTGTCTTATTTCTGTTTACGAATGAGCGTGGCCAATTTTCAGTGTATGGGGAAATTTGTCACAGTCCGGTAAGGCGCCTGTCAATAAATTCATAGGCATCTCTGATGAGTGCCCATGTTCTGCCCACGGAGAGATTAAGTTCCGCTGCAATCGCCGCAATGGTCATCTCATCCATACGGTGCATTTCAAATGCTTTGCGCGTTCGGGCGGGCAATTCCTGCAAAGCCTGTTGTGCCAGCATCAGTTTTTGCCGGTCATAGACCTGTTTTTCCGGTGAGGGAGAGGGGTCAGCAATGGCAGAAAAATCTTCGGGTGTGAGATCGGCTCTGCGTAGCAAACCTTCACGCCGCTGATGATCTGTACCGAGGTTGCGCGCAATTCTGAACAAATAGGCTGCGGGATTATAAGTGGTTTTGCTTTCCGCAGGCGGAGAGACCAAAACGCGTAAAAAAGTATCCTGCGTCAGATCAGCAGCCGTTTCTTCAGGAAGCCCTCTGCGGCGTAATGATTGTATAATATCACGCGCATGTTTTTTAAAAAGATGATGGAGATCCCACATCTGTGTAACCGTTTTCTGAAAGCATATGCGTCCGGCTCGTCAGGCAATGACGATAGAATAAATCTTGACTATTATAATCAAGTTTATTTTGCAAGGCATAAATCTACGCTTCAGATACGGGCAGGGGCTATGCCGGTGCGTGTGACCCAACGGCATAGCGGTCTGGTTGTCCCTGTGAGCCTTAAAAATTGGCCGTCAGAGATGCATAGAATGTCCGGCCCGGTCCCGGTTGCTGTGCAAGGCTGAGCGGATCGACATAGAACCGGTCTGTCAGATTTTCCACGCGCACACTGGCGGTATAAGTGTCGTTGATTTTATATTCTGCAAACACATCCACCAATGTGTAAGGCTGCCAGTTGATCATCGTGATGAACTGCGACATGCCCTGACCTGTGACATCACCATGTCCGCTCGCACGCGATGCGGTATAGGAAATGCGGCCGCCGACCGTGAGTGCATCATCCAGTAATTTCTGGGTCAGGGTCAGGTCTATACCATATTTAGGTGGTACGTGATTGGTGGCATAGTCGGCATAGAGAGATTTGTTTTCACAGGTTTCAGCGGTACGGCAGAACTCCACATTCAGATAATAATTGGCAGCCAGTGTGGCTTCGAAACCGCCGAGCGCATAATTGGCCGACATTTCAAGACCGGAGAAACGGGCGCGGTCAATATTGAAAATGCGCACATTCGCAGAGTTCGCATATCTGTGGAATTCGCGGGCGATGTAATCTTTTACATCCCAGTTGAAGTAACCCAGTTTGAGCATTGCACGATCTGTCCCGGTAATCAGGTCGTCCTGAATGAAGTTTGCACCGATTTCCCAGTTGTTGGAGCGCTCTGCCTTGGCATCCTCATTCACAGTCATATTGAATGCGGATACTGCTTCCATAATACTCGGAGCGCGCAAGGTGCTGGAATAATTGGTGTAGAATTGTGCGCCTTCAAACGGCTCGATTGTTACGCCCAATGACGGGCTGAAGCCGCCCTGTTTGAACCGCGCTTTGCCGTAAACCATATCAGGATGAACATATTTTGTGCGGCTGCGATCGCGCGACCACATATGGGAATAGCGCAGGCCGCCATTGACCGTCAGCCAGTCAACCGGTTTATACGCTGTCTTGATATAGGCTGCGGCTTCTTTACGGGTGCCGTCACGCAAATCAAGAAATGTGTCCCATTTCCTTGTTCCTTCGGTCGGCTTGGTATCTTCTTCTTTGTAAGACGCGCCATAGGTCATATCAAAATCACCATAGGCAGTCGTGAATTGTGAACGGTTGCTGATATCACCGCCCCATGTCCACAAATCCGGTCCGGATTTAAAGTCGACCGGTGCATTTGCCGGCAGCCAGTCGACCGGATTGCGCTGCTTCAGCTTCGTACCCCAGAGATTGGCCTTGAGATTAATCAGATCATTCTCTTCAGGATCCCAGCGATATTTAAATGTTCCTGTATGCGCTTCAATATCTGTCGTCAGGCGCTGTTGTCTGGCTTGTTGTCCGAGCGTGCTCAAAGCATTGGCCTTAAAAGTACCGGCCTTGCTTTCAAAACCTGTATAGCCAAGCTGAATACTATGCCCGTCGCCGAACATAACCTTACCTTTCAGCAGCAAGGACTCCGTTTTCAGCTGGGTGTTGAGAACCTGTTCACCGGGGCGGTAATTGGCCAGACCTGTATTCTCAATATATTGCGGATACCATCTGTATTCAGGATTGGGTAAGTTACAAAGAAAACTGCATACGCTCATCCCGCCGAGATTGGCGATACCGGCGGCAGGGCCGTTTTTACCAGCATGATAATTGCCGCGCTCGCGATAGGCATAGCCTGCCAGCAGTTCAATATTCTCGTCCTGCATAGCTGCAACGATACTGCCTGAACCATTGGTCGGCTTCAGAAAAGCCGGACGATTCATGGTGTCATCCGAACTCTTAACACTTGGTACATAGAGGTGATCGAATTCCGGCTGCAGATCGCCGGGATAACCGCTATTGATAATTTCGTAGCCCGCTTTTGTGTCTGTCACCGGTTTGCTGGAATTGGTACCGAAACCGCCTTTGACACGCAGGCCGAAGCGATTGCCTTCCTTGACAATATCGCCCGCCTCAATTGTACGCATGGCAACCGTACCGGCAATGCCGCTGGAAGCAGCATCAGAGCCTTTTTGGATATCAATGCCGCCGAGAAAATCCGGATCAACAAAGGTGCGGTTCGAGATACCCTGATAGCCCTGATAGACATTAATGGCATTTTCTGCGCCGTCGATAGTGGTCGCGACGCGCCCCATGCCCTGCATACCGCGGATATTCACATCAATCGCACCGGCACCATTGCGGGCTTCACCGGACATCACGCCCGGTGTGCCGCGGAAAATATCAGCAGGGCTTGCACCGCGAAAACGCTCAATCGTCTGCTCTGAAATATAAGAGGTCGGCGCTGCCGTGTGATATGGCGCTTCAGCCGCGGCGATTGAACCGCCATTGGTCACGGTGATTGTGTTCAGTGTCACGGTGCCGTCCGGTGCAACTACGGATTGGGCGCTTCCTGCCGGATCATGAATTGTGAGTGTTGTGCCCTGAATGGAGTAATTCAGGCCGGAGCCGGACAGCAATCTGCCCAGTGCCTGTTCCCGTGTCATCGTGCCTTGCACAGCAGGGCTTGTCTTGCCGGATACCATATCGGATCGCATCAGCAGTTTGAGACCGGCACGGTCAGCAAAACCGGCAAGTGCTGAACCCAGATTTTGTACGCGGATATTGAAACTGATCGTCTGCGATACAGTGGTCTGCGCATGGGCAATCATCGGCAATCCGGTGCCAAGCACTGCAATAAACGCAACCGAAGCCAGAAGTCCGGCCTTTTGCGCATGTTGGGACAAAGAGCGCTTTTTCGCCTTGATGATAGCCTGCATGGAAATATTCCGCCTTACCAATATGACACATTCCGGCCTCCGCTCATGACGGAAATTCCGGCCTCATAATTCAAAGACGAAACGGCATGGCTGATCTTGCACCGGTAAAATATAAAAATATGATTATTTTTATCATAAATTTGAATCGGGTAGTTTTTTAGCGCAAAATTGTCACAAAAGGCAGGCGGATCACGGAGACAGGCAGGGTGGTTTCAATGGCCTGTAAAATCTCTTCCGGCTGGCTGAGATCAAAAACGCCGGTGACCTGCAGTGTTTGCAGGCGGTTGCTGGCAAGAACAATTGTTCCGCCGCGATGACGCTCAATTTCTGTAACCACATCGCCGAGCGGTTTGGCGTTGAAAATCAGTTTGCCGCGGCGCCATGCAGTTTCAATGTCGGAATCCACCTCTTCCGGTGCGGATATATTACCTGTGTCTTCATAGCGGATACGGGTATTGGCACCGGCGACAACCATATTGCTTGTCCGGTTTGCGGGCTGTATCCGGCTGCTGACGCCGACAGTGCCTTCAATTACCGTGACAGCAACCTGCTGAGGTTTGATATCAATATCAAAAACCGTTCCCAGAGCACGGGTCTGCCCGTCAAGCGCCTCAACAATAAACGGGCGTGCCGCGTCTTTTGCGACAGTAAACAGAGCTTGCCCTTCATAAAGGGTCAGCCGTCTCTCATTGGCTGACATATCAACGGAGAGTGCAGAACCGGCATTGAGAAACACGGTTGAACCGTCAGCCAGCGTAATGCTCCGCTGCTCACCCGTAGCGGTTGTATAATCGGCATAGAGACGCGGCCCGATGAGCCCCGTCTGATGCAGCGCGGCACCACCGGTTATCAGTCCGGCCAGGCCGAGAACCGCGCGTCTGGTGAATTGTTTTTGCTTTGCGGATTTGCGGATGCTTTTACCGGCTGTGCCAATGCCGTGCCACAGTGCCTCAGCCTCGCGTGCAGCCATTTCATGCTCAGCGCTTTGACGACGCCAGTCTGCAAAACCCGCATGGTCCTGTGCTGTGGCTCGTCCTGAGCTGAGCTGTACAATCCGGTCGATTGCCTCATCGCTTAAGCTGATATCCGTTTTATATCTGATTTTTTCGGGCATAGCGGCTCAGGCGAGTGTACGGAAATGATCGCGGCAATGGCGCAATGCCTGCGCGAGATAACGTGCGACCATGCTTTCCGATACGCCCGGACGGCGGGCAATCTCATAATGGGTCAGCAGGTCACAGCGTGCCAGCAATAAGGCTTTACGCGGTTTTTCCGGTAATTGCAGCAGGGCGTAAATAAGTTGCCGCAACTGGTCGCGGTCAATCGCGAAGACCTCCGGTGTCGGCGCAGTATCGGCAATCGCCTGCAAAATCTCTTCATCGCTGAGGCAGGCTTTGTGGTGGCGCTGTTCCTTGCGCAGCAGATCAATCGCAATATTAGTGGCAATCCGCATGATGAAAGCGCGATGATCGCGAACCTCAGAAGAGCGCTCCTGTATTTTGGACAGGCGCAGCCATGTTTCCTGCAAAGCATCATCGGCCAGCTCATGGGAGCTGGTGCGTTTTTTGAGTATTTCGCGCAGCCATTTCAACTGCCGTAAATAGACAGACAACAGGTCTTCAGAATGGTCGGTTGATGGAATGCTCATGCCGTGTGACTGCGTGCAAAGGGGGGCGGATGAATAGATTTTTAATACTATACAAAAATACTCATATTTAAAAGCTGAAAAATTTCTGCACGGAAATATCCTGTGCGTAGCGGTGAAAGAGCTGCTGAAAGGCCGAAATCGCCGTGTTTTGGCGGGTTCTGCAGTTTTCTGTATTTCCTCCGCTGAAGCTTAACAAAAATATTGTTTGTGTTGCCGTTCCGGATGCAGTTCCGCCAACCTGAAAGGTAATCAAATATGAGGTTTCTGTTGTGCCTCTCCCTGTCCGCATATTCTCTGGCCGCTTCGGCGGCTTTTTCGGCAGAGGCTGCTCCTTCAGACGCAGCGATTGCGGGGGCTCAGATCGCCGTGGCGGAGCGCACTGTCACCACTTCTGTAGCCAAGCCGGTACCAACGGAATGGAAACTGGGTTTTAACGGGCTGTTTGTGCCGCGTGAAGAAGTGGCGGTAGGTACAACATTACAGGATCAGCGTATTGCCGCGGTTGAAGCGGAGGCTGGTGATTATGTAACCGCCGGACAGGTGCTGATGCGGCTGGATACGGTGAAACTGGATATCAAGCTTAGAGAAACAGAAGCGCGTGTTGCCCGCGCCCGTGCATGGCTGGCTCAGCAGGAGGCGACACAGGCGCAGGCGCAGTCCAGCCTGAACCGCACACAGCGTCTGCGCAGCAATGGTGCTGTCAGCGAGCAATCCTATGATGACAAGCTGTCGGCGCTGAATATTGCCGAACAGAGTGTGGGAGTGGCAAAGGCCGAGTTCACGCAGGCTGAGGCGCAACTGGCGGAGGCGAAAAGCGAAAGGGCACGGGCTGTTATTCATGCACCGGTCAGCGGTATCATTTCAGAACGCAATGCACGTGTCGGCGCACTGGCCGGTAGCGGCACACTTTTCAGCCTTATCCGCGACGGCGAGATAGAATTTGCGGCTGAAGTACCGGAAAGTGAAATCCTGCTGATGAAGGCAGGTCAGGCGGCGCATGTCACACTGCCTGACGGGAAAATCGCAGCCGGACATATCCGCTTATTATCGCCGAAAATTGACCGCCAAACGCGGCTGGGCAGAGCCTATATCGCGATTGAGGGCAAACAAATATCGCTCTTCTCCGGTGCTTTCGGCAGGGCAGATGTGGTGTTTTCGCAAAGCAAGGCAATTCTGGTCAATGACTCTGCGCTTTTGCATGGCCGTGAGGCATCCGATGCCTCGGTCTTTGTTGTTGTCGGCGGTAAGGCTGTCAAGAAAACAGTCAAGCTCGGCTTGCGCAAGAACGGAGCTGTTGAAATCCGTTCGGGCTTAAGCGCAGGCGATCACATCATTGAAAAAGCAGGGCCGCTGCTCCGCGACGGCGAGACGGTAACACCTGTTCCTGCACGGGCGCCTTGAAAATCCGGATTCCCTGAAAGTATTGTTTATGACCAGTAATATTTCCGCCTGGGCAATCCGCAAGCCGGTGCCGACGCTTGTTCTTTTCATTGTTCTGACCCTTGCCGGCTGGGCTGCATTCAATAAGCTGCCGGTGAATGCCAATCCCAAGGTATCCTTTCCCGTGGTGACGGTTGCGGTCACGCAGGCCAGTGCTGCCCCTTCCGAAATGGAAGCGCAGATTACACGCCGTATTGAAGGTGTGGTATCCGGCATCGCAGGGGTCAAACATCTGCGCTCCTCCATTGCGGATGGTGTGTCGACGACCACAGTGGAGTTCCGCATCGGGGTTGATCCCGACCGTGCCACCAATGATGTCCGTGAGGCCGTGGCGCAGATCCGCTCAGATTTGCCGCAGACTATTCAGGAACCGGTGGTCAGCCGTGTCGATGTTGAAGGCGGGGCAATCCTTTATTACACGATTTCCGCGCCGGATATTTCTGCGGTTGATATGTCATGGTTTGTGGATGATACGATTACCCGTGAACTACTGGCCGTGCCCGGTGTGCAGAAAGTGCAGCGATTGGGCGGTGTTAATCGTGAGGTGCGTATTGCGCTGAAACCGGAGCGGTTGCTGGCACTTGGTGTATCGGCGGATCAGGTCAATTCTGCTTTGCGCGAGCTGAATGTGAATGTGCCGAGCGGGCGGGGCAATATCGGCGACAGGGAGCAGTCGCTGCGCACGATTGCAAGCGCCAGAACGGTGGAAGAGCTTTCCGCTTTAACGATCTTATTGCCGGGCAACCGGTGGATCCCGTTGCGTGAGATTGCCACAATACAGGACGGGGCGGGTGAGCCGCGCGGCTTCTCCCGTCTGGACGGCAAAGCCGTGGTTGGCTTTTCTGTGTTCCGTGCAAAGGGCTATAGCGATACGGTTGTTGCCAATGGTGTCAAAAACCGGCTTGAGGACATAAGACAGCTCAATTCGGGCACAGAGATCAGGGAGGTCAGCTCCACGGTCGAATATACGGTGCAGAGCTATAATAATGCGATCACCACATTGCTGGAAGGCGCTGCGCTGACGGTTGCGGTGGTGTTTCTTTTCCTTCGCAACTGGCGGGCGACCGTGATCGCAGCGGTGGCCATGCCGCTTTCCATTTTGCCAACATTTGCGGCGATGTATCTCCTCGATTTTACACTCAACAGCATCAGTCTGCTGGCTCTGACACTCGTCATCGGTATTCTCGTTGATGATGCGATTGTGGAGATAGAGAATATTGAGCGCCATATTCATATGGGCAAGCGCCCCTATATTGCAGCGCTAGAAGCATCGGATGCGATCGGCCTGGCTGTTGTTGCGACAACCCTGACGATTGTCGCTATTTTTGCGCCGGTCAGTTTTATCGGCGGTGCGGTCGGGCAATATTTCAAACAATTCGGCCTGACTGTTGCGATTGCTGTACTGGTCTCCCTCGCTGTTGCTCGTTTGCTCACGCCGCTGATGGCTGCCTATATGTTGCAGCCGCATCCGGTGAGTGGTAAAGCACCGGGGTCTTCTGTACTTGGCCGTTGGTATCTCGGATTGCTGAGCTGGACGCTGCACCACCGCAAAGCAACCTTTGCTATGGTGGCGGGTATTTTTGCCGGTTCGGTCTATCTCATGACATTGCTGCCCACCGGCTTCATGCCGCAAAGCGACTCCAATGTTTCACAAATCAGCGTAACTCTGGCACCGGGTACCCGCCTTGATGAGACCGCCCGTGTCTCAGACGACATTGTCAATCAGCTGCTGAAACGACCTGAGATAAAGGATATTCTGGCCACATCATCGGATGGTGTGAATGAGTTCTCCCTGCTGATTAATCTCAAGCCGCGTGCGGAACGGGAGACAAGCCAGAAGGAATTCGAAGCGGTTATCCGTCCTTTGGTTGCTGCAATACCGGATATTCAGTTCACCTTTACAAAAGACGGCGGCGGCAAAGAAGTGGCTATTATTCTCGTCGGCAATAGCGGAGAAAATCTCACCCGTGCTGCCCGCGAGCTGGAAGCCCAGATGCGTGAACTGCCGGAACTCGCCAATGTGGTTTCATCCGAACCTCTGCCTGCACCGGAGCTGCATGTAAAACCGCGTCTGGATGAAGCTGCACGCCTTGGTGTGTCACCGGCCTCGATCGGCATGGTTGCCCGCATCGGAACAGTGGGTGAGACGGATGCCAATTCGGCGCAGTTTAATCTGGGTGACCGGCAAATACCGATCCGTGTTCTGCTGGAAAATTCTGCCCGCAGCGATCTGGATATGCTGAAGAACCTGAAAGTGGGAACCGCAACGGGCAATCCGGTTCCGCTTGCTTCCGTTGCGGATATTTCCTTCGGTTCTGCGGAAAGCCGTGTGGAGCGTCTGAACCGGATGCGGATGATCGAGGTGCAGGCTAATCTGGATAATAATGCGACGCTCGGCACGGCACTGGCAGCGATTGCTGCGCTGCCCGCCTATAAAAACCTGCCTGAAGGTGTCCGCGAAGTGGAATATGGCAGTGCGGAATATATGGCAGAAATGTTCAGTAATTTCGGACTGGCGCTGCTGACCGGTATTCTGATGGTGGCGGCAGTGCTGGTGCTGTTGTTTAAGGACTTCCTGCAACCTTTTACCATTCTGATTGCCTTGCCGCTTTCCATCGGCGGTGCGGCGATAGCACTGCTTCTCTATGGTGCGGCTTTGGATCTGTCATCGGTTATCGGTATTCTGATGCTGATGGGGATTGTCTGCAAAAATTCTATTCTGCTGGTTGATTATGCCATTGAGTGCCGCAAGGAAGGTCTTGATCGCGATGCGGCCTTGTTGAAAGCCGGTATTACGCGTGTCCGGCCGATTATCATGACCACAATCGCCATGGTGGCGGGGATGGTGCCTGCTGCCATTGGTATCGGCGGGGATGCGGAGTTTCGCGCGCCGATGGCGGTTGCTGTGATCGGCGGGCTGATAACCTCAACGGCACTCAGTCTGGTTTTCGTGCCGGTTATGTTTACCGCGATGGATGATCTGAACAGCTGGCTGAGCAGAAAGCTGAAAAAGCTGACTTCGGTAACCGATGAAGACAGAAAACATACTGTCTCGGGTGAGGTGCTCTGAATGTGAGGATATAGCAGGCAGGGAGCGGATTATGCTCCTTGCCTGCTATTGTTATCTGTCCGGCAATCTATATTTATTGCGCGTCGGCGGGTGTTTCCGGCAGATTTTCATGCACGATTTTGCCGTCTACAATGGTCAGAACCGAGCGTATCTTGTCGATTTCTTCTGCCGGAACGGTCAGGTAAGGCTGATCCAGAACTGCGAGATCGGCCTGTTTTCCTGTCTCCAGTGTGCCGCGGTTCTGCTCCGCAAAACCGATCCATGCCGCGTTTTTCGTATAGAGCGCGAGAGCCTCTTCACGGGACAGCAGTTGATCCTTTGCTTTTTGGATAACACCGCCGAGCGAGCGACCGGTGACGTGATATTCAATCGCCTGCCAGATGCCATAAATGCCGATACGTGTTGAATCCGTGCCGCCTGCAACCAGAATATTTTTATCAATTGCTGCACGGGTTGGCGGGGATTTGGCAACAATATCTTCGCCATTGGCTTTCAGAATTGCAGGGCCTTCAAAATAAGGGCCCATCTGTACGGTGTAGGACAATCCCAGCTTTTTCATCCGCTCCAGTGTAGCTTCTGAACCGGTATTGAGATGTGCGAGAGACCACCGTAAATCCTGCAACGGATAGGTCGTATTCACATCTTCAAACACGGTCAGAATATCGCTGGCTGCATCATCGGTATAGGCATGAATTTCCAGCGGAATACGGCGCTGTGCAGCAAATTGTGCGACCTTGCGTAACTCGTCTTTGGCTGCCTGCGGAGAGGTGAAGCCAGGCCCCATCTGAACGCCGTCATTCATGGCTGCAACGATGGATTCACCAATGCCGAGAAAGCTGACCATGCCGGTGTCATAATAAGGCTGGCGGAAGGCCATGAGGCTTTTGAACCATTCTGCTTCGGTACCGGATTGCATGGCCGGAATGCGATATCCTGCGCGGAGCGTCAGTTTGCCGTCCATTTGCAGGGCAAAGAGATTTTCATAGGCGGAAGAAGGACCTGCGGATGGATCAATAAAACCGGTCATACCGGCACTGTTAAGCGCCGAGAAAAATACCTGCATGCTTTGCAACTGCTGTTCGCGATCTGCGGGCATCATCTTGGCAAAGAGTGCATTATAGGAGCCGATATGACCCAGTAATTTACCGGTTGCCTTGCCATTCGCATCACGTTCAACCTGAATACCCTGCGGTATGGCCGGTTCGGCTTCATTGAGTTTTAAGGTTTCGATACCCTTCTCATTGAGCAAAGCATAATCATACAAATATTGAACATAGACCGGATGATCGGGAACGGCTTTGCTCAGTTCCGCCACAGTCGGAGCGCGGTTTTCTTCAAACTGTTCCGGTAACCATGAACCGACAACGGCTACCCATTGATCCGGTTGTTTTTTTGCTGCTGTCTCTTGTAAAGTTTTCAGAGCGTCCGGCAGTTTGGTTTCATCATACCAATAGGTTTCGGATGTATAAGTCTGACCGCCGCGAATGGCATGAATATGAGTATCGACCAGACCCGGAATGACAGTCTTGCCTTGCAGATCAATGCGGCGGGTTTTGTCAGTGCTGAATTTTTCTGCGAGCGTGTCATCACCAACAGCAAGAATATGATTGCCCGAAATCGCCAGTGCCGTTGCAGCAGGCTGGTTTTCATTCATGGTGATGATGTTGCCGTTGTAAAGAATGAGATTTGCGTCATTCGCTGCGGCAGGATTCATCAGCGCAGCCAGACCGGCAAATATAAGAGGGGTGGTTTTGAGAACAGAACGCATGGCTTGATATCCCTTCCGAATAGTTGAAGCGGAATTCAGATATTTATTGCTTGTGTTAGTATTAATGAAAAAACGGCAGGCGGAAACCGCCTGCCGTTTTTGTTGTTACTTGCGCATTGAGTCGAGAACTTCGTGGTTCTTCTCAACTTCCTGTGCCTTAACATAGCTTTCAATCAGAAGCTGGTAGGCAGGAAAAATCTTGGTGTAGACTTCAGCCCATTCCTGAGCGTCCGGACGGTTCCAGCTGCGCTGGATTTCAGAAGCCACAGCAGCGGTATCAATCGGCACAACGCCGGCCTGCATCACACGTGCCAGAGTAATTTCCTGTGCCATTTTCGAATAAGTGCCGGAAGCATCGATAACAGCAAAGACTTTATAACCATCCTGCACCGCGCTGATTGACGGGAAGGCCATGCAAACACTGGTGATTGTACCGGCAATAATCAGGGTTTTGCGGCCGGTTGCTTTAACGGCTGCAACAAAGTCCGGATTATCCCATGCATTGATTTCGCCTTTACGGGCAATATATTGCGCATGAGGCGCATTGGCATGGATTTCCGGAATCAGCGGGCCGTTCGGACCCTGCGGAACAGAAGCGGTGGTGATAACCGGAATATTGGCCAGTGTTGCGATCTTGGCAAGCGCAGTTGCGTGATTGCGCAGAACAGGCATTGGCATATCGCCGACAGTCTGGAACAGGCCGCTCTGATGGTCGATCAGCAGCATAACTGCATCATTTGGGTCGATAACCGGACGCTGGCCGTTGAAATTTGCCGGATTGGTCATTTTAAGTCTCCTCAGTTGTTAATCCGCCTCGCGGACGGGTTATATGCTGTGCGGTCAGACAGCTTGTTCTGCCGCGTAATTTCCTCTGATAACGCTCACTGACTGATGGCTGGTTGTTTGTGCTCAGCCGGTGGTTCGTGAAGTGTTATCGTCTGGATATGAACATAAAACTGCACCAATCATCTGTATAGATCGAAGTTTACACCTTAATGTCCTGATTATGAGACAATTGCGGTGTTGTGAAATGGAATGTGAAACTTCCAACCGGATTGACTTAAAAGCACAGCATTGACGGGGATGGAGCTGAGAAGACGGTAATTTCGCACGCAGTTTTATCAGTCGGGCGTGTTCAATGATTGTTACGATAATACAACCTGTAATTGTTTGTCGTGCAGAGATCTACAATGGTTGTATTTTTCAACTTTAGCATCGCAATAATCTGAAATATTACGATTCTTGTAAATTTTATAATTAAATCAATAAGATAATAAAAATACGGACAGGGAATTAAAAATTTAACTTGTCTCGTAAAAATTTAATTGCATGGTTAATACAACCTATGGTAGATATTTTGTGAAGAGTGAGGTTGCGTAAAACAGGTTGTGTAAATCGGGGTGCCATCCCGCTGCCGTCAGCAGTTTCTGCAAATGCGGGCAGAAGGGGAAAGGCAAAATATTACAAGTAAATAATGTTTAATTCATTAGGGTGCGAGATGAACAATCTATTTACAGCCAACGGCGAAGATCATGCTGCAGTTTCACAAGGGATTTTATTCCGTGAGGCGGATGGACAACTGAACAGCAGTTTCTCTGATACATTTAAGAATCTGGTGCATTACAATAATCAGATTGCCTATATTGTGAGCCATAGCGGTAAATTCAGCTGTGAGCATAATCATTATGTGGTCATTATCACGCTTGCGGCGATCAAAGATCTGCATTGGTCTTTGCAGGGCAAATTCGGGGAAAGTTTTGACGCGCCAGCCGGATCAGTGCTGATTATTCCGCAAGGTGCTGAATATGTTATGAGCTGGCCGATTGAAACGGACTATATCCAGATTGCACTGGATGACGGATTGCTGGGCGATTTACAGGATATTACCGGTGGTTTGTCACTCAAAGAATTATTCCCACATCCGACAAGACTGCCAAATCCAAAGGCGCTGCTGATTGCCAATCTGCTGCGCGCGGAACTGCTTAAAAATGCGCCGGTCAGCGCAGGCTATATCAAAGCTTTATTGTCAGTTCTGATGGTGCAACTGGTGCAGAACCATTCTTTTCTGAGGGCAGGAAGCGGGCGGCAGGAGAGTGGTGGCCTGTCTTATCAGGCATCAAGGCGTATCGAAGCTTATTTGCGTGAAAACTATATGCGCAAATTATCGATCTCCAAAATGGCGGATATATTGGGCGTGTCCGGCGGGCATTTCCTGACATCTTTCCGCGAGAGTTTCGGGCAGACACCGCATCAGTTTTTGCTGATGCTGCGGTTGAATGCGGCGGAAGAAATGCTGCTCGGCAGTGATATTTGTCTGGCGGAAATTGCTGACAGGGCAGGATTTTCCAGCCAGAGCCATATGACTACAGCCTTGAAAAAATGCCGGATGGTGACACCGGGTGAATTGCGCCGCAAAAGATTGAGTGCTGTCAAAACACACAAGTAAAATTGCAAACAGGATTCATAAATAAAGCCGCCGCCTGAAAACAGGCGGCGGCTTTTTTACGCTGTAATCTGAATTATGCGCCGTATGGCACCCAGATGTTTTTCACCTGCACTGCACGGCGCAGATAATCACGTCCCTGACCCTGTGCTGTATCCAGCCAGTTACGCTGACGGCCATTGCTTACCCATGTGGCTTTGAGATTGCCGGTCGAGGCTTTCTCAACCATGGCACTGCCTGCCTGCGAGCCGACATACCAGAGCGCGGATACGGCATCATGTTCAGCGAGTGTTTTCGCCAGCACATCGCGTTCACCGGTGATGAGATTGACCACACCGGCCGGTACGTCTGATGTATCCAGCACCTGATAGAAAGCACCGGCGATTAGCGGATGACGGCCGGACGGCACAACCACAGCGCGGTTGCCCATAGCGATTGCCGGCAGGATCAGTGAGACCAT
Organism: Pseudochrobactrum lubricantis; assembly: GCF_041929865.1. Classification (NCBI taxonomy): domain Bacteria; kingdom Pseudomonadati; phylum Pseudomonadota; class Alphaproteobacteria; order Hyphomicrobiales; family Brucellaceae; genus Pseudochrobactrum; species Pseudochrobactrum lubricantis. Next base: position 231,262 of record NZ_JBHEEE010000005.1, read on the forward strand.
TGAGAGCAATGGTAATTCATCAGGACAGACAATACCGGTCACGCCCCATGGCTCATTCATGGCCAGTGTGACATGACGCGATTTGGTGGAGTGAACGGCTCCGTCAAACTTGTCTGCCTGTGCGGCATAATAGAAAATACGACGGATTGAAGCGTCGAATTCTTCTTCTGCCTTTTTCTCGGAAACACCGGTGCTGGTGGTGAGTAATTCAATGAATTCAGCACGGCGCTGTTCGAGATTTTCGCCTAAGTAATACAGTACCTGTGCACGGTTATGGGTGGTTGCACCGCCCCATGATCCGGCTTTGGCTGCTGCTTCTACGGCATTACGGATATCTTTGCGGTTGCTGAGCGGTGCTTCGCCGATGACAACATTGCCTTTGCCGTAAACCGCATAGCTTGCACCACCGTCAGGACGTGCCTGCTTGCCGCCGACATAGTTTTTCATGGTGCGGTCGATGGAACCGGCAGCCACTTTCTCACCGGCGACAGGCAGAGCGGAGAAAGATGGTGCATCGGTTTCTTTAACGAGCGGCAGGGCTTTTTCCCAGTCGCTGACCAGATATTCATAAAGCCCTTCGCGCGCGCCTTCACGGCCGAAACCGCTTTCACGATAACCGCCGAAACCGGCACCGGCATCGAGCATATTGGTGCAGTTGATCCAGACAACACCGGCTTTAACGGAAGCTGCAATATCCAGAGCGGTATTGATATTTTCCGACCAGATGGAAGCGGCCAGTCCGTAAGAGGTGTTATTGGCCAGTGCAATCGCTTCCACCGGTGTGCGGAAGGTTGTTGCTGCCGCAATCGGGCCGAAGATTTCAACCTGACAAACTGTGGAAGCCTGATCCACTTCTGTAAAGAAGCCCGGCGCGATGAAATTGCCTTTGGCTGGCAGAGCATTTGGTGTCTGCCACAGTGCACCGCCTTCTTCCACGCCTTTGGCGATCAGTGCGGAAATACGCTTAACCTGCAACGGGGAGACGATTGCGCCGACATCAGTGGATTTATCCAGCGGATCACCGACGCGGATTGTTTCAAGACGCTTGCGCAACTTGCTATAGAAACGCTCCGCAATACCCTCCTGAACCAGAAGGCGGGAACCTGCACAGCACACTTCACCCTGATTGAACCAGATCGCATCAACAACACCTTCAACAGCGCTGTCGAGATCGGCATCTTCGAAAACGATGAACGGTGACTTGCCGCCGAGTTCCAGCGACAGCTTTTTGCCCGAACCGGCAATCTGTTCGCGGATGACACGGCCGACATTGGTCGAACCGGTAAAGGCAACCTTGTTGACATCATCATGGCCGCAGATCAGCGCACCGGTTTCGCCGTCGCCCTGTACAATATTGACCACACCGGCAGGCAGACCAACTTCATGGCAGATTTCCGCAAAGGCAATCGCTGTCAGCGGGGTTAGATCGGCAGGCTTCAGTACAACCGTATTACCGGCAGCGAGTGCAGGAGCGATTTTCCATGCCAGCATCAAAAGCGGGAAGTTCCACGGGATCACCTGACCGCAGACGCCGACAGGGGAGAAACCACGGAACTCATCTTCCACCATCTCAGCCCAACCGGCGTGATGATAGAAATGACGGACAGCCAGCGGCACATCAATATCGCGGCTTTCGCGGATCGGTTTGCCGTTATCCATGCTTTCCAGCACGGAGAAGAAACGCTCACGCTTCTGCAGATGTCGGGCAATTGCGTAGAGATATTTGGCGCGTTCATGGCCGGAGAGTTTCGACCATTTGCCAAACGCGGCGCGCGCGGCTTTGACAGCGGTATCAACATCTTCCGCAGTGCCCTTGGCAATGCCTGCCAGGCGCTGTTCTGTTGCCGGATTGATGACATCAATAATCTGCGCATTGCCTGCATCGGTAAAGCGGCCATTGATGAAATGACCAAACGGCGCGGAATGATTTTTCAGCCATGCAACAACATCGCCATTGGCTTCGGGAGACGGACCATATTCCATTGTGTTCAGAATATCCTTGATCTGTGCCATAGTCGTAATTCCTTATGCCGCAGCGTGACGGGAGAGGTCGGCATAACGGCCGGTCACATAATGTTCGAGCTGGCGTTCAATATCGCCGAGCAATGAGGAAGCGCCGATACGGAACAGATCCGGCTGCAGCCAGTCATGACCCAGCTCTTCCTTCATCATCGACAACCAGACGAGGGCTTCTTTTGCAGTACGCAGGCCACCGGCAGGCTTGAAGCCGATAATCTGGCCTGTGAGTTCGCCGTAATCGCGCAGTGCACGTACCATGGTCAGGCTGACCGGCAGGGTTGCATTGACTTCTTCTTTGCCTGTCGAGGTTTTGATGAAGTCGGAACCGGCCTGCATTGCAACCATAGATGCCTTATAGACATTGGTCAGCGTTTGCAGGTCGCCGGTGGCCAGAATGGCCTTCATATGGGCTTCACCGCAGGCTTCGCGCATCGCAGCCATTTCATCATAAAGCGCCTGCCAGTTCTGGGTCAGAACATGTTCACGAGTGATGACGATATCGATTTCTTTCGCGCCTTCTTCAACCGCATAACGGATTTCAGCCAGACGCAGCGGCAGCGGAATAAGACCGGCAGGGAAGCCGGTGGCGACGGAAGCAACGGGGATATTTGTGCCTTCCAGCGCTTTAACCGCATGGGGAACCATTGTCGGATAAACGCAGACCGCACCGGTGGTGATATTGGCATCAGCGAGGCCAAGACCTTCCAGAATATCCGCACGGATCGGGTTTTTGGCTTTGGCGCAAAGGCGGCGCACACGACCGGCAGTGTCATCACCGGCCAGTGTTGTCAGGTCAATGCACTGGATGGCGCGTACCAGCCAGGCAGCCTGATATTCCTTTTTCACCGAACGGCGGGCGGGAATGGTCGCGGCACGGCGCTCAAGTGCCGAGCGGTTGACGTTGATATCGTCAAACCATTCGGTTTTCAGCGGGGTTCCGGTGTTACGTGCATGAGAAGTGCTCATCGTATATCCGTAAAATTGGGGTGCAATCAGAGGCCTGTTCTGGGTGGAAGCAAGCTGTCCTGACAGGTTTCCGGCTACGGGGGTAAAACCGGAAAGCTGTCAGTTCCGGTGATTGCACCGGTTAAATCAACGCGCTGTTCTGCCTGTTATCAGGCGTTTTGCGCAGCATATTTAGGAGCACTTTCCAGCAAAAGTGGGAGCCGGTTTTGCGTTCGGAAATGCGTTAGGCAAATAGATAGAGCGGTTCCAATGGTTCAATATTGGCTGGAACCGCTCTGGTTTAGCTATGGCTTTTGCAGAACTCTGCAAACTCTTCGAGAGATGCATAGGATTTCTGCGTGCCTGTCTTTGTAATGCTGTCGGCGGCATAGAGGCTGGCGCTTTTCAGAGCCTCCGCCACATTGCCGTGTTCAGCATAAAACCGTGCGAAAGAGCCGATAAAGGCATCACCTGCGCCGGTTGTATCTTTCGGGGTGACTTTGACCGGTGCGATATTGACCACCTCATCTGCTGTCACCAGACGTGCGCCACGACCGCCGAGTGTGACGATGACGGTGCGGATGCCTTTGGCAATCAGCGAGCGGGCAGCGGCAATGGTTTCATCATCCGTCGAGGTCGGCATGCCGGAAAGCAGCGCCAGCTCGGTCTCGTTCGGTACGAGGAATGACACCTGACGGATGCGTTCAGGATCAAGATCAGCCGCAGCCGGTGCCGGATTGAGAATGGTTTCAATGCCGTTTGCCGCTGCAAAAGCGATGGTGTGATAGACGGTCTCGACCGGTACTTCCATCTGCATCAGGATCAGGCCGCATTGTTTCAGATCTTCGGCTGCATCATCCACATCTTGCGGCAGCAGATCGGCATTGGCGCCTTTAACGATGAGAATGGAATTTTCACCGCTTTTATCGACAAAAATCGGGGCGACGCCGCTGGATTTACCTTTGATAACGCCGACATGTTTGGTGTCGATACCGGCTTTTTTCAGGTTGAAAATAGTGTTGTCGCCGAAAATATCATCACCGACTTTGGTTACCATCATTACATCGGCACCAAGACGTGCTGCAGCAAATGCCTGATTGGCACCCTTGCCGCCGCAGCCCATTTCAAACAAAGGCGCTTCCAGCGTTTCGCCGAGAACTGGCATACGGTCCATATAGGTAACCAGATCGACCATATTGGAACCGACAACAGCGATTTTTTTCGACATCAGAACTACTCTATCTCTTTGTTTCCGCACTTAATCTTATTCGGAACACCATCAGCTGTTCCGGATCAGTGCCTTAAAGCGCAGTGATCATCTGCTCAAATTCATCAGCTTCTGCAGGTGCCAGATAGCCGAGGCGTACAGGGAAAGTCGCGCGTTCGCCCGGAGCCAGCAGGCGCACATTGCCTTTGGCTTTTTCTGCCAGATAGCCTTCCGGTTCGCAGGTGGAAGGCAGGGCAAAAGCTGCAACCTGCGCATCGCCATTGACCAGAACCCAACGCACGCATTTCGGGAAATCTGCCGCCGGATAGGAAATGGCAAAAGCCTCACCCTGTTCCAGCTTCATCATCTGATGAATGGTGCCGTTTTCATCCTGTTTCAGATTGCGCAGATAGAAAACCTGTTCAGGATCGTAACGATCAGGATTGTCCAGCACTTCCATGACGGACGGGTCTTTTGTCAGCTCGTCAATCAGCGCCAGATAGTCAGGATTTGGTGTTACATGGGCCGGCACGGCAGTGCGCACTTTAGTATCTTCCGGCGAGAAAGATGTCGGCTGAATGATACGGGCATCTTCGTCATAGGCGAAGTTGACATGGCACATATACATCAGTTCCATCGGGGCATAGGAGAGGTTCTCCACGTCCATTTCGATGTCGAATAATGTGTCATCCGCATAAAGGCGCACGGATGGTCGTGCCAGATAATGCGCGCCGAAGCCCATCACATATTCATATTCGCCTGTCACTTCGACATAGGCGCCCTGTTCATCCTCACCAAAGATGAGACCTGCAACATCCATATTGGCACATGGCATTTCGCCATGCGCGGCATGGGTATCCTGTGCCGATGGCACACCATTGCGCAGCAGGCCGGAATGGAAGGCAAAGCAGCCATAGGTCTCGGCAATGGTTTTGGCAGGACGCGGCATGGCAAAGCTGTTGCCCATGGTCAGGTCAACGCCGTCAAATTCAGCACCCCAGACCATCTGCCCCATATAGGGCAGAACGATCAGATGGCCGCGCTGATTTTCAATCATCAGCGCTTCAACGCCGGTGGCGTAGCGGAATGCAGTAACGGTCAGACCATCCGATGAAGCAATTTCATGCGGCTTGTCGGTGAAATCCTGACGGCGAAGATGAACGGAAATATCCTGCATGGCTTTACCTGTCTGAATTGCGGAATGCATTGATTGCAATCACCAGAATGAGGAATGCACCCCAGATGAAATCAATCAGATGATTGGAGAAACGCAGCATCTGGAAACCCGATGACAGCAGCATCAGCGCCACAAGCGCAATACCCACACCCAGCACACGCCCTTTACCGCCAGCCGGATTGGTGCCGCCGAGCACGGCAATCAGCACGGCCTGCAGCAGATAGGATGCACCGTAATCGGATTTTGCAGCATTGGTACGACCAGACAGGATGATACCGGCCAGCGAGGCGAGCATACCTGTGAGCATATAGGAATAGAGGATCATGCGGTCTTTTTTCAGACCTGCAAATACCGCAGCCTTCGGATTGGTGCCGATCAGCATCAGATTGAGGCCGAGGGTGGTGCGGCTGAGCAGCAGTGCAATCAGACCGGACACAGCAACAAAGATGATGAAAGGTGTGGCAATACCGAAGATTTTGCCATTGCCGATCATGTTCCATGCATCAGGAAAGCCGACAATCGCAGGGCCGCCGGTGAGTACCAGTGCCAGCCCCATAAATACCTGACCGGTGCCGAGCGTGGCGAGAATTGGCGTGATGCGCAATTTGGCGATCAATATCCCGTTGACCAGCCCTGCCACCAGTCCCACCAGCAAGGCAAGCAGCACACCAATCACCGTATAGAACAGCATATTACTGTCGGAATTCTGGGCGGCCTGCACCATGGTGGAGTGGAAATAGACACCGGCGAGAATGCCGGAGAGATTGGCAATCCCCACAACCGACAGGTCAATACCGCCGGTCAGCATGGCAATCATCATGGCAATCGACAGAATGCCGAGTTCGGGCATGATGTAGCTGATCGATTCAAAATTGTAATAGCGCAGGAATTTATCCGGATTGAGCCAGCTCATGGCAGCAAAAACCAGCACGGTGATAATCACCAGCTGCAGGATGTTGCGATCCATGTTTGCAGGGCTCAGGAAACGGCGCGTATCAATATCTTTTTTCATATCTTTATCCCCGCCGCTCACACCAGATTTTTCCGGTCACGCCATGCGGTAATTGCCGTGGCGATGATGATGATGAGACCAACGACAACTTTCTGCCATGTGGTGTCGACTTTCATGATGATCAGCGAGTTCTTGACCATCACCAGCATGAAAACGCCGAGCAAAGTACCAAGCACCGAGCCGCGTCCGCCGAAGATCGACGCGCCGCCGAGCACAACCGCTGCAATCACTTCCAGCTCAAGGCCGGTAAAGTCACGCGGATTGGCAAGCCAGATCATCGAGGAATGCAGCAAGCCTGCAAAACCGGCCAGCGCACCGGCCACACAATAGACCACGAAAATGGTCTTGGCGGTGCTGAAGCCAACGCGTTTTGCCGCCTCAGGCGAGCCACCATAGGCATAGATCGAGCGGCCGATCATTGTATATTTCAGCATCAGATGAATGAGCAGCGCGATGCCGAGATAGACCACAACCATCGCCGTGAGGCCGAAATTCGTACCGGTGGCCGAAGTCATAGAGACAACATCGGTCTTGCCGAATTCGATCAGCTCTTTCGGCATCTTGTTGATGTTGACGATACTGGTGCCAACCAGACCAAGAACCAGACCGCGTACAATAGAGCCGGTGCCGAGTGTCACGATCAGCGGGATCATGCGGAACTTGTAAATAATCGCCGCGTTGAAAGCGCCGAGCGCCAGACCGATCAGCGTGGCCGCGATAAACGGAATAACCACGCCGTCATAACCGATGGCGACCATGGCTTTAACAGTCAGATACATAGCCGCAATCGCGAAAGCAGTGAAAGACACGTCAATCCCGCCGGAGATCATCACCAGCAACACGCCGAGCGCCATAATGCCGATCACGACATTGGAGCGCAGCAGGCCGAACATATTATCCAGCGACCAGAAGGCCGGATTGATAAAACCGATAGTAATCATGGCCAGCAGCAGAACGCAGGCGATGATAAATTCTGTTGTTTGATAGAACTTCATGACCGGTTCCTCAGTTCAGTGTCTTCAGCCGGTCATTGACGGCATCTTCAGTCATGGCACTGCCGGACAATTCATCCACCAGCTTGCCCCGATGCATCACGACAACACGATTACAATTCTGCACCAGCTCCGGCACATCATCGGAGATCATCAGAACAGCGAGGCCGTTATCCTTGGCGAGCTTGCGGATAATCGCATGAATCTGCGCTTTGGAGCCCACATCCACACCAACCGTCGGGCCGTTGAGGATCAGCACTTTTGCACCGGTCAGAAGCCAGCGGGCAAGCACCACGCGCTGCGCATTACCACCGGACAGATGGTTGACCGGTGTATGCGGGCCCGGTGCTGCAATCTGCATGGCGTCGAACATTTCTTTCGTGACCTGATCGACTTTTTTGCGGTTGATGAAGAGACCGCTCACCATCTTATCCAGCGAGGTCACAATAATATTGCGCTCAATCGACTGGGTGAGGAACAGACCTTCCGTGAGGCGGTCTTCCGGCACATAGGCAATGCCGAGATCAATGGCCTGACGCACCGATTTCGGATGAATGGTTTTGCCGTTCAGCTGCATTTTTCCGGTGCATTGCGGGAGCATACCAAACAGCGACAAAGCGAGCTCTGTACGGCCAGAGCCGATCAGGCCGGAAATTCCGACAATCTCACCGGCATGGAGCGACAGGTTTACCCCGTCGAGCAACACATTGCCGGTCGCTGAATCTTTGGCTTTCAGGTCTTCAACCTGAAGCACCGGCTGTGTGCTCTGTTCTTGTGCCTGCCAGACATAGCTGTCCGGTTTCAGATCCAGACCGGTCATTGCGCGGGTAATTGCCGGTTCGTCAAATTCACTGATCGGGCCTTCCGCGACTTTCTTACCGTTGCGGAATACGGTGAGGCGCTCGCTGATTTCCAGCATTTCGCGCATTTTGTGGCTGACAAACAGCACGGCAATGCCCTGTGCCTGAATATCGCGCACGATCTTGAAGAGTGCATCCACCTCATGGCGGGTCAGTGCTGTCGTCGGCTCATCCATGATGATGAGGCGCGCATCGGCCATGACCGCACGGGCAATGGCAACAATCTGTTTGCCCGAGGTTGGCAGACTGTCGACTTTTGCATCGAGATTAATTTTTACATCAAGGCGGTCGAGCGCCTTCTGTGCCAGTTCGCGAACCTGTTTCCAGTTGATGGTTTTGCGGCCTTCAATCAGGAAAGTGTTCAGCGCCAGATTTTCGGCAACGGTCAGATTTCCGAACAGGGAAAAGTCCTGATAAATCACCTGAACGCCGTGATGAACGGATTTGACAGGATTGAGCTTGCCGGCAGGTTTGCCGTCAAACAGGATTTCGCCGTCCTGCGGTGTGTAAACACCGGACATCACTTTGATGATTGTGGATTTTCCGGAGCCGTTTTCACCGGCAAGGCAATGGATTTCACCGCGGCGGATGGTCAGCGACACATCATCAAGGGCTTTAACACCCCCGAAGCGCATGCCGATATTGCGCAGTTCTATCAGATTTTCAGTCATATTATTCCTGCCTGTGACAGAACGGATGTGTTCCCGCAGAGCTGGAGCATTTCACAGTCAACCCGGACCAATTCGGACATCTGTGATATGCGGCCATTAAAGAAACCAGAGCGATATCCATGATTGAATTTGGATATAGTCTGCTCCGGTAAAAACAGAGGCGGCAACAAGCCTGTTACCGCCTCCGGCTCTTTACAGATTAGAAGTCGTATTCAGCCATGTTGTCTTTGGTTACACCAACCCAGCCTGCACCATAGAGCAGATGCGGCTGTGCAGCATCCGGAGCGAGCAGAGAATTGTACCCGGCAAGGCCGAGGTCAAGACCGGCTTTGATCTGGTCGTTTTTCTTTTCCAGAGCAGCAACAGCCAGCATGTTCATGGCATAACCGGCAACAGCAGGATCCCAGAACTGGATATACTGGATATCGTCATTCTTCAGATATTCACCGGCAACCGATGGCAGACCTGTACCTGCGAAGAAGACTTTGCCTTTCAGACCGCCTTCAGCGATCAGACGACCGGCACCGGCAGACGTCGGCATAGGCGCACCCAGAATACCGGTAATGTCCGGATAGGTGGTCATTGCTTCTTTCAGCTTGGTGTAGTCGGTATTGGCATCGTCATAGGTTTCCAGACGCTCAGTTGCCTGCGACATTTCCGGGAAATTGGCTTTCTGATATTCTACAGCGCCGTCAATCCAGTCCATCTGGGACTTCGAGGTGAGGCTGCCGACAGTGGCAACATATTTGCCTTTGCCGCCCATATATTCGCCGAGCTGCTTCATCAGATTAGCGCCGTAAGCCTTGTTGTCGAAGGCTTCGATGTCATAATCGACGTTTTTAATGTTGGATGCTTCGTGGGAGATAACCACGATGCCGCGCTCGCGGGCTTTTTTCAGAACCGGCTCAACCGCTTCAACCGAGAATGGTACGATGGTGATAGCGTCAACGCCCTGTGCGATCAGATTTTCAACGATCTGCACCTGAGCGGCCGCATCAGCCTGACTTGGGCCAACCATCCATACGTCATGGCCGGTTTCATCTTTAAACTGAGCCACACCGTCACGCATACGGTCGAACCATGCAATACCATCGACCTTAACAACGGTCGCAATGGTATATTTCTTGTCATTGGCTGTGGTGATGAGGTCTTTATTGACCTTGGATGTGTCGATTACACCTTCCGCGAAAGCGGATGGCATAGCGATGGACATTGCAACTGCAACAGAAGCGAGAAGTTTTTTCACGCGATCCTCCCTGAGAAACCCTACCTGTTAAACATCCTGTTATCCGATAATTCCCGTCACCCCCGGATCATGGAAATTATCTGACAATAAGACGGATATTATATTGTTAGTATCCGATCATTATGTTTGGATCGTTTCACTAAATAATTTAATGTGTCAAGTCTGCAAAGACTGCTGCTTCACGCAACGCACTATTTTTTGTAGGTGGGAGAGTAAAAATGATTCAAAAAGGGGGAGAATCTTGAGCAGAACCAGCCGCAGGGACGAGCGTCTCACAGAACTCGCAGCTTTGATGGAAAAACAAGGTGTGATGCGTTTGCGGGATGCGGCAGCGCAGCTCGGTGTTTCTGAAATGACCATCCGTCGTGATATGGCGCAGCGGGATCTCAACGGCGGGGATCTGACGCGCTCGGATAGTGATGTGCTCAAGGGACTAAACTGCCTTGGCGGTTATATTTTCTCTGCGCAGGATAATAATGGTCACAGCGATTACAGTCTTGACCACGAAAGTGACTGCCATGCGGGCGCCAAGGCGCAGGCTTGCGCGGAAGCTGCCGCGATGATCGAAGAACACGACACGATTTTCATCGATTGCGGTACGACCACACCGCATCTGGCGCGTCTGGTGCCTGAGAATAAGTCGGTTACGGTTGTTTGTTATTCACTCAATGTTGCGGAAATCCTGTCATCCCGTGAGGATGTGCGCCTGATTGTGCTGGGTGGCCTGTTCCACCGTTCCGCTGCCTCTTTCTCCGGTGAGGAGGGGATTGAGACATTGAAGAAAATTATCATCAATAAGGCCTTTATCTCGGCGGGCGGTGTGCATGATGAACATGGTGTGACCTGTTCACATTTCCATGAGATTCCGGTCAAGCAGATGGCAATTGCCCGCGCGATGGACTCTTATCTGGTAGTGGATGGCAGCAAATTCGGCAAAGTGCGCTCGGCACCATTTGCGCAAATTATGCAATTCCGCAGGATTTTCAGCCATTAGACTGTAATAATTGCGAGCAAGGGCAGGGTATAGCCGGTTTTCAAAAACTCTCTATTATTTCATTGATTTTTTAAAAGGTGAATCATGCAGCTTATAGAGATTGTAATGCATACGCCGTGGTGGGTATGGGTTCTGCTTGCATATCTTATTTATAGCGGTGTTTCTCTTTTGTCTCCCAACGAGACGTCTCTTTGGAGAATGCTTTTGATGCCATGCATTTTTTTGCTCTGGGGCATCTATGGTATTTTCAGCAAGTTACATATGCCGTGGACGGCACTTTTAATTTATGTTGCTGCTTTGATAGCTGGCTTGTTTCTTGGCAAGTTCATTATGGCAAAGCGTGTCCCTGCGGTGTTGGATGCGGCAACAGGAATGGTCCAGCGTCCCGGCTCCAAGGTGCCGTTGGTTGTTGTTTTGTTTAGTTTTAGTTGCTTATATATTGTGAATGTCTATGCCGCTTATCATCCGGAAAGCCCTGCTGAATTGAAATTTGTAGTCATTTATAGTTTGGCCTCAGGCTTGTCTGCCGGTGCGTTTTTGGGGATCTCTATCGCTGGCATAATGAAAGCACTTCTCGGCACAGTTGTTCGGGTCGGTACCTGACGATATTGAATTTTTCTGATTTCCGACTTGTTCATCATTATGTGCAGCTGTTAATCACATAGGCTTCCGAAATGTGATAGTGGTTTTCTCAAATGTCCTCGCCTGAAAAAAACGGCAGCCGTATGAAACGCACGGCAGACCGTCTTTTTGCGCCCTTGCTGGCCGGTGCAACTTTTCGTTCCCGCTTGATTGCCAGTCTTGGTATTCTGCTCTGTGTTGTTGTGACCGGCATGGTCAGCGCATGGCTCTATGACCACACCACGCATTATGTATTTCTGATCGCACCGGTCGGTGCCTCGGCTGTTTTGCTCTTCATCGTTCCGACCAGTCCGATGGCGCAGCCATGGGCAATTATCGGCGGGAACACGATTTCAGCCCTGATCGGCGTTATTGTCTATCAGTTGGTGAAAGAGCCGTTTCTGGCGGCCGGTCTGGCGGTTTCTTTATCTGTGCTTGCCATGTCGCTGGCACGTGCCATGCATCCGCCCGGCGGCGCGATTGCGCTTACTGCCGTCATCGGCGGCCATACGGTGACCGAGGCGGGCTTCTTGTTTCCGTTTACGCCGGTGGCATTGGACTCTGCAATTGTAGTGCTGTTCGGCATTGTCTTTCACAGGCTGCTGAGACGCCCTTATCCGCACACAATACCGGTTATTAATCCGCACCAGACGCAGGATACGCCGACGCAAATGCGCGGCGGCCCGACCTCCGCTGATATTGATGCTGCGTTGTCTGAAATGCAGGAGAGTTTCGATATCAGCCGTGAAGATCTGGAAGTCTTGCTGCGGCAGATCGAGATGCAGTCTGTCATGCGTAACAATGCTGCGGGTAAAGCGGGACCCGATTGCGCGTCGATTATGTCACGCCACGTTGTGTCTGTGAAAGCGGATGATACGGATGATTATGCCCGTTCATTATTGCTCCGGCATAATATCCGCTCGCTGCCGGTAGTTGATGATCGCAATGTGTTGCTTGGCACAGTGGGCTTGCGTGAATTGCTGAAAGGCAAAGGGGCTGTTGCAGCACTGATGACCAGCCCGCCTGTGGCTCAGCCGCAGGATACGGCTCTGAGTCTTTTGCCGGTACTCACCAATGGCCGTTCTCATGCGGTGATTATTGTTGATAAGGACCACCATGTGCAGGGGCTGATCTCGCAAACCGACCTGCTTGCAGCCCTCGCGCGACTGGTGCAGCCGGATATGCCGGTGAAAAGCTCCGGATAAGATAATACAAAGTTGATTTCTTTTATCCACTTATCTATAGCATAAGGCAAAGCGACGAGGCATCGTCAGAAATGATGTTTGCCTGCCGTGTAGCGAGTTTTGTACGCCCCATTGGGCGCATGGCGCTCTGAATGCCTATAGGGAGTGAATATGCAAATGACACCGGATCAAACTGCGCCAGTACAGACACCACAGGCACCAACAGGCCGTCCGCAACTGCGTCAGTGGGAACTGACTGTAACCGCTGTGGCGGATGCTCCGGCCAATATGCGTCGTGTCACTTTTACCGCGCCGGATATTGCAGAATTCACCTATCGTGCAGGACAGGCCATTGTGATGATGCTGCCGACCGGCGATGGCGAATTTGGCCGCCGTGACTATACAATCCGCAGTCTTGATAAAGAAAAAGGCCTGCTGGATGTGGATTTCTTCATGCATGGTGACGGCACACATCTGACACCCGGACCGGCTTTTGCCCGTGATGCCAAGATCGGCGACAAGATCAGTGTACGTGGTCCGCGCGGTGGCGCGTCTTTCCGTGAGGATGCTGACTGGCATCTGATTACCGGTGATGAATGCTGCATTCCGGCGATTTTCCATATTCTTGAAACCATGCCTGCAAAAGCGCAGATGCATGTTCTGATCGAGGTGGACAGTGTGGCCTCGCAGATCGCGCTGAATGATGTCCGCGAAGGATTGTCGGCAACGCAGATCACATGGCTGCATCGCGGCGATCAGAAAGCCGGTCCGAGCGATCTGATGGCAGAGGCGGTTGCCGGTTTTATGCTGCCGCATGGCCGTGGCCACGCCATTCTGATCGGTGAAACCAGCAATGTGCGCAAGCAGCGCCAGAATCTGATCTCGCGCGGCCTGACCCGCGAACAGATCGCTTCCGAAGGTTACTGGCGTCCGGGTCGTATCGGCGGCCATGACCATGTTGAAGACTGATACGTGAATTTCGAAAATCTGCCGGATAAATCAGGCTATTGAAGAGGAAAAGCAATGAAACGGATGACAGGACTTTTCGCAAGCATCGCTGCCGGTGCCCTAATGTTTGCAGGCGCGGCTCTTGCCGGTGAAGTCACCGTGAAACACGCACAGGGTGAAACCAAACTGCCGGATGTTCCGCAGAAAGTTATCACTTTTGACCTTTCATCCCTTGATACGCTGGATGCACTGGGCGTTAAGGTTCTGGGTGTTCCGACCATCAAAAAGCAGGATTACCTGACCAAATATGATGCCGATGAATATATCAAGATCGGTACATTGTTTGAGCCGGATTATGAAGCTGTCAATGCCGCACAGCCGGATCTGATTATTGTTGGTGGTCGCTCCGCCGCCAAATATGCTGAACTGGCAAAAATCGCGCCGACAATCGACCTCACTGCCGATGCTGCCAATTTCGTAAAAAGCTCGGAAGACAATGTCCGCACTCTGGCCAATATTTTCGGCAAAGACAAAGAAGCTGAAGATGCGCTGACCAAGCTGAATGCCAAAAAAGACGAGCTGAAAGCACTGACTGCAAAAGCAGGCAGCGGTCTGCTGGTTCTGACAACCGGCGGTAAGATCAGCGCCTATGGTCCGGGTTCGCGCTTTGGTGTGCTTTATGACGATCTCGGTGTGAAGCCTGCGGCTGATGATATCAAGCCGGGTGGTCACGGCCAGCCGATCTCCTTCGAATATATCCTCGAAAAGAATCCAGACTGGCTCTATGTGATCGACCGTGACGCAGCGATCGGCCGTGAAGGTGTGGCTGCTGAGAAGTTCCTCGACAATGCCGTGGTTGCCCAGACCAATGCCTGGAAGAACAAGCAGGTCATCTATCTGGACGGTTCCGCATGGTATCTCAATGCCAGCGGTTTGACCTCGATGGGCAATATTGTGGATGAACTGATTGCCGGTTTAAAGAAATAAGCCTGCGGAAATAAGATTTCGGAGGGCTTTGCGGATAAGCGGAGTAAATATGTCGTGTTTTGACTTTACCCCGCCGGTTCTTTCAGGTTAAAGCATCCGGATTGTCTGCAAGGATATCAAAAAAGGCGGCAATGCATTGTCACTGCTGCCTTTTGTTTGTCCTGTATTATGCCCGCCGCTGACCGCAATTGTCAGAGCCTCTCTGTCTGCGGAATAGCTTGTTGTGTGTCTGTGCGTCCTGTTCCGTTTTTTGGATGCGCCTAGAACGGTTGCCGCCTTGTGAAACTGATCGCTGCAACATGCCTGCTGGTTCTTCTTGCCCTGATAAGTCTGTTTATCGGGGTGAGCGACGTGTCTTTACAAAGCCTGTTCGGCGATGAGACCGCACGGCGTGCGCAATTCGTACTGGTGGAGACCCGCATTCCGCGCACGCTTGCGCTGATCCTTGCCGGTGCAGGCATGGCCGTCTCCGGCACAATCATGCAAATTCTGGCGCGCAACCGTTTTGTAGAGCCGTCAACGGCCGGTACGGTGGATTCTGCCTCACTCGGTATTCTCACCGTGATGATCCTTGCACCCGGTTTGCCGGTCTTTGGCAAAATGCTGGTTGCAACCAGTTTTGCACTCGCAGGCACTGCGCTGTTCATGCTGATTTTGCGCCAGATTCCGCTGCGCTCGCCGGTGATTGTACCGCTTGTCGGCATTATGCTCGGCGGTGTGATCTCGGCAATCACCACATTTTTTGCCTATCGTTTTGATCTGCTGCAATCCATGGGCGCATGGACGACGGGTGATTTTTCTGCCGTGCTGCGCGGGCGCTATGAGCTGTTGTGGCTGTCTTTCGGCCTGACCATTGCCGCCTATATTGCCGCTGACCGTTTTACTGTTGCGGGTATGGGCGAGGCATTTACCACCAATCTCGGTCTGAATTACCGCCGCGTGATGACTTTGGGTCTGACTATTGTCTCCATGGTCACGGCCTGCGTGGTGACGACTGTTGGTATTGTGCCGTTTCTTGGTCTGATTGTGCCGAATGTGGTGAGCATGGTGATGGGCGACAGTATGCGCCGCTCGCTGCCGTGGATTGCGCTGCTTGGCGCAGGGCTGGTGCTGATCTGCGACATGATCGGCCGCACGATTAACGCGCCTTATGAAATTCCTGTCGGTACAATTCTTGGCGTGCTGGGTAGTGCCTTCTTCCTGTATCTTGTTTTAAGGAAGTCCGCCCGTGGTGCATGAAACAATCTATTCGGTGCGCAGTGAAGGCATATTGCCGGTTGAAAATCCGGCCAATCGCAGAAGCGCTGTGAAACGGCTGATCTTGCTTGGTGCATTGGCACTAATTGCGATGGCGGCTTTCATGACCATTGGTGCCAAGGGCAGCTGGAGTTTTGTCTTGCCGTTTCGCGGCACCAAGCTCGCGGCCATGATTTTAGTGGCCTATTCCATCGCTTTGTCGACGGTTTTGTTTCAAACCATTACCAATAACCGGATTCTCACACCTTCGATCATGGGCTTTGACGCGCTTTATGCGCTGTTGCAGACGGTGCTGGTGTTCTCGCTGGGTGCTCATGCGGTTTCAATGGCCAATCCGAAGCTGATGTTTCTGGTTGAAATCGCTTTGATGATGGGTTTTTCCGGTCTGCTCTATCGCTGGCTGTTTGCCGGTGAGGGGCGCTCGCTGCATCTTTTGATGCTGGTGGGGATTATTTTCGGCGTATTCTTCCGCTCCGGCACCGGCTTTATGCAACGAATTATCGATCCGAATGATTTTGTGGTGTTGCAGGACCGGTTGTTTGCATCATTCAACACGATTGACAGCCAATTGCTCGGCCTCTCATCCCTTGTTGTCGGGCTGGTTTCTGTCGCGGCATGGCGCATTGGTCACCGGTTCGACATTCTGTCACTGGGGCGCGAAACAGCCATCGGCTTGGGTATTAATTACAAGCGCACAACAATGATCATTCTGATGATGGTGGCGGTGCTGGTTTCGGTGTCCACTGCCTTGGTGGGGCCTGTCACTTTCTTCGGGCTGCTGGTGGCCAATCTGGCCTATATGATTATGCCGGTTACCCGTCACCGTTACACAATACCTGCTGCTGTGTTGCTGGCTGTGATCGCTTTGGTTGGCGGGCAGCTTATTCTCGAGCGCGTTTTCGCTTTCAATACCGCCTTGGGTATTGTGATCGAATTTGTCGGTGGTCTGTTCTTTATTCTGATGCTGGTACGAGGAGTTGCCCGATGATCGAGGTCAAAGCCGTCAGTAAAACCTATGGCGAAACTCTGGTGGTGAATGATGTCTCCCTGACATTGCCATCCGGCGGTATCACATCAATTATCGGCCCAAATGGTGCGGGAAAATCCACGCTGTTATCGATGATCAGCCGTCTTATTCCGGCTGATCAAGGGCAGGTTCTGGTCGACAATATGGATGTGGCGCGTACCGCCGGCGATGTGCTGGCCAAGCGTTTGTCGATCCTGCGTCAGGAAAACCATATGACGGCGCGCCTGACTGTGCGCGATCTGGTGACTTTTGGCCGTTATCCTTACAGCAAAGGCAGGCCGACTGCAGAAGATGCGCAATTCGTGGCGCGTTCTATCCAATATCTGAACCTGAATGATCTGGCTGATCGTTTTCTTGATGAGTTGTCCGGCGGTCAGCGTCAGCGCGCTTATGTGGCAATGGTGCTGTGTCAGGACACGGATTATACGCTGTTTGACGAGCCGCTGAATAATCTCGACATGAAACATTCTGTCGAGATGATGAAACTCTTGCGCAAAGCAGCGGATGATCTGGGCAAGACGGTTGTCGTTGTGCTGCATGATATTAATTTCGCATCCTGCTATTCCGACCATATTGTTGCAATGCAGCACGGCAAGCTCTTCTGTCAGGGTACGCCGGAAGAAATCGTTTGTCCTGTGGTGCTGGAATCCATCTATGGCACCGTGTTCAAAGTGCAGGATGTCGAAGGCAAGCGCATCGCTACCTATTTCATGTAAAATCACGCTGTTGATGAAAAACAGCGTGATTTATTTTGCTGCGCGCCTCTATAAGTCGAGCTGATAGCTCTTGTTCTTTATTATAAATCGAGCTGATAGCTCTCAGGAACATACCGGTACCCCTGATCCATCGCCTGCAAATAGCCGATAGCCGGAAACGGCATATGATAACCGATAAATGGCAGGCGTTCCGAAGCGATCATATCAAAGATGCGCTTGCGGGTTGCAGCCGCCATTTCTTTGTCGGCATCAAAAACCACATGCCATTCCGGTTTTTGCAATGTGATGACAAAGTGATTGGCTGTATCAGCAATCAGGATGATCTGCTTGCCGCCGGATTCAACGCGGAAAGCCATATGACCGGGTGTATGGCCGAAAGCGGCCAGTGCCGTAATACCGGAAACAACAGCATCTCCGTCTTTAAGAAAACTGGTTTTGTCTGCCAGCGGTTTGACATTGGCGAGAACAATTTTCTGCACGCCTTCGGCCGGTGTGCCTGCACGGTCAGGACTGGTCCAGAAATCATATTCTGCCTGACCTGTAACATAGCGCGCATTGGCAAAAGCGGGAGCGCCGTTTTCCATTAACCCGCCAATATGGTCAGGGTGGAAATGGGTGAGTACCACAATAGTGACCTGTTCCGGTTTGTAACCGGCAGCTTCAATCATTGCCGGTAATTTTCCCTGTCCGTTTTCGCGGGCAGCGGCACCCATGCCGGTATCAAACAGGATCAGTTCTGAGCCGGTATTGACCAGTGTCGGTGTAAATCCGTTGACGAAACGATCAGCAGGCAGAAGATTGGCCTGTAATAAGTCCGCAACCGTTTCTTCCGGCTGATTGATGGCATAGGTTTTTTGCGGGGCTTCACCGGCGCGCAGGCCATCCAGCAAGACTGTGATCTGAAAATCACCGAGCATGAAACGGTGAAAACCGGGTGATGAGACACCGGAAAGCGGTACATCAGCAAAGGCCGCACGGGTTAAAATCTGCGGCGCAGCAAGGCCGGTGAGTGTTGCAGCCGTGGCGAGGTTGAATATATTTCTGCGGGTAAGGGACATTCGATTACCTCATATCATTGGTTTTGATCGGGTCGAAAGAATGCTGTATTATCCGTCAGGATTGCGGGGCTGCCAACCGCACAGGCAATTTTTTTGAACTTTTTCGATAATGGCCGCATATTTGCGGGCACAAAAAGCGATTACGGCAAAGCTTTATCAGCCCTTATTTAAACCGTCATATTAAGCCCCTATATAAAGACAGATATAATCTGACACCCAAAGCACAGGCGGACGGAGGTTTTTTATATTGCGCTCTGTATAAATTTATAAAATCAGTTTCGATTTTGAAGATTATGCAGTAAAGAAAGCTACCGCAGTCCGGCAGTCTTGCCGCGCGGTCTCCTGTTAACAGGATAAATTTCCCCGCCAAAACACGTAACAGTAACGGACCGGACAAACGAATTGACGATCAAGACCCCGTATTACCTCATTGATAAGACCAAACTTCTGCCAAATCTGGAAAAGATTAAATATGTGCGTGAGCAGTCCGGCGCGAAATCGCTGCTGGCACTGAAATGTTTTGCCACATGGTCCGTGTTTGATCTGATGAGTGAATATATGGACGGTACGACATCGTCTTCGCTCTATGAAGTGCGCCTTGGCAAAGAGAAATTTGCCGGCGAAACACATGCTTACAGTGTTGCCTATGCGGATGATGAAATTGAAGATGTGCTCGCGAACAGCGACAAGATTATCTTCAATTCCATCGGTCAGCTGACCCGTTTTGAAGAAGTATCCCGAAACCACATTCGTGGTCTGCGTGTGAACCCGCAGGTTTCCACTTCCGACTTCTCGCTGGCTGATCCGGCGCGCCCGTTCAGCCGTCTTGGCGAATGGGATGCTGCGAAGATCGAAACCGTGATGGATAAAGTCTCGGGCTTCATGTTCCACAACAATTGTGAGAACGATAAATTTGAGCGTTTTGATGAGATGCTCGGCATTATTGAAGAGCGTTTCGGCCATCTGATTTCCCGCGTGAAGTGGGTCAGCCTCGGCGGCGGTATTCACTTTACCGGCGAAAACTATCCGCTGGATCAGTTCTGCGCGCGTTTGAAAGCTTTCTCCGAGAAATATGGTGTACAGGTCTATCTGGAACCGGGTGAAGCTGCGATTACCAAATCCGCTACGTTAGAAGTGACCGTGCTCGATACGTTGTTCAACGGCAAAAATCTTGCGATTGTCGACAGCTCGATCGAAGCCCATATGCTCGATCTGCTGATCTATCGTCAGACTGCGAAGCTGGAGCCGAATAAAGGCGATCATGAAATCATGATCTGCGGCAAGTCCTGCCTTGCCGGTGATATTTTCGGTGAATTCCGTTTTGAAAAACCGTTGCAGATCGGTGACCGTCTCTCCATTCAGGATGCGGCCGGTTATACAATGGTCAAGAAGAACTGGTTTAACGGCGTTAAAATGCCATCCATCGTTGTCCGTCAGCTCGACGGAACTGAAGAGCTTGTCAAAGAGTTTACCTTTGACGACTTTGCTGCCGCCCTTTCCTGAGGCAGATACTATAAAATGCAACCGATGCGCTTTGTGCGGAGCAGTCTGTACAGGGCGTATCATTGATTAGTGCATAATCATCATTGGAAAAATTTGTGATTATGCCGAAAAGGCTACTATGGAGCGTACCGCGTGAAATGAAAAAAAATGTCCTGATTATTGGTGCCGGAGGCGTGGCGCAGGTTGTGGCGCATAAATGTGCGCAGAACAACGATGTACTGGGTGATATTCACATTGCTTCGCGAACGAAATCAAAATGCGATGATATGGTCGCAAGCGTTCGTGAAAAGAAAAGTATGAAGGTCGAGGGCGTATTGGAAGCCCATGCACTGGATGCTCTGGATATTGAAGCCACGAAGGCACTGATTACCAAGACAAATTCACAGATCGTGATTAATGTCGGTTCGCCTTTCATCAATATGTCGGTGCTGCAGGCCTGTATCGAAACCGGCGTGGCTTACATGGATACCGCTATCCATGAAGAACCGAACAAGATTTGTGAGACCCCGCCGTGGTATGCAAACTATGAATGGAAGCGCCGCGAGCTTTGCGCTGAAAAAGGTATTACTGCTATTCTCGGTATCGGCTTCGACCCGGGTGTTGTGAACGCCTATGCCCGTCTGGCTCAGGACGAGTATTTCGACAAGATCACCGATATTGATATCATCGATATCAATGCCGGTTCCCATGGCCGTTGGTTCTCCACCAATTTCGATCCGGAAATCAATTTCCGTGAATTCACCGGTCGCGTTTACTCGTGGCAGAAGGGTGAATGGCAGGTCAATAAGATGTTTGAAGTCGGCAAGGAATATGATCTTCCTGTCGTCGGCAAGCAGAAAGCCTATATGACCGGTCATGATGAAGTGCATTCACTGGCACGCAATATCGAGGGTGCGGATGTGCGCTTCTGGATGGGTTTCGGCGATCATTACATCAATGTGTTTACTGTGCTGAACAATCTTGGCCTGTTGTCCGAACAGCCGGTTAAAACCGCTGAAGGTCTGGAAGTCATTCCGCTGAAAGTGGTCAAAGCTGTACTGCCTGACCCGTCATCACTGGCACCGGATTATACCGGCAAGACCTGTATCGGTGATCTGGTTAAGGGCAGCAAAGACGGTAAAGACCGTGAAGTCTTCATTTATAATGTGGCAGACCATAAGGATGCCTATAACGAAGTTGGTTCGCAGGGCATTTCCTATACTGCCGGTGTTCCGCCGGTAGCGGCTGCCATGTTGGTTGCGACCGGTGAGTGGGATGCCAAGACAATGGTCAATGTTGAAGAACTTGATCCGCGTCCGTTCCTGACCACAATGAGCAAGATCGGTCTGACTACCTGGATCCGTGATGAGCAGGGCGAACGTCAGATTTTCTGATTTTGATCTGTTCCGGAATTAAATTAAGCTCAGGGGCGCAAGTCTCTGAGCTTTTTTATTGCGCTTTATTATAAGGGCGATAGTATTGCGTCAGTTTTGTCCGGTTAAAAATGAGGCGCAATGATGGGTTATTCTGTTTTATCGCATTTAAAACATCTTGCTGCGCCGCTGGCAGCCTTGATGGTGCTTTCCGCTTGTAGTGTTTCAGTTGATGAGGGCAGGCCGCAGCGCCCGCCAGTCCGGCCGGATCGTCCGCAAATGTGTACGATGGAATATGCGCCGGTCTGCGGCGTGCGTAATGGAAAAACCCGTACATTGGGCAATAGCTGTCAGGCACGCGCCGAGGGCTATCGCATTATCAGCAATGGCGAGTGCAGACCGCCACAATCGCGCCCACCGCAGTGGCAGCAACATCCTGATCGTCCCGGCGGAGCTATGCGACCGGATTATCCAAGCGGAGCTATGCGACCGGATTATCCAAGTGGAGCTATGCGACCGGGTCGCCCGTCAGGGAACTGGGGCGGCAATAATGGCGGAAACTGGGGTGGTAATATCCGTCCGCAAACCGCCTGCACACGCGAATATGCGCCGGTTTGTGCCACCAGCCGCGGCCGCAGCCAGACATTCCCGAATGCCTGTGTCGCGCGCAATGCCGGTTATGAAAATATGCGCAACGGAGCTTGCCGTTAACTCCGTCTTACCGCTTGTAAAATATACAAGATTTAAAGCTGCGATATGGGCTTATAATATCGCAGCTCTTCTTTGAATATTTTCGGCTGGTGACAGACAGGATGATATACGGATTGCATGAAGCAAAACGTCTGCTGAAATACTCCGTTATCCGTGCAGGGCTGGATGCGATCTCCGCGCTGCATCTGGGTAAAATTCTGCCGTCTGCTGCTCAAAACGGCCTGATTTTTACGCTGCATCATGTACGGCCGGAAAACGCCGCGCAGCATTTCTCTCCCAACGCAATTCTCTCGGTCACGCCGCAATTTCTGGAACAGGCGATACAGGAAGTTCTGCAGGCAGGAATGATCCCTGTTCATGTGCATGATTTGCCGGAGCTGCTGGCGAATAATCCTGAAAATAAGCGCTATGTCTGTTTTACGCTGGATGACGGTTACCGGAACAATGCTGATTACGCTGCTCCGATATTCAGGCGTTATAATATCCCCTATACAATTTACATCACGTCGGGCTTTGCAGAACGTAAGAATATTCTGTGGTGGGAAGTTATTGAACAAATCCTGCGTGATAAAGACA
Source organism: Pseudochrobactrum lubricantis (assembly GCF_041929865.1). Taxonomy (NCBI): domain Bacteria; kingdom Pseudomonadati; phylum Pseudomonadota; class Alphaproteobacteria; order Hyphomicrobiales; family Brucellaceae; genus Pseudochrobactrum; species Pseudochrobactrum lubricantis. The sequence goes on from NZ_JBHEEE010000005.1 coordinate 254,325, forward strand.
CACTGACATTTGATTTCGGCACAGGCGCCAAAACCTTGTCATTAAAAACGCGATGGGAGAAGACAAAGGCTTTTGCCCGCTTCGCTTGTTATGTCGACAGTCATGATGAAGATGAAGCGGTGAGCCATATTGCGGATCTCGCTGTGCAGAGCGGCATTGATCCGTTACGCCTTACGCGTGATCTGACGATGGACGTGTCGGAATTGCGGGTCTTGCAGCAGTGTGACAACGGGCTGGTGCATTTTGGTGCGCATACGGTGAGCCATATTAATCTCAGCCGCGTTGATCATCAGCGCATGAAATATGAGATTGAAACATCCGCACAATGGCTGAAAGATGAGCTGGGCGTGGCTCCGCAATCATTTTCTTATCCATATGGGTGGAAGACTGCGGTGAGTGAAAATACTTTTGCTGCGGCGCGTGAGTCGGACTTTGCAGTGGCTGTGACAACGCAACCCGCGATGCTGAATGCAGCGTGTTTGCAGCATCCGCAATCATTTCCGCGCGTATCATTAAACGGCTATTTTCAGAAAAAGCGCTATGTGAGGGCGCTTATTTCCGGCATTCCCTTTATAAACACATGATAATTTAGAGATAGCCGCATTATGAATATTTATGATGTGCTCTATCAAAATTATAAATTTAATTATGGCGCATTAAAAAGTTAAGCTTCTTACAAAGAAGCAGCAATCTGATTGCAAACTTCTTGGGATTCCCGAACAGGGTAGCCATGAGAGTTCATACGGGGGCATGATTATCATGGTGTCGCCGATTGCCAGCAAGCGCAGGCATCGGCGACAATAATCCCGAAATTGCTTTCGGGATCACCAATTTCAAAACATCAAACGGTCAGTTCAATGCGGTTGCCATCCTTGTCGAAGCAATGGAGGGCGGATTTTGTTGCGCTGACTTTCAGCACTTCACCACTTGCAATCGTGCTGCGTCCGGCAACGCTGAAAATGATGGCTGTGTCATCTGCAAGACGGGCATGGACATAGCTTTCCGCACCCACGAGTTCGACGGCATCAACAGTCACATCCGTGGTGAAGGCCGCATTTTCTGTGCCAATCATAAAGCCTTCCGGACGCACGCCGACAGTTGCAGTGCCGGCCGGTACAACCGAGCTGAGCTGCTGCATCCATGGTGCATCTTTGCCGGAAGCATCTTTGCAGGACAGCAGGTTCATCGACGGCGAACCGATGAAAGTTGCAACAAAGGTTGTTGCAGGCTTTTCATAAAGCTCGATCGGTGTGCCGACCTGTTCAATATGACCGGCATTGAGCACCACCAGACGATCGGCCAGTGTCATGGCTTCCATCTGGTCATGGGTTACGTAAACGCTTGTCACGCCGAGGGAACGCTGCAGACGCTTGATTTCCACGCGCATATGCACGCGCAGCTTGGCATCCAGATTGGAGAGCGGCTCGTCAAACAGGAACGCAGCAGGTTCACGTACAATCGCACGACCCATGGCAACACGCTGGCGCTGACCACCGGAAAGCTGACGCGGTTTACGCTCCAGAAACTGCTCGATTTCCAGTGCCTTGGCGGCTTTGGTAATGCGCTGTTCAATCTCGGCCTTCGGAGTATTGCGGTTCTTCAGACCATAAGCCAGATTCTGGCGCACAGTCATATGCGGGTAGAGCGCATAATTCTGGAACACCATCGCAATATCGCGTTCTGCCGGTTCCAGCTCATTGACCACACGGTCAGCGATCGAGACAGTACCGGAAGTAATGCTTTCCAGACCGGCAATCATGCGCAGCAAAGTGGATTTGCCGCAGCCGGAAGGGCCGACCAGAACAACCAGTTCACCATCGGCGATTTCCAGCGAGATGCCTTTAATGGTCTCGACATGACCGCCATAGACTTTTTTTACATTTTGAAGAGAAATGCGGGCCATTATTTTTCCGTTTCAACAAGACCTTTGACGAACCATCGCTGCATCAGAACCACGACGATGATCGGAGGGATGATCGCAAGGATCGTTGTCACCATCACAAAATGCCATGGTGTTGCGGCATCGGCGAAGTCCACCATTTTGCGCAAAGCGATGATGATTGTGTTCATCTTTGCATCATTGGTGACCAGCAGAGGCCAGAGATATTGTGTCCATCCGAAAATGAACAGAATAACAAAAAGTGCTGCAATATTGGTTTTGGACAGCGGCAGCAGAATGTCTTTCATAAAGCGCCACGGTCCGGCATTATCAATGCGGGCTGCCTCCACAAGCTCTCCCGGAATAGTCAGGAAGAACTGGCGGAACAGGAATGTCGCCGTTGCTGAAGCCATTAATGGCAGTGTCAGACCGGCATAAGTATCGATCAGCCCGAGATCCACAATCACTTTATAGGTCGGCAGAATACGCACTTCCACCGGCAGCATCAGTGTGATGAAGATCATCCAGAAGAACACCATGCGGAAGCGGAAGTTGAAGAACACAATCGCAAAAGCAGAGGTGAAAGAAATGATGATCTTACCGATGGCAATCGCCAGTGCAACAACAGTCGAGTTGAACAGCAGACGTTCAAGGCTCACACCTACGGTGCGTTCAACACCGCCGGTCATTGCATCACGGTAATTTTCAATAAAGTGGTCACCCGGCCAGAGCGGGATCGGAGGGCGGAGGATTTCCGCCGACGTCATGGTTGAAGCCACAAATGTATAATAGATCGGGAAGGCAACAATGATGATGCCGATAATCAGCGCCAGATGGCTGATTGCGATAGTAACGGGATTACGTTCAATCATTGTCTGACCTCAGGAATAATGCACGCGCTTTTCAACAAAGCGGAACTGGAACGCCGTAAGGGCAATAACGATCACCATCAGCACCACGGACTGTGCTGCAGAGGAGCCGAGGTTCAGATTGACGAAACCGTCATTATACACTTTGTAGACCAGAGTTTCAGTGGACTTGGCAGGGCCGCCGCCGGTAACCGCATGGATGATACCGAATGTGTCGAAGAACGCATAAACAGTATTCACAACCAGCAGGAAGAACGTGGTCGGTGCCAGAAGCGGGAAGGTGATCGACCAGAACCGTTTGACACCGCGTGCGCCGTCAATGGCCGCTGCTTCCAGCAGGGATTTCGGGATTGCCTGAAGACCGGCAACGAAGAACAGGAAATTATAGCTGATCTGTTTCCACGAAGCGGCAAAGATAACCAGTGCCATCGCCTGATCGCCTTTCAGCAGCGGGTCCCAGTCAAAACCGGCATTGCGCAGCAGATAGGCCAGTGTTCCCATCGCGGGCGAAAACATGAACAGCCACAAAATACCGGCAATGGCTGGTGCCACGGCATAAGGCCAGATCAGCAGGGTGCGGTACAGATTTTTACTGCGCACGACTTTTTCCGCAGCGGTTGCCAGAAACAGGGCAACAGCCATCGACAGCAAAGCAGTCGCAATACTGAAAAAGATCGTAATCTGGAAAGAATGCAGATAATTCGGATCGGCGAACAAGGCCTGAAAATTTTTCAAACCGACAAAAGCGCTGCGCAGACCAAACGGATCTTCACGCATCATCGACTGATAAATAGCCTGACTGGCCGGCCAGAAAAAGAACACGAATGTGAGTATGAGCTGCGGCGCAACTAATAAATAGGGTAGCACCTTGTTGGGAAAAACAACACGCTGCACAAAGATCTCCTTCAAATTGCAGCGCCACACACCGAAAAGGTGCTGAAGGGGCACAGCAAGATTTTTGAAATGTTACACAATTTCTGATGCTCTTGGCAGGCAGAGACTGTGCTGTCAGCTCAGAGCATTTTCGTCCTGCGCGGACATCATGAAATACTCTGCCTGATCGTTTTTACACGCTTCCGGAGGTGGTAAGACTTTTCCGGAATGTGCCCTGACATATAAGCCAATCCTCAACGCAATCCTGAAGATGGGTTTATATGCAGAGTGAAGAAAACCGCGCATCCTTTGCAGGATGCGCGGCTATGAGTATTAGCGGTTTACAGCTTCAGCAATGGCTGCATTGCCACGCTCAACGGCGTTTTTCAGCGCAGTTTTTGCATCCTGTTTACCGGCCAGCATCGCTTCATATTCTTCATTGAGAATATCACGTACCTGCGGCAGGTTTACGAGACGTACGCCCTTGGAATTGGCGGTCGGCTCTTTGCCCATCATCTGCAGGATTGGTGTTTCACGACCTGGATTCTTTTCGTAGAAACCGGATTTCTTGGTTTCTTCATAGGCTTCCAGTGTTACCGGCAGATAGCCGGACACCTGATGCAGGCGAGCCTGAATCTTGGTCTGGGACAGGAAGTTGAAGAACTGGGCAATGCCCTTATATTCTTCATCGCTCTTGCCGCCGAATACCCAGAGACTGGCGCCGCCCGGAATAGTGTTCTGCGGACGACCTTCACCTTCATAATAAGGCAGCTGGCCGATACCGTAATTCATGCCGGATTTAACCACATCGCCCAGACCACCGGAGGATTCTGTCAGCATAGCGCATTCACCGGAAGTGAAGAGCTGCTTGGCTTCCGATGTGCGGCCGCCGTAACGGAACGCGCCGTCTTTGGCGAGATCAGCCAGACCCTGGAAATGCTGCTCGAACAGAGGCGCATTGATTTCCAGTTTTACGTCCAGACCGGCAAGGCCGTTTTCATTAGTGCCGTAAGGAACATTGTTCCATGCGGCGAAGTTTTCTGTCTGGATCCATGTCAGCCATGTAGATGTATAACCGCAGGCTGCTGCGCCGCTGGATTTGATCTTGCGTGCTGCTTCAAACACTTCAGGCCATGTTTTTGGCGCAACTTCAGGATCAAGACCGGCTTTTTTGAAAGCGTCTTTGTTGTAATAAAGGATCGGTGAAGACGAATTATACGGGAAGGACAGCATGGTGCCGTCTGCTTTTGAATAATAAGCGGTAATACCGGCGAGGTATTTTGACTTATCAAATGTGAAGCCGCCTTTTTCCAGCACTTCGGCAACCGGCATAACTGCGCCTTCAGCACCCATCATCACGCCGCTGCCAGCATCAAAAACCTGCAAAATTGCCGGTGCCTGCTTGGCGCGGAATGCAGCGATACCCGCATTCAGAGTTTCAGGATAGGTGCCTTTATAAACAGGAACGATTTTGAATTCGCTCTGGCTTTCATTGAATTCCTTGGAGAGCTGTTCAACAACTTCGTTGTTGGAGCCGGCCATACCGTGCCACCATTGCAGTTCGGTAACCGCAAATGCGTTGGATGCGAATGCAACGGACATTGTTAATGCCGCTACTGAAACAGTCATCAGACGTTTGGACATGACTTCTCCCTGAAGGTCCCTGAAGATCAATGAAACGGAATATCGCTGAGCCGGTGTTATGTGTACGCCGTTCAGACGAGAGTTCCGTGGTTGCCATTAAGCTCTTTCGTTTTAGCGCATATAACATTTAATACGAAAGAGAAAAGCACAATTACGAAAGCTATTCACGCATAATTCTATGCGCAGACACATTTTGGCGAAGAGTTTGTCACAAAACAAGCGATAATAAAATTACGTGCCATAAAGTTCGTGATTTCAGGAAAATGCTGCGGGCAGGGTGATTCTTCGCCACTTACAGGTGGAAAATCCACAATTCAGGCAGAAAAAAAGCCGGACTAAAAAGCCCGGCTGAATTTAAGAAGACATTTAGATGCCTTCGAGGGGAACACTTGCAGCGCGAAATGGGAGGAAGCGCGCCAGCAAGTGACCTTCATATGGAGCAAGCGTTAAATAAGTTCAAGGTCATGTTCACAGTTTTTTTGACCAAAACGTAAAATAATTGCGCCTGTGTATTTCAGCCACAGTTTTTGCAGGGCGCTTTGATATGTCTATGCATATAATCGTCCCGACAAGTGGTCAGCCACGCCTTGCCTGCATAATGCCGGCGATGACGATGAGGCCGCCACAAATCTGCCAGATGCTCAGCGGTTCTGACAGCAGGATCCATGCCAGAATTGCTGCCACAACAGGCTGGATCAAAAGTGTGAGCGAAGAAAACGCAACCGGCAGCCATGCAATGGCAAATGTAATCAGGCTTTGCCCGGCGGCTTGCGTCATCCATGCCAGGGCGCAGACAACAACCCAGCCAAACAAGGTCAGCGGGAAATATTGCGTTTCAAAAATCAATGCGAGCGGCAGAATAGTCAGGGTTGCACTGATTGTGGTGCAGAGCATGATCGTTGAGGTGGAAAAACGGCGGCGCGTGAAGCCGAGCATCAGAATATAAGCGGCATAAAGAATGGCAGCGCCCAGAGCCACGGCATCGCCTTTGAGGCTGCTGTGGCCGGAAAGGTCGGGGCCGCCTTTGAGGATCAGCACGCCAAAAATTGCAATAACAAGACCGCTGATGAAAATCCGGCTGATTTTCTGTTTCAGAAACAGCCAGCCGCCAAGCGCTACAAAAATCGGGGACAGGTTCACAATCAGCGTCGAATTGGCAACGGATGTCATGGTCAGCGAAATATGCCAGACCACCAGTTCCAGCCCGATCAGAATGCCCGGAACGGCAAGGATTGCCAGATCACCAAGAGAAGCCGGTTTGACCTGATCCACGCCATGCTTCATCCGGTTATTCAGGATCAGCATCGGGATAATCGCCAGTGCCAGCCGCCAGAAAGCCGTAACAATCGGGCCGGTTTCGGCAAAACGCACCAGAATAGGCGAACAGCTGATGAGCAGCCCGCCAAGCAAAAGCGCGATAATCGCTTTTCTCTGTGTCTCAGGCGTGCTTTGCAGCAGGCCGGTTGCGTTGATTGGCGCGGCTTCGGAGGGTGACTTGTTCATGTTTAACCTGCCGCTTCTTATGAAGCAGCCTTATATGTGAGAATGCAGCATAAGTGCAGGCATCTGCTGGCAGGATATGCTGGCCGTATTTTGAGTGATCCGCTGCCTGCGACATGCTTTGTCATCGGAGAGAGTATCTCTCAGTTGCGCGCTTCGGCAGATAGTCAGTCTTTATGTGATATATATCAAAACAATTATATAAAACAGCGCGTCTTTTGACGGACGCGCTATTTCTTGTCTCTTTATGGCTGGTTATGGCCGGGGCTTATTCTTCAAAGCCGACGATACCTTTGATTTCGACAAATTCACGCAGACCGAAAACGCCGTATTCACGGCCGTTACCCGACTGTTTGTAACCGCCGAAAGGTGCCGCACCGTCCCATGGCGCATCATTAATATAGACATTGCCGGTGCGCAGACGTTTCGACAAAGCCTGCGCTTCTTTCAGATCACCCTGAATATAGGACGCAAGGCCGTAGACCGTATCATTGGCCATTTCGACCGCTTCATCCAGATCATCATAGCCAATCATCGACAGAACAGGGCCGAAGATTTCCTCGCGGGAAATGCGCATATCATGGCCGACACGGGCAAAGATGGTCGGGCGCACATAATAACCGGCATTGAGTTCCGCAGGGCGGCCGGTGCCGCCGGTTACCAGTTCCGCACCTTCATCAATACCTGCCTGAATCAGATCCTGAATCTTGTCGAACTGCAACTGGCTGACGACCGGACCGAGATCGGTATTGGCGGAATTCGGATCGCCGGTGCGGAATTTTTCTGCTGTATCACGGGCGATTGCAATCGCATCATCCATAGCTTCCTGCGGTACCAGCATGCGGGTCGGTGCATTGCAGGACTGACCGCTATTACCGAAGCAACGGGTGACGCCGGTACGCACGGCCTTATCCAGATCGGCACTGCGCAGGATAATGTTCGGGGATTTACCGCCGAGTTCCTGATGTACACGTTTTACGGTCGGTGCTGCGGTCTGTGCAACGCTGACACCGGCGCGGGTAGAGCCGGTAAAGGACACCATATCCACATCTTTATGGCCGGAAAGCGCGACGCCGACAGTCGGACCGTCACCATGAACGAGGTTGAACACGCCTTTCGGCACACCGGCTTCATCCATGATTTCTGCGAACAGAATGGCACTGACCGGCGCAATTTCTGAAGGCTTCAGCACCATTGTGCAGCCGGTAGCAATGGCTGGTGCAACTTTTGCGGCAATCTGGTTGATCGGCCAGTTCCAAGGGGTGATCATTGCCACCACGCCGATCGGTTCATGCACAACGCGGGTTGTGCCCTGCATATAGGCATATTCAAAAATTTCAGCGGCTTTAATTGCTTCCATCAGATGGGCAGTGCCAGAACCGGCCTGTGCAGCCTTAGCCATGGCCAGCGGTGCGCCCATTTCCTGCGAGATTGCGGCGCCGATTTCATCCGAGCGGCGGATGAAAATTTCGAGAATGCGCTTAAGCAGAGCGAGACGCTCTTCTTTACTGGTGACGGAGAAGCTTTCAAAAGCGGTTTTGGCGGCGGCTACTGCCTTATCGACATCGGCAGCGGTGCCCATTGCGATTTTGGTAAAAGGCTGCTCGGTTGCAGGATTGATGACATCCAGTGTTGTAATTGGGCTTATTGCCGGATCAACCCATTCACCGTTGATATAAAATTTGAGCGCGTGATCCATAGTTCCCATCCTGTCATGCTGTTTATGCGGTTTTTTAGAAATTTTGCGCGCAGTTTAGACCTAAACCCCGTGATTACAACTGCATAAACGGCATGGGGTGATGAAATTTTACGCTCTTAAAGATCGTTGCAATGTAATTATTTCCGATATTTGCGCTTTGTTTTCTGTATTTTTATTAAGTAATGATATGTATTATTGATATTTAAAGTATATATTGCGCTATTGACTATTGATAAATTGAATAATTATAGAAATATAGTTTTGGCAATTTAGAGATTATATTTAATTAGTTTGCTTAATTATAAATTTATATTTTAATAATGCATATTGAGTGTGTTTTTGCTTGGAATCTTGCCGGAACAAAAACAATAAATGCGCTGCAATGGACTGTGCGTGCATTTGATACATGTGATCGGGTGAGGCAAATGCAGACAAACACTGTTATTCAGAGTGAGAAATTCAACTCTGTGCAAATCTTGCGCGGCCTGGCGGCATTGCTGGTCGTTATCGGGCACACATTACAGCATCCGATGGCTGAGCCGCCACCGATACTGGGTGTTTTGGGTGCTTTTGGTGTTTCAATTTTCTTTGTAATCAGCGGATTTATTATCAGCTATATTCATCCGCGTGACTTCGCACCGGCAGGCTTTTTGTGGCGGCGCATTATACGCATCGTGCCGCTTTACTGGCTCTGCACAATATTTCTTGCGCTCTGCGCGGTTTATTTGCCGAGCTTGTTCAAGTCGACAAGTTTTACGCCATATTATTTGTTTAGCTCGCTCGCTTTTCTTCCGGAACTGGTGCCGGGGACTGTTGATGACTGGCGCCCTTTGCTGAAACCGGGCTGGTCTCTCAATTATGAGATGTTTTTCTATCTCATCTTTATTCTGTTCTGGTGGTGTGAGAGCAGTTTGCGGCGCACGGTCTTCATGAGTCTGGCACTCGGTGTGCTGATTGCAGGTGCGTTTTTTGTTGAGCGAAACAGCAGTGTTACAGCTTTTTATCTTAACTTTAATCTGATGCCGTTTCTTGCCGGTATGTGGCTTGCTGAAATGCAGCGCCGCGGTTTCTGGAGCGATTTTTCCGTCAATTCCTTGCCGGTATTGCTGTTTTTCGTGGCGCTCAGCATAGGTTTGCTGTTCAGTGTTGATCTGACGGTGCTTCCGCTATTTATCGAAAATCTTGCTTATCTGACCGCATCTGTGCTGCTAGTTGTAGTGGCGCTTTGTACGGATCGCTGGGTTAAAACTTTATCGCCGCGTAATCTGTTTGTACAAATTGGCGACAGTTCCTATTCGCTCTATCTGACACATATGTTTGTCGTCGGTGCGGGCTGGGCGGTCTTCAACCGGCTTGGTTTGGGTGGCTGGGCTTTTCCGCTGGCGGTGATAGCAATTATTATTGCAAGTCTTATCGGCGCGAAGATTTCTTATCTGATTATTGAGAAACCATTTATGCGTTTGGGACGTAACAAAGCAAAGCTGCAATATCCGGTGCCTCAGCCGTCTTAACATCACGAAAAAGGCCTCCGCTCTATAGCGGAGGCCTTTTTCAATTTTGCGGTTATAAATGCAGCAATCTTACGCCCAGGTTTTTTCGAGGACGCGGATCCAGTTTTTATAGGCGATCTTGTCGATGATTTCCTGATCGTAACCGGCTTTGCGCAATTCGGCGATCAGCAGCTGCAGGTCAGCGGCGCTGCCCAGAGCATCCGGGATGGTCGTGCCGTCAAAGTCGGAGCCGAGAGCCACATGGTCAACACCGATACGATTGATGATGTAATCAATATGGCGCACCATTTCGCTGAGCGGCGTGGCAGTGATTTTCTGACCGTCTGCACGCAGGAAGGACACGCCGAAATTGATGCCCATCAAGCCGCCGGTTTCCTTGATGGCGTCCATCTGTTTTTCGGTCACATTGCGGCTGTGGGTGCACAATGTGTGTGCGTTGGAATGGCTGGCAACGAGCGGTGCATCGGAGATCGCTGCAATATCCCAGAAGCCTTTGTCATTCATGTGCGACAGGTCGACCATGATTTTCAGCTCGTTACAGGCGCGGATCAGGGCTTTGCCCGCATCACTGAGGCCCGGGCCGATATCCGGTGTACTCGGGAAGCGGAACGGCACGCCATATGCGAAAATATTCGGACGGCTCCAGACCGGACCCAAAGTGCGCAGGCCTGCCTGATGCAGCACATAAAGTTCATCCAGATCGGCGCTGATCGCTTCCGCACCTTCAATATGCAGTACTGACGCAAATGCGCCATTGGCCATCGCTGTGCGGATATCATCGGCAGAACGGCAGATTTTCAAGCCGCCTGCGGACTTCGCTTCAATCTTCGCCAGAAGCGCGGCCATGCCGAGGGTGATTCTTAAGGCGCTGTCGTGTTCCGGCGTCGGATAATCGCCGTTTGCGTCTTTTTCCATCGAAGGGGACGGCACATAAATTGCGCAGAGGCCGCCTGCGAGGCCGCCCTTTTTAGCGCGTGGAAGATCAATATGACCCACCTTTTCGCCATCAATAAAGCGATCGACCGGATTGGCTTCGCTTGACGACCACAGACGCAGCAAAACGTCATTATGGCCATCAAAGACAGGGGTGAAATTGTCTGCCGTTGAGGAACTGGACATGGGAAAGGGAACCTTACTTTTCTGGCTGGCGACATAAAATATGTCGCAAACAGAAACATTTAGCGGATTAAATCCTGTTATTGCATCTCGTTAGCAACGGTATTCCTCTGAGATTTCAGGGAGGCACCTGCGATTCTGCGGTTTTTCACTGCGGAAATACAAGTCGTCGCGTGATTTGCGAGACTGACCATTTTGCAACCAAATTGCAAATGCCTTTTCTTGCAGGGGATAGTCCTCTTCTGCATATTAATTTAAATTAGAAAATAACAAAGTTTTGAACAAGATTTTGCATGCAAACCATGCATAGCCACTGGCAAAATCTGCATTGGCCGCGTTATTGGGCTTCATGATAACTGAACCGGACATTAGACGGTTTTCTTATACACATTGTTTTGATGCAGTTTCGGGTGGATCGGAACGGGCAAAAATCGGTCCGGTGGACGATCTCCCGCGAAGATAACTCATTTTCAAAGCTGTTAGAAAACTTAACCACTGGCAGGGGCAACCCGGCCGGTTTCTTGCGTTTACGGATAGGGAAGAGGAAATCACCGTGATTTCAAGACGTAATTTTTTGGCGGGCGCTGCTGCTGTTCCGTTCCTGTCATATGCCGGCATGCTGCCTGCGATCGCTGCCGGTCGTCAGGACATTCTGGTTGTGGCCATGCAGCTGGACAACATGACATCGCTCGATCCGCATGAGAGCTTTGAAGCTGTCGGCAGCGAAATCTGCAACAACATGTATCAGCGTCTTGTGCATCCGAGCTTTGAAAATCCTGAAAAGATTGAAGGCGGCGTAGCCACTTCATGGGAAGCTGATGCTGAAGGTAAGGTTTATACTTTCAAAATCAACCCTGAAGCAAAATTTGCGACCGGCAATCCGATCACCGCTGAAGATGCTGCGTTCTCGCTGCACCGCGCGATCAAGATGAACAAAGGCCCTGCTTTCATCATCGGCCAGTTCGGTCTGACCCCTGAGAATGTTGAGAAAGCTGTTGTCGCGACCGATGCCGGTACGCTGACCATTTCTCTCGACACTCCGACTTCCCTGTCCTTCCTGCTTTATTGCCTGTCTTCCAGCGTCGGTAGCGTTGTTGAGAAGAAACTGGTGATGGAAAATGCAGCCGGTGACGATCTCGGTAACGAATGGCTGCGTAAAAACAGCGCCGGTTCCGCTGAATGGACTCTGGCTGCATGGAAGCCAAGCGAAAGCGTTATGCTGAACCTGAACCCGCACGGCGCCTATAAAGGCAATGTGAAGCGTATTGTTCTGCGTCACGTTGCTGACCCTTCATCCCAGCTGCTGATGCTCCAGAAAGGTGACGTGGATATCGCCCGTAACCTGACTTCCGAGCAGCTGCGCGTGATCCAGAACGACGAAAACTTTACGCTCGTGCGTAAAGGTATTGCCGGTATCGGCCTGATGTCGCTCAACCAGAAAGTTGAAAAGCTGACCAATCCTAAGGTCTGGGAAGCAATCAAATGGGCGATCGACTATAAGGGCATTCAGGAAAATATCGTGCCTTTGACCCACCAGATCCATCAGACCATTATTCCTGAAGGTTTCCCGGGTGCAGTTAACGACACACCATTCCAGAAAGACACTGCGAAGGCAAAAGCTCTGATGGCTGAAGCAGGTCTCACCGATGGTTTCTCCATCAGCATGGATCATTATTCCGCACAGCCTTGGCCGGATATCGCTCAGGCGATTCAGGCAAACCTCGCAGAAATCGGCATCAAGCTGGAACTGCGTGCTGCTGAAAACCGTCAGGTTCTCACCAAAATGCGTGCCCGTGAACATGAAATCGCTCTGACTTCATGGGGTTCGGACTATTTCGATCCGAACACCAATGCGGACGTATTCTGCAACGTGACCGACCTGTCGGATGATGCAAAGAGCAAGCCTTTCGCATGGCGCTCAAACTACCAGAACGCAGATTTCGCCAAGAAATCGCTGGCTGCCCGCGATGAAAAAGATCCGGCAACCCGCGTTAAGCTTTACGAAGACCTGCAGCGCGAATTCATGAACAACAGCCCGTTTGTTGTCATGCTGCAGACTGTAATGACTGCTGCCTGCCGTAAAGATGTTACCGGCATGCGTCTCGGCGTTCTGTCCGATACCCACTCTTACGCAGGGATTGCGAAAGCTTGAATAAGAGACTGAAAACTCTGACTGGTACTCTGAGCAGCGTGTTAATCACGCTGTTCGGACTTGCTATTGTCACTTTCATGATCGGCCGCGTTATGCCGGTTGATCCTGTGATTGCAGCCGTCGGCGATAATGCGCCGGAGGCTGTTATTCAGCGTGTGCGCGCGGAGATGGGGCTGGATCAGCCGCTCGTCGTGCAGTTCTTCCATTATATCGGTCAGGTTTTGCAGGGTGATCTCGGCAATTCCATTCTGACCCGCAACCCTGTTACCACGGATATTGCCCGCTATTTTCCGGCAACCCTTGAACTGGCCACCGCAGCGCTCCTCCTCGCTGCCCTGATCGGTATTCCTCTGGGTGTCTGGGCAGCGGTGCGTCAGGGCACTCTGACGGATCAGACGATCCGTGTTATCTGTCTGGCCGGTCACTCCGTGCCGACCTTTGTGCTGGCGCTGATTTCGCTTCTGGTTTTCTATGCCGCGCTCGGTATCGCACCGGGACCCGGCCGTCAGGATATTATTTTTCAGGACATGATCCCGCATGTCACTGGTATTCTGACCATTGATACGCTGATCGACGGCGATATGGATGCTTTCTGGGATGCGCTCGCGCATATGGCCCAGCCGGTTATCATTCTCGCTTATTTCAGCATGGCTTATATCACCCGTATGACCCGTGCATTCATGCTGGATGCACTCAAAGGTGAGTTTGTTGTTACAGCCCGCGCCAAGGGCCTGTCCGGCACTGCAGTTATCTGGAAACACGCTTTCCCGACTGTGGCCGTGCAGCTGGTGACCGTTCTTGCACTGACCTATGCCGGTCTGCTTGAAGGTGCAGTTGTAACCGAAACCGTGTTCAGCTGGCCTGGTCTTGGTCAGTATCTGACTGTTTCGCTGATGAATGCAGACATGAACCCTGTCGTCGGCGCCACTCTTCTGATTGGTGTCATCTATGTCGGGCTTAACCTGCTCGCTGACATTCTCTACAAGGTACTGGATCCACGCGTCAGATGATTTTCTCTAATTTTCATAACTGGGCGCTGGACGAAACTCCGTCCTCGCCGTCGCAGGCTCTCTGGGGCCGGCGCTACCGTATCTGGCTCAATCTGAAGTCAAATCCGCTGGCGATGATCGGCCTGTTCATCATTGCGGTCTTTGTTTTCATCGCCATTTTTGCCCCGTGGCTGGCACCGCATGATCCGAGCATTCAAAATCTCGCCAATCGTCTTGCGGCACCTTCTGCTCAGCATTGGTTCGGTACGGACGAGCTGGGACGCGATATTTTCTCGCGTATCCTTTATGGCGGCCGCGTAACACTCGGCATGGTTATTGCCGTTGTTATTCTGGTTGCACCGCTTGGTCTGATCATCGGTTGCGTGGCAGGTTATTTCGGCGGTGTTGTCGATACAATCCTGATGCGCGTAACCGACGTGTTCCTCGCTTTCCCGCGTCTTATTCTGGCTCTGGCTTTCGTAGCCGCGCTGAAACCGGGTGTTGAAAGCGCGATTCTGGCGATTGCACTCACAGCCTGGCCGCCTTATGCGCGTCTGGCCCGTGCGGAAACCATGACCATCCGTAACACTGACTATATCGCAGCCTATCGCCTGACCGGCGCCAGCCCTGCACGTATTATCGCCCGTCATATCGCACCTCTGTGCGTGCCGAGCCTGATTGTACGTATTACGCTGGATATGAGCTCGATCATTCTGACCGCTGCAAGCCTTGGCTTCCTCGGTATGGGTGCGCAGCCGCCGTCACCGGAATGGGGTGCGATGATTGCAACAGCCAAACGCTTCATTTTTGAGCAGTGGTGGGTTGCTACAATTCCGGGTATTGCGATCTTCCTCGTTTCACTCGCGTTCAACTTCCTCGGCGACGGTCTGCGTGACGTCCTCGATCCGAAGCAGAATTGAGGGATAAAATGCTGGTAGATATTCAAAATCTGAGAATCGCATTTGAAACCCGCACCACCCGTTTTGAGGCGGTGCGCGGTCTCTCTCTGCAGCTTGGCCGTGAAAAGCTGGGTATTGTGGGTGAAAGCGGCTCGGGCAAGTCTCTGACTGCCCGCGCTCTGATGAAACTCCTGCCGAATATTGCGGAAGTCAAAGCTGATAAGCTCAGTTTTGACGGACAGGATCTGCTGACCGCATCTGAAAAACAGATGCGTCAGATCCGTGGTAAGCGCGTTGGTTTCATTCTGCAGGATCCGAAATACTCGCTGAATCCGGTGAAGACCATTGGTGTGCAGGTGGCGGAAGCCTGGCGCACACACAAAGGCGGCAGCAAAAAACAGGCTCTGGAAGCGGCGATTGATCTGCTCGATCAGGTGAAAATCCGCAATCCGCGTGAAGTGGCACATACCTATCCGCACGAAGTATCGGGCGGTATGGGGCAGCGGGTCATGATCGCTATGATGCTGGCACCGGATCCGGAACTGCTGATTGCCGATGAGCCGACTTCGGCGCTTGACGCAACCGTGCAGGCTGAAATTCTGCGTCTGATCGATGATCTCGTCGACAGCCGCGGCATGGGGCTGATCCTCATCAGCCACGATCTTCCGCTTGTTTCCCATTTCTGTGACCGCGTTATGGTCATGTATATGGGGCAGGTGATGGAAGAGCTGAAAGCATCGGAACTCAATAATGCTCAGCATCCTTATACCAAGGGTCTCCTGAACTGTATTCCGTCGCTGACGCATCCGCGTGATCGTCTGCCGGTAATGACCCGTGATCCGGAGTGGCTGAAATAATGATTGAAGTTGATAATCTGAAAATTCAGTTCGGTGACAAGCAGGTCGTTAAGGGCGTTTCGTTTAACGTCGAAAAAGGCGGCAGCTTCGGTATCGTGGGCGAGAGCGGTTCGGGTAAGTCGACAATCCTGCGTGCGATGGCCGGTCTGAACGAAAGCTGGAGCGGACGTATTGCTTTTGACGGCAAAGACGCGCCGCTGAAGCGGACACCGGAATTTTTCCGTTCTGTTCAGATGGTGTTTCAGGATCCGTTTGGCTCCCTGCATCCGCGCCAGACCATTGACCGTATTCTGAGCGAGCTGTTGCTGGTTCATAAGATCGACAATGTTGAAGGACGGATCAAGCAGGCTCTGTCTGATGTGGCTCTGCCGCAGACGGCGCGTTTCCGCTATCCGCACCAGTTGTCCGGCGGTCAGCGTCAGCGCGTGGCGATTGCCCGTGCTCTGATTGCAGATCCGCAGGTATTGCTGCTCGATGAGCCGACTTCGGCACTGGACGTTTCCGTTCAGGCGGAAATTCTCAACCTGTTGTCGGATCTGCGTGAAGAACGCAATCTGACCTATGTTCTGGTGAGCCATAATCTCGCAGTTATCGCCCATCTCTGCCCGGAAGTGGGCGTGATGCAGAATGGTGTGATGGTGGAACAGCTGACAGCAGAAGATCTGCGTTTAGGCCGCACCACCCATCCGCATACGACTGAGCTACGCGAGTTGAGCGTAACGGTTGAAGAACCAAAATAATGAGAGTGTAACAGGCCGGATTTTCCGGCCTGTTCTTTATGCAATATTGAATTAAAAACCTGCATGAACAGGGGCATGGGAAGAAGCGATCATGGCTATGAACTGGGACGCCGCCTTATCAACCGCACAAAAACTGACTGCACAATGGCCTGCCAATGAGCCGGGAGGCGTGATTATCGGCTTTGATGCCGATGGTATCCGTTTCAGCACTGCCAGCGGTGTGGAAAGCCTGGCAACCCATAAGCCGTTTTCCGCCGATAGTGTTGTGCGCTATGCCTCTGTGACCAAGCATGTCTTTGTTTCTATGGTGCTGAAACATGCAGACAAGATCAGCCTTGATGATCCGCTCGGCAAACATCTGCCGGAACTGAAAAAGCCTTTGAGCGAAGTGACTGTCGGTCAGGCGCTGGATATGAGCGGCGGTCTGCCCGACACGCGCGAATGCCTGACATTGCTCGGCCTGTCGATTTATACGGAAACCCATAATGACCGGCTGATGGACTTCCACGCGACGATGGAACGCCTCAATTTTGATGCCGGTACGCAGGTCTCCTATTCCAATACCGGCTATCGTCTGGTGGAAATTGCGCTGGAGCGTCTGGGTCTGCGCTTTGATGATTATCTGCAAAATGAAATCGCACCAATGCTCGGCGTACAGCTGAAAGCACCGGATGTCTGGAATGATCCGGTGGATGGTCTGGTGCCGGGCTACTGGCATGATGGCAAAAAATGGCAGCTCAGTTCAGCCGGTCTTTATATTTCCGCAGCGGGTAGCCTGACCGGTAGCGGTACAGCGCTGGCGACTTGGGCGCAGGCTCTGATGTGCGGCAAAGACCAGCTTTCCGGTGTGATTGAAAAGATCAGTGAGCCACGTAAAATGGCTGATGGTCGTTTGTCTGCCTATGGTCTCGGTTTTGTTGCTTCTGAACTTAATGGTCTGAAGCTGGTCGGTCATGGCGGTTCGCATCCGGGTTATAAGAGCTATGTGCTGATCTGCCCTGAGCATCAGTGTGGTTTTGTGGTTGTCGCCAACCGTGATGACGCCAATGGCAGCAAGATGGCGCAGGCTGCAATGGCTGCGCTTGCAGGTCGTTCGTTACCGCAGACCGGAAGTACAATTCCGGATGGTTTTTATGTCACCGAAACCGATCATCACTGGGTTGAGATGAAGGGCGGTAACGTCACTTATATCGACAATGAAGATGCGCTCTATTATGAAGGTAATGGCTGGTTTTCATCCCGCTCGGCTACGTCACCAATCCTGCTGCGCTGGACAGGTGAGGTGCTGGAAGGGGAACTTGGCCATGCACCGCGCCGTCTTTATCCGGTAACACCAAAGCCTGCCGGTAATGAACTCGACGGTAGCTGGAAGTCGGTTTACGGTGCTGCTTTTGAGATCGCCAACGGCACGGTAATTATGGGTGTCGGCCCTGTTCAACAGACAATGCCTGTCACCGATCTTGGCAATGGCCGCTATCTGTTTACGCTGCATGACGGCCCGTGGGTGAAACGGGTTTGCATCAACCGATTGAGCGATAATCGCGTTGAACTGGTGCTGAGCCGCAGCCGTATGCTGGAATATACCCGCTAATCTTCAGTAACTGAAGTGACTGCCGTTCTCTGATATCTGCGGATATTTAAGAGAGCGGCCGTTTTTTATGTTTCTGTTCAAATATGCTGACATATCGTATAAGGCCTATTCTGAACCTGCATGCCTGTATGCAAAACAGGCAATCATGACGAAGGATCCGTATTGTGGAAATTAAGTGGGTTGAAGACTTTCTGGCGCTTGCTCATACTTTAAA
This sequence comes from Pseudochrobactrum lubricantis, assembly GCF_041929865.1. Classification (NCBI taxonomy): domain Bacteria; kingdom Pseudomonadati; phylum Pseudomonadota; class Alphaproteobacteria; order Hyphomicrobiales; family Brucellaceae; genus Pseudochrobactrum; species Pseudochrobactrum lubricantis. The sequence goes on from NZ_JBHEEE010000005.1 coordinate 272,858, forward strand.
TTTCTCCAAAGCTGCAGATGAACGCCACGTTACCCAGTCTGCTTTCAGCCGCCGTATCAAGCAGCTGGAAACATGGCTCGGCACGACCCTGATTGACCGTGCGACTTATCCTTCGCGGCTCACCGAGGCCGGTGAGAAGTTTATTCCGGTGGCGCAGGAAACACTGAAGTCACTCTATCAGGTGCGTCAGGGCTTTCAGGCAAACCAGACACTGGAAGCACAGACAATTTCTTTCATCGCATTGCATACATTGTCTTTCACATTTTTCCCGCAATGGGTGAAGGAAACCAGTGATAATACCGCACCGGTTTTCACACGGTTGCGGCCGGATACAGGCAGTGTTGAAGGCAATGTGAATGCGCTTGTTGACGGCGATTGTGATTTTCTGCTGACCTATGTGCATCCGTCTGTGCCACTGCTGCTCGATGCTGCAGACTTTGATTACAAAGTTGTCGGCTTTGAGCAGATCATTCCGATCAGCGCACCGGATGCTGATGGCAACCCGCTGCATATGGTTGGCCGCGGCGAGCAGCCGTTTGATTATATCGGCTATGAAAAATCATCGTTCTTCGGTCATTTGCTGAGTGAATTATTTGCGCTGAAAATGCCGGAACATCGTCTGGTTCATGAAGGCAGTATGTCGATTGGTCTCAAAGGCATGTCAATGGCCGGATGGGGCGTGGCATGGGTGCCGCACAGCCTGATTGCCGAAGAACTGGCCACCGGCCAGCTGGTGCATGGTGCGGATATGTCATGGAATATTCCGCTGGAAATCCGTCTTTACCGCTCCAGAAACAATCAGCGTTCTGTGATTGAAAAATTCTGGAGCCGGTTGCCGGATTTGAAACAGACAAAAGATGACCATTAAAAAGGGCGGTGAGAGCATTTCATATAAGATGAAAATGCTCTCATTTTGAAGAACGCGCATTTTATCTGATCGAAGCAGGATTGGTAATCAGTCCTGTGAACTGATTACCCTGCGCAGACGTTTCACACTTTTCGGAATGCGCTTTAAGCGCCCTTTTTATTATACCGGCTGTGCCTGCCGCACACCTGCCACTTGTCGCAGCAGCACAGGAACGAGCAGTGCCAGACCCAGCAGGGATGTATAAATTTCCGGTACGACCAGCAGGATTGCTGCAATAATCAGCAGCACCTGTTCCCAGCGTTTAGTACGCACCAGCATAAAGCCAGACAGCGCAGCACCCAAGGCGGTAATCCCGATCACGCAGCCGATAAAGGCGGTGAAGAATTCGCCCCATGAGAAATTGGCATTGACCAGCAAGAGTGACGGCGAGAATACAAACACAAACGGTACCAGCACTTTACCCAAACCTAAGCGGAAGGCGGTATTACCGGTTTTAAACGGATCGGCACCGGCCATCCCCGCCGCGGCATAGGCTGCAAGCGCCACCGGCGGCGTGATATCGGCCAGAACCCCGTAATAAAACACGAAGAAATGTGCAACAATCGGTTCAACACCCAGCAGTGCCAGCGTCGGCGCGGCAATGGTTGCCATGATGATATAATTTGCCGTGGTCGGAATACCGCAACCCATCAGAATACAGACAATGCCGGTCATGATGAGGGTAAACAGCAAAGTCAGCGTTGAGGCACCGATAAGCGCGGCAGGCAGGAATGTGCCAAACCATGCGGCAATATCCGCAGCTGTTGTGGTCACAATATAGGAGATTTTGAAGCCGACACCGGTGAGTGTGACCACGCCGACAACAATGCCGACTGTTGCCGCTGCTGCACCAACCGCGAGTGCATATTTTGCACCGTCGCGCAGGCTTTCAAAAATCTCTTTGACGGACATGCGCTTACGCGGATTGAGCAGACCGACGGCAATACACAGCGTAATCCCCCAGAACGCGGCGAGATAAGGCGTGTAACCGGACAGAAGTACGCCAACCAGAACGACAAGCGGAATAACCGTCGGCCAGTCACGTTTGAAAGCTTCTTTCAGATCAGGCATTTCATCCGGTGTCATGCCACGCAGGCCTGTGCGCTTGGCTTCAAAATGCACCTGCATCAAAACACCGAAGAAATGCATGAAGGCCGGAACAATCGCGGCAATAATAATAGTGGTGTAAGGCAGATTGAGGAACTCAATCATCAGGAAGGCCGCAGCACCCATAATCGGCGGGGTGATCTGCCCACCGGTCGAGGAGGCGGCTTCAACTGCGGCTGCGAAATTGCGTTTATAGCCAAGGCGGATCATCGCCGGAATGGTGAGCGAGCCGACTGTTACCGTGTTGGCAACAGAGGAGCCGGAAATCATACCAAACAGCGCCGAGCCGAAGATCGAGACTTTGGCAGGGCCGCCTGCATAGCGCCCTGCAACCCATGCGGCACAATCAAGAAACAATTGTCCCAGACCGATACGGGTGGCAAAAACACCAAACAACACGAAGTGGAACACATAGGTAGCAACCACACCAAGCGCGATACCGTAAACACCCTGTGTTGTCAGATAAAGATGGTCAACGATCTGAGAAACGGACGAACCCGGATGCACCAGAATGCCGGGCATGGACGGGCCGAAATAGGCATAGAGCATAAACAGCACAGCGATTATCGGCAGCGGCCAGCCGACCGAACGGCGTGTGGCTTCCAAAAGCACAATAATCAGCAGACCGCCGAGCATCACATCGGTTGTTGTCGGATTACCGACGCGGAAGGCCAGATCATCCAGCGGGATGAGCGGCACATGCATCACCGCAATGACAGCACCAATCGCCAGCGCCCAGTCGATGATGGAAATACCGAGCGGCCGCAGCAAAGTGGATTTTGCCGGTTCCGTGTAACCTTTTGGCGAAAACGGAAATACCAGAAACACCAGACCCAGCACGAAAGCCAGATGGATACCGCGATGCATGGTTTCAGACAGAATACCAAAACCGGCTGTGTAATAGTGAAACAGCGAGAGAATAATCAGCAATGTGCCGACTATGCGGGCAGTAACAGGCAACAACGGGCGAAAGCGGATTTCTGAATCGAATTTCTCTTCGAGTTCGCGCGCTTTTTCTTCATCCAGCTCCATAGGTTTCAACGATTGTTGCTCTGTGGTCATGGGGAAATTTCCTGAAAATATGGCTAAAGGCGCTGGCGTTCACGGGCTGACTGTAGCAGCCGGACGCACTCGCCCGTCAAAATGCGTATTGTAAACCTGTGAGAAAATCCTGCACCGGACTTTACGAGAGTCTGGTGCAGGATAAACGGTTTTTTATTTCAGCAGGCCGGCTTCTTTGTAGAAGCGTTCAGCACCCGGATGCAGCGGAATACCAAGGCTGGTCACTGCATTCTGCAGGGTAATCATTTTACCCTTTGCATGGCCGGCGTCCAGCGCCTTGCGGGTTGCGTCATTCCACATGGTCTTGGTGATGTTATAGACCAGTTCATCGGACTGTTTCGCACTTGTCACCATCTGAGCGGCAACGGAAATTGTATCGGTTGCACCGACATCTTTATAAGTATCGGCCGGTACAGTATCCTTGGCGAAGAAGCTGTATTCTTTGAGGATTTTCTCCATTTCCGGTCCTTCAATCGGAACCAGAGAAATACCATTGGTGCTGGCGAGTTCGGAAATCGCACCGGTCGGGTAGCCGCCAACGAAGAAATAAGCATCCAGCGCGCCGTCTTTCAGGCGGTCACCGGCAGGACCCGGTTTCAGATACTCGGCCTTCACGTCTTTTTCTGTCATGCCATAGGCACCAAGTACAATACGGGCATCGACAATGGTACCGGAACCTGGCTCATCAAGTGAGACGCGTTTGCCTTTGAGATCAGCAACAGATTTGATGCCTGCATCTTTACGGGCAACCAGATGCACGGTTTCCGGATAGAGTGTTGCGATCAGACGCAGGTCTTCCACTTTGCCCTTGCCTTCATAGAGGCCGGTGCCGGTATAGGCCCAATAGGCGACGTCAGACTGGGTAAAACCGGCTTCAAGACCACCGCTTTGTACTGCATTAATATTGGCGACAGAACCGTTGGAAGAGACTGCAGTTGCCACCAGACCCGGAACGCCCTGATCGCCATTGCCGGAGATCGCATTGGCGATCAATCCGCCGATCGGATAATAAGTGCCTGCGGTACCGCCGGTGCCGATACGGAAAAACGAAGGTGATTGTGCAGTTGCAATGGTTACGCCGAGTGCTGCCGTTCCCAAAACAGCTGCGGCCATAAAGCGGCGAAAATTTTTGCCAAATTTCATATTCTCTCTCCCTCTGGAATATCCTCTGCAGTGAACATGAAAAGACCGGCGCGACTTGTCAACCTTTCTGATATAGATAGAAACCACATTATACTTTAGTATAATAAGAAAAAACTCCTTTGAATTCAGTGCCCTGACGGGAGGCAATCACTTCTCAGGCGGTCATATAGGGAGCAAAATTCGTCTGCGCCTCATCAACCTGTATTGTGGAATAGAGCGGTGGGAAGGCACGTTGCGGGCATTTTTGCCGTTCGCAGATTTTACATCCTGCGCCGATCGGTGTGCGTGCCGCCGGATCATCAAGGATCATACCTTTGGAATAGACCAGCCGGTCGGCATGATGCAGATCACAACCCAATGCGATAGCAAAGCTTTTTGAAGGCGCTTTATAGCCGCCCTGCCGGTGGCGGATCATTTTGGCAATCCAGAAATAAGTGCGGCCGTCCGGCATTTCGGCCTGCTGGGTCAGAATACGATCCGGTGAGGAAAAAGCCGCATAAATATTCCACAGCGGGCATGTGCCGCCAAAGCGTGAAAAGTGAAAATCGGTTGCTGACTGACGCTTGGAAATATTGCCTGCACGATCCACGCGGATGAAGAAAAACGGCACGCCGCGTGCCTCAGGCCGCTGCAAAGTGCTGAGCCGGTGGCAGATGGTTTCGAAACTCACTGCATATTTTTGTCCAAGTAATTCAATATCATAACGTAATTGTTCTGCACTTTGCAGAAAATGCATATAGGGCATCAGCACGGCACCGGCGAAATAATTGGCAAGCCCGATCCGCGCCAGTACCCGTGCTTCAGGGCTTGAAAATGCCGTTTTTTCCAGTAACTGATCCAGCAGATGTTTCTGTTCCATAAAGGCGATTTGCGTTGCCAGCTGAAAGGCCTGCTGGCCTTCATCAAGACGCGGGGAGAGAGAGAGCAGGCGGGTGCTGCTGTCGTAATGACGAACCTTGTCTGAACTGTCAGGCCCTGATTGCTCAACCAGCCGCACGCCGTGCATTTGCATCAGACGTTCTGCCAGTGCATGTTTCATTTTGCCGACAGGCAGACCGAGTTTGTGGCTCAGCGCCTCACCTTCATGGTCGAGTTCCGGAATATAATTGCGGTGTGCATAGAAATATTCGCGCACTTCCTCATAGGGTGTGGAGAGCATCACCGGCAGATCGGCGGAGCGGTCATTGCCAAGCTGGTTTGCAAGATATGCAGATTGCTCCTGCGCCTCGCCAAGCTGTTTGTGCATTTCCACAATCAGCCGTCCGACAGCGGGCATATTGGCGGCAAGTTCGCGGATTTCAGTTTTGCCGAGTTGCTCATTCAAACGCGGATCGGCAAAAACTTCACGCAAATCGCTGAACAGCCGCGCCTCATCGGCTTCAGAAAAAAGCTGAACATCTATGCCGAAGACCTCATTGAGCCTTAGCAAAACCTGCACGGTCAGCGGGCGCTGATTATTCTCGATCTGATTGAGATAACTCAAAGAAATCCCTAGGCTTTTCGCCAGAGACATCTGGGTGAGCTGACGCTCTTCCCGCAATTTTCTCAATTTTATGCCAACAAAAGTCTTACGCATTCTTCAGGCCCTCCCGACCTTTCAGATCAACGCTGTTCTCGTCATTCCTTTTATTTGCATGCGGTTTGCGAAACTGTGACGACTTCGCAAGTTTCACAATTTCACAAAAAATCACCGCCGTCACTTCGCTTTTTCAGCCATAGGCGCAAAGATTTGCCGCTGTATAGTTGGTTTACAGAGTGCATTCGGCTTCGCAAGTTACACAATTCACTGCTGTCGGAGGACGGCAGAAACGGGTTGTCATAGTCTTTGGCTAAGACAGAGAGGGATTTTTCTGTGAAACTCCATAAAGTGCGTACCTATAAATCTGCAGAACATCTGGCGCGTGAAGATCAGCTGGCATGGAAATTTGCCGCTATGGCTGCCGATGATGTGCCGCTGGATGATGATGTTGTTGAGATGATCGGCAACCGTATCATCGACAATGCGTCTGTGGCGGCGGCATCATTGATGCGCCGTCCGGTTGTCAGCGCAAGAATGCAGGCGCTAGCCCATCCTTATAAGCGCGGTGCCACAGTTTTTGGGTTGCCTGCGGATCAGCGCGTGTCACCGGAATGGGCAGCATGGGCGAATGGTGTTGCAGTACGCGAGCTGGACTTTCACGATACATTTCTCGCTGCCGATTATTCCCATCCGGCGGATAATATTCCGTCGATGCTGACGGTTGCGCAGCATTGCGGATTGAATGGTTCTGCGCTGGCACGCGGTATTGCTACCGGTTATGAAATTCAGGTCAATCTCGTGAAAGGCATTTGTCTGCATGAGTTTAAAATCGACCATATTGCCCATCTTGGGCCGTCAGCAGCGGCCGGTATCGGCACCATGCTTGGCCTGAGCACTGAGCAGATTTATCAGGCTATTCAGCAGGGTCTGCACACCACAACCACCACACGTCAGTCCCGCAAGGGCGAAATTTCCAGCTGGAAAGCCTATGCACCCGCCTTTGCCGGCAAAATGGCAGTGGAAGCCGTTGACCGTATCATGCGCGGTGAGGGTGCGCCGTCTCCTGCATGGGAAGGTGAAGACGGTTTCATTGCATGGCTGCTTGGTGGCCCGAAAGCTGAATATTTTGTGCCGGTGCCGGAAATCGGTGAGCGCAAACGTGCGATCATGGATACTTATACGAAAGAACATTCGGCTGAGTATCAGAGCCAGGCACTGATTGATCTCGCACGGCGGATGCGCTCAAGTGTTAAGGATTTCTCTAAGATTGCCAGCATTGTGCTGCATACCAGCCATCATACGCATTATGTGATTGGTACCGGTGCCAATGATCCGCAGAAAATGGATCCGAATGCCAGCCGCGAGACGCTTGACCATTCGATCATGTATATTTTTGCAGTCGCACTGGAAGACGGCACATGGCACCATGAGCATTCCTATGCACCGGAGCGTGCCAAACGTCCGGAGACAGTTGCGCTCTGGCACAAGGTCAGCACGGTGGAAGATCCGGCATGGACAAAGCGCTATCACAGCCATGATCCGAATGAAAAAGCCTTTGGTGCCCGTGTGGTGATTACCATGCAGGATGGTTCGGTGATCGAAGATGAACTGGCGCTGGCCGATGCGCATCCGTTGGGCGCCCGCCCGTTCAAACGACCGGATTATGTCCGTAAATTCCGCACATTGGCTGAGGGTATTATCGGGCAGGAAGAACAGGATCGTTTCATCAAAACCGTTGAACGCCTGACTGATCTCACAGCGGATGAACTGGGCGGTCTCAATATCACAGCGCTGCCGGGCAAATGCGAACCGGGCAAAGCACATGGTATTTTCGACTGGCAGGGCTAGAGACACTGTGCAGGCGGGATGAAGTGATCTCGCCTGCATGTCGCAACGCACAATCTGTGCTGCAGAATTATCGGTGGAGGAACCGGATAACTCATAAAGCGGCCAAGGGAGAGAATGATGAGCATTGCAGAAAGTGAAACAAATGCACCGGTGACGCCGCCAAAAAAGAAATCCGTGGCACTGTCCGGCGTGGTTGCCGGTAATACTGCCCTTTGTACCGTGGGGCGCAGCGGTAATGATCTGCATTATCGCGGCTTCGATATTCATGATCTAGCCTTGCAATGCGATTTTGAAGAAGTCGCGCATTTGCTGGTGCATGGCACGCTGCCGACCAAACGCGAATTGATTGCCTATCAGCAAAAGCTCAAAGCCATGCGTGGTTTGCCGACCAATGTGAAGGCGGCGCTCGAATTGCTGCCAGCCGCCAGCCATCCGATGGATGTGATGCGTACCGGCGTCTCTGTTCTCGGTTGCGTGCTTCCGGAAGTCAGCGGGCATCCTCAGGCTGGTGCCAAAGATATCGCCGACCGGTTGATGGCTTCCCTCGGCTCGATGCTGCTCTACTGGTATCACTTTGCCCATCATGGCCGCAGGGTTGAGCTGGAAACCGATGATGACACAATCGGTGGTCACTTCCTTCGTGTTCTCCACGGCAAAGAACCGACACCGGCAGCCGTGCGGGCGATGAATATCTCGCTGATCCTCTATGCAGAGCATGAGTTTAACGCGTCCACTTTCACGGCGCGTACCATCGCAGGCACAGGCTCAGACGTCTATTCCTGCATCGCCGGTGCTATCGGTGCGCTGCGCGGCCCGAAACATGGCGGTGCCAATGAAGTGGCGCTGGAAATCCAGCAGCGCTATGCCGATCCTGATGAAGCAGAGGCCGATATTCTGCGCCAGCTTGAGCAGAAACAGGTAGTGATCGGTTTCGGCCATCCGGTCTATACGATTGCCGATCCACGTAATGAGATTATCAAGAAAGTCGCGCTGGAACTGTCGGAAGAGGCGGGTACCACGAAAATGTTCGACATTGCCGAGCGTATTGAAACGGTGATGATGGACAACAAGAAAATGTTCCCGAACCTCGATTGGTTCAGTGCTGTTTCCTACCACATTCTCGGTGTGCCGACCGCAATGTTTACGCCGCTTTTTGTGATTGCCCGCACCTCCGGCTGGGCAGCGCATATTATCGAACAACGTATCGACAATAAGATTATCCGTCCGTCCGCGAATTATATCGGCCCTGACAATCTGACTTTTGTGCCGATTGATGAACGATCCGCATCCACTCCCAAGACTATTTAACTGAGACAGCCCGAGTGAGTATTATGCCTTATTTATCTGCTTCCGATCTGCCAACCAAACCCGCCGGTGAGCGGTTCCGTGAATTGATGAACAGACCCGGCATTGTGCAATTGCCGGGTGCGCATAATGGTATGGCCGCAATTCAGGCGCGCAATGCCGGTTTTGAAGGGCTTTACCTCTCCGGCGCAGCTATGACGGCTTCAATGGGCTTGCCGGATCTTGGTATTATCACCGTGGACGAGGTGGCGTTTTTCATTCGTCAGATTGCCCGCTCCAGTGGTCTGCCGCTCGTGGTCGATGGAGATACCGGTTATGGTGAGGCGCTCAATGTGATGCATATGGTGCGCACATTTGAAGATGCAGGCGCTGCCGCTGTGCATATTGAAGATCAGTTGCTGCCGAAAAAATGCGGCCATCTGAATGATAAAAAGCTGGCCGGTGCTGAGGATATGGCCGCAAAAGTGGCTGCTGCTGCCAAAGCACGCCGTCATCTCTATCTGATTGCCCGCACCGATGCTGCTGCCAGTGAAGGCATGGACGGCGCTGTGGCGCGCGCCAAGCTTTATATGGAAGCTGGTGCCGATGCGATTTTCCCTGAAGCGCTGAACACGGCTGAAATGTTCCGTGAATTTGCCAGACGTATGCCCGGCGTGCCACTGCTGGCCAATATGACTGAGTTTGGCCGCACCCCTTTCTTCACCGCGCAGGAATTTGAGGAAATGGGTTATAAAATGGTGATCTGGCCGGTGTCCTCTCTGCGTGTCGCCAATAAAGCGCAGGAAAAACTCTATGCCACGATCAAGCGGGATGGTGCCACCAAAGCCATGGTTGATGAAATGCAGACCCGTGCCGAACTTTATGATGCAATCGGGCTGAACCAGTATGAAGAACTTGACCGAACCATCATCAAAAGTATTGTTCCGTCAATGGATTAAGCGAAATTTCTCTGATGAGATGAAATATGGGCGGGCAGAGATAAAACTGAGGTCTCGCACTTGAAAAACCACAATTCGCAACCCAAGTGCAAATCCTGACCAATCAGGAGGCTCTTAATAATGCTTTGCCCTATCGATAATACCGAGCTTGTCATGTCTGACCGGCAGGGAATTGAAATCGACTATTGCCCGAAATGCCGTGGTGTATGGCTGGATCGTGGTGAGCTGGACAAGATTATTGAGCGCTCAGTTCCTGCAGAACCTGTGCGCACAGCGAGCAAGGATGATTATCGCTCCGACAGCCGCGGTCATGACCGTGATCGCGATTATGATCGTGACCGCCGTGATCATGATGATTACAGCCATGGCAAGCCATACCGTAAAAAGAAATCGCTGCTGGGCGAGTTGTTCGACTTCTGATCTAGCAAGCTAAAGCATGTCGCGGAAAAGTGGATACCGGTTTTCCGAAAACGACATGTGGAAAGACAAGGAGACAGAGCGAGCGCAGTGGATAGAATTAAACGCGACACGCTCTGTGACAACCAGAAGCCTGCACCGGAATCACCGGTGCAGGCTTCTTAGTTTTTAAGATCATGATGCCGGTATAAACGGCTACTCGTTTGCAGGTAAACAGGCGGCATCAGTATGATTATTGTATTTTTATGAGTTTTTAAAAAGGGATAGAGATTTTCTGCCGGTCCTCGGGTTTTTAGAAAAATCTGCCCGCTCCCATGTTTTTGCGTTGTCGGAAATAGCAGTTTCATGTAAAAGGTGACTTTAATTCACATATTTAACTGTCTTTGCTTAGACCTCTGCTTTTACTGAATTAGTGATCGTTCCGGCCGGGCATTTTCATTGTTGCGCAGGCTTTTCCGGCTTGCATTTGTTTAAACGACACTGAGAGCAAGCCGATGTTGGCACCGTTTCTGATTATGTTACGTGAGGGGCTGGAAGCTGCTCTTCTCACCAGTATTATTGCGTCTTACCTGAATAAGACCGGACGCTCATCCTATATGCCTGCCGTCTGGATCGGCATTTTTCTGGCCATTGCGCTGTCTTTTTTGGCGGGCGCTGCCTTGCAGATCATCAGCGCTGAATTTCCGCAAAAAATGCAGGAATTGTTCGAAGCCATTGTCGGTTTTGTCGCGGTGATCGTGCTGATGTCGATGGTGCTGTGGATGAAAAAAGCCGCACGCTCTCTCAAAGATGAATTGCAGCATTCCGTCGAACATGCACTTGCCGCGAAATCAGCGACATGGGCCCTGATTGGCATGGTGTTTTTTGCCGTGGCGCGCGAGGGGCTGGAATCCGTGTTCTTCCTGCTGGCGATTTTTCAGCAGAGCGAAGGCTATGCGGCGCCACTTGGTGCTTTTTTGGGCGTAGCCGTTTCTGTCGTGCTCGGCATGTTGATTTATCAGGGCGGGTTGCGCCTGAATTTGCGGCTGTTTTTCCGCTGGACAGGTATTCTGATTATTTTTGTTGCTGCCGGTTTATTGTCCGGCTCACTTCGCAGCCTGCATGAGGCTGGCATCTGGAATTATTTGCAGGCACCTGCATGGGATCTGAGCCATGTGCTGCCGCTGTCTACACCGCTCGGCACATTGCTGTCCGGCCTGCTCGGCTATCACGATACACCAGCGATTGGCGAAGTGATTGCCTATTTTATCTTCCTGTTTGCGGCACTGGCCATTTATCTGCGGCCGGTACCTGCACAAAAAACCGCTGCTGCGTAAGAGGCTATGATGAGTAAGAATCCATCCGCACCTTCATCAGGCCTTATGAAACTGGCTGTTGCCGGTTCTGCTGTTTTGGCAGTGGCTGCAGGCGGGTTGTTTTATTATGCAACCATCACGAAAAACACGGTGGGCAATGAAAAGCTGATCCCGATTGAGGTTGGTGCCAAAGCCTGCGATCCGATGAATCTGACCTTGCCGTCCGGCCTTCACAGTTTTGAAATCCACAACCGTTCCGACCGCCCTGTTGAATGGGAAATTCTCGACGGTGTGATGGTCGTAGAAGAGCGCGAAAATATTATTCCGGGAATGAAATCTGTGCTGCGTGCGCAGTTGCTGCCCGGTGAGTATGAGATTACCTGCGGTCTGCTTTCCAATCCGCGCGGCAAGTTGACGGTAACGCCGTCCGAACATTCGAAAGCGGCTGTAGCGGCCAAGCCGGATACCCGCGCTTTCATTGGTATGCTCTCGGAATATAAAGTGTTTCTGGTTATGCAGAGCAATGCGGCGCTTAAAAATACGCAGGCATTGCAAGCAGCAATTGCCGCAGGCGATGTGCAGGCAGCGCGCACGGCATTCTCGCAGGCGCGTGATGCCTATGAACGCACAGATGTGCTTTCCGGTCGCTTCTCCGATCTGGCGTCTAAGATTGACCCTCTCGCTAATTATCTGGAAAAACGCGAGGAAGACCCCGCATTTACCGGTTTCCACCGTATTGAATATGGTCTGTGGGCGCAGAACAGTACCGCAGGACTGGATATTTTTGCCAGTCAGTTGGCAACTGATCTGACCGAGCTCAAAGAGCGCCTGAAAACCACAAAACTGACGCCGGATATGCTGCTGCGCAGTCTTGCAACCTATCTGAACCAGCAGGCTGAAGGTGCCGTTATTGCCGGTGATAATGCCTATTCGCATCTTGATCTGGCTGACCTGACGGCAAAACTCGACGGCGCGGAAAAAATTCTCACTTTGCTGAAACCGCTCAGTGAAAAACCGGCTGCGGGTGAGACACAAAATGCGCTGTCTGCCTTACAGGATGTTCGACAGGAACTAACGACCTTGTCGGCCGGAAACCCTGAGCGTTCCTATGTGGAAATTGATGACGCAGCCCGCCGCGCTTTGGCGGAAAAAGTGAAAACACTCAGCCAGAAAATCACCGCACTGATGTCTGCAATTGGATTGGAGTAAGTGATGAAAAAGGAAGAGAATAAGCTCACTGCAAACCGCCGTAATGTCCTCAAAGGATTGGGGCTGGCACTGGGCAGCACGATAACTGTGGGGACTGCAGGTCATGCGCAAGCCTCATCGGCTCCGGTTGAGCATCATGTGACCGATGCGCCGGTCGGCAGCAATGGTTTTCATCAGCGCCAGCCTTTTTATGGCATTCATCAGTCCGGTATCACCAATGCCCGTCCTGCACATGGTCTGGTTGCGTCTTTCGATGTACTGGTGAAAACACCGGATGATCTGGAACGGCTGTTTCGCACTCTAACGCAGCGCATTGTTTTTCTCACGCAGGGCGGCACACCGCCGGAGCTTGATCCGAAACTGCCGCCTGCGGATTCCGGTATTATCGGCCCTGAAATCCGGCCGGATAACCTGACGATTACGGTAGGTCTTGGCGACAGCCTGTTTGAGCATCATCCGTGGCTAAAAGCCCATAAGCCGAAGCTTTTGCAGCGCATGACCAAGTTCCCGAATGATGCACTGGTGGCTGATCTTTGCCACGGCGATCTGTCGCTGCAATTTTGCGCGAATACGCCGGATACCAATATTCACGCTTTGCGCGATATTCTCAAAACCATGTCCGATCTGGTTTTCCTGCGTTGGAAACAGGAAGGCAATGTGCCGGTGATCCCGCCTTCGCCTTCCGGTGAGGTTGAAAGCGCACGCAATTTTCTGGGCTTCCGCGATGGTTCTGCCAATCCTGATGCCGGTGACAGTGCATTGATGAACCAGTTGGTCTGGGTAGGGGAAACCCATCAAGAGCCGGATTGGGCAGCCAATGGCTCCTATCAGGCGGTGCGTATTATCCGCAATTTTGTGGAGCGTTGGGATCGCACGCCTTTGCAGGAACAGGAACTGATTTTCGGACGTAAAAAAATGTCCGGTGCGCCGATGGATGGCACCAAGGAAAGTCAGGTGCCGGACTACTCCAAAGACCCTGAAGGTAAAGTCACGCCGATGGATGCGCATATCCGTCTTGCCAATGACCGCAGCCATGCCACGCAGAAAAATCTCATTCTGCGTCGTCCGTTCAACTATTCCAATGGTGTTACCAAGTCTGGTCAGCTCGATCAGGGGCTGCTTTTCATTTGCTATCAGGCCGATTTGGAGCAGGGCTTTATCACCGTCCAGCGCAAACTCGATGGCGAGCCGCTGGAAGAATATATCAAGCCGGTCGGCGGCGGTTATTTTTATATTTTACCGGGTGCGGTGGACGAGAAGGATTATCTCGGCAGCACTCTGGTTGAGGCCATCCGCAACCATCCGGATAACAAGGTTTAACCTACAACCGTTTGTAAGAACGGCTGCAACTCTAAAAACATGAAGCGTATCAGAAGGACGTCTGTAATGAAGTTTGGATCTTTACTTGCCGCCTCGGTACTTGCCTCCTGCCTGTCCTTTCAGGCTTTTGCGCAAGACACCACCTATGACCTCGTTGAGCCGCTGGCAGAATATAAAATCTATGTCAGTGAAAAAGTGCAGAAGCTGGAAGAAGACACCAAGGTCTTTACCGATGCTGTGAAAGCCGGTGACGTGGAAAAGGCAAAGTCGCTCTTTGCGCCAACCCGCCTGAGCTATGAAGCCATTGAACCGATTGCAGAACTGTTCAGCGATCTGGACGTGGCAATTGACAGCCGCGCTGACGACTGGGAAAAGGCCGAGCAAGATCCGGGTTTCACGGGCTTCCACCGTATTGAATATGGTCTGTGGGAAAAGAACTCGACCGAAGAGCTGACACCGGTTGCTGACAAGCTGATGGCTGATGTGAGCGAGCTGAACAAGCGTATTGCTGATCTGACTTTCCCGCCGGAAAAAGTTGTCGGTGGTGCGGCAGTGCTGATGGAAGAAGTGGCAGCCACCAAAATCTCCGGTGAAGAAGACCGCTACAGCCATACAGATCTCTGGGATTTCAAAGGCAATTTTGATGGTTCCCGCAAGATTTTTGATCTGGTTCGTCCGCTGATCGAAGCGAAAGAAGCTGAATTCACCAAGAAAGTGGATGAAAACTTCAACACGGTTTCCCAGACCCTTGATAAATACAAAGAAGGTGATGGCTATCAGAGCTATGACAAGCTGACAGAAGCAGACCGCAAAGTGCTCTCCATTGCCGTGAACACGCTGGCGGAAGACCTGTCGACATTGCGCGGCAAGCTCGGCCTGAACTGATTTGAGTATTGTTTAAAAAACGCCCGATACCATTTCTGGTATCGGGCGTTTTTTATTGGCATTGTGTGATTTTAATCGGCTGTTCTGCAGTCGTGCCAAGCTCGTGACATTGGCCATTTGCACAGAGTTTCCAGCCGCTGACCGTCTCACCGGAGGCTGCCAGAACCAATTCCTGACGCGGCGGGATTTTCGGCACATAATGATACCATCCATCCCGTAACACAGCGCCTTCCGGTGGTTCCATACCTGCACCGGAGCCTTGCACACGGGCTTCTGTGAGCGCAAAACCCGCCGGTGTAATCTGCCAGTCTTCCTGCCAGGGTATTTTCTCGACACTATGTGTCCATTGCAGCATGAAAGATGTGGTCACTATCCGCAGCACACCGGCTGCGGATAGTGCACAGAGTGCCATCAGGCGGCTTTCATCTGTGGCTCTCTGGTATTCCACCAGTGCCACAGCAGGAAGGCCATACAGGCAGCAAAGCCGATCTCATCACTGAGCGGATAGGTTGCCAGCATCATCGCGGCGGCTGCAAATGCCCAGACACGTTCCCAGATTTTGAGATGTCCGCGCAAGTAACCAATCGCTGCTGCACCCCACATTACAATGCTGAGCAGAGCTTTGCCGATCATATAGGCAACAGCAGGCCAGAAGCCCATGCTTTCTGCCAGCGGACCGCCATCCTGCAACATGATAACCGGCGCATAAACCGCCATGAACGGTACGGCAAAACCGGCAACGGCAATACGCACGGCCTGCATCCCGATTTTCATGCCGGATTCTTTCGCAATCGGCGCAGCGGCAAATGCAGCCAGTGCAACCGGTGGCGTCAGGTCAGCCATGATCCCGAAATAGAACACGAACATATGCGACACCAGCAGCGGCACATCCAGCATCAGCAAAGCAGGGCCTGCAATGGATGAGGTGATGATATAATTCGGGATTGTCGGAATACCCATGCCGAGGATCAGACAGGTAATCATGGTCAGCACGAGCGACAGGAACAGGGAGTTTTCACCCACACTCACAATCACACGCGCAAAGCTTGATCCGGCACCGGTGAGTGCAAGCACGCCGATAATCACACCGACAAGCGCACAGGCAATACCAACAGGCAGAGCGTTTTTTGCACCTTCTGCAAGGCTTTCAAGGCAAAGGCGTAGCGTCTCGCGGCCACCGCGAATGGTGAAATTGACAAGAACCAATGCGGCAATCAGCAACAGGATCAGCGTGATGCCACGGATTTCCTGTCCCAGAATATTAAAGCTGGTGCCGAAGGCGGCAGCGGACATCAGACCCAGAGCAACCCAGAACAGCACACGCACTGCCATTGGCATATTGGCAGAGACCGGCACGCCGAGAATAATCAGTGCGGTCAGTCCCATACCCACGGTGCCGGCGAAGAGCGGCGTATAGCCGGAGAACAGCAGCCAGACCAGTGCTACGAGCGGCAGGATCAGATACCAGTGCTTGCGCAAGGCACCGAGTGCACTTGGCAATTCAGCCTTTGACAGGCCTTTAAGACCAAGGCGACCGGCTTCCAGATGCACCATAATGAAAACGGTGATGAAATAGAGCACTGCCGGAACAATCGCCGCCTTGACGATTTCGAGATAAGGCAGACCCAGCGTTTCCGCCATGATGAAGGCGACAGCGCCCATTACCGGCGGCATAATCTGACCACCCATCGAGGCAACGGCTTCCACGCCACCTGCAAAAGCAGGCTTGAAGCCGGAGCGTTTCATCAGCGGAATGGTGAAGGCACCGGTTGTTACCACATTAGCCACGCCGGAACCGTTGATGGTGCCCATCAATGCGGAAGAGATTACCGAAACTTTGGCAGGGCCACCGCGCGACGAGCCGACAGAGCCCATTGCTACATCATTGAACAGCTGGATCATGCCCGCGCGTTCAAGAAACGCGCCGAACAGAATAAACAGGAAAATATAGCTGGATGAGACGTAAATTGGCGTGCCGTAAATACCTTCTGTTCCCAGAAACAACACTTCAACGACCTGTTCAAAATCATAGCCGCGATGGTTGAGCGGTGAGGGCAGATACTGGCCGAACAGACCATAGGCCAGAAAGATCAGACAGATCAGCGGCAGTGTCCAGCCCATCATGCGCTGCCCCGCCCAGAACACCAGAGCAACAGCAAGCACACCGATCACAATATCCTGCATTTCCGGCTCACCGGCACGCAGGATCAGATCATTATAGAAAACCCAGTGATAGAAGCTGACGGCAAAAGCCAGAATGGCAGCTGACCACATCAGCAATTTTTTAAATGAACCGCGCGGAGCTGCATTGGCATAAAGGCCAAACAGCAGCAGCAGCAAAAAGCCGACGTGAACGGAGCGGACAACCTGACTTGGTAAAGGTGAATAAGCCGCAGTCCAGAGCTGGAAAACGGAGAAAGCAACGGCAATGCCAAACAAGATTTTGGCGCCGGTGCTGACACCCCAACCCGGAATATGCTCGGCCGATTCAACCGCATTGTTTTCTGAAGATGACATAAATTTAAAACCGCAAAAAATGACAGGAACAGGCGGTCAGAAAAGGCTGCATATTCTGTAGAGCACAGAATATGCAGCCTTAAAATCCGCTTCAGGCGTGATTATTCAATGCCTTTTTCTTTGTAATAGCGCATCGCACCCGGATGGATCGGCGTTGGCGATACGATCGTGCTCTTGTCGAGTTTGATCATTTTGGCTGCGGAATGGGCTGCTGTCAGCTGATCCAGATTTTCAAACAGACCTTTGGTCATTTGATAGACCAGTTCTTCATCCATATCCGGACGTACGATCAGATAATTGATCACCGATGCCGTGGTCACGTCTTTGTCCTGACCGGTATAGGTATTGGCCGGAATAGTGTTGACCTGATATGGCGCACCGATTTTTTCAATAATATCGGCAGGCACTTCCACCACATTGATCTCAACCGCATTGGCCAGATCGCGCAGTGATGCAACGCCAAGACCGGAGGACTGCAAAGTGGCGTCCAGCTGACGATTTTTCATCAGTTCCACGGATTCCGCAAATGGCAGATATTCCACTTTGCCAAGATCGCTGTAGGAAAGACCGGCAGCGCCGAGAATGGTTTTCGCATTCAGCTCGGTGCCGGATTTCGGCGCGCCGACGGACAGGCGTTTGCCCTTCAGATCCGCCAGCGTTTTAATGCCGGATTCCTTGGAAGCAACGATCTGCACATAGTTCGGATAAATCGCGGCCATTGTGCTGATATTTTCCAGCTTCTTTTTAAAGCCGGCTTCTTCATTGCCTTCCCACGCATCGCGCAGGGAATCGCCGAGTGTAAAAGCGATTTCGCCACGGCCGCTATTGATCAGATTGATATTCTCAATCGAGGCTTTGGTTGCCTGCACAGACGGACGGGCATCAGGAATGCCGGAATAGATTTTTTCAAGGGCAACACCCATCGGGTAATAAACACCGCTTGTGCCGCCGGTCAGAATATTGATGAAATTCTGCGCATTTGCTTCAGCTGCGGCAAATGTCAGTGTGACCGCTGCAAAGGCTGATAAAAGTGATTTTTTACCCAAATAACCCATGAAATCCTCCATATTTCACTCAATGGGCGGCTCTTCCTCAGCCATCAACTCTCCCGGTTGTGACTGTGACCGCCCGTATAATATCTTGCTGTAAGCCGGTGGTTCAGAACAATCCCCGATTAACATCACCAAGACATTTAATGTACAAAAAGAGCCCTAATCATCCTAAAGTATTAGACGGACAGATAAAATGTAAAATAGAGGCTCTGTTTCGCAGGTGATTTTTTATGAAGTCGCCATATTGTGCAACCAAAAATTTGTGATTGGCCTGCCTGCATTTAAAAATATGTCATATTGAATTTTAAATAACTGATTTTATTAAATTTATTGAAACATGATGCTTGTGCATAAAATTATTCCGAAACACTGATAGGCAAATGGAATAGTTTTGCGCAAAGCTTGCGACATGAGCGCAAAGCCGGATATAGCTGTTGCGGCTCACAGTGATGGCGCATGGAGGAAACGCGTGATCTCTAGACTGTGAGAGCAAGCATAATGGGAGTGAGAAATGAACGGTGCTGATAGCCTTTGCGACACCCTGCTGGCGCATGGGATCGATGTCTGTTTTGCCAATCCGGGCACATCAGAAATGCATTTTGTGGCTGCGCTGGATCGCAAGCCGCAGATGCGCTGCGTGCTGGGTCTGTTTGAAGGCGTGGTAACGGGTGCTGCCGACGGCTATGGCCGTATGGCGGATAAACCGGCAGCAACTTTGCTGCATCTGGGTTCCGGTCTTGGTAATGGCGTTGCCAATCTGCACAACGCGAAACGTGCAAAAACGCCGATTGTGAATATTGTCGGCGATCATGCAACCTATCATCTGAAATATGATGCACCGCTGACCAGTGATATTGAATCGCTGGCGCGTCCGGTTTCCGGCTGGGTGAAAACGTCTAAATCAGCAGATGATATTTCTGCAGATACCGCTGAAGCCTATGCCGCTGCCTGCAATGCACCGGGACAGGTGGCAACGCTGATCCTGCCTGCCAATACCGCATGGACTGAAGCACCGCAGCAGATTGTGCAACCTTTGAGCCGTCCCGAACGTCGTAAAGTTGATGCAGAGGCCGTGCGAGAAGCAGCTCAGGCACTGCGCAATGGTAAGCGCACCCTCATCCTCCTCGGTAATCTTGCACTGCGTGCCAATGCGCTGGAAATCGCCAGTCGTATTGCGCAAGTGTCCGGTGCGCGCATTCAGGCACAGCAATCCAATGGCCGTATTGAGCGCGGTGCAGGGCGCGTTGCTGTTAATCGTGTGCTTTATCGTGTGGATGATGCACTGGCCGATCTGGCCGACATCGAACAGGTTGTGCTGCTGGGCGCGAAAATTCCGGTCGCCTTCTTCGCCTATCCGGGCAAACCAAGCACTTTCCTGCCGGAAGGTTGCGCCGTGGTCGATTATGCCGGTGAAGCCGACGACCAGCTCTATGCATTGCAGGCGCTGGCCGATGAAATGAACATTCCGGCATCTGTCACGCCATTGCTCAATCAGCGTGGCGAGAAGGTCATGCCGACCGGCACACTCGATGATGATAAAATCAGCACGATTGTTGCGTCACTCCTGCCGGAAAATGCGATTATCGTTGATGAATCCATTACATCCGGTCGGGAAATGTTCGGGCTGACGCATAATTCAGCGCCGCATGATTTTCTGCAGTTGACCGGTGGTGCAATCGGTATCGGTCTGCCGCTGGCAACCGGTGCGGCTGTAGCCTGTCCTGATCGTCAGGTGGTGGCTTTGCAGGCCGATGGCAGCGGTATGTATACGATGCAGGCACTGTGGACTCATGCCCGCGAAAACCTGAATATCATCACCATCATTTTCGCCAATCAGCGTTATGCGATCCTGCATGGTGAATTGCAGAATGTTGGTGCCGGTGCACCGGGACGCAATGCGCAGCGCATGTTCGATCTGGTCGAGCCGACGATTGACTGGGTAAGCCTTGCCAAAGGTGTTGGTGTTGAAGGCGCACGCGCCACAACGGCTGAACAATTTGCTGATTTGTTTGCCACAGCATGCAAACGCAAAGGCCCGTTCCTGATCGAAGCGATGATCTGAAATTATAGCATTTCCAGCAAAAGTGCGTAGCGCCTACGCGGGGAAATCAGTTCGCCGGACTGATTTCTATTCCCGCTTCGATGCATTGGATAATGCGTAAAAACAAATAATTTAAAGTGGCGGCGGGTTTATAATCCGCCGCAATTCTCATGCTTGAACTGCGCTTTCCGAACGTTCCTTAATGACATTCAGCACAATGGAATGGAAATCATTGAGGAAAATCTGTCCCCACCAATCGCAGTAAATATTGATCGGCGTTGCAATTCGGTATTGGGTTTTCAGTGTCAGACGCGTGCGGTTTTCATCAATCGGCTCCAGCAGATATTCACCATAATCCAGGCCCAGATAGTCACTATTGACGCTGATATGCGCTTCAACAGCTTTCGGGATTGAGGTGTCGCTGAAACGGAAATCCCAGCGCAGATAGCGGTTTTCCTGCCAGCCGGTAATAACTTCTTCAAAATTAACACCTTTGCCCCATTTCAAATGACGCACGGCTCCCACACCGGAGCCGGTAATCCGCGCATCTTCGGGCTTCGGCACACCGACAATGCTGTGGCTGAAAGTCATGCCCAGTTCATCGGGGCGGATGTCGGGAATTTCCAGCGTATTGTTCCAGATCACATCAGCAGGGGCATTGATCTCAATGACGGTTGTGACCGAACTGAAATGATCCTGATATTCAATCTGATTTTCCAGCGGCAGAGCGAGAAAAGGCAGGGCAATCACAAATGTGACACTGCGTTTAGCCTGATAATTACGTAAGAGCCGCATGGTAACATAAACACCAAGCGCTGTGCCTGCGAAAAGAAACGGCGCGGCCATGGCCACACAGATACCGGCCTCACCGAAGATAATCATCGAGATGAGGATAAAGCCCAACATGCAGAGCATGGCGGTTTTCATATGCTTGCGAATACTGCCTGTGCCTTGCGGGTCAATCTGAATAATCAGCAGGCTGGTAATCGCCATCGGCATCAGGATCAGGCCGGTGATAAAGGCCATGCCGCTGCCTTCGCGTATCAACCATATGAGGATGTATAGCAGCACCGCATAGAGCGTTGTTGCAATGATACTGAGCCAGAACCGGTCGGATGAAGGGGCAGTGTTATTTTCAGACATAGGGTTTCTTATCCGGCTTGATCCGTCAGAACAACCACGGAGGCTTGTCCGCAGTGATTAAACTTGCTAGAGCATTGCGTGAATGACACGGGGTGTCCTGTTTTACAGGGCTGAGATTTTAAACCCGTTGAACCTGATCCAGCTCATACTGGCGAAGGGATGTCTGTGTGCCCGGCCGTATTTTATGCGGTGTAAGCCCTTATTCCCTTGGCCGTCCGTATTCTTTTAGACGAGGGAATTTATATGTCTGATCCAGTTAATCTGCCACTTCACCAGCAGCTCGTTCTTGTCACCGGCGGCGCGCGCGGTCTGGGGCGCGATCTTGTTAAAGCCTTTCTGCGCGAGGGCGCGCGTGTTGTGATTAATTATCACACCAGTGTGGATGCGGCAGCGGAACTGGCTGCTCTGGCACCGGAAAAGACACTGGCGGTACAGGCCGACGTGACCGATGTTACTGCCGTGCAGGCACTGTTTGCCAAAGCTCAACAGCATTTTGGCGTGCCGGTGACAACTGTCGTCAATAATGCTTTGCCGGCTTTCAGTTTCAACGGTGATGCCCGCGCCCATGCGGATGTGATCAGCTGGGAACAGATGAACCAGCAGATGGAAGGCATTGTGCGCGGTGCACTCAATACCACGCAGGCCGCTCTGGCTGGCATGGAGCAGGCCGGTTTCGGCCGTATCATCAATATAGGCACCAACCTGTTTCAAAATCCGGTTGTGCCGTACCATGATTATACAGCGGCTAAAGCCGCTCTGCTGTCACTGACCCGCACACTTGCGCAGGATCTGGGTGAGAAGAATATCACCGTCAATATGTTGTCCGGCGGTTTGCTGCGCACGACTGATGCGTCTGCTGCAACACCGGAGGCAGTGTTTGATTATATCGCCTCTGCCACGCCGTTGCGCCGTGTAACCACGCCTGCGGAATTTGCCGATACGGCTCTGTTTTTTGCCTCGCCATGGGCGCGTTCCGTGACCGGACAAAATCTGGTTGTGGACGGCGGTTTGGTGAAAAACTGATGCGGGAAATGCACCTCAATCTGTTTATCTTCGGTTGCGGACATCACCGTGCTGCATGGCGGCATCCGCAATCGGCGGTCGAACAGCTTAGTGATATCAGCTATTACACAAATCTGGCGCAGATTGCCGAGCGCGGTAAATTTGATGCGATTTTCTTCGCCGACTGGCATGCGATTGATAATATTGCGGACGGGCCGCGCAGCTATTTTGACCCGCTGACTTTGTTGGCAGCATTGGCAGGCGTAACCGAGAAAATCGGTCTTATCAGCACGGTTTCCAGCACTTTCACCACACCGTTTCATGCGGCGCGTATGCTGGCTTCGCTGGATCATCTGTCGAAAGGGCGCATCGGCTGGAATGTGGTGACCTCCATGTTTGACAGCGAAGCGCGTAATCATGGCTATGATGCCATGCCGCCGCATGAATGGCGCTATGGCCGTGCGGCAGAATTTATCGAAGCGGTGCAGAAATTATGGGATTCATGGGATGCGGATACGATTACCAGTGACCGCTCCGGTGATTATGCGCGCAAGGATGGTTTGCGCGCTATCCACCACAAAGGCGAGCATTTTACCACGCAGGGGCCGCTGACCATTCCGCGCCCGCCGCAGGGGCATCCGGTTCTGTTTCAGGCCGGTGCATCGGATCAGGGCAGAGCATTGGCAGCGGAAAAAGCCGAGGCGATTTATGCCGTGGCTTATGATCTGCCAGCCGCACAAGATTACTATCGCGATATTCAGCGTCGTGCAAAACTGGCAGGGCGGGAGGCAGGTATACCGGTGATGCCGGGTCTGGTGACCTATGTGGCTTCCACGCAGACAGAGGCGAAAGCTAAGCAGCGGGAACTCGACGAATTACTGCCGACAGGAGATTCCCTTCGCCAGCTTGGGGTGTTTATCGGGCAGGATTGTTCCGGTTGGGAACTGGATGCGCCGGTGCCAGCTTTGCCGCCGCTGGAGGACTTCACGGGGCCGAAAGGGCGCTATGCAACAATCCTGCGGATTATTGAAACGGAACAGCCGACATTACGGCAATTGCTCGGGCGTTTGGCGGCAGGCGGGGGGCATTGCACGATTGTGGGCACTCCTGAGGGAATTGCTGACCAGATGGAATTGTGGTGGCGCAATGAAGGGGCAGACGGTTTCAACCTGATGCCGCCGTCATTGCCTTCCTCGATTGAGGACTTTGTCGAGCAGGTGGTACCGGTTCTGCAAAAACGCGGCTTGTTCCGCACAGATTATCAGAAAGATACACTGCGTGGGCATCTGTCTTTACCGCTCAAGCACTAGAGCGATTTACGTTTATGTTGGATCATAGCGTTCGCTCTAGATTCCTTAGTCTGTCGCATTATCACGGGCGTCAAGTTGATCCAGCTTGACTGTGAAATGCTCTGGTTTCTCATAAAGGCAGCCGGTCAGAGTGACCGGCTGTCGAGAATTTTATCAATCAGGCCCCATTCCAGTGCTTCCTGCGCATCCATAAAACGGTCGCGGTCCAGAGTTTGTTCAACCTCTTCATAGCTGCGGCCACAATGTCTGGCGTAGAATTCAATGACGCGATGTTTGGTTTTGCGCATCTCTTCGGCCTGAATGAAGATATCGGATGCCTGCCCCTGAAAACCGCCAAGCGGCTGATGCACATGCAGACTGGCATTGGGTAATGCTGCACGAAATCCCGGTTCTCCGGCCATCAGCAGAAATGAGCCCATGGAACGGGCGGTTCCCATGCATAATGTGTGCACCGGCGCGTGAATATAATGCATGGTGTCGTAAATGGCCAAGCCACTGGTGATCGCCCCGCCGGGGGAATTGATATAAAGGCTGACCGGTTTGTTCGGGTTTTCCGCTTCCAGAAACAGCAATTGTGCGCAGACCAGAGCGGCCACAGTATCATTGACCTCGCCATTGAGGAAAATGATCCGCTCGCGCAGCAGGCGGGAGTAAATGTCGAAAGAGCGTTCCCCTTTTGCTGACTGTTCAACAACCATAGGGACGAGTTGCATCATCTCGCGCATCGGCAAGCTCCGTTTTAGAAGATTATAAGGCTGTTATATTTTACGCGGCACGCATGACAGACTGCATATTGGTATTGGCTGCCTGTGGTTTGAGACGCAGGCGCGCATCATCAAGCTCATGAATAATCGTGAGACTGGTGCCGCCATTGTCATTGGCGGCAATCTGAAAAGTGACGACACTTTCAAGATATGGTGGTTCCGTTTCCCGCATTCTGTAAGAGGCTTGTTGCTGCGGAATAATGGCAGACGGTTCTGTCTCACTCAGACCGGCGTCCGGCAGCCAGTCTGCCCGCAGTTCAGGAATGCTGATCGCACGCCAGACTTTTTGCGGGCTGACATCCAGATCATATTCAAAGACAAGACGGACTGCGTTTTCTGTATGCTCTTCCTGTGTCATTGATCCATATCCTTCAGCAGGGTTTTGAGGGCATCAACACGTGCAGGCCAGTAAGCGCGGTATTTTGCAAGCCATTGGGCGATGAGGGCAAGCCCCTCAGGATCGACTTCGTAATTCACAAAGCGTCCCTGCCGCTGTTCTCTGATCAGTTTAGCGCTGCGAAGAACCGCAAGATGCTGGGACATTGCCGGCTGGCTGATGTCCATACCTTCGCGCAGGGAGCTGGCATTCATACTGCCGGTTGCCAGTTTTTCAAAAACAGCGCGTCGTGTCGGATCGGCCAGAGCCTTGAAAATATCGTTTTCTGTCATGCCTAACAGATAAGCATAGACTTATGTGATTCGCAAGGACGCGTTAAAAATGAACGGCTAATTTACCTTAAAACAAATAGATTGGGATGTGCATATTTTCCCATGTACTGATTGATGGATTTCAATATATTATTCTAAATTATCAGGGAGAAATATAATGATCTTAAAGCGCTTGGTGATCTATCTGATTCTGACCTGTATGATGGTTTCCGGTGCAGCTGCCGGTTCACTCGCAAAGCCGGAAGGTAAGCCGATATTGGTGATATCCGGTGCGATTGAAAATAAGAACAACGGCGATACCGCAGAATTTGACCGCGACATGCTGGTGGCGATGGGGATGCAGGTCACAGAGACCGCTAACCCGTGGTATAACGGCCGAACCCGTTTTGAAGGCGTGTCTCTCGACAAGCTCATGGAAACGGTCGGTGCCAAGGGCACAACTGTTACAGCTGTGGCACTGAATGATTATGTGACGAAAATTCCGTTAGAAGACTTTAAGAAATTTAAGGTCATACTGGCCATGAAGCGTGACGGAAGTTTTATCACGGTCCGCGAGAAAGGGCCGCTTTTCATTATCTACCCGTATGACAGTGATCCGCAATTGCAAAGCCAGACTTACTACACACGCTCCGCGTGGCAGGTGGCGAAGCTCATAGTCGAATAGAGGCTTGTGTGAGACGCATACTCGGTATTGTTATTTGCTGTTTTGTATTGGCAACAGGCTACATAGCCTATGTCATTGCTGAGCGACAAACTGCACTGCAGAAGGTTGCCCGTTATAATGACTCCTGGGCTGTCAGCCAGATGGTGTCAGAATATTTGCGCCTTGAACAGCAACTTGCCGCTTATGCTCTCGGCTTGAAAAATGCGGATATTGACGAGATTTCGCTCCGGCTCGATATCATGATCAGCCGCATGGAATTTGTGCAGCAAGGTACCTTGCAGGAATTCGTCAATAAAGACCCATCCCGCTATCTGGTTATCCAAAATCTCCGCGCCGCGCTTAATAAGCTGGATCATCAGCTGGCGGAACTCACACCGGAACGGGCGAAAGAGCTTTTGCCGGAAATGAGCCAGCTGGTCGGGCCGCTGACTGGGCTGGCATCTTCTTCTGTTGAATATGATGTGAGTGTGATTGATGCCGCACAGCTTGAAGTGGGCAATCTCCATTATATTTATACTGCCCTTGCAGCAGGACTTATCCTCTGCGGTATCACCATGATTATCCTGCTGCTGCGCCAGAACAGTATGTTGAACCGTGCACACGGGCATATGCAGCGTCTGACAGAAGACCTGCGTGAAACATCGGGTGAATTGCAATCGCAGAATGACCGGCTTGAGCATTCAGCTCATCATGATGCGCTGACGGGCTTGCCGAACCGTGTTCTGTTCCGTCAGGATCTCAATGCGCGTATGAAGGATGCGAGGGAAGGCGGGCCGCCTGCCGTGGTCTTGTTGTTTGACCTTGACGGTTTCAAGGATGTGAATGACACGCTGGGGCATGATGTCGGGGATGTGCTTTTGCAGGCGGTTGCCAACCGTTTGGTTGAGTTCAGCCATAAAGATGAACTGATTTGCCGTCTGGGCGGTGATGAATTTGCGGTTTTATCAGCGGGCCTTTTTCCTGAAAAAGCCCTTGAATTTGCCCGCCATCTGATGCGCGTCATCAGCTCTCCCTATAATATCAATGACAGGGAAATTAAGATCGGCACCTGTATCGGTGTTGCTATTTCCTCGACCGAACCTGATGTGGAAGAGCTGTTCAAACATGCCGATCTTGCGCTCTATGAGGCCAAAGCGCTGGGTACCGGCCATGCCTGCATTTTCCAGCCGCATATGCAAACGCGGCTTGTCGAGAAAAAAGCCTTCGAGGCCGATCTTCGTGATGCGCTGAAAAACGGCGAGATGGAAGTTTTCTATCAGCCGCAGGCCGACACCTATACGCGTGAGATTTGCGGTTATGAGGCATTGCTGCGCTGGACACATCCGGTGCGCGGTGCTGTTCCGCCATCAGAATTTATTCCGGTTGCCGAGAAAACCGGCCTGATCCATGAGCTGGGAGACTGGGTTCTGCAACAGGCTTGTCAGGAGGCTGTCCGCTGGCGCAGACCGTTTAAAGTTGCCGTCAACCTGTCACCGGTACAGTTCATCACAAAAAATCTGATCCAGCGCGTCACGTCAATTTTGCGGGAAAGCGGACTCAATCCTGAGCGGCTGGAACTGGAAATTACAGAATCCGTTTTGCTCGACAAGAATGAGCAGACTTTGCATACGCTGCGGCAATTGAAAGCCGTTGGTATTCAGATTGCCATGGATGATTTTGGTACCGGCTATTCATCGCTGGGCAGCCTGAGCAGCTTCCCCTTTGATAAGATCAAAATTGACCGGTCTTTCATCCGTGATGTGACCACCAATCCTGATGCTCTGGCTATCGTGGAACTGGTGACAGGGATCGGTCAGAGCCTTGGTATGATTACGATTGCAGAAGGGATTGAAACCGAAGAAGAGCTGGAATGTCTGAAACGGGTCGGCTGCGATCAGGTTCAGGGTTATTTGTTCGGCCGTCCGGTTTCAGCTTCTGAGCTGGCGCATCTTCGCACATAATATAAGCAATATAATGCGTTAAAAAATATACTAAATTTCATATATATGTTATGTCCTGCCTATTCTTTCAGAAGAGCGCATGGGCAGCCTGTTTGTGCTCCTGAAATGTCGCAAATTTCAAGCGCCAAAGGAGCACAGGCGTGGACACTGTCACATTGCACGGTATTAAGATCCCTTTCGCCCCTGATGAAGTTTCGCCTGTTATCTGGCAGGCAATTATCAGCGGGCGTTATGAGGCTAAAGAAGCCAAATGGGTTTTTAAAGCGGTGAAACGCGGCGACCGTGTTCTGGAGCTCGGTTCCGGTATCGGTGTGATCACCTCTCTGATGGCCACGATCCCCGATGTGCGGATTTGGGCTTTTGAAGCCAATCCTTCAACCGCAGCACTTGCACAGCGTGTGCTGGATACAAATACTGCGGGCAATGTGTTGCTGACGCAGGGTATTCTCGCTGCAGGTGAACCGGCCGATCACCGTTTTTATGTCCGCAAAGATCTCTGGATGTCTTCAATGGACAAGGAGCAGGGGCCTTATGAGCATGAAATTTCGCTGGCCTCAGCCAATATTGATAATTTTATAGCTGCGCATGATATCAATGTGCTGGTGATGGATATTGAAGGTGCCGAGCGCGATCTGCTGCAAAAAGCGGATCTGAGCGGCATTGAACGTATTTTTCTTGAGCTTCATGATCATCTCTACGGTCTGGCCGGTATCCGCGATATAACACAGGCGCTGGCGGAAAAAGGTTATGCTTATGATCCGCGCGGGTCTTACGGCCCGTGCGTTCTATTCGCCAAGGACGAAACTGTGCGTGAATATGAGGATGATATAGCTGAACATCACATGGGACTGTAAATAATTAAAGCGACATTTTTGTCGCTTTTAGCGCAATTAAATTTCTCTTTGTGCTCCTATTCATTATACATCTTGCAAAGCGCGAAAATCTTATATTAAATGCCATTCAATAAATGGCATCCAAGCCCCGTTTCGGCCTCTCCAGAGTGGTGAGGTTCGATGCGGGGTTTTTTCTTTTCGGGGTAAGATGAAACGCATTGTTGAAATCGGCCTTTTGCAGTCACAGAGCGGAAACTATTCCGCTATTTCGCGCGCCAGCCGTGCCGGTGTTTTGCAGGGCGTTGATGAAGTGAATGCGGACAATGCGCTGGATGTCGCCTTTCATGTGATCGAGCGTGACCCTGAGGGAAGGGTGGATCGTTATGCGCCGCTCTGCCGCGAGATTTTGCAAAACTCTCAGGTACGTCATATTTTTGGTTGTGTAACTTCCGCTTCCCGAAAAGAGGTTATTCCCGAGCTTGAGCGTTTCGATGGCGTGTTGTGGTATCCGCTGCCTTATGAGGGTTTTGAAGCCTCGGAACGTGTGGCCTATATGCATTCATGTCCCAATCAGCATTTGCTGCCATTGCTGGACTGGGCGCTGCCTGTCTTAGGCAAGCGGGCTTATTTTGTCGGCTCGAATTATATCTGGGGCTGGGAAATGGCGCGGATTGCCCGTGAGCAAATTGCTTATGCGGGCGGTACAGTTCTCGGCGACCGTTATCTGGCAATCGGCGATACGGAGCTCGATCATATTATCCATGATATCCGCGCGCTGAAGCCGGATTTTATTTTGAATTCTCTGGTCGGTGACAGTTCCTATGCGTTTTTGCAGCGGCTGGCCGGTCTGAAAGCTGAATTTGGTTCTGAGAACAGTCCGGCAGTTTTGTCCTGCAATTTTACAGAGTGCGAAATCGCTCCTGCCAATGGTGCGGCCGCAGGCCTTATCTCGGCGGGGCCGTGGTTTGAGCCTGAAAATGGTCAGGGCGGCTCATTGCTGGAAATGTCGCGGCAAGCCGTGCATGAGCTGGCAAATTTGTTGCATAATCGTCCGCATGCGGAAAAACTGTCTTTATCGGAATTGTTGCTGGCTGCATTGCAGCATGGCTATCAGCCAAGGCTTGACCCGACAAATCTTCATGCCGCGCAGCCGGTAGTCATTGCCCGTCTCGAAGGCAATCAGTTCAAAGAAATCAAACGCCTGCCGCAAATGCGGGCAGATCCTTATCTCACGCATCATGTCCAGCGCCCGCAAAGCACAGGATTTCTGAAGGTGGTGTCATAATGCGGATCAGAACGGAAAATCTCGGCGGGGCCGTAGCGTGGATACTCCATCGTCCGCATCCGTCCGTTCAGGGTCTGATCCGGCAATTAAGTGTTATCGGGCTGAATGTGCGGGAGGCATGGCCGGAACTGCCGGCTGAAGCCCTCAACGCTGATTTTATATTCTACGATGCCGATAGCGGCCATAATGAGCAGTTTCCATGGCGTGCAGGCGGCTCGCCTATGCCGATGATTGCGCTTATCGGTTCGGAAGTTCCGGGGCGGTTAAAATGGGCGATGGATATGGGCGCTCATGCGCAATTGCTCAAGCCTGTCAGCGACAAAGGCGTCTATGCGGCACTGCTGGTGGCACGCAGTAATTTCGATCAGGCGAAAGCATCACAAGCTCTGATTACGGATCTGGAAAACCGGCTGTCCGCCCGCCAGACCATTGTGCAGGCTGTGATGATCTCCATGATGAAGGGTAAAACCGAAGCCGAGGCCTATGATCTGCTGCGGCAGGTTGCCATGGCCTGGCAGGTTACAATCGAGACTGCGGCCGAACGCATTGTCGCCAATCATTCTGCAGAGAGGGGCGCCAATGATGGCAGACGCATCGACCTCGCCTGAACCGTTTACGGCACCAAAACGCGGCTCATCCATTATGCGGCGCTTGTTGCAGCGCAAGCTGGCACTGCTCGGGCTGATCATCATTCTGATCTGTGTCGGCGGCGCGGTTTTCGCCAAATGGATTGCGCCATTTGATCCCAATGAGCAGTTTTTTGACGGGCTGACGATTGAAGGCGCGCCGATGCCGCCGGGAGAGCAGTTCTGGTTCGGCACGGATTTGCTTGGCCGCGATCTGTTTTCGCGTCTGCTTTATGGTGCGCAGACATCTCTGGTGATCGGGGTTGTGGCCAATGGTGCAGCCCTGCTGATCGGCACGCTGATCGGTGTGACAGCGGGCTATTTTCGCGGCATTACCGGTGCGGTGCTGATGCGCTTTACCGATCTGATGATGGCTTTTCCAGCACTGCTGTTGGCGATCTGTCTGGCGGCGATTTTCTCGCCGTCACTCTGGATTGTGGCGATGGTGATTGCCTTTGTGAATTGGGTGCAGACGGCACGGGTGATCTATACGCAAACCTCGTCTCTGGCCGAGCGTGATTATATCGCTGCGGAAAAAACACTGGGTGCAGGCCATGGCCGTATTCTGTTCCGGCATATTTTGCCGCATCTGATCCCGACACTGATTGTCTGGGGAACGCTCGGCATTTCCACGACTGTGTTGCTGGAGGCAACTCTGTCCTATCTGGGCGTCGGTGTGCAGCCGCCGACACCATCATGGGGTAATATTATTTTCGAAAACCAGACCTATTTTCAGTCCGCGCCCTGGTTGGTGTTCATTCCGGGTGCCGCGATCCTGTTGCTGGCGCTTGCCTTTAATCTCGTGGGGGATGCGCTGCGCGATATTCTCGACCCGACACAACAGGGGCGTGACTGATGCTTGCCTATATTCTCCGACGTTTGATCCAGTCCGCGCTGATCCTGCTTGGTGTTTCTTTCATCACCTTTGTGCTGCTCTATGTGCTGCCTGCCGACCCCGTACGGCAGATTGCAGGACGTTCAGCCACAGCGGAAACCGTTGCCAGTATCCGGCAACAGCTCGGGCTGGATCAGCCTTTTATCGTGCAATATGGCGATTATCTCTGGAACCTGCTCAACGGGAATCTCGGTCGTTCTTACTTGCAGAAAACGGAAGTAACCGACCTCATCCTGTCACGTCTGCCCGCTACTTTGCAACTGCTGGTGGCGGCGATTATCTGCGAATTGCTGATCGGCCTGCCGCTTGGAATTGTTGCAGCGCTCAATCGCGGCAAGCTGCTTGATAATGCGCTGATGCTGACCAGTTTCATGACCGTTTCAGCACCGCAATTTGTGGTGGCTCTGCTGTTGTTATTTGTTTTCGCGGTCACACTCGGCTGGTTCCCGATTGGCGGCTATGGCAGTTTCTCGCATATTGTGTTGCCCGCGCTGACCCTCGGTATTCTCGGCTCCGGCTGGTATTCGCGCATTGTGCGCTCGTCCATGATTGATGTGCTGCGTGCCGATTTTATCCGCACTGCCCGTGCCAAAGGGCTTGGCCGCAGCCGCGTTATTTTCGGCCATGCTCTGCCCAATGCCATTCTGCCGATTATTGCAATGATCGGCATCGATATCGGCATGTTCATGTCGGGCATTGTCGTGGTGGAAAGTGTTTTCGGCTGGCCCGGCATCGGACAGCTGGCATGGCAGGCCATTCAGCGTGTCGATATTCCGATCATCATGGGTGTAACGCTCGTCTCTGCCTGCGGCATTGTGCTGGGCAATCTCATCGCCGATCTGATCTCCCCGCTTATCGATCCGCGCATCAAGCTACGTTAATTATTCTAAACAGGAGTGAGGCAATGAAGAAACTATTCCTTTCAACCGCTCTGGCGACTGCTCTGACGGGTCTGGTGGCAATGCAGGCGATGTCTCCGGCACAGGCGCAAGAGCCGAAATCCGGCGGCAATATGATCGTGACCTATAAGGATGATGTGGCAACACTCGATCCGGCGATCGGCTATGACTGGCAGAACTGGTCGATGATTAAATCGGTCTTTGACGGCTTGATGGATTATAAGCCGGGCACCACGGAATTGCGTCCGGGTCTGGCCGAAAGCTATGAGATTTCAGAAGACGGCAAGACCTATACATTCAAACTGCGTAAAGGCGTGAAATTCCACAACGGCCGTGAATTCACCGCAGATGATGTGCTCTACTCCCTGAACCGTGTTGTTAATCCGGCAACCCAGTCCCCGGGGCAGGGCTTCTTCTCGATGATCGAAGGCTATGATGATGCCGCTGCCGGTAAAGCCGCGACACTTTCCGGTGTCAGTGCCACGGATGCCAATACGGTTGTGATTAAGCTTTCACGTCCGGATGCAACTTTCCTGCACATTATGGCGCTGAATTTCTCTTTCATCGTACCGAAGGAAGCTGTGGAGGCTGCGGGCGCGGATTTTGGTAAAAAACCTGTCGGCACCGGTGCTTTCAAGCTGACTGAATGGACACTCGGCCAGCGTCTTGTTTTTGAGAAAAATGCTGATTACTGGATTTCCGGCGTTCCTTATCTCGACCGTTTCACCGTGGAAGTCGGGCAGGAGCCGGTTGTAGCCCTGCTGCGCGCGCAGAAAGGCGAAATTGACATTCCGGGCGACGGCATTCCGCCGGCAAAATTTGTCGAAGTGATGAAAGATCCTGAACAGTCCAAGAATGTTGTCGAAGGCGGCCAGCTCCACACCGGTTATGTCACGATGAATGTGACCAAAGCACCTTTTGACAAGGTGGAAGTGCGCCGCGCCGTCAATATGGCGATCAATAAAGACCGTATCATTCAGGTGATTAACGGCCGTGCGGTGCCTGCCACCCAGCCGCTTCCACCGTCAATGCCGGGTTACACAAAAGACTATAAAGGCTATGTCTATGATCAGGCCGCGGCCAAGAAACTGCTGGCCGATGCAGGCTATGCGGATGGTTTCGAGACTGAACTCTATGTCATGAACACCGATCCGAACCCACGTATTGCGCAGGCAATCCAGCAGGATCTGAAAGCAATCGGCATCAAGGCCGGTATTAAATCGCTGGCGCAGGCCAATGTGATTGAAGCAGGCGGTGCGGGCAATGCTCCGATGATCTGGTCCGGCGGTATGGCATGGATTGCCGATTTCCCTGATCCGGCGAATTTCTACGGCCCGATCCTTGGTTGTGCCGGTGCGGTAGAGGGCGGCTGGAACTGGTCGAAATATTGCAGTGAAGATCTCGACAAGAAAGCTGCGGAGGCAGATTCCATTGTCGATCCTGCAAAGGCTGATGAGCGTCTGGCCAAATGGTCGGAAATCTACACCAAGGTGATGGAAGATGCGCCATGGGCACCGGTTTTCAACGAGCAGCGCTTCACGCTGAAGTCAGCGCGTATGGGCGGTGACGATGCGCTTTATGTTGATCCGGTGTCGATACCGGTCAATTACGATTACGTGTATATCAAGGAGTAAGCAGGCATGTGCAAGCACTGCAACCACACGATTCACGCCCGTCAGCATCATTTCGGCTGGGATAACAGCTTTGCGCCTGTTCTGACTGCCGCTCCGGGTGAAACGATCCTGTTTCAGTGCCTTGACAGTTCAGGGGGCCAGCTTGGCCCCCGGTCCACTGTTGAGGATGTTCAGGCGCTGGATTTTGGTCAGATTAATCCTGTTTCGGGCCCGATCTTTGTCGACGGCGCAAAAGCGGGTGATGTGCTGAAGGTGACGATTGAAAGCTTCACGCCGCAGCTGCGGGACGGTGCAGGTTTCGGCTGGACAGCGAATATTCCGGGCTTCGGCCTGCTGACTGACCAGTTTCCTGATCCTGCTTTGCATGTGTGGAAATTTGATGCCACCAGCATGGAGCCTGCCTTGTTCGGTAAGAACGGTCGCGTACCGCTCAAGCCTTTTGCAGGGACAATCGGCAATGCACTGGCGGAAAAAGGTCATCACAGCGTGGTGCCGCCACGCCGTGTTGGGGGTAATCTTGATATCCGGGATCTGGCCGCGGGCACGACACTCTATCTGCCGGTTGAAGTGGATGGTGCATTATTCTCGGTCGGCGACACTCATGCCGCACAGGGCGACGGAGAAGTCTGCGGTACGGCTATCGAAAGTCCGTTCGATGTTGTGCTGACGCTTGACCTCATCAAAAATCAGCCGCTGAAAACCCCGCGCTTCACCACGCCGGGGCCTGTAACCCGTCATCTCGATGCCAAGGGTTATGAAGTCACCACAGGTATTGGCCCTGATCTCTGGGCTGCCGCACGTGATGCCGTGGCCAATATGGTCGATCTTCTGGCCACCACACAGAAGATGGATCCGGTTGATGCTTATATGCTGGTTTCGACCTGCGGTGATCTGCGTATCTCCGAGATCGTGGATATGCCGAATGTTGTCGTCAGCTTCTACTTTCCGAGGGCAGTATTCGAATGAGTGTAGCGATGCTTTCTCCCGTTGCTGATCCTGCGGCTGATATTGTTTTGTCGGTACGGGATTTGCAGGTTTCCGCCCGTACTGAAGACGGGTTGATGCCGCTTGTTCAGGGGCTCAGTTTCGATCTGCATCGGGGTGAGACTCTGGCAATTGCGGGGGAAAGCGGTTCAGGCAAGTCGATCACCTCGCTTGCCTGTATGGGGCTGCTGCCACAGCCTCAGGTACGGGTAACCGGCGGCTCCATTCACTTCGGTGATCTGGAACTGACCGGTCTGCCTGAAAAGAAAATGCAGCAAGTACGCGGTGCGCGTATTGCCATGATCTTTCAGGAGCCGATGACGGCGCTTAATCCGGTGATGACTATCGGACGCCAGCTGACAGAAGCAATCCGTGCGCATGAACCGCTCTCAGTTGCGCAAGCGCGTGCCCGTGCACTGGAAGCTGTCCGCGCGGTGCGACTGTCGCAGCCGGAGAAACGGCTGGAACAATATCCGCACGAATTATCCGGCGGTATGCGCCAGCGTGTGATGATTGCCATGGCTATTGCGCTGCGACCGGCTTTGCTGATTGCTGATGAGCCGACCACAGCACTTGATGTGACGGTTCAGCGGGAAGTGCTGGATCTGCTGCGTGATTTGCAGAAGGAACTGGGCACAGCGGTTATTCTGATTACCCATGATATGGGCGTGGTCGCGGAAATGGCCGACCGCGTTATTGTTATGCGCAAAGGGAAAATGGTTGAAACCGCAAGCACGGTTGATCTGTTTGATACGCCCAAAGAACAATATACCAAGGATTTGCTGGCGGCGGTGCCGCGTATCGGTGCCGGTGCCAAACGCCCTCTGCATGAGGGGCGTGAGGTTCTGGTGCGCTATGATGATGTATCGGTAAAATTTGCAATTAGGCAAGGCCTGCTCGGGCGCGTGGCAGCCAATGTTCATGCGGTTGAACATGTGTCGCTGGATATTTATCGCGGGGAAACGCTGTCTCTGGTCGGTGAATCCGGTTGCGGTAAATCCACTATGGCCAAAGCACTGGTCGGACTTGTGCAGCATAGCGGCCGGATTGATGTCGGCGGGCAGGCTTTGAGCGAACTCGATTATAAAGGGCGCAAAGCCATGCGCCGCGAGTTGCAGATCGTGTTTCAGGATCCGATGGCGGCGCTTGATGCGCGGATGACAATAGGTGAGCTTATTCGCGAACCTCTGGTTATTCATAATATTGGCACAGCTGCGGAACAAAAAGCGCGGGTCTGCGAATTATTGGAGCGCGTGGAGCTTTCCGCTGCAGTCTATGACCGTTATCCGCATCAGTTCTCCGGCGGGCAGCGCCAGCGCATCTGTATTGCCCGTGCGCTGGCACTGAAACCGAAACTCATTGTTTGTGATGAAAGTGTTGCTGCACTTGATGTGTCTATTCAAGCAAGAGTTCTGGAATTGCTGCGTGATCTGCAGAAAGAAACCGGCGTTACCTATTTATTTATCAGTCACGATATGGCGGTTGTTGAGAATATTTCCGACCGTGTGGCGGTGATGTATCTGGGGCAGATTGTGGAAATGGGAACACGCGCGCAGCTGTTCAGCAATCCGCAGCATCCCTATACAAAGCGTCTGCTCTCTGCGGTGCCGGTACCTGATCCGCGCCGTCAGCGTGGTGAAAGCCTGCGGCTCACCGGTGAAATTCCAAGCCCTGTCTGGAAAGCCGGTCAGCAGCCTGAGCGCGTGAAACTCGTGGATATCGGCGGGGGACATCTCGTCGCCGGCTAGAGCATTTCACAGTCAAGTTGGATCAACTTGACTTCTTGATTATGTCAAGTTGGATCAACTTGACGCCCGTGATAATGCGACCAAATAAACAATCCAGAGCGAGCACTATGATCCAATCTGGACGTAAACCGCTCTAGCATGTGTTCTTTCAGATCAACATGCTAGCCGGACTATTTATTTTTTACTAGATTGCTTTACGCAATTCCCATTCATCGCCCCATTGCTGAACAAAATGGCCGGAGCTGACTTCCTGCATAATCCGCACCGGTGGCTGATAATCAACCGGACGCACAGGGCTTTTCAGCTCGCCGACATGGAGTTTTGCCTTGGTGCCGCGCGTTGCAGGATCAGGCACCGGTACGGCTGAGAGCAGGCGCTTGGTATAGGGATGCTGCGGATTTCCGAAGATATCCGCACGGCTGCCGATTTCGACAATCTCGCCTAAATACATCACGGCCACACGATGGCTGATACGCTCAACCACAGCCATATCATGGGAAATAAACAGGAAGGCCAGACCAAGCTTTTCCTGCAATTCCAGCATCAGATTGACGACCTGCGCCTTGATGGAAACATCGAGTGCGGACACGGCCTCATCAGCAATAATCAATTGCGGATCGAGTGCCAATGTACGGGCAATACAGATGCGCTGGCGCTGCCCGCCGGAAAATTCGTGCGGATAGCGGTCATAAGTTGCGGGATTAATACCGACCTGTTCCAGCAGTTCACGGGCTTTTTGCCGTGCCTGCGCAGCACCGGCAATGCTATGCACAATCATCGGTTCTGCAACCGCTTCACCGATTTTCATGCGCGGGTTCAGACTTGCAAACGGGTCCTGAAAGATCAGCTGTATCTGGCGGCGTGTGTCACGGAACTCCGCCTGACTGATGTTGAGAATATCGCGGCCATTCAGCAGGACTTCGCCGGATGTCGGCTCAGTAAGCCGGATAATTGCACGGCCGGTGGTGGATTTTCCGCAACCGGATTCCCCCACCAGAGACAGCGTTTCACCCGCCGCAATCGAGAAGGATACATTCTCAACCGCATGAACCCGTCCGGCAGGTTTACGGAAAAGACCGTTTGGCAGGTCAAAATATTTGCGCAGATTGCGCACTTCAAGCACGGTTTGCGTCTGAGCAGTTTTGCTGTCTGTGATGGTATCAGGTTCTGAGACAGGCTGTTCAACCGGCAGGCCGGTTGTGCGGTCGATTTCAGGAAATTTCAGCGGTGCATTTTCACCCTTCATCGAGCCGAGTTTCGGCACGGCAGACAGCAGAGCACGGGTATAAGGATGTTCCGGCTGTGCAAAAATAACCTCTGTATTGCCGCTTTCAACAATATTGCCATGCAGCATCACGATGGTACGGTCGGCAATCTCTGCCACCACGCCCATATCATGGGTGATGAAGAGCACGGCCATGCCTTCTTCTTTTTGCAGGTCTTTGATGAGATCAAGAATCTGCGCCTGAATGGTCACATCCAATGCGGTCGTCGGCTCGTCAGCAATCAGCAATTTCGGCTTGCAGGCGAGTGCCATGGCAATCATCACACGCTGACGCATGCCGCCGGACAGACGGTGCGGATAATCTTTCGCCCGTGTGGCGGCAGATGGTATCCGTACACGCTCCATCAGATGCACAGCCTCGGTTTCAGCCTGTTCACGGCTCATACCGCGATGGGTCATCAGCACTTCGGCAAGCTGGAAACCGATGGTCAGGCTCGGATTGAGCGAGGTCATCGGTTCCTGAAAAATCATTGCGATTTCATTGCCGCGAATATGACGGATTGCGCTGTCATTCATCTGCGTCAGCGAGGTATCGTTAAAACGGATCGTACCTTCAATCCGGCTATTGAGCGGCGGCAGCAAACGCATCAGGGAAAGCGCGGTAACACTTTTGCCGGAGCCGGACTCTCCGACAATAGCAAGCGTCTCGCCGGCTTTAATCTCAAAGGAAATACCATGCACGACCGGTGCCCAGTGGCCTCCGGTAGAGAAAGAGATTTTCAGATCTTTTACAGAAAGAAGTGTTTCTTGCATGACTCGATCTTTCTATCAATAAATGACGCTTATCAAAAAACGCAGGCAGATCAGCAGCAGGAAGACGCCGAAAGCGACTTCCAGTTTCCGTTTTGAAAGACTATGCGCCAGCTTTACGCCGACAGGGGCTGCGAGAATACTTGTCGGTATAACGAGGAAAAATCCGAGCAGGGAGACATAGCCGAGTGCAAGCGGCGGCTGCAAAGCGGCAACATCCGGAAATTGGGCGGCACGCGGCCAGCCTGCATAAATATAGCCGAGCGCACCCGGTATTGAAATCAGGATGCCCAAGCCCGAAGATGTGGCAACAGCCTGATGGATAGGCCGGTTATAAAAGGTCATGAACAGGTTGGAGAGCTGTCCGCCGCCGATCCCCATCAGTGAGGACAATACGCCGATAATCAACCCGCAAAACCGGATGGCCAGTTTGCCCGGCAACTGATCGGCGAGTTTCCAGCTGTCTTTGCCGAACAGCAGCCGGATTGCCGAAACACCGGCAACCACGATGAAGACGAATTTAAACAGCTCCGCCGGTGCATAACGGGCAATCACACTCCCTGCAATCACACCCGCAACGACCGGTACAGCCCATGCTTTCAGCAGACTTGTATCCACGGCTCCGCGTGCCAGATGGGCGCGGTAAGAACGGATGGATGTCGGAATGATGATGGCAAGCGATGTGCCGATACTCAGCGGCATCAGCACATCTTCCGGCACACCCAGATAGCGGAACAGCTCATACAGCACCGGAACCGCCACAGTACCGCCGCCGACACCGAACAGACCTGCGAGCAGGCCGGTGATACCACCGGCAATCAGCATGCTCAGGGCAAGCCACAGCAGCTCCTGAAATTCAATACCCATTATCACTGCATCAATTCCCTGTTTTAGCGCCCGATTGCATAGGCTTGCATCAGGCGTGGTGTGGCCGCTGCCCGCAACAGCCCGTTGCTCTCACGTTCGGCTGCGGTCAGTCGCCCGACTGTCCACTCATCAACGATTTCCAGATCATGACCGCGTGTTTTCAGATCATTAATCACGGCCTCACCAATCGATTTTTCGATCACAAGCCGTCCCGGAATGGCTTCACGCGGATAGAAAGATGACGGGAAATGCATGGTGTGGAACAGCGGCAGATCAATACCTTCCTGCAGGTTCAGCCCGTGATGGACACGGCGCAGGAACAGGATGAGCTGCCATTGATCCTGCTGGTCACCACCCGGCGTACCGAAGACAAGCCGTGGTTTACCCTCATAGCTTGCCAGTGACGGTGTGAGCGTGGTGCGCGGACGTTTGCGCGGCGCGAGGCTGGTCGGCAGATCCGGCTCCAGCCAGAACATCTGTGCACGGGTATTGAGCTGGAAGCCGAGTTCCGGAATAACCGGTGATGATTGCAGCCAGCCGCCGGACGGGGTGGCGGAAACCATATTGCCCCAGCGGTCAATCACATCCACATGTACCGTGTCGCCACGTTTCTCGGTACGCAGATGCGCCATAGTCGGCTCACCGGCACCCGGTGCCACATTGCCGTTGGTCTCGGCATAGCGGAACTGTGCTACGCTGCGGGCATGTTGAGTTTCAAAACCTGTGATCATACCGGCGCGCAGCTCATGAGAAGCCGCAGAGCCGATGAGTTTACGCCGCTGTGCATTATAGTCTTCCGAAAGCAGCTGCTTCATCGGCACATCTGCAAAATCAGGATCACCGTAATAGATTTCGCGGTCGGCATAGGCCAGTTTCATGGCCTCTGTTACGGTATGAATGAAATCCGCACTGTCCGGCCCCATAGCGCCTATATCGCTGTTTTTCAGCAAAGCAAGGCTTTGTAGCAGGGCAGGCCCCTGACCCCAAGGGCCGGTCTTGGAAACCGTCCAGCCGTGATAATCATAGCTCAACGGGGTTTCATAAGTGGCGCTCCAGCGCGCCATATCATCAGCGGTCAGAATGCCTTTGTGACGTTTGCCACTGGTATCCATCGCCTCAGTATTCCGGCAAAAATCTTCAATCGCCTGCGCAACAAAGCCGCGATAAAAACCGTCACGCGCATGATCGATAATCTCTTCGCGGCTGCCGCCTTTGGCTTCAGCTTCATCCACCAGACGCTGATAGGTCTTTGCCAGCGCTTCATTGACGAACAGTTCATGCGCCTGAGGCAGATTACCGTTGCGCGCCCATGTGGCATAGGATGTCGGCCATTCTTTTTTAAAAAACTCGGCCTGATCGCGGATTGTATTGGCAACGCGCGGAAGCATCGGATGACCGGTGCGGGCATAATAGATTGCCGGTTCCAACGCATCGCGCAGGCTCATACTGCCATGATCGCGCAGCATCAGCATCCATGCATCAAACGCCCCCGGAACCACGGCTGCGAGCAGGCCGGAACCCGGAACCAGATCCAGCCCTTCCTGTTTGTAACGCTCGATCGTGGCTGCATCAGGTGTCACGCCCTGACCGCACAGCACTTCGGTTTTACCGGTTTTGGCAGAGTGGAAAATAATCGGTACTTCACCGGCAGGACCAACGAGATGCGGCTCGACAACCTGCAAGACAAAGCCTGCGGCCACGGCTGCATCAAAAGCATTGCCGCCGCGCTCCAGCAGCGCCATACCGGCGGCCGAAGCCAGCCAGTGGGTGGAAGTAATAACACCGAAAGTACCGAGAATTTCAGGGCGGGTTGTAAACATACTCATGGTTATGTTCCTGTAAGCTATTAATATTCGCGCGGATCAATGGCGTCGCGCAGACCATCGCCAAGCAGATTGAAACCCAGAACCACGAGAAAGATTGCGGCTCCCGGCCATACAGACATCCATGGCGCTTGTGAGATGAAGTTTTTTGCAGTGTTGAGCATTGATCCCCATGACGGGTTCGGCGGCTGCTGACCAAGGCCGAGAAAGGACAGGCTGGCCTCGGCAATAATGGCTGCCGCAATGGTCAGAGTTGCCTGAACGATAATCGGTGACATGGCATTGGGCAGAATGTAGCGCAGAATGATGCGCGGATGACGCAGACCCAGAACCTGAGCGGCTTCGATATATTCTTCATTGCGGATGGAAAGCACCTGACCACGGGTAAGACGGGCAAAAACCGGTGCTGCGGAAAGGCCAATTGCGATCATCGCATTAGTAAGGCTGGCACCGAGAAAGGCAGCCAGTGCAATTGCCATAATCAGAAATGGTATTGCGAGCATAGCATCAATCAGACGGGAGATAATACTGTCTGCCCAGCCGCCGAAATAGCCTGCGATAATCCCGAAAGGTACGCCGACAATCATCGCGATACATACCGAGACAACGCCCGCCATCAGCGAGGTACGTGCGCCATAGGCCATGCGGGAAAACAGGTCGCGTCCCAATTCGTCTGTCCCCAGCCAATGCAGGGCAGAAGGCGGTTTGCGAATAGCGGTAAAACTTGTCTGCAACGGATCATAACCGGTAATCAGTGGTGCCAGAATGGCCAGCAGAGCAAAAAAGCCAACCAATATTGCACCGAGAACCGCTGCTCTGTTGGAGAGAAATTTTTGCAAAGTGCGGTTGCGGGATTTTTTTGCCGGAATTGCGAGCGCACTCATGTTGCATCCCTCAGTCTCGGATTGACGATAATATAGAGAATGTCGGCAAGAAGATTCATCAGAATGAAACCGACAGCGGTACACAGCACAACACCCTGCACAACGGCATAGTCACGGGTGAAGACCGCATCCACGATCAGCTTGCCGAAACCCGGAATGGTAAAAATCTGTTCGGTCAGCACTGCACCGGCGAGCAATTCGCCAAAAAGCAGGGTGGTCAGGGTAATGATCGGTACAAGAGCATTGCGCAGCGCATGGCGCAGAATAACAGTCTTTTCATTCAACCCCTTGGCGCGTGCGGTGCGCACATAGTCCGAGCGCAGCACACCGAGCATGGCCGAACGCGTATGGCGCATCAATACGCCGGCAAGGCCGGTGCCGAGCACAAAAGCTGGCATAATCATGGTGCGGATATTCTGTCCCAGATTTTCAAACGGTGATGTATAGCCGGATGAAGGCAGCAACTGCCATTGTACGGAAACAAACAGAATGAGCAGAATGCCGAGCCAGAAATTCGGGATTGATAAACCGGACAGCGCGGCAATATTGATCGAATAATCGGTCAATGTGCCTTTGCGTACAGCAGAAATGATCCCTGCAGGCACGCCGATCAGCAGCGCAACGAACATCGCAAAAGCTGCAAGCTGCAAAGTAACCGGCAGTTTCTGCAAGATGAGTTCCAGCACCGGTTTTTCCGTGCGGATGGATACCCCGAAATCGCCGGTCATGATGCGGCCGAGCCAGCTCAGATATTGCGTGATAACCGGATCATTCAGCCGGTATTTTTCCTGAAGATAGGCAATCGTCTGCGGATCACGGTCTTCACCGGCCAGTGCCAAAATTGGATCGCCCGGCAGCAATTTCTGCATACCGAAAACAATAACCGATACCAGAAACAGGGTCGGGATCACCACAAGACAACGCCGGATAATTAATTCAAACATAGAATGAGTTCCATTCGCATGAAAACAGAACAGCAGGCAGCGGGATGGAAGTGACAGAATTTAATCCGCCTGTTCCTTCCCGCTGAGCCGTTTCAGCTCCTTCTTTCGAAAGGTGTTTTCAAAAAGAAGGAGACGGCTTGCTTATTTTTCCAGTGTCACGCCTTTCAGGCGGATCATGCCGTCCGGATGCGCAGTAAAGCCTTTCAGATTTGCGCGGGTGGCAAATGTCCATGGCTGATAATAGAG
Organism: Pseudochrobactrum lubricantis; assembly: GCF_041929865.1. Taxonomy (NCBI): domain Bacteria; kingdom Pseudomonadati; phylum Pseudomonadota; class Alphaproteobacteria; order Hyphomicrobiales; family Brucellaceae; genus Pseudochrobactrum; species Pseudochrobactrum lubricantis. The sequence continues at coordinate 316,618 of NZ_JBHEEE010000005.1, forward strand.
ATAGACGATCGGCAGCTCATCTTGCAGGATTTCCTGTGCCTGATCGTAGAGTGCCTTGCGCTGTGCCTGATCTTTGATACCGCGGGCTTCTTCCAGCAGGGCATCAACTTTTTCACTGCAAAAACCGGCATCGTTGAGGCTGCCTTTACAGGTATCAAACTGATGGATATTGCCATCCGGATCAGCACGGCCTGACCAACCGCTCTGGCCGACATCAAAAGACTTCTCTTTTAATGCGGATTGCAGGGCAGCAAATTCAGTCGGACGCAGAGAGATATCAAAACCTGCCTCGGAAGACATGGCCTGTATCAGCTCATAGACCTGCTGGGATGTTGTGGAGTTGCCGAAAGCCAGTTCAAAACTGACCCGTTCATGACCGGCTTCCTTAAGCAGCTGTTTGGCTTTTTCAACGTCGCGGGTCACAGTTTCATATTTCGGGTTATAGGCAAAACTCGATGGCGGAAAGGCCTGATAAGCGGGCTGGAATACGCCCTGACCGACAACTTCATTGATTGCATTCCGGTCGAGGGAAAGCTCGAAAGCCTGTCGGATACGCTTGTCGTGGCCGATCGGGAAACTGTCTTTGTCGCCCTTGGTCATGTTGAAAGTCAGAGCCTGATAACCGATACCTGTGACCGGCAAGAAGGCCAGATTGCTGTCGGCTTTTGCGGCTTCAATATCTGAAGAGGCAAGGCGCTCGATCATGTCGAAATCACCGGAGCGCAGATTGGCAAAGCGCACGGTTGAATCCTGAATCGGCAGATAGGTTACCTTGTCAAAGTGGTAATTGGCGGCGTCCCAGTAATCAGCGAATTTCTCCAGAATTATCCGGTCATTCTGTACGCGGTTGGTAAATTTATACGGGCCTGAACAGACAGGGTTCTGGGCAAATTCACCACCGGCAAATGCCTTTGGCGACAGGATCATACCCGCGCGGTCGGAAAGCTGGGACAGCAGTGCCGCATCATGTCTGGTGAGGTGAATATCGAGCGCCGTATCATCCACAACCTCAATCTTATCAATCGCTGCGACTTCACTTTTACGCAGGGATTCCGGCAGTGTTTTTGCCCGTTCCAGATTGGCTTTCACATCGGCCGCGGTAATGGCCGAGCCGTCATGGAATTTCCCGTCATCACGCAATTTGATATGCAGTGTTTTACCGTCTTCAGACCAGCTCCATTCCTTGGCGAGCTGCGGCTGAATTTCCAGCTTGTCATTAATATCAAACAACTTGTCGCATAAGGACGTGAAAACGATACGACCGACAAATGTGCGTGCACGATGCGGGTCAAGCACATCGGGATCATCCTGCAAGCCGATGCGTAAATCAGCGGCCAGTGCCGGTAAAGTCAGAGCAATTGCTGCTGCGGACAGCGCCGCAGTTTTGAGAGCAGTTCTATAAACAGATTTCATTCTCCACCCCTTATTTTGTTCTGCTGATAGCCAGATTATTCTGTGGTCTGCACTTGAATGGTCGGAACGGGCTCCTCCTCCTGAGCTAAATCCGTTCTTCCCTTTGCATGCGGCTTTCATCCGCTATGCGAAAACTCCTTTAGTCGGTCGTTACAGGCTGTGGTGCCGGTATTTGTGTTCGTGCGGCTCCGCCAATTTCGCCGATCACTGCTTCGCGCAGCGACATAAGATGCGTACGCATGGCATCTTCCGCATCGCGCGGATGAAAGCGCCGGATCGCATCCAGAATGGCATTGTGCTGGTTTACCGACAGCGAATTACGGCCTGCCGAACGCACGCGGGTGCGAAATTGCTGCCATGCATCATTGCGCCGGATTTCATCAATGATGCCCATAATGGCTATAAACAGCTGATTGCCGGATGCATCAGCGATCTTGCTGTGAAAGGCTGAATCCCATCGCTCCCATGAGGCAATATCAGTTGACTGCTCGGCTTTCAGAGCCAGCTTTTCCAGTTGTTCCACCAGAGCAGGTGTAGCGCGGGCTGCGGCCATGCGCGCCAGCGCCGGTTCGATTTCAATCCGTACATCCATAACTTCGATAGGATTGGTGAAGTCGGCAATCTGCTGGGCCAGCATATTGCCATCGGGACGACGTTCACCGCTGAAAGTACCTTGACCCTGCCTGCGCCAGATCAGCCCTTCGTTTTCGAGCACATCAAGGGCTGCACGCAAGGCACGGCGGCTGACATTGAAGCGCAGGGCCAGTTCACGTTCAGAGGGAAGGCGGTTTTCCTGCCCCTCCGTCTGCTCAGTCAGTAATGTGCGCAGGTTTTCTAAGGCAATACCGGTATTATCATTGAGGTCATGCATGGCATGAACCATGAATCAATCGAACCATTATACAGATTGGTTCTGAATTTGATGAATTGGTAACGGCCATTGTGCTGGTAATTTTCCCGATTTATTATACTTTTGTTTAATAATGCAAATTATCTGCTGTAATTCAAGATGTTTAGTAAAAATAATGGCGAACCAATTTACAATTGGTTCGCCATTAAGGTTCGATATAGAAATACGAACAAGCAGCGGCTTTAATCTGTGAGTTTTACCTCAGCGAGATCGCAAATTGTGAGAAAAAGCACGTCAACGCCTTTAGCCAGCTGGTCATAATCCGTCCATTCTTCAGGAGCGTGAGAAATACCGTTACGGCTCGGAACGAAGACAAGACCGGTCGGTGCAAAATCAGCCATAATCATGGCATCATGACCGGCACCGCTTACCATTGTCCGGCTTTTCAGGCCAAGCGCATCAGCATGGCGCGACAGGCATTTATGCAGTTCGGAGGATAACGGCACCGGCGCGACAAAGAGCTGTTCTTCGACCTCTACCGAAAGTCCGTTGCCGCCTGCCCGCTCAATGACAGCACGGGTCTGATCCATCAATGTACGGACAACCTCTTCCTTTGGTGCGCGAATATCGGCAGTAAAAACGACCAGATCGGGGATGACATTGGCACCGCCCGGATAAACATCCAGCTTGCCGACAGTCAGAACCGCGTCCTGTCCGATAGCAAGTGCCAGATCAGGCAATTGCGCAAGAGCGGTGACAGCGCCGGTGAGCGCATCGCGACGCGCATTCATCGGGGTTGTACCGGCATGGCCTGCTTGTCCACGAAATGCGACTTTCAACTGGCCGAGACCGACAATAGCGTCAACAACAGCCACGTCCTCGCCATGGCTCTCTAATACAGGACCCTGTTCAATATGCAGTTCAAGAAAAGCATGAATTGAATGGGGCTGGCGGATTGCCTGATGTGCCAGTGTGGGATCAAGTCCATAGGCTTGCATTGCCTCCGCAACGGATATGCCGTCACCATCAGTAAAAGTGACAAGCTGCTGCATGTCCACCTTGCCGGTCATGATGCGCGAGGCCAGCAAGCCACCACCGAAACGGGTGCCTTCTTCTTCAATCATGGCGATAAATTCAACAGGACGGACGGGTGTCAGCCCGCGGCTTTTCAGCTGGAAAGCAATTTCTATGCCGGCAATGACGCCTGCTTGTCCGTCAAATTTTCCGCCATTTGGCACGGAGTCAAAATGGGAGCCGACCATAACCGGTGCAAGCTCCGGATTGCTCCCTTCCATCCGGCCGATAATATTACCAACGGCATCTTCGCGCACGGTAAGACCTGCTTCCTCCATCCGGTTGCGCAGATAATCCGCGGCCTGCCGGAATTCCGGACTATAGGTCAGGCGAGTGGTGCCTTTACCGGGAGTGGCGTTGAACTGATCCAGTCCGTCGATCAGGGTCTGGAGGCGTTGCGGATCCGAATAGTGTGTCATGAGAAAAGCCTGCAATAAATTCCTGCTGACACGACCGATAGCACCCCGTACAGACAATGGGGAAGGGTAATTGCTCTAGCCGCTTGTTTTTTAGCTTTATTTTGCTCTGGCATAGGAAATGTTGCCCCCGCATAGTGTGGCTATGCGGGGGGTAAAACACAGTTTACTCGGTCAGATTGATGGTCTGTGCCAGTGAGAAAACACGTTGTTGCACTTGTGCGGTTTGTTTTTGTGCTGCTGCCCAGTCCACACCGGACATAATGCCATTGCGTTTTACTGCACGACCTGCTGCCCACACACTGTCAATGTCCTGCATGGCTGCAAAATTGAGCACGCGGTCAGCGAGTGTTCCCAGATTGGCAAAGCCCATTCTGTCCGTGCGTAACAGCACAAGATCAGCCCGCTTGCCGACCGTAACGGACCCCGTCACATCGCCAAGGCCAAGCGATCGTGCGCCGCCGATGGTTGCAAATTCCAGAACATCAGTTGAGGTATAATTATTGGCAATGGCTGCACCGTCTTCCGTCTTGTAAAGAATCCAGAAAGCGGAACGCGCATGCTCGAAATAATCCTGTAACATGGCAATGGCAGCATCCAGACCGATACCGGTATCCACGCCATGCGCGCGGGCGCGGCCATGCAGACTTGGCGTGTCATAGGTAAATTCACCAAGCGTGGTGGAGCAGAGTTTTGAACCGGCGGCTTTCATCATCAGCAATTCCTCATCGGTTACGTCATTGCCGTGAGAAATATGATAATCCGGCCCTAACAGGCCTGCTTCATGCAGATCACGTATACCGCGTAAAATTGGCGGATTAGGCTCGGGGAATGTCTGGTTCATATGTTGCGTCAGAATTGCCGCCTGCAATTCACGGCAGCGTTTAAACTCCTCAGCGGCTTGTGCAATGCTCTGTGTGCCGACCGAGCCGGTTAGCCCTATGCCAAACCGCAAGAGACCGTTTTCATCGGAAAAATAACGGTCACGCAGTAATTCAGCCTGTTTGTAATGGCGTTCATCCGGCGGGCCGTCACGATCGGCGCGCGCTTGTGCCAGCGGATAGGTGTCACCGGGCCCGTAGCGTGGAGACTGACGCATCTGATAGCAGAAATAGCCGCCGACACCGGAATCTTTCAACCCGCGTGCCGCCGCATCTTCAATCTCATTGCCATTGGTTGCATGCATGTGATCAAGCACTGTGGTAACGCCGGAATCCAGACAGACAAGACCACCGATATAGGAAGAAAAATACATATCCTCCGGTGTGAAACATAATCCATATTTCAGATTATTCTCACGGTCATAATGGCGATAAAGTTTGGAACCTTTTACAATTTGTCCGGCTTCTGCCGTTTGCCAGACATGGCGGTGACCGTCGACCATGCCGGGCATCAAAATCATGCCGGTTGCATCAATAATCTCTGCATTGTCATGCTTGATATTTTTATCAATAGCGGTGATTTTCCCGTTGGTAATCAGCACATCCGTGGCGGATAATTCTCCTGACTTTGCATCCATTGTCAGAATATCTGCGCCTTTGATGAGTGTAGGCACAGCAGATTTTGCGCTGGCAGCAACGCTTTGTGCTGCATGCAGGGGCAGACCGCTGGCTGCAACGGCTGCACCGGCAGCGCTGAGTTTCAAAAACTCTTTGCGTGTTAGTTCCATGAACTGGTTCCTTCTTGTCCGGCAGGCCTGCGCGGGAAAAATAAGAAATCCCGACTGTGCTCTGAACCGGCTGAAAATAACGTATGGAGGTAGGTTAAAAGCTTTTATGTGAAGGTGATTGTGTCGGCATCGCGTACAATCCGTGCCTGCGCCTCACGCATGTCTGCTTTGAGCTTGCCCCAGTCCACATTCAGCATTTTTCCGTTTTGCTTGCGTAAAGTTCCGCGCACCCAGACGCTGTCGATATCGGACAGGTTGGCAAAGCTGAACACACGGTCAGCCAGAGTTCCGGCGATGGCGAAACCGTAGCGGCTGGTGCTCAGCAAAACGAGATCAGCCTGTTTGCCGACACTGATTGTGCCGGTCATGTCACCCATGCGGATGGCGGCGGCACCGGAACCGGTTGCATAATCCAGCAGATCGGCTGGCTCATATTCACGGGCAATACGGGCATATTCTTCCGAGCGTTGCATATTCCATAACGCGGCACGCACATGCTCGAAATAGTCTTGGGTCAAGGCCAGATTAACATCGATACCGATACCGGATGGCAATCCCATTTGACGTGCTTTGCCATGAATTGCAGGGGCAACATAAGGAAATTCACCCATAACCGTTGCGCATAACATGCCACCTGTATCCCGCAGCATGATAATTTCTTCATCGGTCATCTGTACGCCGTGGGAGACGTGAATTTCTGGTCCCAGCAAACCGGCTTTGTGCAGATCGGCAATGTTGCGGTAGATACCTTCCGGAGGCATGGGGTTTTGTTTATGAATGTGCAGTGCAATCAGATAGGGCTCAAGCGCGCGGGCGCGGTCGAACTCTGATTTTGTTTGCCGCATAGTGTGGCGTCCCAGTCCGTTACTGGAGGCAATACCAAAGCGGATCAGACTGTCGCTTGCGGAAAACAGTTCATCGCGCAGCATTCTGGCAGTTTCGAAATGCGCATCTGCAGGCGGGGCAAGACGCTGAGCCGAAGCCTCTGCAAGCGAAATCGTATCGCCCGGACCATAGGTGGGATCATGGGCAACCTGATAGCAGAAAGTTCCGCCGACACCGGATTCAATCAATCCGCGTGCACCGGCAAAGGCTTTCTCACGATTGTGCTGGCCATGGGCGTAGTCAACCACACTGGTTACGCCTGAATCAATCGCCAGCAAACCACCGACATATCCCGCCAGATGAAAATCTTCCGGTGTCATACAAACGACGGTGCGCTCTTTCCAGGTCTGGTAATGATCGTATTTTGCGGCATGGGTTTTTACCAGAGTGCCGGCATTCATGATCTGCCAGACATGACGGTGACCGTCGATCATGCCGGGCATCAGAATTTTACCGGTTGCATCGATGATTTCCGCATCATCAACTTTCATACCCTTAGCAATGGCAACTATTCTACCGTTCCTGATAAGAACATCGGTGGCTTTCAGCTCACCGAGTTTTTTATCCATTGTAAGAATATCCGCATTGCGGATCAGTGTTGCGCGAGACGGATCTGCCTTCGCACCGGTCTTTGCTTCGGCCGGTTTTGTGGCTGATGCGGCGGAACTGCGGCCGGTGGCAACAGCTGTTGCCAGACCAGCAGCCCCGAGCCGGAACAGCTCTTTGCGGGTAATCGTCATTTTAAAATCCTCCCGAATATTCAGAATGTGCCGTGGCGTCAGATGCAGAAAGCGGAGAGATTCTGTCTTGTTGCCAGCGGCAATCGCGGTGTACTATCCGACGATGCGGGGGATTGATACGAGTTGTTCTGCTATTGCGAAACGGACATTCGATTGCGCTAACAGGACAACAAAAGCGGCCGGTTAACGGTCACAAAAAGTGGAACGCAGAATAAAAACGGGAGAAGTGCCTTGCAAACAACGGATAATGTTGTGGCGGGCGATGTAATATGTTTTGCGCCGCTCGTGCGCAATTTCAGCCGCGGGCTGGTCATTGAAAATCATATGCATCCGTTCGGACAATTGCTTTATGCGAGCTCCGGTGTTGTCAGTGTTATTACCAGACACGGCAATTTTATTATCCCTCCTTACCGTGCCATGTGGCTGCCGCCCTATTGCGAGCACGAAGTCACCATGCTGACAGATACTAATATTACTTCTCTGCTGTTACAGAACGGTGCGGAACTGGAACTGCTGGATTGCCGTGTTATTGAAATGCCGCCTCTGATGCGTGCTTTGCTTGTTGAGACGCTGAACTTTCATAAAAATCAGCGGAATATCAAACGTGAACAGGCAATTTTGCAATTATTACGCGGAGAAATTGCTTCGGCACAGCGCGTTTCCTGCACAGTTCCGATGCCTGCCGGCGAAAAGCTGGCAGTGTTGTGCAGAGAGATTATGCAGGACTTGTCAAAAACATTGTCTCTTGCGCAACTTGCTAAAAAAGCAGCGAGCACCCCAAAGACCATTGCACGTCAATTTCAAAATGAGCTGGGTATGAGTTACCGGCACTGGCTTGAGACAATCCGGTTTAATTATGCCTGTGCGGAACTGGAGCGTGGCACTGCGGCCAAGATTGTCGCTGCGGATCTTGGTTATACGGCAAGTGCTTTTTCCAATATGATGAAGCGCTTTCAGCAACGACTGCAACAGGAGCGTATCAAAAACACCAAGGATACGATTTTCGCAGATTTACCGCCGTTCGAGTGGATCACAAGACCGGCTGCCGAACCGCAACAGGAAAATGACCGGCGCTGGCTTGAAAAAGCCCGCCAACATGCAGAGAAAGTTTGAGGCAGAGCGGGCTTTAAAAAAGTAGCAATCAGTTCGTTACATTCAAACATTCTTTGAGCTGATCAATGAGATTGTCCATCACATCAGGCTTCATATTTTCCAACGGGATGTTGAAAGAAATAGCAACATTGACGCGGAACGGGTTTGGTTTTGGCAAAGGCAAACCCAGACCGCCGACACCCGGCAGGTAATAACCCATATTAACCGCGTAACCCCGCGCAAGTGTCTCATTAATTTGTTGTTTTACGACATCCACGTCCACATGGCGCACGGCAGGATATTGCGTGTACCGCTCTGTATTTGCCTGTAAAATTGCTTCGCGCTCACCTTCCGGCAAAGTGGCCATCAAAGCAACACTGCCTGCCGCAATCCCTAAAGGCATTCTTTCGCCGATGCCGAATTGCTGTTGCGGCAGAATGGAACGGCTTATCATTTCAGCACACACCGCATCAAAGCCCGATTGTGCTATAATATAGGTCGTATATCCGGTTTTTTTGGTGAATTCAGTCATGCCGGGTTGCAGTTTCTGAATTTGCGGCGTGAGCCGTTGCTGGCGCTGAGCCAGCAGGAAAATAGCCGAGCCCAGCCGGTAATGACCATAGCGCTCTGCAGGTTCCGCAAAGCCCTGTTCTGTCAGCGCCATCAGAGTTCTGTGGGCTGCCGATTTGGCGACATTCAGAGATTTGGCGATTTCGGCAAGCGCAGCACCGTCTTCACCATAATCGCCGAGCAATAGCAAAATATCCAAAGCCCGTGAGGCATTTGAAGATGAATTATTTGTCGTCATAAAGAATCTCATATTCTAATAATCAGAATAATTATAAATAATAATTCCATTAAAAGAAATAGATTGACACAAACAAATTTTTTAGCTGTCATTACAGGCAGGAGAACACATAAATCGTGACCATGAATTGACAGGCATAACCCGCGGCTGAAACAGCTGGATGGGAACAGAAAAATATTTGCTGCTTTCACGGTGACGGGAATCTCGGAGGGGAGATGCTGTCTTTTGTGACGAGGAGACTTGGCTTTGCCGCCATAACTCTTTTCAGCGTATTAACGCTGGTATTTTTACTTGTACGGATATTGCCCGGAGATCCTGCTCTGGTTTTGCTTGGCGATCAGGCCAGCCCTGCCAGTATTGCTGCGGTGCACCAGAAACTCGGGCTGGATAAGCCGGTTCTGGTTCAATATGGCAGTTTTCTCTGGGATGCTTTGCAAGGTGATCTGGGGAACTCCATGATCACCGGCAGGCCGGTCTCGGCGGAAATTCTCAATGTTTTACCTTATACGCTCGAACTGACCATTGCGGCACTGGCACTGGGTCTCATCCTCGGTGTTCCGGCCGGTGTATGGGCGGCTGTAAAACGTAATAAAATGCCGGATTACATTATCCGCTTCATCTCATTGCTTGGCCTGTCCCTGCCTGCTTTTGTTGCCGCCATTCTGTTGCTGATGGTGTTTGCTATTCAGCTGAAATGGTTTCCGGTTATCAGCGCCGGCGGCTCGGGAGATATTCTGGAGCGCTTGCGTCAGATGGCACTGCCGACATTATCTCTTGCCTTGATTATGATGACTTACATCACCCGTGTGACACGTTCTGCCATGCTGGAAGTCCTCAGTCAGGACTATGTGCGCACTGCCCGCGCTAAAGGTGCATCGCAATATAGTGTGGTCTGGAAACATGCGCTTGGCAATTGTCTCGTACCGATTGCAACGGTTGTGGGTCTCTATCTCGGCATTCTGATCGGCAATTCGGTTCTGACAGAAATTGTGTTTTCCCGTCCGGGGCTTGGCAAGCTGATTTTGTCGGCTCTGACCCAGCGTGACTACACACTGCTGCAGGGCATGATTGTGGTCTACACCTTCATGGTTGTCATCGTGAACCTTGTGACAGACCTGACCTATGGCCTGCTTGATCCGAGGATTCAGTACAAATGAGCACGATTTCCACATCTTACGAAAAGACAGCCTTCAGTTCTGTCATACCGTTTCTGCGCAGGCTGGGTATCTCGACATGGATCGGCATTCTTGTTGTTGTGCTGCTGATCGGTGCTGCAATATTTGCACCGCTTCTTGCACCTTACGATCCGGCAGAGCAGGATATTTTCAAACAACTGATGCCGCCGAGTTCTGAGAACTGGTTTGGCACGGATAATTTCGGGCGGGATATACTCTCCCGCTTGCTTTGGGGTGCCCGTTACAGTCTTACCATTGGTCTGCTGGCGATTGCCGCCGCAACCATTATCGGCTCGCTGATTGGTATGCTTGCCGGATATCTCGGCGGACGCACAGATATTATCTGCATGCAGATCATGGATGTGGTGCTGGCCTTTCCTTCGCTCATTCTCGGACTGGCACTGGTGGCGCTTATGGGGGCGACACTGACCAATATTATTATCGCGATTGCCTTTACTGCCACGCCCGCCTTTGCACGTATTGCCCGCGCGGCGGTGCTGACCCAGCGTGACCGTGAATATGTGCAGGCCGGTCGTTCAATGGGGTTTTCAGGACCACGTATTCTGTTCCGGCATATTCTTCCGGCCATTCTGCCCGAAGTGATGGTGATGACATCCCTCTGGATGGCAACGGCTGTGCGTACTGAAGCATCGCTGGCTTTTATCGGGCTGGGTCTTGCCCCACCAACTCCGACATGGGGCGGCATGGTGCGTGAAGGTTTCGACAATATTCTCAATGCTTTCCATCTGGCTTTGTTTCCAAGTCTGGCAATTCTGCTGCTGGTGCTTGCGTTTAACCTGATCGGTGACGGGTTGCGTGATGCGATTGATCCCCGTTTGAAGGATGCATCGTGATGAAGAATAATTCCATTTTGTCTATCAGGGATTTGCATATCTCTTTTGGTGCCGTTCCCGTTGTTCATGGCCTTAATCTTGAGATTGAAGCAGGAAAAACACTGGCGCTTGTCGGTGAATCCGGCTCCGGTAAGAGTGTAACCTCGCTTGCGGTTATGGGACTGCTACCGGAAGCAACCGGCCATGCAACAGGTTTTGTCCGGCTCGGAGATACAGAATTGCTGGGTATTCCAGAAGACCGGATGCGCAGTATTCGCGGCAGTCAGATCAGCATGATTTTTCAGGAGCCGATGACATCGCTCAATCCGGTGCAGCGGATCGGCGATCAGCTGGCAGAGGTTATCCGGTTGCATCGTGGGTTGAAAGGAGCGGCCTTGCGTGAGGCTGTGCTGGAGATGCTGCGCAAGGTGCGGATACCTGATCCTGAAACACGCATGAAACAATATCCGCATACATTTTCCGGCGGTATGCGCCAGCGTGTCATGATTGCCATGGCACTGGCCTGTAGCCCGAAACTGATTATTGCTGATGAGCCGACAACGGCGCTGGATGTGACGGTTCAGGCACAAATTCTGGATTTGCTGCGGGAATTGCAGCGTGAAACCGGCACAGCCATTTTGTTCATTACCCATGACATGGGTGTGGTCGCTGAAATGGCGGACCATGTGCTGGTCATGCAAAAAGGGCGCGAGATTGAACGGGGCGAAGTTCACGAGATATTTTCGAACCCGAAAGATGACTATACCCGCACGCTGATTGCAGCAGCGCCAAGCCTTGTCGGACGATCGGTGAAACAGGTCGAGTCATTGGAAGTTTTGCAGGAACTGCCGCTGACTGAAGGCTCAAGCGACACAAAAGATGCTCCGGTGATTACGGTCAATGATCTTTGCGTGCGCTTTCCGGTGCGCTCCGGTCTTCTCAGCAGACTGACCGGCAATGTTCATGCTGTTGAGAATGTCTCCTTCGCAATCGGCAAAGGCGAGACACTGGGACTTGTCGGGGAATCCGGTTCAGGAAAATCAACGATCGGCAAAGCAATTATTGATCTCGCTCCCGTTCATGCAGGTCGGATTCAGCTTTCCGGACGGGAGATTGACTACAAAGATTCCAAGAGCCTGTCGGCTCTGCACCGCGATGTGCAGATGATTTTTCAGGATCCTTTCGGCTCCCTGAATGCCAGACAAACCATCGGTTCCGCAATCATGGAACCGATGACTGTGCATGGTCTGGCTCAGCGTAAAGAGGCACGGGAGAAAATGCACTGGCTGCTGGAAAGAGTGGGGCTTGATCCGCGCCGCGCTGCCAGCCTGCCGCATGAATTTTCCGGCGGGCAAAGGCAGCGTATCTGTATTGCCCGTGCGCTTGCGATGTCACCGAAACTGATTATCGCGGATGAGGCGGTTTCCGCTCTCGATGTCGCGATCAAAGGACAGATCATTGATCTGATGATTGATCTGCAGCAGGAGTTTGGCGTTTCCTATCTCTTCATCAGCCATGACATGGCAGCGGTCGAGAAAATCTGTGACCGCGTTGCGGTCATGTATTTTGGCGAGATCGTAGAGATCGGTGCCAAGAAAGATGTCATCGCCAATCCGGTTCATCCTTATACGCAGCGTTTGCTATCCGCGATACCGGTCACGCATCCGGCACAGAGAAAAGAGCGCATTATAACCGCCGCCGATAAGGAGAAACCACGCAGCCCGCTGAAGCCGCTTGATTACAGCCCACCGGTCAGCCGATGGGCGAGAGCATCCGACGGGCATTATATCCGGCAATCCGCATAACGAAATGCAATGAGAACGGGGCATTTATTCAATGCATATCATCGATAAACTTGCTGCTTTTGCTGCGGAACATCCGCAGGGACAATTGCCTGCGGATGTGAAAGAGCGCATCCGGTTGCTGGTTCTGGATCTGGTTGCGGCAACCGGCGCAGGCTTTACATCTGATCTGGCAAAAGCGGCGCGTTATACGGCAATTCATGCTTACGGGGGAAGTGCAGCCACACTCTGGCTTTCCGGAGAAAAGTCCTCTGTTGCCGGTGCTGCTCAGGCGAATAGTGCTGCGGCCAGTGCGCTGGATATTGATGACGGCCATCGCGGCGCTGCAGGTCATGCCGGTGCCGGTGTTATTCCGGCAGCTTTAGCGGTGGCTGAAGCTTTGGGCAGTGCCGATGAGGATATTTATGATGCGATAGCGCTTGGCTACGATATTGCGCTGCGCATTGCCACTTCCAGACCAACCGCTGCGATTGACAGTTATAATAGCGGTCGCTGGGTCGGCTATGGTGCTGCCGCTGCCGCAGGGCGACTTTTAAAACTGAGTGCTCCGGCCATGGCTCATGCATTGGCGATTGCCGGTGCGGAAGGGCCGATCGGTTATCCGTCCGGTACGTCGCGCTATCAGGGCACGACGGTGAAAGAAATGATCCCGCCTGCGGTTGTAGCAGGGATTACCGCTGCCTATCGCGCTGCGGCCGGTGCTACAGGCCCCCGCGATTTGCTGGATAATGCAGAAAAATATGACCCTGCAATATTGCTGTCTGACCATGGTCAGCAATGGTGGTTGATGCAGTGTTATCTCAAACCCTATGCCTGCTGCCGTTATATGCATGCAGCTGTCGATGCTATTTTGGCAATGCGTAAGCCGGAGCTGCCGGTGCTTTCACTGAAAATCGAAACATTTCCGCAGAGTTTACGCCTGTCCAATGAACGCTCACCGCAAACACTCGAAGGCGGGCAATATAGTTTTTATTTCAGCTGTGCCTTGGCAGCCTTGAAAGGCGAAGCTGCATTGCAGCCGGTTAATCCGGACACGCTGGCCGACCCTGAAATACTGGCTCTGGCGGAGCGGATTACGCTCGAGGCCACCTCTGATTTTGCTTCGGCTTTTCCAAAATCAACACCGGCGCGTGTCTCACTGGATCAGGGGCAAGGCATTGAGATCATGGAAGTGCTGCATCCACGCGGAGATGTGGCCAATCCGCTTGGCTATGCGGATATTGTCACGAAATTCCGGCGGATTAATGCGGCGTATATCACCCCCGATGACCAGCAGTCTTTGCTTCAGGCTTTTGCGGATTTTCCGCAGGCAGGATTTACCCCCGTGCACGCTGCTTTGAGCAGACAAATTATAAAATAAAAGAGGAGGAGCATAATATGTACAGAACAGTTTTAAAAACCGGAGCACTGGCAGCCTTTATGGCCTGTTCGGCACTGGTATCGATGCCGGCTTTTGCGGCTAAAACAGAACTCGTTTTAGGGGCTGCGGCAGCAGATGTCGGCAAGCTTGATCCGCATTTTGCCAATTCGACATCGGATCGCACACTGGTTGCATGGATTTTCGGCGGACTGGTGCGCTTTGCACCCGGCAGCACCGATCCTTCAACAATTGAGCCTGATCTTGCTGAAAAATGGGAGCATTCAGCAGATAAAATGGAATGGACATTCCATTTGCGCAAAGGCGTACAGTTTCAGCAGGGTTATGGCGAGGTAACGGCCGATGATGTCGTGTTCTCCCTCAATAAAGCTGGGAAACCGGAAACATCAGCTTTCGCGACTGATTATGCTGCTCTGAAATCTGTCGAAGCGGTTGATCCCTATACGGTGAAGATCACGCTTGCCAAAGCGGTGCCTAGTCTGCTCGGACTGGTGTCGAATTATTCCGGCGGCTTTATCCTGAGTAAAAAAGCCTATGAGGAGCGCGGCGACGAGTTTCAGCGTCGTCCGGTTGGTTTCGGGCCTTTCTCACTGGAAAAAATTGAGCCTAGTGTTTCCATCGAGTTCAAAGCCCATGATGGCTATTTCCGCGGTAAGCCGAAACTTGAGAAAATCATCTATCGCTTTCTGAATGCGGCTTCCGCACGCGATCTGGCCTTTATCTCCGGTGAGATTGATGTCTCCGCTGGCACCACAGATCAAAAATGGCTGGCGCGGACACGGGAAGTACCGGAATCCGTAGTTGATATTTTCGATCCGGCGGAACTGACGCTGCTTCATGTAAACCGGACCAAGAAACCGTTTGACGATATCCGCGTCAGACAGGCGCTGGCCTATGCGGTCAATGCCGCCCAGATGGCACAGTTCCGCGGCAAGGAATTCACCCGTGAAGTGAAATCGGTCATTCCGAGTAATAATCTTGGTTATACGGATGAGGCTGGCGTTGTCTCCAATGATACGGAAAAAGCCAAGGCCCTGCTGGCCGAAGCAGGCTATCCGGACGGCGTAACGATTAAAATGCTGTCCAGCCAGCTGCCAAGTCTGGAGCAGTCGGCACAGATGTTGCAGGCACAGGTTGCCAAAGCGGGTATCAAGCTGGAACTGGAACCGGTGGAACATGCGACCTGGCACCAGATGATCCGCAAGGATCTCAGCCCGATTGTGATGTATGGCGCCGCACGTTTTCCGGTCGCGGATTATTACCTCACACAATTCTATCATTCAGACAGTATTGTCGGCAAACCAACCGCAGTGACCAATTTCAGTCATTGTGCGGTTGCTGATGAGCAGATTGTTGCGGCACGGTCAGAAGTGGATCCGGATAAGCAGCTCCAGCTCTGGCATGAAGCCCAGAAACTGATTGTCGCGGATGTCTGCGCAATTCCGCTGAATGAAACCGCGCAGGTCTGGGTTCGCAAAAAGAGCCTTGATTGGGGCTTTGAGTTGAAAGGCTCTTTGTCGCTCGGACCGCTTGTAACTGAACAGACGCATTTCACTGATTGAAACCGTACGTGGCTGGCTCTGCGCCAGCCACATTTCCTGTGGTTTGAACATGTCAAAACTGACTTATCCTGATTATTCCAATATTTGCGGCTGGAATGCGATGCTTCCGCCGCGCACACCACGACCTGCGCTTGATGGCGACATTAACGTAGATTTTGCCGTGATCGGCGCAGGTTATACCGGACTTGCTGTTGCACGTCGTCTGCGTGAACTTCGCCCCGATGCCCATATTGCTGTTGTTGAAGCGACGACCGTGGGCGAGGGCTCTTCCGCTCGCAATTCCGGCTTTACCGGCACAGATGTTCTGCCACGGAATATTACCGTGGAAATGTCCGAGAAAGCGCGGCTGCAATCAAACCTGTTTTCGGAAGCCTTCAAATGGCTGACGGATATTATCCGTGAGAATAATATCCAATGCGATATGCAGCAGGTCGGTGCCATTCGCGGCGCTGCAACAGAACGCGGAGAGGCCTCTGTCCGCTCTGTTCTTGAAGTGGCGAAAAAACTTGGTGTAACACATCAGGAATTGTCACGGAGCGATATCGCAGAGAGGATCGGCACCGATTATTACCGCTTCGGTCTGTATCTCTCAGATACATGGCTGTTACAGCCTGCAGCCTTGATCCGCGGTTTGGCCGATGCTCTGCCTGCTGATGTTGAACTCTATGAGAACACACCGGTTGAACGGATTCAGCATCAGGGTGACTGGCTATTATCCACACGGTCGGGGCAGATCAGGGCGAAGAATATTGCTTTGGCAAATAATGGTTTTATCCGCCGTTTTGGTTATCTGAATACCAAAATGACGACTATTTATACCTATGCGGCAGTGACAGAATCCGTTCCCGAGGCGGACAGAGCGCTGCTGGGACAAGATCCGTCATGGGGCTTGCTGCCGTCTCACCGGCTTGGCACAACATTGCGGCGCATCGGTTCTGACCGGTTGATGGTGCGCAGCCTTTATGCCCATGAAAAAGAACTGACACAGACTTACGTGGAAGCAGAATTACGGCACCGCTTTGAACGCCGCTGGCCCGGGTTGCGCCATGTGCAATTTGAATATGTTTGGGGCGGCACCACAGCCCTGACTATGAACGGTGCACCATGGTGGGGCAAGCTGGAAGACGGGCTTTATGCTTCCGGCGGCTGCAACGGCAGCGGCATTGCCAAGGGCACAATGCTTGGGCGGCATTTGGCGGAACTGATGTGCGGCTTTGGCGATCATTCCGTTCTTGAGCAGGTTATGGGACAGGCCAGTTTTATAGCGCCGGAGCCTTTCCGCAGCATCGGTTTCCGTGTGATTTCCGCTCTTGAAAGCCGCAAAGCCGGACTTGAAATCTGAGTATCGTGAGGATGAAATGAAGCTTGAACGCAGTGATATTAATGCCCGTCGCAGCCGCTTGGTGAAATATAATGGTGTCTGTTATCTGTCCGGTCAGTTCTCTGATAAAGGCGGCACGATTGAAGAGCAGACGAAAGAGACGCTTGGTAAAATTGATGATCTGCTGCAACGTGCAGGCAGTGATAAATCCCGTCTGTTGACCGCGGAAATCTGGATCACATCTATGGCAGATTTTGAGGGTATGGATCAGGTCTGGAAAGACTGGATTGCCACTTATGCGCCGCCGGTCAGATGTTGCTGCGCAGTCGAGTTGGGCGATCCGTCCATGCGCGTTGAAATTATGGTGAGTGCAGCAACAGGCGATGTAGAGCTTGTTGAGTTTTGATACGGATTCCGGCCTAAAATCTGACAAGGAAAAAGCGCCGGAAAGGGACATTCAGGCTCGGGCTTGATTGCTGCATCTCTTCTGAACTGAACAAGTCATAGGTAAAAACAGACGGCCAGATCATGCCTGAAGAGCTGACACTCACCGGCATTGCTCTGGCTGACCTGTTGTTTTCCGCATGAGGATTGGTGTTGGTGAAAGCCAGTTGCAGCGCCAGTGCCATGAAAGCAAAGGCAAAGCCATAGCGAACCCGTTTTTGCACTGACGGATCGGAAATCAGATAGTGCCGGACTGAGGCGGCAAAAGCACCATAGGCGATGAAAACCGCAAATGTGATTATCATGAAAACTACACTCAGCTCCAGCATGCGCAAAACCGGCGATGCTTCTTGCGGGCTGATAAATTGCGGTAAAAAGGCAAGAAAGAACAAGGACAGTTTCGGGTTCAGCAGATTGATGAAAACCGCTGAGCTGATTATTTGTTGCGCGCTTTTATCTTTGGTCTTTTCATTCAGTTGCAGCATCGTATGGTCGCTCACCATCTTCCATGCCATGTAGAACAGATAGGCAATGCCAAGCCATTTAATGATGATGAAGATCGTAATATTGGTGTGCAGCAAAACCGCAAGGCCACTGATTGCCGCTGCAATATGGGGCAAGGTGCCAAGCGTACAACCTAGTGCTGCAATGATATAGCCGCGCCTGCCGCCCGCAAGACCGACCGCAACGGTATAAACAACGCCTGCACCGGGGATGGCGCTGACAATAAAAGCTGTCAGTAAATATTCGAAAGTCATGCCGGATTAACCCGAGTGATTTTCGACGCAGGCCATAGCTGTTTCAATGTTGTCATCAGCGAATTTATAAGCTTATCCGTGTCTTGTTGTGCAGTTTCATGCAGTGCTTCAGTCACAATCAGCGCAGTTTTTGTTTCACTATTTATCGCAGAGCAGCCGCTCTGCCGGTTTGTCCAGCGGCGGGCATGTGCTCGCCTGTCGTCATCGGCATATATGATTTCGCCTTGCTCGGGGCTTTCCATATTCCCGCCGAATGTCTCATAAATTTCATCGCCGTCAGCGTGCCGGATACTGAGAATGCCGTTGATTTTTTCGACATCAAAAACGGCAACGGGTATTGCAAAAGCCAGCGATGTTGCATTGCAGAGATCAACCAGAGGGTGCAGCACCGGAAGTGAACCTTCCATGCGGAAACGACGCAGCAATGCTTCCGAAGCACATCTGTATTGGGTCGGTTTATATCCCATGGCGGAAAAGGCGCGGCGCCATGCTTTGATTTCAGGAAACTCCCCTTCAGTAGCAAGAGCGAGACGGTTTTCGGCAATGGCAGTCAGTTGAGACATTGCAGCATTTGGGTCGGCATTGCGGTTGATGCCGTCAATCAGCAAACCACGGGATTGCATTTGCGGGAAAGAAGTCAGTACAGACGGGGAATAGCGGTAGTGAATGGACATTGCTCTGGCTCGTTTTTTGAGCCATTTGCGTCGTTATTGACCGCAAAGTCTTGAAGAAAATTGCAGCTCAGGCTCTGACACCGGCATATTGCTTTGGTGAGATACCATAGGTGCTTACAAATAAACGGGTCATATGGCTCTGATCTGCAAAGCCGGACGCATAGGCTGCATCGCTCAGCGTTGAGCCATTTATGATCATTTTTCGCGCATATTGCAGTCTGCGCTGAATGAGATAGGCGTGAGGTGTCAGACCGGTGTGTTTTGAAAAACCCCGTATCAACTGAAACTGGCTGACATTGCCAAGCGCAGATAATTCGCCGAGAGAAAGCGGCGAGCAAGGGTCATCATCTATGCGCTCGCGTGCCAGTTCGATTGCTGAGGGTGCATTGTATTTGTCGGCAGAATTGTGGCTTGTAACAAGCCGTGTCAGCAACAGATGCAGGTTTTCTTGTATTTCAAACTCGCTGCAAATATCTGACGGATTGGTTATGCTTTTGAACAGAGAGCGGAAATGCTTTGTTGCAGCCGTGTCGTGCAAGACCGGCTTTGCAAGCTCCGATATTCTCGTGTTACCGCCCCGAATTTCCTTCATCGGCTCGGCTAAAATATCGGTATCAAAATATAACATATACCACGCACGGCCATGGTCACCGATCGGGGTGCCGTCATGAACCTCATTCGGATTGACAGTGATGATATCACCGGCTGTCGCCTCAACAATGCCCCGTCCGCTCAAGGATTTTTGCGCACCGCGGATGATGACGCCAATGCCGAACTGGTCATGCGTATGGCGGCCGAATGTGTGGGATGAGTCCGCCGCAACCGCCGTGATCCCGTTGATTTTGCAAGGCGCTATTTTGAACGAGCCTTTTGCCACGTAGCCACACCTGTTTTTTGTATCGTTCAAATCCGATAATACAAGGATCAGTGCTGAGAGAACAGGCGTTAGTGTGTCATCGCTAACGCCCGTAGTCTGATTTAGAATTTCAACACGGCTTCCAGTTCATCGCCATAGCTATCACCGGTTTTTTCAAAGCCAAGTAGAGTGTAAAAACCTTCCGGACTACCTTCTCCGGTGCCGTAGCTTGTGAAAATCTCGTTGTAGCCTTTGAGCTTCATATCACGTTTTAAAAGCCCGATAGCCTGACGGCCAAAGCCGAATTTCTGGAATGGTGTTGCGATCATAAAACGCCATAAAAAGACCCCCGGACAGTCAATTCCGTCATCATGGTCGGCGCCAATATGCAGCATTATGAAACCGATCAGTGTATCGTCAGCATAAATTGCACGGAACCAGGCATTTTCGGAAAAATGTGCTGCGGCAATGGATGTACCATTGTCGGCAACCATGCCGCGATGCTCATCGGAAAGCGTTTCACTCAGATCACAGACATCTTCGACAGTTAACGCAGATATACGCCGAAATGAAATTTCGGAGTCCCGCGAGATTGTAATCTCACTCATGGATAAGTCCTGTTTTGAGAAATAGCCGGTTAACTAAACCGGCGCGGTTTTCGAATTGTCCGCCAACAATATGAACAGCAAAGTGTTCTGCCTTTAAATCTTACAACTATAATTATATGTCAATGTATAAAATTTATGGTCTGAATTTGTACTGCTGAACTAACACTTTTTGATTATTTACAGGTAAAAATGAAAATAAATAAGGTGATTTTTTAAGTATAAATTTCAATTTAAAATAAAATCTCTGAGTGAACTTATCAGTCTTAAAGCGTCGTTTTTTGAGGTATACGCAAAGCACGCGCTGCCATATGGAGCAACGCGTGCTTTTATGTGTATATTAACGGCCTCATCCGGCCTTCAGCATGTGGGAAATTTACATATCCGCTGAATGTTCCGGCGCGCTGTGTACCAGTTGTGTTTCCGGCGCATGAACCAAAGCCAGATATCTTTCAAATTGCACCAGAATATCCACGATCAGCTGCTCTTTTGTGAAACCCATCACATCATAACCTCTGCCGCCGCTTGAGAAATATGTCCGTGCTTCATGACGGAGATTTGGCTTGCCGACCCCCAGTGTCGAAAAAGCAGGGATGTGCTGGGCAACGGGCATGATACCGTAGATGAAATCGCGTGTGCCTTCTGCCGTGGAACGCAGTGCGATTGCACCATTGTCTTCTGTAACAACAACGGTTTCCCGACCGCGATTGTTCAGTTCGGTGGTAACTGCATTCAAAGCATCCTTGGCGGGACCTGCGATAAATGTTGCAACTTCACGCTGGGTTGGCGCATGCAAAATCAGTGACAATCGGCGTTGCCATGTGAGCCCCGAGGCTGGTTGCGCACTTGGTGCAACCGGAATTGCGGCATGGGCGGCTTGTTGTGCAAGGTCGGCTTTCATCCCCTTAAACAGTGACCAGACAAGCGCGATCATGACGATGCTGAATGGCAGGGCGCTTGCAATGGTCACAGCCTGCAAGGCTCCCAGACCACCTGCAACCAGAAGGCTTGCAGCAACCACACCCTCCAATGTGCACCAGAAAACCCGCTGTCCGGTTGTTGTTTCTGTTTCCCCGCCCGCGGCGATTGAATCGATAACAAGAGAGCCGGAATCCGAAGATGTAACAAAGAAAATAGCAACCAGCATGACCGCCAAAGTCGAGGTCAGTGTCGTCCATGGCAAATATTCAAAGAAATGAAACAGGCCGACGGAAACATCAGCAGCAATTTCTGCTCCTAACTTGCCGCCTGCGACTGTCGTATCAATAAGAATTGCCGAATTGCCGAAAACGGTCATCCAGAAGAATGTGAAACCGGCCGGGATAAACAGCACCGCTGTCACAAATTCCCTGACCGTGCGGCCACGCGAAATACGGGCAATAAACATACCGACAAAAGGCGACCACGATATCCACCATGCCCAGTAGAACAGCGTCCATGCATCGACCCACGGCGTTGGTTCATAGGCATAAATATTGAAGGTACGCAGGACGATTGTATCGAGATAGAGGCCGATATTCTGCACAAAATCGCGGAAAAGCTCTGCTGTAGGCCCTACAATCAGCACAAAAAGCATCAGGAGAATAGCGAGCAGCAGGTTGGTCTCAGAGAGAATGCGCACGCCTTTATCCAGACCTGTTGCAACGGAAATCGTTGCCAGTGCCGTGATTGCAATAATAAGTGGCAGCTGAACCTGCAACCCGATTGGCAGGCCGATCAGATAGTGAAGTCCGGCATTAATCTGTGAAACGCCAAGTCCCAGCGAGGTTGCAATACCAAACATGGTGCCGACGATGGCGAAAATATCGACCGCATGGCCTATCGGGCCGTTAATCCGCTCTTTGAGCAGCGGATAAAGGCCGGAGCGGATGGTGAGCGGCAGATTGTAACGATATCCGAAATAAGCAAGGGACAGGCCGACAACGGCATAAATAGCCCAGGCGTGAATTCCCCAATGGAAAAATGTAACCGCCATGGCTTCGCGTGTTGCTGCAATGGAGCGCGGTTCTGCGGTTGGCGGTGCCATGAAATGCGTCATCGGCTCACCGACGGCATAATACATCAGTCCGATACCCATACCCGCAGCGAAAAGCATTGCAATCCACGAGAGGAAGCTGAAATCAGGTGTTGAATCGTCGGGGCCGAGTTTGAGACGTCCGTACCGTCCCAGACAGAGAAGCAATACGCTCACCAGAAAAATGCCGACGGATAGCAGGTAGAACCATCCGAAATTTGCGAGAATAACGGTCTGAAGCTGGGTAAAAATACTCGCAGCCTGATCGGGAACCACGATCCCGATTGCTAGAAACACACTGATGACAATGATGGATCCGAAAAATACCGGTGCGTTTATAATGAACTTTGCTGGCATGAAAACTCTCGCAGGTTAGTGTTTCATGTTTTTAAGAAAACAAAAAATAACTCTGTAAATATCAAGTCAGTCTGACATTTTATGAATAAGGCGAATTTAATAAATATGACAGGAAGACTATTACAAGGGAAGGGACAGATCGACTTTCACTCTGTCCAGTACAACGATGGTTCTGTAAGATTTTACCAGATGATTTTCTCCTAATAATTGCGCTGTCCTGCTTTCATATTCTTCAGTCGTCGGAACGGTCATGATCAGGATAAGACCCGCACTGCCCGCAACCCAATAACATTGTTGAATCTCCTCAGCATTTTTGAACATTTTTTTGGCCGCGGCGACCGTCACTGACCGCTCGTCGCTGAGCGTGACCTCGACAATAACGGTCACGGGCAGGCCGACGGCAGCAGGATCAACAACGGCTGCAAATTTTTTGATGATGCCTTTTTTCTGAAGTTTGGCGATGCGGCGCTGTACGGCGGCGGGTGACAGATGAATAAGCTCGGCTAATTCTTTTTGTGATCTTGAGGCATCTTCCTGAAGCAGTCTGAGAAGCGATTTATCGTAATCATCCAGCTTGTTTTGATCGGGCATTGCATTATCCGCGCTGAAAGTGAGTGAAAATTGCGGTGAATTGAGACTTATCGAGCCCTAATATACCATCACATCATTTATTTCTATGTGAAATCATTCGTGAATTTTTGTGAATAACAAAAAATCTGCTCAAGAAGTTTTAATTATTAATTTTAGTGTGTGTATGAAGAAGTCGTATAATACAAACAGATATATACTTGCGATATTATTGTTCGTGGCGATTTATTGTGTGCTGTTTTCAAAGATGGTTTACTTCGGCACGATTGTACCTGCTTCAGAACATGCGGCAATGTCTCCTGTCGGCATGCACAGGCCGCTTATTCTGGACAGGAACGGAAAAATCCTCGCGATAGATATCAAGGCATATTCACTTTATGCGGAGCCCCGCCGTATTACGGATATTGATGAAGTGGCAGAAAAAGTGCACCGCATCATTCCCGAGATTCCGCTGCAAACGCTTCATAAGAAACTGTCAGGGCAGCGCCGTTTTATATGGCTCGCACGGCAATTAACGCCGTCGGTTAAAAGCAGGCTGATGGCAGAAGGTATTCCCGGCATTGGCTTCCGTACCGAATTACAAAGAGCCTATCCGGCCGGACGTACCACTTCGCACATTGTCGGCCTGACAAATATTGACAATACCGGTGTTGCCGGTCTGGAGAAATGGATCGACGGGCAGGGCATTGCCGATATCCGCAATGCCGGTTTCTCAGTCCCTGAACATTTTGCGCCGGTTGTGACATCCATCGATTTACGTGTGCAGCATGCTTTGCATGATGAATTGTCAAAAGCGCTTGTTAAATATGGCGCGGCGGGTGTCGGTGGTCTCATCCTCAATATTAAAACAGGTGAAATTTTAGGGCTGGTTTCATTACCGGATTTTGATCCCAATACGCCTGCGGAGATACATCTGGCCGACCGCCTGAACCGTATAACAGCCAGTGCCTCGGAAATGGGGTCTATCATTAAGACCTTTACAACGGCGATGGCAGTTGAACATGCGGGTGCCGGACTTGATACAATCTATGACGCGACCTATCCGATCAGGGTCGGTAATCAGCTTGTGCGTGATTATTTTGGCAAGAAACGGCCGCTGACGCTGGAGGAAGTGTTTCTGTTTTCTTCCAATATCGGCTCCGCACAGGAAGCGCTTTCTGTCGGGGTGGAAGGGCACCGGAACTTTCTTATCCGTTCCGGCCTGCTGGAGAGAGCGGCGCTGGAACTGCCGGAAATAGCAAAACCAATGGAACCGCGGCACTGGTCTGTGCCGACATCGATTACCGCAGCTTTCGGTCATGGTTTTGCAACCACACCATTGCAAACAGCCGCCGGTATCGGCGGAATATTGAACGGCGGTGTTCTCGTTACCCCGACACTCCTGAAGCGCGATTCCGACCATTCTGCTTTGCCTGCCCGCCGTCTTGTCACCGAAAGAACAAGTGCGATTGTCCGGCATTTATATCGCTTGAGCGCGGAAAAAGGCTCCGGCCGCCGTGCGAATATCAGCGGCCTTAATGTCGGCGGAAAAACCGGTACGGCTGAGAAGGTGGTCAACGGCCGCTATGCAAAGAACAGGAATTTCAATGTTTTTGCAGCGGCCATGCCGATGGACGATCCGACATATGTCTATCTGGTTATCGTTGATGATCCGGCTCCGAAATCTGCCACGCGCGGACAGACAGCCGGTGTAACCGCAGCACCGGTTGCGGGTGAAATCATTCGGAAAACATTCACTTTTTTGGGCATGGAGCCACGCATCGGCATCTGATCTGTCAGTGATCAGGCAGAGGTGTTTTCGGAATGTGTGGATATTTCATCAAGAACTGATCTGCGTGTGCACAAGACGGGCGCATAAACTTGACTTATATAATCATGTTTAATATCGCAGATAATATTATTGTTCTTAAGACGGCTAAGTTTGGGCAGATGTGATGACACCCCAAAACCGAATGCGCGCGTTCTTATGACATGTCGGTTTTGCTGACAAGCAATGATGACCATTGAATTTTTACATTTTTTGAAAACTTGGGGATTGGAATGAGGGGCAGATATCAATTGGTTACCTATGAGCGCGGCTGTGCCGCTTTAGCCGGTGTCTCATTGCTTGCTGTAAGTGCTGTGGCGGCTTTCGCTCAGGAAACAGGCAAGACTGATCGCGTGCCGCGCCAAAAGCAGGCTCAACAGGTTTCCGATACCACTGGTGCAACAGTGCTGGATACAATTGTGGTGGTGGGGCAGGGACATCCTTCTACCGGCACTATAGGCCAACCACCGGCTGAATATGCCGGCGGGCAGGTTGCCACCGGTGCGCAGCTCGGAACACTCGGAAACCGGTCTGTTCGCGATACACCATTCAGCCTGACCGGCTATACAGATAGGCTGATCCGCAACCAGCAGGCAAAATCGATCGCTGATATTACACTCAATGATCCGTCCGTGCGTCAGGATGCGCCGACTTTCAGTGAGCGTGACTCTTTCTTCATCCGTGGTTTTTCTGTGACTAATCTGGATGTTGCATATGACGGACTTTTCTACCTTGCCAATCCGCGTCGCAGCTATCTTGAGGGCATTGAACGCGTTGAGGTGCTCAAAGGGCCAAGCGCTCTGGTCAATGGCGGTGTCGGCCGCGTCGGGGGTACAATCAATCTGGTGCCAAAACGTGCTGCGGATGAGCCGCTGACACGCCTGACAACGACCTATATGTCCGATGCGCAATTATGGTCACATGTTGATGTTGGTCGTCGCTTCGGACCGGATGGGGAATGGGGCATTCGCTTCAATGGTTCCTATCGCGGCGGCGAGACTGCGATGAAACATAATGACATTCAGGTTGGTGTCTTGTCACTGGGGCTTGATTATCGCGGTGAACGGGTACGTGCCTCGCTTGATCTCAATCATTCCCGACAGAATATCGATGCGCCGACTTCGCTGTTTAATGCGGTAAAAGAAGGTGTTGAAATTCCGGATGCACCGAATGGTCGGATTAACACAGCCAATCCGTTCGAATATCACGACAGCAAGCACAATATGGCCGCTGCCCGTGTCGAGGTTGATGTTCTGGATAATACGACTGTCTATGCCGCCGGTGGCATCAGCCGTTATCGTGAGGATTTCCTGTCTACATCATACACAATTCTCAATTCCAACGGCGATGCAGAAGTTGAATTTGGCTATAATCCGCAGCAGATTCAGGGGCTGTCGGGTGAGATTGGTGTCCGCTCTGAATTTGATACCGGACCTGTCGGCCATAAGTTCAATATTTCGGTGAGTGGCGCGAAAAATGAGAACCATCGCGGTCGCTTCCATCCGGGAAAACTGGGTTTCAGAAAATACCCGATCAATATCTACAATCCGGCCTATGTGCCTGATAACTGGGTAGATATAAGCGGGCTGCCGCGCTCGGATAATCTCTATCCGTTCTCCGAGCTGGTCGCTAACAGTATCGCGATTTCTGACACGCTGTCTTTTGCGGATGATCGCTTCCAGCTGACGCTTGGCGGACGTTATCAGCATATGAGCACACGTACCTTCAATACACGTCCAAATCCGGATGTGCCGTTTGGTGCGCAGATTTATCATTATTCGGAATCTAGATTCAGCCCTGCCGTCGCTGCTGTTGCCCATGTGACTGACAGCTTGTCGGTCTATGCAAATTATGCAGAAGCACTGACTGAAGGGCCGCAGCCACCGTCCCGCGCTGCGAATAATACAGAGAGCTTTCCTCCTGTTGTAAACAAGCAGAAGGAAGTCGGGGTCAAATATGATCTTGGCGATCTGATGCTGAGCGCAGCTCTGTTTGAGATCAGACAGCCGAACGGTTTTACTGATGCGAAAAACAATTTTGCGGTGAACGGTCTTCAGGTCAATCGCGGGCTGGAACTCTCTGTGTTCGGCGAGCCGGTTGACGGTATTCGTTTGCTCGGTGGTATTACATTTATGGATGCCGAGCTGGATAAAACAGGAAATCCCGAAACGAACGGTAACAGAGTTCCGGGTGTTCCGAAAACAGCTATCAGCCTCTATGGTGAGTATGACACGCCGTGGGTTGAGGGGCTGACGCTGACCGGTCGTGTTGTCCATACGGGCAGCACTTATTATGACCAGAAAAACCTGCAGAAAGTGCCGGACTGGACACGCGTTGATCTGGGCGCGCGTTACACAATGCTCCGTGAGAATGGCAAGCCGGTAGAGTTCAGAGCAACAGTTGAAAATGTTCTCAACGAAAATTACTGGGCATCGTCAGCCCGTGGTTTTATCTCGGCCGGTGCACCGCGTACATTCATGCTTTCCGCTTCGTTTGATTTCTAAAGCATCGCAGTGTGATATTAACGAGGAAGGCCGGAGCGGTGTTGTCATACACGGCTCCGGCCTTTTTTATTGAAAACATCTGAATTAGAGCGCCGTGTGCCAGACTTGGCACACAAAGGTCGCTCTAACACTTTAAAATGAGAGCATAATTTTACTTCAAACTGATCCAAGTTTAAGGAATTATGCTCTAACATCGCGACGGAAAAACAGCCCTGCGAAAAACATCTTCTATAAGGCCAATTTGGGTAAATTCCCCGCCATATCTTCGCAGTTTTATTCCAGATTTGAACACCAGTGACTGGAGATAAATATGAAGCGCGTTCTGTCTGCATTTATGGCCACAGCTCTGATGCTGGTGCCGGTCTTTGCTGAAGAAGTGACACTGCCTTCTGATGATGACGTTAAGAAAACTCTGACTGACCGAATTGATGGAAGTCAGACCGGCATTGTTGTTGCCTTGATCGAGAATGGCAGATCCCGCTTTGTATCACATGGTCAGTTTGGCCGTAATGATCCGCGACCGGTGGATGAGAATACTCTGTTTGAAGCCGGTTCAATTACCAAGGTTTTCACCAATCTGCTGTTGGCGCAACTGGTACTGGACGGTCGGATTGATCTCAACGCCCCGATTGCCAACTATCTGCCTGCAAATATTGTTCTGCCGACCTATAAGGGCAAGGCAATTACAGCGTTTGATCTTGCCACGCACACATCCGGTTTGCCGAGCTTGCCGGATGATTTGATGACTGCGGATATTAATAATCCCTATACCGGATATGGCAGTCAGGGTCTTTTCGATTGGCTGGCGACATATCGTCTGAACCGGCCGGTTGGTAAGGATTTTTCCTATTCCAATGCCGGTACCGCTTTGCTGGGGCTGGTGATTACCCATATTGATGGCCGCTCTTATGCCCAGATGGTGCAGCAGGAAATTCTTGATCCGCTGGGCATGAAACAAAGCGTGCTGGCTTTGACCGGTAATACGCCGCCGGATATGGCAACAGGTCATGGGCGGGACGGGGAACCGGTGAGCCATTGGGATTTTGATGCATTTGCACCGGCAGGCGCGCTCATCACTTCGGCTGGTGATCTTGCCAAATTTATAGCTGCAGCTTCAGGACAAACGGAAACCCCGCTTAAACATGCCTTTGCCTTGCTCACGGAACATAGCCGACCGGCTGGCGGGAAAACACGTAAGATTGGTCTTGGTCCGGTCATTTCCAAACTCGCCCGCCGTACGATTGTCTGGCACAATGGCCGGACAGGCGGCTTTGAAAGTTTCGCCGGTTTCGACCGTGAGAATGGCAATGGCGTTATTGTCTTGTCCAATCGCCTGAGCATTACGGGTATTGATGATATCGGCGCTCATTTGCTGGACGCGCGGCAAGAACTGCTGCCCCAGCCTCCGATACGCATTGCTGTTGCGATTGATACCGCAAAACTGCCCGCTTATGTCGGCCAGTATCTGCTCGCCCCCGGTGCAATTATGAGCATAACCGAAGAAAAAGGGCAGTTATTTCTGCAATTGACCGGTCAGCAGCGTTTTGCAGCCTATCCGGAGAGCGATACGAAATTCTTTCTGCGCGAAGTTGATGCGCAAATCAGTTTCACTGTGGAAGACGGAAAAGCCACAAAGCTGACCCTGCATCAGAACGGGCGCAACATGCCGGCTTTGCGTGTTGGGGACTGAAGTCAGGATGAATAATAAGCTATGAAGAGCAACTCTGTTTCAAAACCGGAAAAGCTTCGGGTGTTTATTTTGGGAGCTTCGGGCAAAGTAGGCTCAATACTCGTTCAGCGATGTGTTGCGCGTGGTCACAAAGTGACAGCGCAGACACGGGATGCCGGCAAACTTGTCGCGGGTTTCAATCTTGATATAGCCGTCGGAGCGCCTGCGGATAAAGCATTTTTAGAGCAAAATATTACCGGTCATGATGCCGTGGTTATATGTCTTGGTGTTGACCATGCCGGAAGAACGACGCTTTTTTCTGATGTGACCAGAGAGCTTGTGGATGTGATGCAGGCTGCAGGAGTGAACCGGCTTGTTGTAATAACGGGGATTGGCGCAGGAGATACCAAAGGTCATGGCGGATGGTTTTATAATTACCTCATTTATCCGTTCATTACCCGCCATCAATATGCAGACAAAGACATTCAGGAAGCGATAATCGGGCACAGCAGCCTCGATTGGACAATCATTCGTCCGGCACCTTTCAGCTCCCGCACCACGAAAGAACCATTACATATTTTGACCCGGACACCGCGCAATGTGCAGCTTCGGTTCATAACAGTTGAAGAGGTTGCCGCTTTTATTCTGGATAGTTTGGAAAACAGGACATTTGTCCGGCAAATGCCGTTTATCGGGCATAATTAATTTCTGATTGTCTGCCGTTTTCATCTATAGATTTACCGTTACGTACTTCTGAAAGCATAATCAAAACTGTAGTTTTGAGTGATGTTTTCCGGAGGGTGGCAATGGGTCTGGAAGTCTCAAAAAAATACAATATCGATGAGGTTCTGGAGGAGATGATCTGGATACCGGGCGGAACTTTTGTGATGGGATCAGACGATCACTATCCTGAAGAAGCACCAAAGCATCCGGTAAAAATTGACGGTTTTTGGATCAGTCAAACGCCTGTAACCAACAGGCAATTTGCGCGTTTTGTTGAAGAAACAGGCCATGTGACTTTGGCAGAAAAAGTGCCGGATGCGCGGGATTATCCGGGAGCGCTTCCGGAAATGTTACGGGCGGGTTCCCTCGTTTTCACTCCGCCGGCAACGGTTGCAGGACGTGACATCAGCCAATGGTGGCAGTTCAAATTCGGTGCAAACTGGCGCAAACCTCTGGGTGACCTGAGTGATATCCGCGATAAACTGGATCATCCCGTGGTTCATGTCGCTTATTGTGATGCGTGTGCCTATGCTGACTGGGCAGGGCTTGATTTGCCGACCGAGGCAGAATTTGAATTTGCGGCCAGAGGTGGCCTTGAAGATACAGAATATGCATGGGGCGATGAATTGATGCCCGATGGCATTGCAATGGCCAACACATGGCAGGGCATCTTCCCGACGAGCAGCACCAAACCAGCAGGGCATGAGCGGACATCGCTTGTCAGGTCATTTCCTGCAAACGGATATGGTGCCTATGACATGATCGGCAATGTGTGGGAGTGGACAAGCGATTATTGGAGCGACAGACATTCTGAACCTGCGCCCAGCCCCTGCTGCCTTCCCTATAATCCGCGCGGTGGCGAGGCGGCTTTAAGCTATGACCCGCAGCAACCAAATATCCGGATCGCCAGACGCGTTATCAAGGGTGGCTCCCATCTTTGTGCGCCGAATTATTGCCGTCGCTATCGTCCCGCTGCACGGCATGCAGAGCCGGAGGATACGTCGACAAGCCATGTGGGTTTCCGTTGTGTGAAGCGTCCCTCAGACTGAAGAAAAACTACTCTTTTGTCCTCATTTCCCACCCATATGCATACGCCATAAAACGCCGGATTTACTGTTACGTACTTCTGGATTGACAGCCAAATTTGTAATTTACGAAAATATTTTATGGGGCACACCATCAGTCAAGGCCGATGCCAATCGCGAAAGCACGGGGAAGCTTTGAACGGTTGAGTAAAATGGTGAACGCCTGCTGCCCCGACGAAATTGCATCACGAACACAAGTCAAGGAGGGAATAAGCATGCAGCGTCGTACCTTTTTGTCATTCAGTGCATTACTCGCAACATCTGCTCTGGCCGGAGCTGCACAATTTGCTGTGCCACGGTCTTTAAGCCTTGTCTCAGAGGCAAAGGCACAGGAAAAACAGGCAAGGCCCAATATTCTCATCATCTGGGGCGATGATGTCGGGATCTGGAATCTCAGCGCATATCACAGAGGCATGATGGGTGGCTCTACGCCGAATATCGACCGGATTGCCGATGAAGGCATGCTGTTCATGGATCATTATGCTCAGGCCTCCTGTACTGCAGGCCGTGCGGCATTTATCACCGGGCAATATCCGCTACGGGTAGGGCTGGCAACTGTCGGATTGCCGGGTACGCCTCAGGGTATCAGCAAAGAGGATCCCACTCTCGCTGAAATGCTGAAACCGCTTGGTTACGCTACCGGTCAGTTTGGTAAAAACCATCTCGGTGACCGTGACGACCATCTGCCAACGGCGCATGGTTTTGATGAATTTTATGGCATCCTCTACCACCTCAATGCCGGTGAATATCAAGAGGAATATGACTTCCCAAAGGTTCCGGAAGTCGCCAAGCAATTTGCGCAGCGTGGTATTATTCATTCATGGGCAAATGCGGACGGAACGCAGAAGATTGAAGACAAAGGCCCTTTTGGACGCGAGCGTCAACGCACACTTGATGCCGATGTGCTGAAAGAGTCCAAGCGTTTTATCAGTGATGCGGTGGAGGCGAAGAAGCCGTTTTTCGTCTGGCATAATACTACCCGTATGCATTACCGCACCAATCTCTCGCCGGAATATGAAGGGAAAAGCGGTTACGGTCTCTATGCCGACGGCATAATGGAAATGGACGATGATGTCGGCGAACTGATGAAATTGCTCGACGAGCTGGGCGTTGCCGATAATACCCTGATTATGTTCTCAACCGATAATGGTGCAGCTTCCAACAGCTGGCCGGATGGCGGCAACACACCTTTCAGAGGGCAGAAGGGTCTGGGCGGTTATGAAGGCGGTTTCAGGGTGCCGGTTGCTGTCAAATGGCCGGGTGTTATTCCCGCCGGAAAAACAACCGGCGAGTTCATGACGATGGAAGACTGGATCCCGACGATCATGTCACAACTCGGACAGCCAAACCTTAAAAAGGAACTGCTCGACGGTAAAAAGATTGGCGGCAAGACCTATAAAGTTCATCTCGATGGTTATGATCAGTCTGCAATGATTAAAGGTGAGGGAGAAAGTCAGCGGAAGGAATTCTTCTATTTCACTGAAACAAAATTCCACGGCATGCGCCATGGTGACTGGAAATTCCTGTTCACGAAGCAGGACAGATGGTTCAACGGCGTTCAGGACAATCTGACCTCCCCGGTGATAACCAATCTGAGGCTCGATCCGTTTGAGCGTTTCCAGCAGGCGCGCGGCTTTGATGAGTGGCAGGAAAACCGGTCGTGGACGATTGCGCCTGCCATTGCAAAAGTTCAGGAATTCTTCGTCTCATTCAAAAAATATCCGCCGCGT
Source organism: Pseudochrobactrum lubricantis (assembly GCF_041929865.1). NCBI lineage: Bacteria > Pseudomonadati > Pseudomonadota > Alphaproteobacteria > Hyphomicrobiales > Brucellaceae > Pseudochrobactrum > Pseudochrobactrum lubricantis. The sequence goes on from NZ_JBHEEE010000005.1 coordinate 349,450, forward strand.
CAGCCAAGTATGGAAGCCAATATTGACGCCATGATTCAGCAACTTATGCAGGCCAACAATCCTTAGAATTACCCATTCCCCGAACCCGTCATTCATTCTTGTGTGGCGGGTAAGGGCACATTTGATGATCGCTGTGAAAATCAATTGAGCTAACTCCGTCTGATGCAGACAGAATTGACGCTACTCAACAGAAGTGGAACGATCATGATTGAATGCCGATACCAGTATTTGACAATTACAGCTCTGGCTTGCTGCATCTCACTGCCGGCACTTGCGCAAGACACGGATCTGGCCAAGCAATTATCCAATCCGGTGTCTTCGTTAATCAGCGTGCCGTTTCAGGTGAATTATGACCGCGGTTACGGCCCCGAGGATGGGCACAGAACGACGCTCAATATTCAACCCGTCATACCTTTTTCCCTCAATGAAGACTGGACCCTTGTTTCCCGCACTATCGTGCCCGTTATCTGGCAATCAGATATTGCCGGTAAATCCGGCAGTCAGTTCGGTCTTGGTGACACGGTGCAAAGTTTCTTTTTCTCCCCCAAAAAGCCTGGTCCCGGAGGACTTATCTGGGGCATGGGGCCGGTTTTTCTCTTGCCGACCGGCACGCATGAGCTTTTGGGCAGTGAAAAATGGGGGGCAGGTCCGACAGCTGTAGCATTGAAACAGGAAGGCTCATGGACTGTCGGGGCACTGGCAAATCATATCTGGTCTTTTGCAGGCGATCGTGACCGTTCAGATATCAGCTCGTCGATGTTTCAGCCCTTTGTTTCATATACGACTGATGATGCGTGGACTTTCGCATTGAACACCGAAAGCACCTATGACTGGAACAGTGATCAATGGAGTGTGCCCATTAATTTCTCTGTTTCCAAAGTTGTAAAATTCGGCACTCAACCGGTGAGTTTTCAGGCCGGAGCCAGATATTGGGCGGCATCGCCTGATAATGGCCCTGAGGGCTGGGGTTACCGCGCCAATATCACTTTTCTGTTTCCGAAATAGCTATGGGGTTTTGGCGGGAAAACACTGTATTTTGAGCAGCTTGATGAAAGCACTCAAAGCATCAAAATTCTTTATATTAATAAATCCTAAAATAAAGGATGCACCGATTGACGAACAATAGAGACTATGTGAATTTATAGCCCGTTCATATGCAATAACATGTCCTAACCCGTGTACGGATAATGACCCAGAATAGATATGCATTGGACCTGACTGATATTCCTGTCCTTGAAGCGCGATCCGTTCTTGAGGAATTGCTTTCTGATGAGCGATTTCACATTACTGAGCGCGGAAAGGCCATTTTGCGCTATATTGCTGAGCATCATTTTTCCGGAAAACCAGAAGCGATCAAAGGCTATTCCATTGCAATTGATGTGCTGGGACGCCCAACAAGTTTTGACCCTTCAACAGACCCGATTGTACGCATTGAGCTTAGCCGGCTTCGGTCTGCACTTGTGCAATATTATCAGGCTTTCGGCCGCGAGAAGCGGATTGAGATCGGACTACCGAAAGGTCACTATATTTTAACTTTCAACCGGTGCAGGAACAGAGCTGTAACAAGGTCTGGCGGTGATAATGGGTTTTATCCGGGTGAAACAGAAAGCGGATATTCTGCGCATAAGAAATGGTTTATATTTATAGTCTCAATAATAATTCCATTAGTATCAATATTTTCTATTTCTTTATTTTCTCACGGTGGTATCGACACAGAAAAACCGGTTGTTGTTATTGACTTTAAGAATGATGACTCAGTCAGCAATCATGAATCAGAAACTGTGAGAGACACCATTGTTAACGCGGTTAACAATTTCAACACGCTCATACTTAAAATAAATAATGGTGTTGCGCATAATCCAAATGAAAGCATTCCGGCATTTCTCATCCGTATGAAATACCGGACTGAAGGTGACACGCATTATTTGTCATGGCGGATTAAAGACAGTTCAAAAAATGAGATTATTGGCTCCGGTGTCGAGCAAGTCTCAGCAGCGGATTTGACACATAATCAGATTGAGCAATATCTCGCATCGGAGCTTTCTTATAAGATTGCAGCCAGCAATGGCATCATCAATACCAGACTTGTGAATGAAAATAATCTTGCCGTTTTTGGGAATAGCTGCGTCGTCAAAGCTGAAATTAATCTGGCGAATGGATTACCTCTCAGCGAAGATGAACACTGTCTGGAGCGCACACTTAAGATCCGTCCGACAGACAGTGATGCAATGGCTGCACTGGCGCGTGTGCTGATTAGCAATACAGGAGATATTCCGGATCTTGAGAAAAGCGAACGCAGTCTGAGGCTGGCACATAAAGCCGCTATACTCGCTCCTGCATCGGACAGGGTCTTATTCTCGCTGATGCAAACGCATTTGATTGCAGGTCATATTGATCTGGCATTGCGAAAAGGCGAGCGGGGAATTGCGCTCAATCCGAATAACAGGGAGCTGAAATCGGCTGTTGCACTGGCTTATTTCACCAATGGAAACTGGGGGCAGGCTCACCGGCTTTTGGCGGATGATGAACGCCGGTTTAAAACCTTACCTGTCACAGGACAACTTGTGCTTTTGCTCGATGCTCTTCGCCGTGGCAACCGGCAGGAAGCCAAATTACGTGCGGACGGATTGCCTGTACATGCAAACAGGATTGTCGGCTTTCATTTGGCAACTTTGACAAGAACCATGCCGCCGTCAGCAAAAACAGAATTACAAAAACAGGTGCGGGTTACCCCTGAAGTTTTTGAAACAATGGCAGCAAATCTGGCGCAGCAGAAATGTCCGTGCTGACGGCATAGATTACCCTGACAACCTCTCTGAAATTCACGATTTACGGCACTAAAAGACTGCCGGACATTGCGTTCGTTTACCCCGATTTACCGTAACGTTCTTGAATATTCCGGCCGCTCCATCAAAGTTTCGGATCAAATTGTGCAAGGGGAGGCGTGCAATGAAAGTCCGATCAGCCAGCCGGTTATCTTTATCTGTTGCTTTTCTCGCTGCTATGTCTTCAGCCGTATCCGCGGCAGAAGGAGGGGTGGGCTTTTATCTCTTAGGCTCCAAGGGCGCCGGTGCTGCTATTACTCCCCCTCCCGGTGTTTTCTTCCAAAACGACATTTATTATTATTCAGGAAAAATCGGTGGCAGCAAGCAGTTGCCAACCGGTGGCAAACTGGCAGCCGGTGTCAATGGCGCTGCGCTGATAAATCTGTCGTCCGTCATATGGGTTTTGCCGGAAGAAATAGCTGGCGGACATTTAGGCATCGGTGCAACAATTCCGTTCGGATGGAAAAGAACAAAAGCCGACTTGGTATTAAGCGCGTCGCGTTTCGGTGATGTTTCCGGCAATGTAAAGGATGATATTTTTACGATCGGCGATCCGGTGGTCAGCGGTTTTCTCGGCTGGCAGAAGGGCAATTTCCATTATCAGCTGGGAACAATGGTGAATGTCCCTATTGGAAATTATCAGGAGGGCGAGATATCGAATATCGCCTTTCATCATTGGGGAGCAGATGTTTTTGCCGCAACGACATGGCTCGATCCGAATATCGGGCTTGATCTTTCTGCTGCTGTCGGGGTCACATTCAATGCCGAAAATCCGGTAACCAATTACAAAACCGGCAATGAATTTCATTTTGAATGGGCTGCAGTGCAGCATATTAATGAAAAACTCGATATAGGACTGATCGGCTATTACTATCAGCAGCTTTCGGGCGACAGCGGTGAGGGGGCAACACGTCCGTTTAAAGGCCGCGTGGCCTCTATCGGCGCAACAATTGGCTGGAATTTCGAGGTGAATAAACTTCCCGTTTCCACGCGCATTAAATATTTTCATGAATTTGCAGCGGAAAACAGGGTCGAAGGTGACGCTGTGTTTCTTACCGTGTCCGTGCCGCTTTCAATTACAAAATGAACACGAGTTCAGTATAGGTATGATCGATTGCACTATTCAGTCTTGGCAGTGTTGACTGAACAGGCGCAGATCTCTTGCGCAACGAACACCCCCACAGATCAGGCTTTTTGATTACATCCATCTCAAGGAAAAAATAGCCGCGCAACATCAGATATCGGGCAAGTGTACCAAGACTATCGTAAATCAAAGACCGGTCTTTCACCAGAATAACTCTGGCACTGCGAAGGCTGCCCCTTTTCTTAGGTTTCAAAATAACAGGATGACGTTCACCATTCACTTCGACCATGAGAACCAGACAACCCAGACTGATGTGATCGCTGAGTATTTGTGCTGTGTCTTCAGAAAAATCTTCTGACGCCAGCGGGTCATAAGCCTGTATTGATGCTCCGTTAGAAGAACGAAAAGCTGCAATCGTCAACGGCACGACGAGTGTAGCAATGGCAGATGTTGAAAAGCCCAGATGCGTATTGATTTTTCGCATCGTGGCAATCGCTGTAATATCAACATAATCAATATCAGCGACCGATATGATACGTCGCAGAAATAGGGCTGCCATCCATTGATAGTCAGGCTTGAGGTAGAATGCCGCCAGATTGGCCGCTGCGACAGGCTTTTGCTCATAGACCGAGCGAACCAACGGAATTGTCAGGCAGATGCCAATGTCGCCGTTTTTGTTAAAAGCGATATAGCCGATTGTCGTGTGGCCAAGCTTTTCTGCATGATTAAATATATCAAGCAGATTTGCCTTCCAGGTCGCAGCCGTGCGCTTATGAAAACCTTCATTCAGCAGTTCTGAGGCGTAATCCAGCTGGTCAATGGTTAAAGGGCGCAGCTTCATCGTTCAATCTTAAAAAGCAGGGGAAACGGGTATGTTAAATGAACGAAAGCGTTCAGCTTTTCCGTGTCATTAAATAGCTCTCAAGCGACTGAAGACTGTCTATATGATTGATATCAAAGTCTTCATCGGCGAGATCAATATCAAAATCGGTTTCTAACTGCGTCAGGATCTGAACCGCAGCAAGAGAATCCAGCAATCCGGAAGAAAATAGCGGCTGATCTTCTGCAATCTGATGAATATTATAGCCCGAAAGAATGCCGGTAATATGCTCTTTAATATTTTGAATATCCAAGGAAGACATTTTAATTTCCGTATTGAATTGCAGGAAAAGATTACATTTGTTCAAGGAGTTGTTTGCGGTCAACTTTGCCGTTGATATTCACGGGGAGCGCATCCCGTATGTGAATATTTTCCGGCACCATATAGCGGGGCAGATTTTTCAGCAGCGCAGATTTTATCTCGTTTTCTTTTAGCGGGCTGGTGCAGAACGCAACCAATCCCTGAACGGAATTCTCGATAACCGGCCAGGCGATAACTGCAACCATTTCGCTTTGTGCCGCATGTCTGAGATGTGCTTCAACTTCTTCCAGCTCAATGCGGTTACCCTTGAGTTTGATCTGGTTATCCGTGCGGCCAAGATGGTGATAAATACCGTTGTCATCACGCATCCCCAAATCTCCGGTCAGATACCAACGCTGCCCTTCAATCTCGCGGAAACGATCTGTTTGACTGGTATTGGCATAAGTGAAATAGCCTTCAGCGAGCTGGGGGCCACAGAGCGCAATTTCACCAATCTGCCCGTTTGGAAGAGGGCGCTGCTGAGCGTCAAGAACCGCAATTTGCATGGACGGATAAGGTGTGCCGATCGCAATAATATCACGGCCGGGGGTTATGACCGGATCAGACTGCACCCGATAACGCAGGCAGATGACTGTTCCTTCGGTCGGACCGTAAATATTATCAATCGTGCTGTCAGGCGCTGCTTTTGACCATGCCTCAACAGTTGCGATCGGCAGAGGTTCCCCGCAGAAAATTGATGAGCGGAGTGTCGGCAAACTATCCGGTTTGAGAGCCCCGCTTTTGCGCATCATCGCTGCCAGAGTGGGGACAGACATCCAGACTGTAATAGAACGCTCACGGATAAAGCGGCTTGGTGCCAGCATCTCCAGTGATGAAAGAATATGCAGAGACGCACCCGCATCAACACATAAAAAGAGATTATGGACGCTTAAATCAAAAGTCACATCGCATGTTTCGGCAAGCCTGTCCTGAGGGTTCAGCTGTGTCCAGAGTCTGGCCTGCTCAATATAGCTCTCAAGCGCTCCGGCTGAGATCATAACGCCTTTCGGCAGTCCCGTCGTGCCGGAAGTGAATATAATATAGGCCAGTTCTTGTTTGCTGACGAAGGCAGGCTCCGGAAGTTGAGCCGCTTTAAGACCGGAGAATGCAGTGATGTTTTGTGCGGGGCGGGCAGGAATAATATCTTCATCACTTGATACAATAATCATATCCGGAGCGGCGTTTAAAACCGCCGGAGTGAGCAGGGCAAGCCCTTGCTTGTCCACAATGAGCGCATCAAGCTGCAATGCTTCGAGCAATTGCATTATTCTGTGCTCTGTCCATTTCAGATTAAGCGGCACATAAGTAGCGCCTGCATAACCGGCTGCAAGAATACCTGCATAGGCTTCCGGACTTTTTGTGCCGAGGATGCCAACTTTTTTGAGATTGTTTCTCTGAGAAATAAAACCAGCCAGATTGATGACCATGGTGCGCATTTCGCCATAGGTTAAATCTGCCGACCTGTCAGAATAGAACAGGTTTTCACTGTATTTATCACAGGTTTCTATAAATTTGAGAGATATATTGTAGTTCTCAGACATCCTCATATCTCTCTTAAATACAGTTGAATATAATTTTGAACGTGATGCTGAGTGCAGACTTCCGGCTTTGAAATGTGCTGCGATTGCGTAAGTTTTATGCGGGATACAAGCTGTCTGTGTGTATTGTGTCTGCTCTTTTTCCGGTTTTAACGAAGGTCAAATTGTCCCCTGTCCGATTGGGCAAGGGCTCCGGATTTTTGAAGAAATTGAGCTGACATAAACAAAATATCGAAGAGCAGAATGGCCTGACCGGCGCATAGGGTTTTATCAGGGAAACTGCTTGGATAAAAAATTATGTAATAAATAGGTTTGTTATCGGATACCGTAATGTGTGATATCTGACTTATAGTTTTCAACGCCTGCCGGTGTGTTTCCACCGGCAGGCGTTGAATTTTATGCAGACAGAGATTTAGAATAATCCCTGAATTTCATTATTGTGATTAAGCCCGATATGTTCTGCAGCCGGTGTTCTCGGCAGGCCAGGCATGGTCATAATATTCCCGCAAATAGCGACAATAAAACCGGCTCCGGCAGAGAGTTTGACTTCACGGACAGGAACGATATGGCCTGAAGGTGCGCCTAAAGCAGTCGGATCAACGGAAAAACTATACTGCGTTTTCGCCATGCAGACAGGCAAATGCCCAAACCCGTCGCGCTCCCATTGTTCCAGCTGTTTCAGAACTGCCGGTTCTGCTCTGGCCTGTTCTGCACCATAGATTTCGCGCGCTACTGTCTGGATTTTCTCCCACAGAGGAAGGCTGTCCTCATAAAGCAGCTGCAACTCGGCATCATTATTATCGGCAAGTTTTGCAACTTCATAGGCGAGGTCTTCTGCACCCGCACCGCCTTCTGACCAATGCCGGCAGAGAATAGCTTTAACACCGGCCTCGTTGCAAACATCATTAAGTACAGCGATTTCTTCATGCGTGTCGGAAGCAAAATGATTGATTGCAACCACAACCGGCAGGCCAAATTTCTGAACATTACGGATATGCCGGATGAGATTGCTGGAGCCTTTTTTCAATGCTTCTGCATTGCCGGTGCCAAGCTCGCTTTTTGGCACGCCGCCATTCATTTTCAATGCACGGATCGTTGCGACAACAACAACGGCATCAGGGCTCAGTCCGGCTTTGCGGCATTTGATATTGAAAAACTTTTCAGCGCCAAGATCAGCACCAAAACCAGCTTCGGTCACCACATAATCACCAAGTGCCAGTGCTGTTTTTGTCGCGATAACACTGTTGCAACCATGCGCAATATTGGCAAATGGCCCGCCGTGAATAAGCACGGGATTGTTTTCAATTGTCTGCACCAAATTTGGTTGCAATGCATCTTTCAGCAGCGCCGTCATGGCACCGTCGGCCTTCAAATCTGCGGCTGTAATCGGTTGTTTATCAAGATTATAACCGACAATGATCCGCGCCAGACGTGCTTTCAGATCGGTCAGATCTTCCGCAAGGCAGAGGATCGCCATAACCTCGGAAGCAACGGAAATATCAAATCCGGTTTCGCGCGGATAACCGTTGGAAGGGCCGCCGAGTGCAATGGTTATATCCCGCAATGCGCGGTCATTCATATCAACCACGCGCCGCCAGCTGATACGACGTGTATCAAATCTTAAGCTGTTGCCCCAATGGATATGGTTGTCGATCATTGCGGCGAGCAGATTATTAGCACTGCTGATTGCGTGAAAATCGCCGGTAAAATGAAGATTAATATCTTCCATCGGAATGACTTGTGATTTTCCGCCCCCTGCCGCGCCGCCTTTCATGCCAAAATTTGGTCCGAGGCTTGGCTCACGCAGACAAATGACCGCTTTCTTGCCGATTTTGTTCAGTGCATCGCCCAGCCCTACAGAGGTTGTGGTTTTGCCTTCTCCGGCTGGTGTCGGATTGATCGAAGTGACCAGAATAAGCTTGCCCTTGCGGCCGGATTTAAGCCTGTTCACCACATTATGGGTCAGTTTTGCTTTATCATGGCCATAAGGCAGCAGATCATCAGACCCGAGATTCAGTTTCGCGGCAATTTCAATGATCGGGCGCTTTTGGGCTGCGCGGGCAATCTCAATATCAGAATACATTGAACACTCCGCCGGTAAAATAGCTTTTATTGTTCATAACTGATCCCTGTCTGTTTTGAAAACCGCGCTCTTCCGCGTTTCTATCGCATCACAGGTTTTATGGATAGTCCCGGTTTTTCTGCAACCTTGTTTGGTTTCTGTTCAGAGACGGAAAACACTCAGCAGGTTATGGAAGGGAACAGCAGGGGGCGCAGCATATTTTTTGAACCACGCCCCATATCAACAGCCTATGAGCGTTTTCTGCGACGGGCGATCTCCCAGCCGATTGCACCAGCAATCGTCAGTATCATCATCGTTAATCCCAGAGCATTTACAGCAGGTGTAAGACCTGCACGGACTTTGGCTGCAATAAAGATGGTGAGGGGCGTTTCCGTGCCGCGCACGAACAGGGTTGTATTGTAATTCTCAAAGGATTGCAGAAACGCGATACATGACGCTGCCAGCAATGACGGACGCAGATAGGGCAGCAGAATGCGGCGGAACACATAGGCACGGGAAGCACCAAGACTGAGCGCGGCATCTTCCATTGTGCGGTCGAAACGCTGCAAACGTGCGGCAATCATCAGCATCACAAACGAAATAATGAAACTGGATTGTGCCAGAATGGTCAGAAAAAGACCGCCGCTGATCCCTGTTTTGCGCCAGAACAGCAATGTGGCAATACCAATCACGACACCGGGTGTGAGCAGGGGCGAGACCATCAAAGCATAGAGAAAATTACGCGAACGCCCGTGCAGGCTGGTCAGAATAAGAGCGGCCGCAGTACCTACCGGCAGGGAAATCGCAATCACACCTGCCGCAATCAGCAGGGATTTGCCCAATGCAGTCCACATTTGCGTATCTTTGAACATGGCATCAACCCATTGCAGGGTGGTGCCAAGCCATGGCGTAATCGTGGGAAAGCTGCTGCTGTTAAATGTCGCCGCCGCAAGGATACCAAGCGGCAACATCAGATAAGTAAAAAACAACAGCATATAGAGCGCAAAACCAATGCGCGGCAGCCTGTCACTCAGGCGTTGCAGCCATGTCGGCTGATAAAAGCGCTGATTGTAACTTGCGGCCTGACCCGAAATAGACTGAACATTACTCATTTGACGGCACTCGCAAGATTAACGCGGAACAGGCGCAGCGTGCCCAGCACCACAAACATACATAGAACCAACAAAGTGACTGCATAAGCTGCACCGCGGTTCCAATTGCCACTTTCAAAGAACCAGTCATAGATCAGCTGGGTAAACCAACGGCTGCCGGGTGCTCCGAGAAGGGCAGGAGCCATATAGCTGCCTGCGGAGAGCATGAAGGTGAAGACACAACCTGTTGCAATACCAACCTTGGCATGGGGCAGGACAATGCGGCGATGGATGCGCCAGGCACTTGCCCCCATATCATGCGCGGCATCAATCTGAGCATGGTCAAGTGTGCTGATAAGATTATACATCGGGAACAGCATGAACAGCAGATAGGCATAGGCCATACCGGCCAGCACACCGCCGTCACCATACCAACGCACCGGCTCATCCAGCAGGCCGAGGTTCAGCAGGATCGCGTTCAGCGGGCCTTCAAAAGCCAGAATGATAAACCATGCCAGCCCGCGCAGCACTTCATTCATCATATAAGGGATCATGAGAATAACGAGCACAAAGGCGGTTTTGCGCATGCTGGCAACCTGCGCCAGCCAATAGGCCAGCGGATAGCACAGCACAAAAGTGGTCAGGGTCACAAAAGCGCTCGACCAGATTGTTTTCAGAAAGATAGCGCTGTGGCTGCGGTGGTTCCACAAATAGAGAAAATTATCAGCGGAATAGACGTCTTTTTCTCCGCCCAGTTGTGAGGGCGGCAGGTTAGGGCGCAGCGCAAAATCCAGCATGGTCAGATTAGGGATCAGTACCAGACACAGCAGCCAGAAGGTGACAATGGCGATGAAAATTGTACCGAGTATTTTGCCGAAGCGTTGATAGATCTCAGTCATGTGCCAGCACCACCGCATCCTGTTTGGAGAAGCCGGTTGTAAAGCTGCTGCCGATTTCCGGCACCTGATGCAGTTTCTTATGCGGTATAGTGACTTGCATATTCAACGGGGACTGCTCATGATGCAGAACCGTATGGGCAGTGGCAAAAGAGCCTTCAAAATCAAAGCGCTTTGAGACAACGGTGAGCTTGTTATCTTCTTCAGCGGCGTCCAAAGTCAGCGCTTCAGGGCGTACATAAAGGCGCGCCTTCTGGTTGCGCTGCAAGACGGCGCCGCGACGGCCGATAAAACGGCCATGGATACCTTCCAGCACAACAAAATCGTCAAAAGTATCAACCACAGTACCGGAGACAATATTATTCTCGCCCACAAATTCAGCGACAAATGAAGTGGCAGGCTTGGTGTAAAGATCGATCGGTGCGCCGACCTGCTGCAACCGGCCGGCATTCATCACCGCAATGCGGTCGGACATGGCAAGGGCTTCAGACTGGTCATGGGTGATATAAATGAAAGTCACACCGGTGCGTTTTTGCAATTCACGAAGCTCGGCACGCATATGCTGGCGCAGCTTCAGATCAAGCGCGGACAATGGTTCATCCAGCAGCAAAACCTGCGGTTCAATGGCTAAGGCACGAGCAATGGCGACACGCTGGCGCTGTCCGCCCGATAATTCATGGGGCATGCGATCGCCGTAGCCGGGCAGGGCAATAAGTTCCAGCAGCCGGTCTGCTTCACGGCGGCGCTGTGCTTTGCTGACGCCGCGCACTTCAAGACCAAAGGCGATATTTTCCCAGACCGGCATCAGCGGAAACAGCGCCAAAGACTGAAAAATCATTGCTGTCGGGCGGCGATTGGCCGGAACATGGGTCATATCCTGTCCGTTAATCAGGATTTTGCCGGAACTCGGCTGTAAAAAGCCCGAAACCATTCGCAGCAGGGTCGTTTTTCCGCAGCCGGAAGGCCCCAGAATGGAAAAAAACTCACCGGAGCGAACATCCAGAGACATTGATTTTACGGCTGTTGTGGCGCCAAATCGCATCTCGACATTCTGAAGGCTGACTGCGTTTGTCATAGGGAATTCTCATTTTTAAATGACGCCGGTTTGCAGTTTTAAGTGCAAACCGGCGTTTGGCAGAAAGGCGGGGAGGTTTTCACAGATACAGGCAAAACCGTATCTGCTATCCGGTTTATGCGCCGAGGAACTGATCCTGATATTCAGAGCGCAGTTCGACAAACCAGCTTTTCTGAATTGGCCACCACCACAGCTTGTCCAGTGCATCTTTAGGATAGGCAGCGGCAAAGAATGCTTTGTCAGCTTCCGGCAGCAGTGCTTCTGCACCCTTGGCAGTGGTGTTGACCTTGGCATGGCTTGCATACATCGCACCGGCTTCCGGTGTGAGCATCCAGTTCATAAAGGCATAGGCCTGATCGATATTCTCGGCGCCAACCGGCAGCGAAACACCTTCCATCCATGCCAGTGCGCCTTCTTTCGGCGAGATATAGCTGACCGGCTGTCCCTGTTCTTTCAAACCGGCCGCAGTTGAATCCCATGTCTGACCGATGATGCAACCATTGGTGAGGAAAGCGCCCTGTGCTTCATTCTGGTTCGCCCAGAACTGAGCAATATTACCTTTACGGGCAATCGCTTCTTTAAGGATCACATCATAATTGGCGCGCATCGCTTCTTCGCTGGCAAAGCTTTCCAGCAGCGGGCGTGGCAGTTTGCCTTCGGCTTCCAGCCACAGGCCGAGACCAACGAGTGCGGAATGGCCGCGAACAGTGGCTTTACCGGCCATTTCCGGCTTCCATAGGTCGCTATAAGATGCTTCACCATAAACAAGCGGCGATTTTTCCGTGTTGAAAGCAATTGCTTCCGTGCCCCAATCTGTCGGTACCTGATAGCGCTTGCCATCAACAACCGCGCCGAGTTTTTCAGAGCTCTTCAAAGCGCTGTCGATGCAACGATCCCATTCCACTTTGCTCTCATCAATCGGTGCGATGAGCGAGGCTTCAACATAATTTGGTACGCGGTCAAGCGCCGGCCAGATGACGTCAAAACCCTGACCCTGATTGACTTTCATCAGGTTGAGGATTTCATCATTGGTGCCGTAAGCGGTGTAAGTGGCTTTGATGCCTGTGGCTTTTTCAAAAGCAGCAAGCATTTCCGGCGAGACATAACCGGCCCAGGCAGCAATACGCAGGTTACCGGAGGAGGACAGAGCGTCACCGGCACGCATAACAAACGGCATGCTCAGGGCAGTGGCGGCTGTACCACGCAGAAATGTGCGGCGGCTGAGCGGGAATGCAGTGCGGGTGGATGTCTTATTGTCAAAGGCCATCAGGCGCTCTCCTGTTCAAGATGAATTTCATCTCATCGGGTTATTCGAGCAGGCACCTAACAGCGGCAGATAACAGTTCAGTGACGGTTTCTTGTGATTTTTTTAAAACTATTTGAACATTTTATGATGCTTGGTTCCGGTGATAGCGGTCTGTTGGGTATATGTTTGACCGTTAAAGAACTCGGAAACAGGCATTCGTGAGTCTTCTTTCTAAAGTTAATTAGTTCCATAATGTATCTTATGTATTTTAAAGCTATAACAGCTATATAGAGATGCGACACTTGGGCAAATTAGAGATGCGACAGATTTTGCAGCTCATGCCCTGTTCAAA
>NZ_JBHEEE010000006.1:0-334927 GCF_041929865.1 Pseudochrobactrum lubricantis
AAGCTCTCTGCCGCTAGCAGCGCCGCCGCCCTCGTTGTGTCGCTATATAGACCCCACTCTCCCAAACTGTCAACACGCCAAAACACCTTTTATGGAATTTTTATAACAAAAATCGAAAAACAGCGCCCATCACCCCGCTTTATCCCCTCACCACACCACTCCAGCACCCAAAACCTCCCCAAACCATCCCAAAAACCCAGCCAAATATATCAAATCAAAGCACCAAACCTTTGTTTCGACTCATAAATTCAGAATCAAAACGCGGAATCATTCACCTCACACCCGAATCCATGTCCAAAACAGTGTTTTTCATGAGAGCATTGATGCTCATTATATATAGTGCTTTTCACAGCCTAATAATGTAGCGATCATAAACACGCCCCATTCCGGTCGTACGCACACATCTGAAATGAAATAGGTTCAGTGCTCCGGTTTAAATAAGGCGAATAATCGTGGAATGATTCCACATATCCAGATTGTTTGCCGTCTTCTCATTGACTTGACCGGTATGCACAGGCAAAACTTTGCTCCTCACCTGAGGTAATTCAATATTACGCAGATTTTTCCGCAGCCTGCGGTGCGCAATATATAATAAGGAATGGTACTGCGCGGCATGAATCAGCAGATCGTGACCAACTCCAGCGACCCCGGAGATGAGCCGCCGCTCATCACGGACGGGCGTCGCGGACCACCGGATCGGCGTGAGGTTTCTGCGCGGTGGCTGGCCGGTACTTTTCTGACCGGCATTACAGCTTCATTACTCATTGGTGTTGCACTCTTTGCAGCGCTCGACGGACGTCAGCAATTAGCGACACCGCCGGAGCTTGTTACAAAAGAAGAAATGCCGGCTAAATCGGATGCTCAGGACAGCACCAAGGGCAACCGCGTTATTGCAACTGTCACGAAACAAAAAAGCCGCGACCGCCGCCGCATGGAAGTTTCAACCATGCAGAAAGTTGGTGAGCGCGAGGTTATCCGTACTAAACCTTTTGAATATGTCCGTATGGCTTTGGCCGCCGATCATCCGGCAAGCCGCCAATATCCGGCATTTGATGCTATGGCTGTTTTCTCTGACGGCGCCAAACAGCAGGTACAGGCTGCGAATACCGGACAAATTTACGGCGCGAAGGTTGAAAGTGAAATCAGTCTGCGTACGATCGATTTTCCGGTTAATGCCGGAAATTATGATTCAGCATCAGATCTTACCAGCGACGAAGTTGAAAAAGTCGTTCGCAGCACCGGTCAGCTGCTGACTGACGGCGATGTGCAGATCGCGTCTCTTCATTATGTCGATCCGCTGCGCTTTGGTAATAGTGGTGACTCCCCTTATACGCTGACACAACCGCTTGGCGTGCGTATCACGCAGGAGAATGTCAGCGTCAGCAACCGCCTTCTCGATGGTGAAACCAATACCGGCTTCTCCGAAGATATTATTCCTTTCCGTTCGGATTCGAAAATCATCGATGCTCTGAATAAGAGTGGTTATGAGGGTGAAGATGCGGATAATATTGCTGAAGCCCTGAGCAAGTTGATGAATTCGCCGCGCCTGAAGGCTGGCAGCGTATTGCGTGTGGGCGTGACCTCTTCTGAAGAAGAAGATCATATTGTCCGTGTGACACTCTATAACGGAACAACCCATATTGTTACGGTCGCTCTCGACGATCAAAACCAATATGTTCCGTCTGATGAACCGGAAATGACCCCGCTTCTGCAAACTGCATTTGATGATAATGCACCGCCGCCGACAATCCGCGGTGAGCTGCCATCTGTTTATGATGCCGTTTATAAAGCAGCTCTTGCCTATGGCATGACCAATGATATGGCGCGGCAGCTGATAAAAATGCTGGCGAATGATGTCGATCTGCAATCCAAGATCACCCGCTCCGATGCGATTGAAGCATTCTTCTCCCTGCCGGAAGATTCCGAAAGCGCCAATGAAGAATCTCAACTGCTCTATGTCAGCGCCAATATGGGCGGCACGACCAAGAAATTCTATCGCTACCAGTCGCCAGAAGGCGGCGTGGAATTTTATGATGAGAATGGCCGCAGTGCCCAGCAATTCCTGATCCGTAAACCGGTTCCGAACGGTGTCTTCGGTTCGCCATTCGGCGGACGTCGTCATCCTATTCTCGGTTATGTCCGTATGCATACAGGTGTCGACTGGCGTGCACCGCGCGGCTCCCCGATTCTCGCTGCCGGTAATGGTGTTGTTGAAAAAGCCGGTTGGGCCAATGGTTACGGCAATCAGACCATTATCCGTCATGGCAACGGCTATCAGACCAGTTACAATCACCAGAACGCGATTGCTTCCGGCATTACACCCGGCGCACGTGTTCGTCAGGGACAGCTGATTGGTTATGTTGGTTCAACCGGTCTATCGACCGGCCCGCATTTGCACTATGAAGTGATTGTGAATGGCGCAAAAGTGGATCCGATGCGTATCCGTATGCCGCAAAGTCAGTCTCTGGGCGGAAAACAGCTGGAAGTCTTTACGCGTGAACGTAACCGTATTGATCAGCTGCTGGATGGTAAGGGAGATGCCCCTGCCAAGGTTGCCAATACATCTCAGGCAAAAAGCTGATAATTTTATAGAATAAAAAAGCGGCCGTTCAGGCCGCTTTTTTATTTCTTATTCCGTAAACTCCACGGTCACTCCGGGTTTTACAAGCTTGACCAGTTCTTCCGCATCCCAGTTGGCAAGGCGGATACAACCGTGACTGGCTGTTTTACCGATACGGGACGGATCAGGGGTGCCGTGAATACCATAAGTCGGCTTTGACAGTGCAATCCACACAGTACCCACCGGCCCGTTAGGCCCCGGCGGCACAATCAGCACCTTGTCATTATTACCCTGTTTGAAATTAATCTTCGGATTATAGGTGTAATTCGGATTGGTCGCGATACGTTCAACCGTCACAATGCCTGAAGGCGAAGGATTATCTGCCGAGCCGATTGTCGACGGGTAAGCCACAACCAGTTTGCCGTTTGCATCATAGCCGCGCACTTGTTTGCGCGCCTTATCCGCAATAATTTTGGCAATAGGCGCACGCTTCTGCTTGCCCAGATTAGGTACACGGATCACTTCGCCGGGCTGGCGGAAACTGATCCCCGGATTGATTTCCTGAAGATAGTTTTCATCAATGTGGAATTTTTCAGCCAGCATTTCACGCGGCGAGACATAGGCCATTTCCGGCAGCTTTGCCTTCTCGCTGTAATCATTGGGGACAGAAGCCAGATAAAAACGCCCGATATCCTCATTGGTAATCGTATATTCTGTGAAAGCAGGGCCGCCTGTGGCTTCGAGCTGGGCATTGACCTGCGTTTCATCTGCCGGATTAATGCTCAGACCTGTTACTTCCAGATAGGACGCCGCCGCCTTGTCAACATTGCTGCCCGCTTTGCCGTCGATCACGCCCGGTGATGTACCGGCACGATCCAGCATGATCTGATAGGCTGCAAATTTAGCTTTCGCGCCCTGACCTTTCGGCATCACAACTGACGGTGTCTGTGAACCGGACATGCCGGAAGACGTGTTCGGATATTGTCCGTAAGGATCTTCAATCGCAGGTTTGAAATCATTATCATCCGGTGACGGTGCAGCACCGACATCCGGCAAAGCAGAACGGTCAACCGCAGCATTATTCACACCCGTATTGCCACGTGGTGCTGCCGGAAAATAATCCGTACCGGCATCATCCGGCACATTGGCAAAGCCGTCATAAGGCACGCCGCCGCCGACCGGTCCGTTCAATGTCCAGTTATCATTAGAATCCGGCTGCTGCGGAGGCTGTTGCGGATAGCCGCCCGGCTGTTCCTGAATACGCAAAATCTTGCCGCTATTATCCATGGTCACCTGACGCCCTGAAGCATCAATATAGACCCGCACTTTATTATCCTGATAAATAACTTCACCCGGATCATAAAGCTGTGCCATCAACACGGGACGCTCCTCACCGGAAGCAGAACCACCAATATCAAAAGGGGACGCATAAGCGGTCGCCGCTGTCAGACCCGTCAGCGCTGTCACCGACAGTCCGAGATAAGTCTTCCGTAGAATTCCCCGCATTTTATGCATACCACACCCTTTAAAGCGCAAATCTTGTTTCTTCAGCCAGTCGCCTGACCTGAAATGCCTTAGTCACAGATCAGGCCATTTTTATGGTTAATAACTTAACTGCATATGAAGAAGACAATCCGCAACAGATATTTTTTATAAAGCATGACGCAGCTCAATGGACTCATTGAGCGTCCGCAAGCATGCGACAACTCAATAAAGCCAAAGCGCCCATGAAAAAGCGGCACCGCATTCAGCAGTGCCGCTTACCATCTCTTCACTCAATCAAGGTGTATTGTACCCCTGAAGCTCAGTGTTTCGGCTTAGGCTGGAAAACCAGCCGGTCTGATCCGGCCGAAATATCCACAACCGAACCATCGAGGATATCGCCGCCGAGAATTTTCTCTGCAAGCGGGTCCTGTACCTGTTTCTGGATCACCCGTTTCAGCGGGCGGGCACCATAAGCAGGATCATAGCCCTTATCGGCCAGCCAGTTACGGGCGTCATCCTCAACATCCAGAGTGATCTTGCGGTCACTCAGCAGGTTCTGCAACCTTGCCAGCTGAATATCGACAATCGCACCCATTTCGGAGCGGCGCAGGCGATGGAACAGAATAATCTCATCCACGCGGTTGAGGAATTCCGGACGGAAAGATGCACGGACAACGCCCATGACTTCTTCACGCACACTATCCACATCCTGATCTTCATTCAGCGCAACAAGATATTCCGCACCAAGATTAGAGGTCATGATAATCAGCGTATTGCGGAAATCCACCGTACGTCCCTGACCATCGGTCAGACGACCATCATCCAGCACCTGCAACAGCACGTTGAAGACATCCGGATGTGCCTTTTCAATCTCGTCGAACAGGATCACCTGATACGGACGACGACGCACAGCTTCTGTCAGCACACCGCCTTCTTCATAACCGACATAGCCCGGAGGGGCACCGATCAGACGGGCAACCGAGTGTTTCTCCATGAATTCGGACATATCAATCCGCACCATGGCCGTTTCATCGGAAAACAGGAACGTGGCCAAAGCTTTGGTCAGCTCCGTTTTACCAACACCGGTTGGTCCTAAGAAGATGAACGAGCCGATCGGACGGTTCGGATCCTGCAGACCGGCACGGGCACGACGCACCGCACGCGAGACCGCCTGCACCGCTTCACCCTGACCGATCACCCGCTTGCCGAGTTCGTCTTCCATCCGCAACAATTTTTCCCGTTCGCCTTCCAGCATCCGGTCAACCGGAATACCGGTCCAGCGGGAAATGATCTGCGCGATGTGATCCGGCGACACAGTTTCTTCCAGCATTGTGCCGGTATTTTCCTGTGCTTCCGCATCGCTCAGCTGTTTTTCCAGCTGCGGGATCGTACCATAGGCCAGTTCACCGGCTTTCTGGAATTCACCATTACGCTGGGCAGTGGCCAGTGCATTACGCGCATCTTCAAGCTGCTTTTTCAGATCTGCCGCATGGCCGAGTTTCTGCTTTTCTGCCTGCCATTTGGCGGTCAGTTCAGCGGATTCCTCTTCCAGATCGGTCAGTTCTTTTTCAAGACGCTGCAACCGGTCTTTCGAAGCCGTATCGGTTTCCAGCTTGAGCGCTTCACGCTCAATTTTCAGCTGCATGACACGGCGATCCATCTCGTCCAGCTCTTCCGGCTTGGAATCCACCTGCATACGCAAACGCGCAGCCGCTTCATCCACAAGGTCAATCGCCTTGTCCGGCAGAAAACGGTCAGTGATATAGCGGTTCGACAAGCTTGCGGCCGATACCAGAGCAGAATCCGAGATACGCACTTTATGGTGCTGCTCGTATTTTTCCTTCAGACCGCGCAGGATCGAGATCGTATCTTCAATGGTTGGCTCATTGACAAATACCGGCTGAAAACGACGGGCAAGCGCCGCATCTTTTTCAACATATTTGCGGTATTCTTCCAATGTGGTTGCGCCAACACAGTGCAGCTCACCACGGGCAAGCGCAGGCTTCAGCAGATTGGACGCATCCATCGCGCCGTCCGATTTACCGGCACCGACCAGAGTGTGCATTTCGTCGATGAACAGGATGATTTCACCGGCCGCCGCTTCAACTTCCGTCAGCACAGCTTTCAGACGTTCTTCAAATTCACCGCGATATTTCGCACCGGCAATCAGTGCGCCCATATCCAGCGCCATCAACCGCTTGTCTTTCAGCGATTCAGGCACGTCTCCATTGACGATACGCAGTGCCAAACCTTCAGCAATCGCGGTTTTACCCACGCCCGGTTCACCGATCAGCACCGGATTATTCTTGGTACGACGCGACAGAACCTGAATGGTACGGCGGATTTCTTCATCACGGCCAATCACCGGATCAAGCTTACCGGAACGCGCATCCTCGGTCAGGTCACGGGCATATTTTTTCAGCGCTTCGAAATTGGCTTCAGCAGAAGCACTATCGGCAGTCCGGCCTTTACGCATCTGATTAATTACCTCGTTCAAAGCTTTGGCTGTGACACCGGCATGTGTCAGAATTTCATAGGTTTTCGCACTTTTTTCCAGCGTGAAAGCGGTGAGCAGACGCTCAACCGTGACATAGCTGTCACCGGCTTTAGTGGCCAGTTCTTCCGCAGTGGTCAGGATTTTTGCAAGTGCAGGCGACAGATAAAGCTGTCCGCTACCGCCGGTTACTTTCGGCAGTGCAGCCAAGGCACTCTGTAATCCGAGCTTAAGATCAGCAAGGCGACCGCCTGCCCGTTCGATCAGGCCGGAAGCCAGACCTTCTTCATCATCCACCAAAACTTTCAGCAGATGTTCAGGGGCAAATTGCTGGTTATCAGAATTTAATGCAAAGCTTTGCGCTGACTGGAGAAAACCCTGTACGCGCTCGCTGTATTTTTCAATATTCATAGTGTCTCCTTTTCGCCCGCCAGCCCTTCAAGGCACCGGCAGATCATGGGTGACGGCTCCCCCTTAAAGGCAGGAACCATTATTCAGCAGATTTAGATAAACGGGACAAAATATTCTGGCAAAAATCAGAACCAGTTTCACTGGAAATGCATGGAATAAATTGCTCCGGCATCCTGTCACAAGGGATATGGGGCGATAGTCCTCTCCCTGCAAGGGCTGAAAGCATGAAGGTGAAAAATTATTATCACAACAGGGGTTAAGCCCCGCCCGCAGTTATGCAAAGCCGCAGTCATGCCCCCCGCACATAAAAAAACCGGCAGATTTCCCTGCCGGTTTTTATTCTCTCTTATGCAAACAGATTATTCTGTTTCAGCAAAAGCGGTATCCTGATCCTGATTTTCACCATCAGCCTTCGCTGCACGGCTTGTCGTGCGGCGCGGGCGCAGAACACGGCGGGTGCGTGGTGCCGGTGCTTCATCCGCACCGGTTGCCTCAGGAACAACATCCTGCTTCGCTTCAACTGCCGGTGCATCATCACCGTCCTGCATAACAGGCGCAGCGGCACGCGGACGACGACGGGTAACAGGCGCTTCCGCAACTTCAGTCACAACCGGTTCAGCAAAATTTGACGTGACAACCGGCTGTTCAGCAGACTGGTCAAAAGGCACCTGTGCGGCTGCAACCGGCGCTTCCTGTCCCTGATCTGCACCATATTCCGGACGCTGATGACGGCGCGGACGCTGCATGCGACCCTGACGGTCATTGTTACGGTCGTTACGATCATTGCGATCATTACGGTCGCCGCGATCCTGACGATTATTCTGCTGACGGTTATTACGGTTGGAAGAACGGGAATTTTCTTCGCCATACATGACTTCAGCAGGCGTGCCTTCGATCACAGGCTGCGGGCCGCTGCCATCATAAACTTCCTGATGCGATACGGACTGGCCGGAATGACCCTGCTCCATACCTTCTTCATCATCAAAGTCATCATCAAAAGCTTCATCACGCTGCACCGGCGCAGGATTTTGTGCCTGTGCCGCCAGAATAATGCGATTGTAATGTTCAGCGTGCTGCAAATAATTTTCTGCAATCACCCGGTCGCCGGTCGCCTGCGCATCACGGGCCAAAGTCATATATTTTTCGGCAATATGCTGCGCATTACCCCTGATTTTTACATCAGGTCCGTTACTTTCGTAATTACGGGAAAGAGGATTAGGGCCCTTACGGTTATTATTCCCCCGTCCACGCATGCGCCTGTTCTGCTGTCCTGGCCTCATACTCATCTCTTTTCAGATTAGGGGCGAAGAAATCATTTCAGCTGAAAGGGCTGAGCGACTTCATAACTACAATAACAGAAAGCGCGCCCCGCACTTTCAGCGTATAATTTTAATTTAAGTTTTGTGCTGCCGTGTCAGCAACTCCGCAAAGGAGGTCGGTTGAAAAACCACCGGACAGCTGCTGATCAAAATGTCTGAATCACTCATAATTTCGCGTCGCATGACACGGTTTTATAAAGATACAAATTCAAACATATAATTTCAGGCTGACAACCCTGTCCGACATACCAATGCATAATTCTTTAAATCGCTGCCGGTTTAAAAATGAGATTACGCATTAGTCCGAATTGTTACCGCATCTTTCATCCATCCTACAGGACATGCGATGCAGTAGCGGTGACAGGAAATTAGACGTGTTTGCCGTAAATTCCAAGTCTTTTTTGGGCATATTAAACATTAAAGTCAACGCTGAAATGACAATGCCCGTTTATGACCGGCCAAATCTTCGGCTACGCTTGTCAGACGGAATGAATATTGTGCAAAAATTGCCTCCGTATCATCCGCCTGTCCTGCCCCGATTTCCACAGCAACTATACCATTATCATGTAGGTAGGCGCCACTGTGCTTTGCAAGAGCACGATAAAAATTTAATCCGTCTTCTCCGCCGTCCAGAGCACGGCGCGGATCGTAATCTTTAACTTCCCTGTCCAGTTCAAGCACTGTTTTTGCCGGAATATAGGGCGGATTCGAGACAATCAGGTCATATTCTCCGCGAACGGCACCAAACCAGTCACTTTTCAGAACAGCCAGACGTGATGAAACACCCGCCAATTTTGCATTGATCCGTGCTGCCTGCAGGGCGCCTTCAGCAATATCAACAGCAACACCGCGCGCGGTCTTTATTTCATGCAACAGGGTGACCGCAATTGCCCCCGTACCGGTGCCCATATCCAGAAGATCAACGAAGCCCTTTTCCGAGCTTCTCTGTTCGAGAAACGGCAATACCAGCCCGATCAGCGCCTCTGTATCAGGGCGCGGCTCAAGCGTATCGGCATTTAATTTAAAGCTCAGACCATAAAATTCGCGCTCACCGATGATTCGGTGTACCGGCTCACCGGCCAGCCTGCGCTGCATTGCACCCAGCACTTGCTCCGTCACATCCGGCGCGACTTCTGTATCCGAACGGATCACAAAATCTGTCAGTGTTGCACCGGTAAAATGCTGCACCAGCAGGCGTGCATCCAGCTCGGCACCGTCAATTTCTGCCTGTCGCAACTCAAGCCGCACATGGGCTAAAAGCTGACCAAGCGTGTTATTTGTAGTTTCCGGTTTAGTCATAACGGCGATCAATTATCACCCAATTCCGCCAGCAATGCGGTCTGGTGATCCGAAATCAATGCATCCACCAGCTCATCAAGCTCGCCCATCATCACGCGGTCAAGCTTATAGAGTGTGAGATTAATCCGGTGATCCGTCACACGGCCTTGCGGGAAATTATAGGTACGGATGCGCTCTGAACGATCGCCGGAGCCCACCTGACTACGCCGCGCTTCCGAGCGTTCGCTCTCTGCACGCTGGCGCTCCATGTCATAAAGACGGGCACGCAAAATCTGCATCGCACGCGCACGGTTCTGGTGCTGCGATTTTTCTGCCTGCACCACCATAATCCCGGTCGGAATATGGGTGATACGTACGGCCGAGTCCGTGGTATTGACGTGCTGACCACCGGCACCGGACGCGCGCATCGTATCAATACGAATATCTTCATTGCGGATTTCAATATCAATATCTTCCGCTTCCGGCAGTACAGCCACCGTTGCCGCCGAGGTATGAATACGTCCGCTGGCTTCTGTTTCCGGCACGCGCTGCACGCGATGCACACCGGATTCAAATTTCATCTTGGAAAACACACCCTTACCGGAAATTGTCGCGATAATTTCCTTAAAACCACCGGCATCACCTTCACTGGCAGAGACAACTTCCACACGCCAGCCTTTATCCGCTGCATAACGCTCATACATGCGGAAGAGATCGCCGCCAAACAAAGCCGCCTCGGAACCGCCGGTACCGGCACGAATTTCCAGAATAGCATTTTTCTCATCCGCCGCATCTTTCGGCAGCAGCAAAATCTGGACTTCGGCTTCCAGCGCCTCGACTTTTTCTTCCGTATCCGGAATTTCCATTTCAGCCAAAGCGCGCATTTCTGCATCGCCTGACGTATCATCACGCATGGAAACCAGATCGCTCAGCTCCTGACGGGCAGCCTGCAATTCACGGATTTTCAGCGCCACATCTTGCAGCTCGGAATATTCCGACGCCAGTTTGACATAGGTTTCCGGCGAAGGATTATTCGCCATCTGCGCTTCAAGCATGACAAAATGCTTTAACAACTGATCCATTCTGTCTTGCGGAAGCGCGACCATGCGATAATCCTGATAATATAATTATATCTCTGAAATTCAGTTTTCAGCTTGATGAGGGCACCCATAAAGCATTTCGCAATCAAACGGAAATGCCTGATTGCGAAATTTTCTGCACAAATGTCAGCGCTTTTAGGGGGCTGTTACAGAGGAATGCCCTGTTCAGCTGCAAAACGAACCAGATGCTCGCGGATTGATCCATTGGCATCGGGTCTCTGCACGAGGTCGCTCAGAACCGTATTCAGTTGCGCCGCATCAAGCGACAACAGCATATTTTTCACCGGTCCGATTGCCGCCGCAGACATTGAGATCGAGCGGAAGCCCAGCCCCACCAGCATCATCGCAGTTAATGGCTTACCCGCCATTTCACCGCAGAGTGTCACCGGTTTATTGTGGCGCTTGCCCGCTTCGGCAATCTGCTGCAACACCCTCAAAAATGCAGGAGACAACTGGTCAAAACGATCCGCAATCTGCGCATTGCCACGGTCAACAGCCATAATGAACTGGAACAGATCATTCGACCCTACCGAGGCGAAATCCACTTCGCGCATTAGCTCATCCAGCTGCCACAACAGTGACGGCACCTCGATCATCGCCCCGACTTTCAGACTGCTCGGCGGCTGATAATCAAAACGGGTCAGGTAATTAACTTCCCGTTCGATAATCTCGCGGGTCGCTTTCACCTCTGCCACTTCCGTCACCATCGGCAACATAATGCGCAATTCACGACCGCCCGCAGCTTTCAGCAGTGCTCGCAACTGCGTACGCATCAGACCTGGCCGGTCCAGAGCAAGGCGGATCGCCCGCCAGCCCATCGCCGGATTTTCTTCATGGGCGTTGGAGCGGAAATAAGGCAGAACCTTATCACCGCCGATATCCAATGTACGGAAGGTTACCGGCTTATCACCCGCCGCTTCCAGCACTGCGCGATAGAGCTTTTCCTGCTGTCCTGAACGCGGGAAAGTAGAGGCCACCATGAATTGCAGCTCTGTGCGGAACAGTCCGACACCATCCGCACCGGATTCCTTCAGCTGCGGCAGATCAACAATCAGACCGCCATTCATCAGCAAGGAAACCGGCTGACCATCTTTGGTAATCGTCGGCTTATCGCGCAACTCACGATAAAGCGCCTGTCTTTTAGCGCGGAAACGGACTTTCTCCGCATAGGCTGCTTCAACATCAGACTGCGGCCGCAGATGAACACGGCCATCCTCGCCGTCAATTATGATCGCATCATTATTTTCAGCCAGTGCAACCACGCCTTTAGCCTGCCCGACCACCGGAATACCCATAGCACGCGCGACAATCACAACATGGCTTGTCGTTGCACCGTCTTCCAGCACCAGACCGCGCACACGCTCGCGCGGATAATCCAGCAATTCCGCAGCGCCCATGGAGCGGGCAACAATGATCGAATCCTTCGCCATCATTTCCGCAGCGGTTTTCGGGTCATACCCCATCAGCTGCCGCATCAGACGATTGGCAAGATCGTCAAAATCACTGAGACGCTCACGCATATAAGGATCGCTCAGATGCATCATCCGTGCGCGCGTATCGCTCTGCACCTTTTCAACCGCTGCTTCTGCGGTCAGGCCATTGCGGATTGCTTCCTCAAGACGGCGCATCCAGCCACGGTCATGGGCAAACATCCGGTAGGCTTCAAGCACATCCCGATGCTCCCCCTCTACCGCCACATCGCGGCGCGATAACATATCGTCAATCGAGAGACGCAAAGACCCCATCGCCTCATCAAGGCGGGTGATCTCATGCTCAATATCTTCATTAAAGAGATTGGTTACGACAATGCGCGGCTCATGCAGCAGCACATGTCCGAGACCTACGCCATCATTATAGGCATGACCGTTGAAGCTGACAGAACGCCCGTTAGTCAGTTCCACACCGGGACGCGCAAGGCGGGTGAGATTGCCTGCCGCAACCATTTCCGCCAGCACCATGGCAGTTGTTTCCAAAGCTTCCAGCTCATCTTCGCGATAAGCGCGCTTGGTGCGGTTCTGCACAACCAGAACGCCCATCGTCCGGCCTGCGCGCAATACCGGCACACCGAGGAAGGAGTTATAAATTTCTTCGCCGGTTTCTGGCAGATAAGTGAAAGCCGGATGGCTCTGCGCATCAGTCAGATTGAGCGGACGCGCGGTTGCGGCAATCGTACCGACAAGCCCCTGCCCCAGACGCAGCTGCGCCAGATGCACAGCCTGCGGATTCAGACCTTCGGTTGCATAGAGCTCAAGAATTTCATCAGATCGGAGCACATAGAATGAACAGACCTCCGCCACCATATTTTGCGCGATTTCGCGCACGATACGGTCAAGACGTTCCTGCGGTTCGAGCGCTTCCGCCATTAAAGCGCGAAGACGCTTGAGCAAAATCCGGGGTCCGGCTGTCAACTCACGCATAGGGTCTCAATGCTCCTCCATATGCCTCATGCCAATCTCAAACCACAATACACAGCGTATGTGGTTACTCGTCGGCTTTTACCGCTTTTCCGATCGGCCGGTCAGGCATTGTTTCATCCTGATACTACAAGACCAGCCCGATCACGAATCACACCGCTGTGTGCATAGCTCAGTTTGGTTTGCTTGTGAGCATTTTTCTCACAATCGTCCAGAGTACAATTATCAAATCTTATTATTCATTGTGCTCTTATTGCAGTTTACGTGTCCAAAATGGGGCATAAACCGATTAAAGCCTCTCCATCAACAAAAATGATTTTATTTGTCTCGCTGCCTGCACCTAACCAGAACCGGATCGCTCTGCTCTTATTCTTGCTCTCCAGCTATGCAATGACTGCATAGCTAAACCCTGTATTTCCGTTTACCCCTGAAAAGATAATAGCATGTCGCGGAAAAGTGGGTACCGGTTTTCCGAGAGTGACATGCGTAAAAACAAAGAGATAGAGCGAGCACCATGAATGCGATTAAGCGCGACACGGCCTGGTATAATGTTGCCGCCCAACAGAAATGAATAGAATACAGGCAGAAAAAAAGGCAGTGCCGCGAAGCACTGCCTTTCTGAAACTTTATAACTCACGCAGCTGTTAGTGCTTATCCAGCCCGTAAACAGAATGCAGGGTTCGTACCGCCAGCTCTGTATATGCGCTGTCAATCAGGATCGAGATTTTAATCTCGGAGGTCGTGATTGCGCGAATATTGATGCCTTTTTCAGCCAGCGCCTTAAATGCAGTCGCTGCAACACCTGCGTGAGAACGCATACCGGTGCCGATCACCGAAATTTTTGCCAGACCGGTTTCCGACTGGATGGAGTCACAGCCGATTTCGGCCTTTACCTTATCCAGCGCATGCACAGCCTTATCCATATCACCGGAAGGAACGGTGAAGGTCATGTCAGTTTTTGAACCGTCTTCGGAAACATTCTGAACAATCATATCAACATTGATATGTTCTTCAGCCAGCGGGACAAAAATCGCCGCAGATACACCCGGGCGGTCGGCCACGCGGCGCAATGAGATCTGAGCTTCATCTCGGGCGAAAGCAATACCAGTTACAACCTGTTGTTCCACGATTTCATCCTCATCGCAAATCAGTGTTCCGGGAGGGTTGAGCGGATCACCCATGCCCGGCGCATGCGGATCTTCAAAACTTGAACGTACAAATGTACGCACTTTATGCACCATGGCCAGTTCTACGGAGCGAACCTGCAGCACTTTAGCGCCAAGGGATGCCATTTCCAGCATCTCTTCAAAAGAAATCTTGGCCATACGGCGGGCTTTAGGCTCTACGCGCGGATCAGTCGTATAAACACCATCCACATCCGTATAAATATCACAGCGATCAGCCTTAACCGCTGCCGCAACGGCAACAGCCGAAGTATCGGAACCACCGCGCCCGAGCGTCGAAATACGGTTATCCGGGCTGATACCCTGGAAACCGGCAATCACCGCAACCTGACCCTCGCCAAAGCGCTTGATCAGAAATGAACCGTCAATATCAGTAATACGTGCCGCACCATGCGTCATGTCGGTTTTGATCGGGATCTGCCAGCCCTGCCATGAACGTGCATTCACGCCCATAGACTGCAGCACAATTGCCAGAAGACCGGCCGTTACCTGCTCGCCCGATGCAACAATCGCATCATATTCACGGGCATCATGCATCGGCGATGCTTCACGCGTCCAGGCAACCAGTTCATTAGTTTTACCGGCCATAGCCGAAACCACAACTGCTACTTCATTGCCGGAATCGACTTCACGTTTAACGTGACGCGCCACATTCCGGATCCGTTCAAGATCGGCCACAGAAGTACCGCCGAATTTCATCACAATGCGCGCCATTATGTCGACATATCCTAAATGAAAATGAGAACCAACGGAACCTGCCATCGTACTGAGAGGTACTCCTGACAGGTAAGTGATGCTGACATACCGAAATTATGACCACTTCGCAAGCGCAACAGGCGAAAAGATACTTGACTTTCATCAATGAACAGACAAGTCCATTGGTAGGAAATGGAGAAAGCTATGTCCGACACGTCCAGACAGACAGATACTGGCTCACAACAGCCACAGGAAGCCGTATCCGGCCGCACCACGATTGATCCCGCTGAAGTTGCGCATTTCTCGCGCATTGCCAGCGAATGGTGGAACCCGCAGGGCAAATTCCGCCCGCTCCACAAATTCAACCCGACCCGTCTGGAATATCTGAAAGAACAGATCTGCAAGCATTTCAACCGTGATCCGCTGGCAGCCAGACCGCTGGAAGGCCTGCGCATTCTGGATATTGGTTGCGGCGGCGGTCTGCTTTGCGAACCGATGGCACGTCTTGGCGCAACAGTTATCGGTGCCGATGCCTCAACCACCAATATTGAAGTCGCCAAAATCCATGCTGCGGAAATGGGCATTGAAATCGATTATCGTGCCACCACAGCAGAAGATCTGGCTGATGCCGGTGAACAATTTGATATCGTGCTGAATATGGAAGTGGTTGAGCATGTCTCCGACGTTGATCTGTTCATGTCGGCGACTGCGAAAATGGTCAAGCCGCAGGGGCTGATGTTTGTTGCCACCATCAACCGCACACTCAAGGCATGGGGGCTGGCGATTATCGGCGCAGAATATGTGCTGCGCTGGCTGCCGAAAGGCACCCATCAATATGAAAAACTGGTGCGCCCCGAAGAGCTGGAAAAACCATTGCAGGCTGCCGGTTTGACTGTGCTGGAAAAAACCGGCGTGAGCTATAATCCGCTCAATGATACATGGAGCCGCTCACGCGATCTCGACGTGAATTATATGGTTCTGGCACAGCGTCGCTAAATTATACTTGGAAAAAACTGATCCGTATAAACGGATCAGTTCTAGCCCTCAATTTTGAGATGAGAGGATTAATTATAGTCCTCTGCCATTGAGCCGGCACTGTTCAATTATAATCCTCAGGCAATACCGGTAACGGCAGAATTTCCACACCATCCTCAACGAGCGATGTGATTTCTTCCTTCGTTGCCTCACCGTAAATGCCGCGTTCTTCCGTTTCACCATGGTGAATTTTACGCGCTTCCTCGGCAAAACGGTCACCGACATAATCGGCATTCTCTTTCACCTTGCGGCTGATCTCACGCATCTCATCCAGCAGTTTGCGCTGGGCTTCACCCATGGTCGCAGCAATTTTCTCTTTGGTGCGACCGGTGGTGACGGACGGCGCCATCAGCGCCTTACTCACATTAGGTGAGTGACAAACAGGGCACTGCACCAGACCGCGTGCGGTCTGGCTGTCGAAATCCTCATTATTACGAAACCAGCCCTCAAATTCATGGGACTGGTCACAGTGCAGAGAAAACCGCATCATGCCTTGATCGTTTCACCTTCCGCGACAATGGTTTCCAGTTTGAATTCCCGCGCATTTTTCAAATTCGGGATTTTATTACGGGCAGCAGCGCTGTCCGCCACATCAATATCCGCATAAATCACTGCCGGATTATCGTGATCGGCTTCTGCCAGAACCTTGCCCCATGGCGAAACAATAATTGTATGACCATAGGTCTGGCGATTGCCGTTATGCAGGCCGCCCTGCGCAGCAGAAATCAGGAAGGCACCATTTTCAATAGCACGCGCCCGCTGCAAGATATGCCAATGCGCCTCACCGGTCTGACGGGTGAAAGCAGCAGGCGCGGAAATCACATTGGCACCGGCATTGGCCTGCGCCTGAAACAGCTGCGGAAAGCGGATATCATAGCAGATTGCCAGTCCGAGTTTCATAAATGGCAGTTCCGCTACCACTGCGCGATCCCCTGCCGAAATCGTATCGGATTCACGCCAGCTCTCACCATTATCCAGATCCACATCAAACATATGGATCTTGTCATAAGTGGTGATTTTCGAACCATCCGGCGCAAAAACAAAAGCACGGTTGGCGATCAGCCCGCTCTCAAGTTTAATCGGCGTGGAACCGATATGGAGATGAATGCCGTGACGCTTTGCCAGAACCGAAGCTTCACGCACCACAGGATCATCCTGCTCCGCATGAAGGCTGGCACGGTAAAGCGCACGGTCATTCTGAATAATGCCGGTATTTTCAGGCGTCTGCACATATTGCGCACCTTGGGCGGCAGCCTCTCCGACCATACGGCTGAG
This sequence comes from Pseudochrobactrum lubricantis, assembly GCF_041929865.1. NCBI lineage: Bacteria > Pseudomonadati > Pseudomonadota > Alphaproteobacteria > Hyphomicrobiales > Brucellaceae > Pseudochrobactrum > Pseudochrobactrum lubricantis. The sequence continues at coordinate 17,252 of NZ_JBHEEE010000006.1, forward strand.
GGCTTCAATATTGGCGGACATATCGCCATCTGAGCGCATCTGCACTGCTGCAACTTTAACCATCGACATTATTCTCCCCTTTATGCCTTATAGATTAGTCTGCTTTACCGGTTTCCAGCAGAGTAACCAGCTTGCCTGCACGATCCAGCGCATGAAGATCGTCACAACCGCCGACATGCACATCACCGATAAAAATCTGCGGAAATGTTGTACCGCCGGAGCGGGTCATCATTTCTTCGCGATATTTCGGATCAACACTCGCATTAAATTCCGTGTAGCCAGGCGCGCGTTCATTCAGCAATTGTTTTGCACGTGCGCAGTAACCACAGCCGTCACGGGTATAAATTTCAACATTCATTTCAAGAGTCTCCAGAGTTTCAACTCTATATAACCATGCCTGCACAATCATCCAAGCATTTGCTGTCGGTTTGTTGTCGCGGGTATTATTTCTGTATGTCCGGTAAAACCCTGCCGAACGTCAGCACATCCACCTCTGCCGCTCCTGCTTTCAGCAAAGCACGGCAGGCCGCTTTGACTGTCGCACCGGTCGTATAAACATCATCAATCAGCAACACAGTGCGCCCCTGCACGTTGCTTCGCCCTGCCTCAGGCACCTGAAATGCACCTGCCACATTACGCAACCGCTCGGACTGGCTCAGCTCCGCCTGTTGCCGTGTATCTTTAATGCGTTGCAATGCAGAAGGATCATAGACCTTGCCACTGAGCTTCGCCAAAACCCGCGCCAGTTCTGCCGCCTGATTATAACGGCGTTTCCACAAGCGTTTACGATGCAGCGGCACCGGAATAATCACATCACATCCCTCAAGCAATTCATGCCCCGCCCGCTGCATCCAGCGTGCCATCCAGGGGGCGAGATCAAGCCGGTCATAATATTTCAGCGAAATACCGGCATGACGGGCTGAACCATCGTGACAAGCGACAGAACGCAAGCGCCGGAAAGGCGGCGGATCGGCAATTGCCTCGGCTGAGAGAAAATGCTCGCCAAAATCATGGGTAAAGGGCGTACCCATCACCGGACACAATGGCGCTTCCAGAAAGCGCATCTCATTCCAGCAAGCCCCGCATAAAGTGCCGGCCTGTGAAACGGGGCTGTCGCAACCCTCGCAAAGTGCCGGAAAAATCCTGTCCGGCAGTGTTTTTAAACAGGCCTGCATATTTTGCAGCAAGCGCTGAAAACCTGTCTCTCTCACAACAGTTTCATGAGAAAGCGGCAATTCCCCCATTGCATTCGCCCCCGATTGAACGCATTTACATCACCATGCCAGATGCACCGGTGTAGTCCAGAGAAATATCGGGATACGAAAAATGCCAGCAACAGAAACCACACCAAACACTATTTTCGACAGCGCATTGCTGCAACAGCGCCTGAAACGGGCGATACAGCGCAATGTAAGTGGTGCGGATTTTCTGCTGGAGCGCACGGTGCAGGATCTGGAAGACAGGCTTTCAACGGTTGAGCGTCAGTTTTCCCGCGCTGTAATCGTCAATCCTTATACACCGTCTGCTGCTTTATCTTTGCAGCAATCCGGCAAGGCAGAAGTGATTGAAAGCATTGACTATCAGTCAAAAGACAGCACGGAATATCTGCCGCTGGAACCACAAAGTACTGATCTGATTATCTCGCTCTTATCCCTGCAATTTACCAATGACACGCCGGGACTGATGATGCAAATCAAACAGGCGCTGAAGCCTGACGGATTGTTTCTCGGTTGTATGGCGGGTGCCGGCACACTCGGAGAGCTGCGTGAATCACTGTTGCAGGCCGAGTCTGAGCTGACCGGCGGCGTCAGCCCGCGTGTGGCACCTTTTGCCGATGTGCGTGATGGTGGCGCCCTGTTGCAGCGTGCCGGTTTTGCACTACCGGTGACGGATATTGAGAATGTCACTGTGCGCTATGACAATATGTTTGCGTTGATGGCCGATATCCGCGCCATGGGTATGGCCAATATTCTCACCAGCCGTTCGCGCAAACCGGTTGGCCGTCGTCTGTTCATGCGGGCTGCGGAGATTTATGCCGAACGCTTCAGCGATCCTGACGGACGCATCCGCGCAACATTCTCATTCATCTGGATGTCCGGCTGGGCCCCGCATGCCTCGCAGCAGCAGCCGTTGAAACCGGGATCGGCCAAGGCTTCACTGGCTGAAGCCCTGCTTGCTACGGAAAAAGAACCGAAAAAGTAACAAGAAAGATCAGCAGTCGCCCTGCTGTGAGCCGTCACGGGCAATCACGCAAACTGCTTCCGGTGAGGATTGCAGCAGGCTTTTGCGCTCAATATAGGCTTTGTCAGTATTGCCGCGCTGAATAGAACCGGTGGACATCATATCCACACCGGCAGGAAACAGCGATTGCGCGGTTTGCTTATTGGCTTTCTGGCTCAGCACCGGCACAATGACCAGCGTCAATGCGAGAATTGCGGAACCGAACAGCAAAATGCAACGGACAAAGCCGCTTTTGGCAACAGGCATAAAGCCCGATTTTGTCTCTTCATCATCTTTAAAAAAGTCTGTCAGAAATTCTGACTGATACTGACTGCGATTGCTGCTCATCGTCATACTCCGGCGCGATGATCCCACCATGCGGCATGTCAGTGAATCATCCCTTAACAAAATCGTAAAAACCCGTCTTACGACTAAAAATAACCGGCAATTATCAAGGATGCGCTGGAGGATTACAGGAGATCCATCAGGAAAGGGATCAGCGGCTCATCAGCAGGCGGCATAGGATAGGAGCGCAGGTCTTTTGGTTTGACCCATTTCAGCGCCTGCCCTTCCATCGAGCGGGCAATGCCCTCATAACGCCGGCAGATATAAAGCGGCATCAGCAGATGGAATTTATCGTAAGAATAGCTGGCAAAAGTGAGTGGTGCGAGACAGGCATGTTTGGTGATGATGCCCAGCTCTTCCTGCAATTCGCGGATCAGCGCATCTTCCGGTGTTTCACCGCTTTCAACTTTACCGCCCGGAAACTCCCAAAGACCGGCCAAATTTTTGCCCTCAGGGCGCTGTGCCAGCAAAATACGGCCATCCGTATCAATCAGCGCACAGGCTGCCACCAGCACAATCTTTTTGCCCTCAGTCATCAAATACTACCTATCTGCAATAATAAATATAATCATAGACAGTGGTGAAGCCTAAACCCTGATACAAAGCACGCGCTGCTGCATTCGCGCTTTCCACCTGCAACCAGAAACAATGATCGCCGCGGGATAAGGCCTGCGCCATCTCATTCAGAACCAGTGCTTTTGCAAAACCACGCCGTCTGAACGCCTCACCAATACACAAATCCAGCAGACCGGTATAGCCGTTCTCACTCACACAAAGCAGTGTTGCCGCAGGTTCAGCTCCGGCAAAACCGGCAATGACATATTTCTGCGGCTTGATTGAACGAAGAACTTCCGCCAGTCCCTCCACCAGCGGCTCAGGACGGTCGTGAAACGCACCGGAAATCCGGCTATAGCCGATCTCCTGCCCGTCACGAAACTGCACAAGCCGTAACGGCAGACGCGGCTGCGGGGTCTTCAACGCTGCGTTATCACGCAAATCACAGGCCATCACTGATGATGCGCCGGTGGCCGTATAGCCGCGCTTTACCAGATAATCGGCCAATGCGAGCGGTGCCAGCGGTGTCAGCCGGAAAACCGGCTGTTTGCCCTGCGCTGTAAACAGCGCTTCACAGGCCTCGACCCGCTGCGCCAGATCCGCATCATCAGCCGGGTTCAGCAGATTAACCGAATTGCCGCGTTTTGACGGATAGTAAGGTGTCAGTTGAACAGCCCAGTCCCCGAAATGCGTGACCTGCAAAGCGGGCCATGCATGAAAACCAAGCTCTTCAAACTGACGAATTTCAGACATCACGACCGGTAATCACCGTTAATGGCCACATATTCCTTGGTCAGATCGCAAGTCCAGACCGTGGCTGTGCCCTCGCCCATACCAAGCTCAACCGTGATGAGAATATCCTCACCCTTCATATAGGCAGAAGCAGCTGCTTCCGAATAATCCGGATCGCGTTCACCATCGACCGCCACGCGGATATTACCAAAACTGATGGCGAGACGATCACGGTCAGCCGGTTCACCCGCTTTACCAACAGCCATCACCACACGTCCCCAATTGGCATCTTCACCGGCAGCAGCGGTTTTCACCAGCGGGGAATTGGCAATCGACAGACCAATACGCTTGGCAGAAATGTCAGAAACCGCACCTTTCACGGTGATTTCCAGCATTTTGCGTGCGCCTTCACCGTCGCGCACAACCTGCAAAGCCAGATTTTTCAGAAGCTTGCGCAAAGCGCGGTCAAATTCTGCCAGACGGTCATCATCGGATGATGTTACAGCTACCGCGCCGCGCTCAGCAGCAGTACCGGTTGCAAACAGCATCAGCGTATCGGATGTGGAAGTATCGCTGTCCACAGTCACCGCATTGAAGCTGGAATCCACCGCTTTGGACAACAGGCCCTGCAAGACATCAGAGGCAATCGGCGCATCTGTCACCACAAAAGACAACATGGTCGCCATATCCGGCGCAATCATACCGGCACCTTTGGCGATGCCGTTAATAGTAACCGGTACACTGCCAAGCAGCACGGTTTCCGTTGCCACTTTCGGATAGGTATCGGTGGTCATGATCGCTTTGGCAGCTTCCAGCCAGCCATTATTATCGGCACGCGCATTCATATCACCGAAGAGATGCGCGAATTTACCGGCATCCAGCGGCTCGCCGATCACACCGGTTGAAGCGAGAAAGATTTCGTGCGCCTCACAGCCCAGCGCTTCGCAAGCGGCTTTGGCTGTGGCTGTCGTTGTTTCACGACCTTTTTTACCGGTAAAGGCATTGGCATTACCGGAATTGACGATCACCGCTTTGGCTGTTCCGTGTTTCAGGCTCTCGCGGCAAAAATCCACCGGCGCAGACGGGCATTTGGAGCGGGTGAAAACACCGGCAACTGAAGCAGGCTTATCAAAAACCATCATCAGCACGTCTGTTCGGTTTTTATATTTAATCCCCGCTTCGGCAGTTGCCATTCGCACACCGGTAATCACCGGCATGGCAGGATAATGTTTTGGTGCAAGCGGAGAAACAGAAGAAGACATGCGTGCCTCAAGAATAAGAGCATTACCGGCAAAACTGAAAATAGTTTTGCGTCAGGGTCATGCGGCTAAATACCAATGAATTTTAACCGAAATAAAACAGCTCGTATCCTGAGTGCCTTTCAGATGCTGTCGGCACATCAAATCACCCGCCATTTCACCTCAGGTTGAGGCCAATAAATGACGGATAGGCATAAAATGCAATCACCTGCCCGAAATAATCAGGGCAGGTGATCATTTTTATCAAAATTCGCCTTAAACTTACCAGATTGGCAATCACATCAAAGCAAAATGTAAGCTTATTGAGCGGCTTTCGCAGCTGCATCCTGTGCGTCAGCAGCTTCTTTCATCGCTTTGGCAACAGCTTCGTCTTCATAAGTGATTTTCGAACCGTCACGCAGCTTCTTGACCATTTCGATATATTTTTCACGAATGACGATCGAGCGAACCTGATCTTTCACTTCATCAAATGCAGGCGGCTGCTGCTGGCGCTTATCTTCCAGCTTGATGATGTGATAGCCGAACTGCGACTTCACAGGCTCTTTGGTATAGCTGCCGACTTCCAGTGCAAAGGCAGCTTTTTCGAATTCAGGCACCATCATGCCTTCGCCGAAATAGCCCAGATCACCGCCCTGTGCGGCAGAACCATCGGTTGAGCTTTCTTTTGCCAGATCTTCAAATTTGGCGCCGCCTTCAAGCTTCTTGATGATTGCTTTGGCTTCGTCTTCAGTTTTTACGAGAATATGACGCGCACGAACTTCGTTCTTCGCAGGCATTGCCGCGATTTCCTTGTCGTAACGGGCACGTACATCTGCATCGGAGATCTTGTCTACGATTGCAGTCTGGAAATATTCATTATGCAGCGCGCGGTCTTTCAGAAACTCGATGCGCTGTTTGAAATCTGCACTGTCGTCGAGTTTTTCAGTTTTCGCAGCAGCGGCCAGAACTTTGATATCAACCAGAGCAGCCAGTGCAGCAAGACGGCGCTGATCATCCGGCAAACGGGAGAACTGCGGATCCAGATCGCTCGAAGCCTGATCAACTTCGCCCTGTGTCAGCTTAACGCCGTTTACAGTGGCAAGCACTTTGTTCGGATCGGCTTTTTCAGCCGGTTTTGCTGCAGTTTCAGTCTTTGCAGCGGTGCCTTGCGCATAGGCAGAGCCTGCAGCAGTGGTCAAAAGCAGACCGGCTGCAAGCTGAATCAGGACTTTACGGGTACGGGTCATCAGTGATTTCTCCTTCGGGGACGAAGTACCGTCCCAAGAATAAGGCAGAATTTTGCTGCTTCGCTCTCATTCGGATAAAGCAGAATAGTTTTTAGGCGATATGGCAATTTTCTGCACAATATATATATTTCAGCAGTAATAGTCCCTTTTGTTATGCGCATATAATCGCATTGCTCGGGACTATGACTGTTGTCAAATCATTGACATCGCCGCACTCCCCTCTTATCTGTCCATCGGCTTTGCGTCCAGAGAGCTGCCAGAGAGAAATTGCGCGAAATGTCTTTTCGACAGCGTGTTTTCTTGCCATAAGTCTCGCATAAACAAATAAAGCCGATGACAGAGCGCCGCGCAGGCGGCGACACACTTGGCTGAAGATTTAAGAAAGGACCAGCGATGGTCAGCTTTGGCGGTCTCGCCCGTATGATTTTCGGCTCATCCAATGAGCGTCGCATCAAAGGCCTTCGTCCTCGCGCAGCAGAAATTACCGCGCTTGAGAAACAATATGAAGGCTTAAGCGATGCTGAGCTTCAGGCTAAGACCGATGAATTCCGTGCCCAGCTTAGCAGCGGCAAAACACTGGATGACATTCTACCTCATGCTTTCGCCACGGTGCGTGAAGCGGCGAAACGCACACTTGGTATGCGCCCGTTTGATGTGCAGCTGATCGGCGGCATGGTGCTGCATGACCGCTCCATCGCGGAAATGCGCACCGGTGAAGGTAAAACCCTGATGGCTACCCTGCCGGTTTACCTCAATGCCCTTGAAGGCAAAGGCGTGCATGTCGTGACAGTCAACGACTATCTCGCCACCCGCGATGCGCAGACCATGGGCGTGCTTTACAACTTCCTCGGTCTGACTGTCGGCGTGATTGCTCACGGCCTTGATGACGATCAGCGCCGCGAGGCCTATGCCTGCGATATTACCTACGCAACCAATAACGAACTCGGCTTCGATTATCTGCGTGATAATATGAAATATGAGCGCGCCCAGATGGTGCAGCGCGAACATAACTACGCCATCGTCGACGAAGTTGATTCGATCCTGATCGACGAAGCCCGTACCCCGCTGATTATTTCCGGTCCGCTGGAAGACCGCTCAGACTTCTATTCACTGATCGACACTTTCATTCCGCAGCTTGAGGCGGAAGATTACGAAGTTGACGAGAAGCAGAAGACTGCGATCTTCACCGAAGTCGGCACAGAAAAGATCGAAAGACTGCTGGAAGCTGCAGGTCATCTGAAAGGCGAAAGCCTTTACGATGTTGAGAATGTGGCTGTTGTTCACCACCTCAACAACGCCCTGCGTGCCCATAAGCTGTTCCAGCTCGACAAGGACTATATCGTCCGTAATGACGAACTGGTCATCATCGACGAATTTACCGGTCGTATGATGCCGGGCCGCCGTTATTCCGAAGGCCTGCATCAGGCACTGGAAGCCAAAGAAAAAGTAACGATCCAGCCGGAAAACCAGACACTGGCTTCGATCACCTTCCAGAACTATTTCCGTATGTATAAAAAACTGGCCGGTATGACCGGTACAGCAGCAACGGAAGCGGAAGAATTCGGCAATATTTACGGCCTTGATGTTGCAACCATCCCGACCAATCTGCCGGTTGCCCGTATTGATGCCGATGACGAAGTTTACCGTACGGTTGATGAAAAATATAAAGCCATCATCCGCGATATTCGTGAATCCCACGAAAAAGGCCAACCGGTTCTGGTTGGTACAACTTCCATCGAAAAATCCGAAATTCTGGCTGAACGTCTGAAAAAAGACGGAGTGAAGAATATTCAGGTTCTGAATGCCCGTTATCACGAGCAGGAAGCCTATATTGTTGCACAGGCCGGTGTTCCGGGCGCGATCACCATTGCGACCAATATGGCCGGTCGCGGTACCGATATTCAGCTCGGCGGCAATCTGGAAATGCGCGTGAAGGTGGAACTGGCGGATGTACCTGCCGGTCCTGAGCGCGATGCCAAAATTCAGGAAATCAAAGCGGATATCGCTCAGAAGAAAGAACAGGCACTGGCTGCCGGCGGTCTTTATGTTCTGGCGACAGAGCGTCACGAAAGCCGTCGTATCGACAACCAGCTGCGTGGCCGTTCCGGCCGTCAGGGCGATCCGGGCAAGTCGAAATTCTTCCTGTCTCTGCAGGACGATCTGATGCGCATTTTCGGCTCTGACCGTATGGACAGCATGCTGCAGAAGCTGGGTCTCAAAGAAGACGAAGCCATTGTGCATCCATGGATCAACAAAGCGCTGGAAAAGGCTCAGAAAAAGGTCGAAGCCCGCAACTTTGAAATCCGTAAAAACCTGCTCAAATATGATGACGTGATGAATGATCAGCGTAAGGTGATCTTCGAACAGCGTCTGGAAATGATGGATGCAGAAGATCTGACTGAAACGGTCGATGAAATGCGCCATGAAGTGATCGAGGATATGGTGCGTGCCCATATTCCTGAAAATGCCTATGCCGAACAATGGCGTGTGCCGGAGTTGAAGGAAGAGGTACTCAAAGTCCTCAATCTCGACCTGCCGGTGGATGCATGGGCGGCAGAAGAAGGCATTGCCGAAGAGCAGATCGAAGAGCGTATCAAGGAAGCTGCTGATAAGGCTGCTGCTGACCGTGCAGAGCGCTTCGGCCCGCAGATCATGGCCTATGTGCAGAAATCCGTCATCCTGCAGTCTCTGGACAATCTGTGGCGCGAGCATCTGGTCAATCTTGACCATCTGCGTTCCGTTGTCGGTTTCCGCGGCTATGCCCAGCGCGATCCTTTGAACGAATATAAGACCGAAGGTTTTGAACTGTTTCAGGCCATGCTGTCCAACCTGCGTGAAGTTGTGACATCGCAGCTGATGCGCGTGGAAATCATGCGTGAAGAATCGCAGCCGGAACTGCCTGAAATGCATGGCCACCATATTGACGGCACCACCGGTGAAGATGATTTCGGCGAAGGTTCTGAAGGCCCGCGTCTGGCAGACAGCGACCGCTTTGTTGATCCGGCAGACCGTGATCCGGCTGATCCGTCGACATGGGGTCGTGTTGCCCGTAACGAAGCCTGCCCTTGCGGCTCCGGTAAGAAGTTCAAACATTGCCACGGCGCTTTTGTTTAAACGATAAAAGCATTTCCAGCAAAAGTGTGAAGCGGTTTTGCGAAGGATAATGCGCAAGAAAAAACTATAAATTGATAAAGAACACCGCCTGTCTTCGCAGGCGGTGTTTTCTTTTGTGGTAAGCACATAGACTGACTTTTAAACTATTCTGTGCAACAACAGCTGCATATCAAAGTTTTTCCGAGAGACGCATTGCCTGCAAAATTTCAGATCACATCACTGGCTGAAAGATTCCTGCCTGCAAAACGGGCAGAACAGTTGCGTCCTTTTTTGCTACGGGCAGAGGGCTTGTTCTCCGGTGAGGATGAACAGGCTCAGGCCAAACGCTCTTCGCTGATTGCTTTTGCAATTCGCATTGCCGGTGCGGCTCTGGCACTGCTCAGTCAGGTTGTGCTGGCCCGTCTGATGGGCAGTTTTGAATTCGGTATTTATGTCCTTGTCTGGACGGTTACGCTTATTCTCGGCGACCTCGCCTGTTTCGGGTTCCACACCACGATTATCCGCTATGTTCCGCAATATTTGCAGAAAAATCAAACAGATGATGCACGCGGTATTCTGCGCACCGGTCCTGTTTTCGCGCTCATCAGTGCAAGCATCATTACCCTGATTGCAATTGTTCTTCTCAATAGTCTGAGTGCGCAATTTGCGCCCTATTACTGGCCAGCTTTCCTTATCGGCATTCTTTGTATTCCGGCGATTGCGCTCGGCAATATTTATGACGGCACAGCACGCTCACAGGGCTGGATTCTGGCAGCACTCAGCCCCGGCTATATTCTCCGCCCGCTGATGATGCTGCTGATCTTCATCTTGCTGCTGCTGACAGGATGGCAGCCGCAGGCCACCACAGCACTTATCGCAGCCTTTTCCGGCACTGCGCTGACCGTCATCAGCCAGCAACTATTCCTGCGCAAACGCATTGCAACAGTTCTGCCTAAAGGTGCGGGAACCTATCATTTACGGGAATGGATACGGGTATCCCTGCCGATATTCCTCATTGAAGGTTTCTTCTTCCTGCTCATCAATATTGATGTGCTGATGGTCGGCCGCATGATGGAGCCGGACAGTGTTGCACTGTATTTTGCAGTCACCAAAGTGCTGGCGCTGGCGCATTTCGTTTATTTTGCCGTCAAATCCAGTGTCGCCCAGCGCTATTCCCAGCTGCTTCATGGCGGCGACAAGCAGGCCTTCAACGATTTCGCCCGCAACTCCGCCCGCTGGACATTCTGGCCGTCTTTATTGCTCGGCATTCTGCTGCTGGCCGCCGGCTGGCCTTTGCTGGCATTGTTCGGCCATGAATTCACCAAAGGCTATCCGCTGCTGTTCATCCTGATTTTCGGGGTGATTGCGCGTGCCAGTGTCGGCCCTTGCGAAAGCCTGCTCTCCATGTCCGGCAATCAGAATATCTGCGCGCTGCTCTATGCGCTGGCACTGATCGTCAATATCGCGCTGAACATTACCCTGATCCCGCTTCTGGGCTTGAGTGGCGCAGCAATTGCCACGGTTTGCGCTATGGCCACAGAAGCAGCCACCCTCTCCTTTGTGGTTTATAAACGTCTGGGTATCACAATGTTTGTGTTTGCCCCTTCAGCCCGCCGTGCCGGAGATTAAATCATGATGCAAATCTTGCAGAAAGCTGAAGCTCTTGAGCATCTGAAAAATTTGCAGATCCCGTCTGTTGCAGAAGCAAATATTTTCAATCATCCGGATTTTTTGCGCCCTGCAGTTGCACATTTCGCGTCCGATAATTGCGCAGTGCTCCTTGACGATGATCCTGAAACCGCATTTCTGATGCCCTTTCAGCTTGCCCGTGCCGGACTTGGTTTAAAAAAATCTCTTTGTGGCTGGAGCAATATCTATGCCACGCAAGGCACACCATTAATCGCTGCAGGCAACCTGACACACACTCTGGAAACAGCGCTGACTGTATTGCAGCAACCGGAGCTCGGGTTGCCGGATACGCTCATTCTGCCGGATATCAATCTCAATGCAGCTTTTGCAATTGCGCTCAAAGAACTGGCACAGCGCCAAAATCTGCCGCTTCATATCATGCGGCAGGAAGAGCGTCCGGTTTTGTCTAATGGCAGCGATGCAGAGAGCTATCTGACGAATGCAATCGGTAAAAACCATCGCCGTGAATATCGCCGCCTGTGGCGCAGACTGTCCGAAACAGGCAGTCTGGTATACGAGATCATTGCGGACAAAACCGCGATCAAAGATGCATTCAATGACTTTCTGTCACTGGAAGCTGCAGGCTGGAAAGGTACACGCGGCACGGCTTTTCTGAGCAAACAGGCTGATGCGGATTTTGCCCGTGAAACTGTCCTCTCCTTGGCCGAGCGTGATCTGGTACGCATTCATACCCTGACACTGGATGACAGGCTCATTGCCAGCCTTGTGGTCTTTGTGCAGGGGGATCAGGCATGGACGTGGAAAACCGCCTATGACGAAGCTCTGCGCGCCTACTCTCCCGGTGTGCTGCTGATGATCGAAGTACTGAAAAACCATCTGGAAAATCCGGCATTGCGCATCACCGATTCCTGCGCCATTCCCGATCATCCGGTGATGTCGCGCCTGTTTCATGAGCGCGAGAGTTTCGGCACAATTATTCTTGGCCTGGGCGCCCAAAGCCAGCAGAACGTGTCTAAAATAGCCCGCCAGCTCGACCGCTATGACCGCCTGCGCTCAGCATTACGCCACATCAAATCCCGCCTGCAAAAACGACTGAAACGCTAAACGTCAAATTTTACGCGCCTGTACACGCTGCCCGAGCCAGACGCTGAACAGCACAATCGCCATACCGGTGATTTGTAACAAGTTCAGTTGCTGGTTCAGCAATACCCAGCCGAGGATCACAGCTGTCAGCGGGCTTAAAAAACCGAGTGAAGCAGCGACAGATGATTCCAGTCGTGCCAATCCGCGAAACCACAAAAGATAGGTGACAGCACCGCCGATCAGGCCGAGATAAATCAGCCCCAGCCAGTTTGTCAGTGTCAGTACCGGCAAAGCGGGCTCCAGCGACAGAGCTACAGGTACCAGCAACAAACCACCGGCCGTCAGCTGCCATGCAGTAAAAGTAAGTGGAGAAACCGGCGGTTGCCAATAGCGGCTCAGAACCGTGCCCGCAGCCATCGAAAATGCACCGGCCAGCGCTGCAATGATCCCTGTCTGATCCAGCACACCATTGGGCTTCAAAACGAGGAGCGCCACACCGGCAATCCCTGCCAGAGCTGCGGCTACCGCAACAATGCGCAATCTCGTTCCTAGCACCATTCGCGCCAGAAACACGACAATCAGTGGCTGCACAGCGCCCACTGTGGCTGCAACACCACCGGGCAAGCGATAGGCAGCGACAAATAACATTGCCCAGAAGAATGAAAAATTCAGCGCACCAAGGATAAACACACGCAGCCACCAGATACCCTGCGGCAGTTGCCGGACAAGCAGCAAAAGCAACAATCCCGCAGGCAGAGCACGCAGCATCGCGACTGTCATCGGATAACCGGCAGGCAGCATTTGCGTGGTGACAATATAGGTACTGCCCCAGATCGCCGGTGCCAATGCTGTCAGCAGCAAATCCGTGCGTGTCGATGTCATATATTGTCTCCGTAAGTTCTCATATGCCGGTACAGCGCACCATAATTACAATTTTTGGAGATGATAATTTCTTGTTTTACGATTATATTGCCAACCAAAAGTTTTGAATATTTCAATGACAGGCAAGATATGGATCAGCTCAGCGCATTACGTCTCTTCCGCAAAACCGCTGAGCTGGGCAGTTTTGCCGAAACTGCACGCGCTAGCGGTCTGACTGCGGCAGCGGTCGGAAAAAGCATCGGTGAGCTTGAAGCCCATCTGAAAGTCCGGCTGTTCAACCGCACCACGCGACGCATGAGCCTGACGGAAGCCGGTACGCTCTATTATGATCAGATTGCCCCGATCATCGAACAGCTTGAAGAAGCCGACCGCTCGCTGACACCACATAATAATCAGCCATACGGGCTGTTGCGCGTGACGGCACCGTTGACCATGACAATTGTCAGCCTGTCCCGATTCATACCGGAATTTTTAGAGCGCTATCCTGAGATCACACTGGAACTGAACCTCGATGACCGGCAGATTGATATTGTCAGGGAAGGTTACGATATCGCCGTCAAAGGCAGCGACAGTCTGAAGAATTCCAGCCTCATAAGCAGACGGCTGTCCACATTGCATCATGTGGTTTGCGCTTCGCCTTCTTATTTCGAAAAGCACGGTAAGCCCAAGGAACCAGCGGATCTGCGTCACCACAACTGTATTCGCTACAGCCTGTCCGGACATGTCCATGAATGGGAATTCCGCAAAGGAGAACGAACAGAGCGCATACCGGTGACCGGACGCTATATTGTTTCATCCAGTTTTGCAGTGCGCGATGCTTTATGCGCCGGTTTCGGCCTCAGCCTGATCCCGCTCAGCTATGTGCAAAATGATCTTGCGGAAGGCAGACTGGTTACAGCACTGGACGACTGGCAGCAGATGGAAACCGGCATTTACGCCTTTTACCCGTCACGCCAATATCTGGCACCCAAGGTGCGGGTATTTCTCGATTTCTTAAGCGAAAAGCTCGAAAGTTGAGAAAATCAGTCACGGGCGCCCGGAACCCGTCCCCAGCGCTTCTTGGTGAAGCAATTGATGTAAAGTCCCCATAAACCGGTTTTACCACGGACAAACACTCGCTTCACTTCACTTTTCAGCCTTTGCATTTTGGCCGGCGGGCAATATTGCGAAGACCGCTCAGGACTCAATGTGCTTTCCAGCCCCGCTTGCATGCAAATTGCAGGACTGACCTGATAAACCGTCATTTGCGGGAAGAAACCACAGGATGGCGTAAAGAGGAGATGATCGATCGGCGAGGCCGCATCATTCATACGGCACAATAATTTTCTCGCGCAATCACGGGAAACAATATAACCGGCAGCAAGAATATGCTGGCTGCGCAATTGTGCCACTGTATAGTGACCGGCAATTGTCACAACCGGCTTGTCAGTCAGAACTTTTTTGCCCTGAGTTTCAATTTTAATCAGCTCGGCATTGTCTGGAATCCAGTCTGTGGATTCGAAAAACTGTCGCGTATCTTTCGATAGGGTCACATCATCTTCAAAAATCGCTGCGAAACGATCTTCACCCTGCGCTATAAGCTCCAGACATTTCCGGTGGCTCAGAAAACAACCGATTTCCGTTCGTGTCAGAGGCTCTTTCCAGGACGGTATACGAATGATGGACGCCAACTCCTGATCGCTGAGATTTTTGCCATCCACAGCTGCGACACGTTCAAACGGAACTGACGCTTTGGCAAATTGCTCCTGCATGCGCACCAAGCGTTCAGGACAACGATCCAGATTAATCAAATAGGCTTTCACTGCAATTTCCGCCCTAGAGAATATTCTCTTTCGGTAAAATATGTCCGCATATCTTTCAAGAGATATTAGGTATATTTTACTCAAGTTTACGGTAAAAAAAGTGAAAGAAAGTTGCGGCGAAATTTTGTCAGGGAAAAAGTGGTGCGGGTGGTCGGAATCGAACCGACACTCCTTTCGGAACCGGATTTTGAGCGGCCCAAAGGACGATATTCTAAACACCGCCGATTGCAAGTAAAAGCGCGAAAACCTACTACGATCAATGATTTAGCTTGACCATCGTAGGCTTCAAACTTCTCCATACTTGCCGGCAATAGCCGGGAATCGTGCTCCTAGACACCCTCGCGCGACTCCTACGACTAACGTGTTTGGAGACCTCTGATGGCCAAAATCAAACTCACCAAGACGGCTGTGGACGCCGCGCGCCCGAAGGAGCGCGAATACGAACTCCGCGATACGATCGTACCGGGCTTCATGCTGAAAGTCACACCGTTCGGCGGCAAGATCTTCATGCTCGCCTACGTGACCAATTCCGGCGTCCGCCGGAAGCCCGCGCTAGGTCGATTCGGAGAACTCACCGTCGATCAGGCCCGCAACCTGGCACAGGACTGGCTCGCGGAGGTTCGTTATGGACGCGACCCGTGCGCGGAGAAGACAGCCGCGCGCGCAGCACCGACCATGAAGGAGCTGTGCACCAAGTTCATCGAGGAGCACTCGAAGCTTCACAACAAGCCCTCCACCGTCGCGACGAACGAACTGAACATCAAGAACCACATCCTTCCGCGCCTGGGCCGCTACAAGGCTCATGAAGTCACCCGCGCCCACATCTCGGAATTGATGACCGGCATGGCCGACCGGCCGGTGAACGCCAATCGAACGCTCGCTGCCCTTCGGAAGATGTTCAACCTCGCCGAACTGTGGGGATATCGGCCAGACGGCTCCAATCCGTGCAGGCACGTCCAGAAATTCGCGGAGAACGGATCGACCCGGTTCATCACCGACGAGGAGATGCGCAAGCTCTTCGCCTATCTCGACCGCTCGGACCGGGAGGGCCTGGAGCATCCCTTCATCACCCTCGCCATCCGGCTCCAGTTCGAGCTGGCGGCGCGCAAGTCCGAGGTGCTTACGCTCGAATGGGCCTGGATCGACCTCGAACGCCGGCGCGTGACCTGGCCTGACAGCAAGACGGGAGGAATGACGAAGCCTCTCAGCGACGAGGCTCACCGGCTGCTCAGCAAGGCTCCGCGCTTCGAGACGTCGCCCTATGTGTGCCCGTCGATCTTCGATCCCTCGAAGCCGATGACGGACAATACCTATCAACACGGATGGCGGCGCATCCTTGCCCGAGCGGGCGTCCCCCATGTCGGTACGCACGGCATCCGCCATCGCGCCGCAACCGATATCGCGAACTCGGGCGTGCCATTGAAGGTCGGTATGGCGCTCACGGCGCATAAGACCGTCACCATGTTCATGCGCTACGTTCACAACGAGGAAGACCCGGTGCGCATGGCTGCGGATGCGGTCGCCGCGCGCAGGCGCATCGTCGTCGGCGCCGAAGCCCCGGTCGCTGAGGAACCGTCGACAGAGGTCGAGATCGAGGTCGGCGCCGCGCTGGAAACAGCGGACGTTGCCGAGCCCGCGTCGCCGCCTCCCGGCCTGGAAGACGGCAAGTATTCGTCGCGCACCAAGGTCGGAAACTATCGGCCATTCCGCCATCGCAACGGGGCCAATCGCGCCACCCCGCCCGGCGCCCGACATGATGAAAACAGGGAGGCAACGCGATGAGCGCGCCCCGTTTCACATCGATCCCTGCCGAAGCACGAACGGAGGTGCGTCATGTCGCGACCTAACAACCGAGCAAAATGGCCGTCCGCAGACCTCCTCGCGCGCGCGGTCTACGTGGAAGATGCTGGCCCCGTCCGCTTTGTCGATACAGACGCAGCGGCAAGATATCTGGCGCTCGATGCCCATACGCTCGAATGCTACCGATCTCTCGATACGGGGCCGGCATTCTACAAGTTCGGACGCTACGTCCGGTACGCGGTCGGCGACCTTGATGCCTGGGCGGAAAGCTGCCGACGTTCGACGACCGCTTCTCCGGAAGCACCGCGCATTCTCCCTCTTAATCGAACATAGGTTTGAGGCTATGTCTCTTGGAGGGGCACGCTCACTCTTCCTTCGAGGATGAGATTCGAGCCTTTGACCGAGAGTTCTGAATCGCGTTGGGGTTCGCACGCGGCGAAGGAAGCTTCTGAGTTTTGTAGATCGGGTTCAGCGTTAAGTAGTCTTGGGGGGAACGGAAAATGTCGACTTACGTCGTTTTCGATGGCGATAACGACCAATGGGCTTACCGGTATGTCCGGGGGTGGCATGCCAACCCCAGAATACCGTTCCAGTTCGTGGACTCTCATGATCTCGACAACATGACGTCGCGTGCTCAGAATGAGGATTACGTAAAATCGAAATTGCGGGAGCGAATGCGACAATCGACAGCAGTTATGGTGTTGATTGGAAACTCGACCAAGAATCTTTTCCGCTTTGTAAGGTGGGAGCTAGAACTCGCGTTGAGCTTGGATCTGCCGATTATTGCCGTCAACCTCAATGAAAGCCGCGTACAGGACAGTTTGTGCCCGCCGATCATTAGGGATCATTGTGTTGTACACGTACCATTCAAACTGAAGGCCATAGAACATGCTATAAGACATTGGCCAACTGAATTCCAACATTTGAGCCGCACCGAAAGGGCCGGGGGAGCACGGCACTACGGCACGGATCAGTATCGTAGCTGGGGCCTGTAATTTAACGCGGAGGGGACGTCGATTTTCAATCTTTTGATGTTTAATGCTGATTGGCCATCGGGAAGAGTCACTGTGCCGATCGGCCGGATGTTCGAATATACGGAAGCGCATATCGCCGAACTATTCAGATTGAACAATACGCCACTTCTGGACAAACTTACGGCTCTGCCTTGTCTCTTCTGCGAAGAGGGGACCGGCGATGAGTCCGCGTATGTCGGGCAGATAAACCGGGCGCGCATCGTAGGGGGCGAAGTCTCACTCGAGGTAAGCTTTGACCCCGACGTTCCTCCCCTAACAAACTCGCTGCTTTATGATAGCCGGGCTGAACTGGACATGCCCCGAGATTTCGAATTCTCTCGCAACCATTGGGCCGTGAAAGAGGTCGACTTGTACCGCTTTTTACTTCGCCAGGTACGCCCCCGGCGACAGCGGCCAACGGTCTTCCCATTGGCCGAGCATGAGAATTTAGACCCCCATCTTGCATCCGCCATGATGCCCTTCGATGCGGCGTTTAATCCTGTTTTTGATGCTATCCGAAACGCTGCTCAAGGTGTCGGACTTCGTTGCCGACGGGCGGACGACATCTGGGAGAATGCGTCAATTATTCAGGATGTCGTTTCCCTGATTGATCGTTCGCGCATCGTGATCTGTGACTGCTCAGGTCGAAATCCGAATGTATTTTACGAAGCCGGGATTGCACACACCTTAGGTCGAGAGGTCATCCTCATTGCACAAAGCGATCACGATATCCCGTTCGACCTGCGCCATCTCCGATATGTGCGCTACCTCAACAACGACCAAGGTCGGGCCGAGTTGTCCGCGACGCTACTAGCCCGCATGCAGACAATCATCGGCCATTAGCTGGACGTATGCATCATGCAAATCGCAGGTGGACTATATCGCGAATTGTGCGAAACGCCGAAGTGGAACGCACAGTTTGGCTCGGGCGGGCGCGCGGCGGCAGCCGTCAGTGCTCTTTCGCCAGGGAGCACTCTTCACACCTATGCACGGGACGAGAGCAGCCCGGGAGCGGACGAACTGTCGGACCTCGGTGTGCGGCTATCCCGCACCCATTCCGATATTGCGATCGCATTTGCGTACTTCCACCCACTGTCTCAACCACACATCGAGCCGCGACCTGGGTCATTTCCTCAGCAGCCTCCGATACATGTTTCGGGAGATGTGGTCCTGAGATTCGGGTTCCTGGAAGGATCTGCCATCGTGCACGCTGTCCGCGCGATTTACGATCCTCAGACAGCTGTCCGTCCTGAGCCATTTGGAGCCAATGGCTCGACAGCGAAACGGCTTGCTTTGGTTATGAATGAGCTAGAGCTCTGCCGCTATGCGGGTTGCACCGACTTGGCGACTGCCGCCGCGAAAGCCATGTCGCATGGCGATCGGGTGACTGTGATAGTCGTAAAAAGAGGGGTGCGGGGGGTCACCGTCTTTGAGCGTCATGCCGAACCTAATACCATTCCCGCATATTATTCATCTCGGGTCTTCAAGATCGGAACAGGGGATGTCTTCAGTGCCGTGTTTGCATATCATTGGGGCGAAGCCGGAACTTCCGCGGCCGAAGCCGCGGACCTCGCCTCCCGATCGGTGTCCGCCTACTGTGAGACAATGACCCTTCCGGTGCAAACCGACTTGCTCAGTAGCCGCGAGCCCATAACAGGGCAGGCACCAAACCGGATTGTTCTGCATGGCTCAACATCTACAATCGGAAGGCGGTATACGCTTGAGGAGGCGCGCTTCCGCCTGAAAGAGCTTGGTGTTGAAGTGCTCTCACCTCAACTCGATGAGGTCCCAGATTCATTCCTCGAAAATGCACCTTCACTTCTAGTGGCGGACGGATTGAGCACAACGGAAATTCGACGACTCTGCGCAACGCGATCTCACCAAAATATTGTAATACTGGACGAGGAGCAGCGGTCCGATATCGCTGCACTCTCCGATCTCGGCGTTACGATTGTTCCCGACTTCGCCTCGTCTTTGTACCGAGCTGCCTGGCCTCGTGCATCTTGCCGTAGCCTAGACAGTTGCGGCGACGCATAATTTGTGAGACTTCTGATTCACTACTCTGGGGGGAGTAATTACGTATGTCAGACGTCTACATAGTCTATTCACGAGAAGATGTCGGACAGGCGGAGAGATTAGTAAAAACACTTTCAACCCGATGGGATGTTTGGTGGGACGATAAAATCGTCGGCGACTTCTCGACCGTGATCGAACGTGAAATCCAGAATACAAAATGCGTCGTTCCGCTCTGGTCGCCGACAGCTAAGGACAAGAGTAATGTAAAGGACGAACTCCGCTTAGCTGAGCAATATAATATTCCGATTATTCCCGCTAAGATCATTCCGACAAATGCGCCGTACGGCTTTAACGGCTATAGTGCGGTTGATCTTCTGGGCTGGACCGGAGAAGACGATCATCCTGGTATCCAGCACCTGATGCGCAAGATTTCGACTGTCGTCCCGCCGAGGATGGCGCCAACCCGCCCATCAGCCATCGCTGCGGGTAGAGTCCCCCTTCCGAGCTTGTTCCTCTCCGTGTCATCACACGAGACACAACTCGTTCCTCTCGAAGCTCTTAAGGCTCTTCGTCTCTTCGGTACATCGACGGTCCTTGTCTCCGCCTACGACCTGTTTCCACCCCGCCGCCCTCGAGGTATCCAGCAGGAGCTGAAGCGTATCCGCGCGCAAGGCGGATTTGTCCTCGTCGATTCAGGCAATTATGAAGCGACGCGACGCGACGACGACAGCTGGAAGCCCCAAGATTTCGAATTGGCGCTGGAAGGGATTTCACACGATTGGGTGTATTGCTTCGACGAGATGGATCCGTCGAGGGACAGAAAGCGTGCGGTTGGGCAAGTCATTGCAGCGGTCGAACGAGACAGGAAGTTCACCAAAGCCCCCGTCCTTCCAATCATTCATGCTCCCGCCACTAGGTCGAAAGGGTACGATCTTACTATTCTCCCCGAGGTCGTGCGGGATGTCGCCGACCAGCTCCAGCCACCGATGATCGCGCTGGCGGAGCGCGAGTTGGGCCGAGGGCTGATCCAGCGCGCACAGACCATGAGGCGCGTCCGGAACGAGCTTGATCGCTTATCCTTTTATCAGCCGATCCATCTCTTGGGTACGGGAAATCCATGGAGTATAGCGATCCTAACGGCAGCTGGAGCAGACAGCTTCGATGGGTTAGAGTGGTGCCGGGTTGCCGTTGACCGACAGCAGCACAGATTAAATCACTACCAACATTTCGATTTTTTCGCATACCAGGCGCAGATGGCGGCTTCGGCCATCACTGTTTCTGCGCTCTCCGACGATAATATAGACTACGCAGGTAAAGTTGCCTTCCATAATTTGGACTACTATCGGGAGCTAACCCACGACTTGCAGGCTGCCGCTTCAACAAATCGCTTAGAAGCATTTGCCGTCGGCCTGTTGGGCCAATCCAATTCAAAACAACTTAGGGATCAAATGCCGGATTTGTTCAGATGAGAAACGATGCTGCCAGGCTGGAGCACGCCGTTGCCGCAATATGCCCGGAGATTGAAGAGCGGGCTAAGCGCTCTCAGAGTGCGCTTGACGAGCGAAATCTCTGGTGGGAACTCTCATGCTGCCTGCTCAGCAGTCAAGTACCGTATGGGCTTGCCGTAGCCACCGCCGATGCTTTGGATAAACGGCAGCTTCTCCTCAACACATCGGCACCCCGGGCCGAACTCGCCGATGAAATCCTCGGGGTTCTCCGTCAACCTGTACTGGTGAACGGCAGCCTTCGAAATTATCGCTTTCCTCGATCAAAGTCGATGCAATTGGCCTCTGCGCGCGAATCGGTCTCGCAGGAAAGCGGGGACCTGTGCTCACTCGTGCATGCCTTCGGAGATGCGGCAACCGCTCGCTCGTGGCTTGTGTCGAACGTAGCTGGAATCGGGCCAAAGCAGGCGAGTATGTTCCTGCGTAACGCAGGTATCAGCTACGATCTCGCAGTCCTGGATCGCCACGTATTGAACTACATGACGATTATTGGACTCTACACAGGGGCCGGCCGAGCCATCTCGAAGCTTTCACACTATCACATGCAAGAAGATAAACTGATTTCACATGCAAATAGGCTCGGATTTGCAGTCGGCCTTATGGATTGGGCGATCTGGATAGTGATGCGGGTTGCGGGTTCTCAAGATACGGAGCGCGCGTTAGCATGAGCATTGTCACTCTCGTTTCCGGTGGGCTTGATTCCACGCTGGTCGCCTACCTCGCAAAAGAGGAAGGGATTCAGCAATATCCGATTTTCATCGACTATGGGCAGCGATCCCGCGATCGAGAGCACGCGGCTTGCCGGTCAGCGATGGCCAAGTTGCAGCTACCAGATTTGGAGGTGGCCGACCTGTCGGGCTATGGCCGCCTCATTAAGTCCGGGTTGACGGACCCGAACCAGCGAGTGCTGGAGGATGCGTTTACTCCTGGTCGAAATCTCCTCTTTCTGCTTGTAGCAGCAGCCTACGCATTTCAGCGCGACGCCGATGCGATATCGATTGGACTCCTCCATGAGGAAACCAGCCTGTTTCCTGACCAGACATCGGCGTTCTTGCAGGAGGCGGAGGCAATGATCGCAAGGAGCATGGGGCGTGAAATAAAGGTCCTTGCACCGCTCTCGTCGTTCCACAAGCAGGAAGTCATCGAACTCGCGACGCTTAAAGGCATCGAGGGCACTTATTCCTGTCATCTCGGGGGTGAAACACCTTGTGGAGCGTGCATAGCATGTAATGAATTCAAGGCTGAGGGGGTCTGATATGGGCGGCGGGAGTAGCGGGAGCTGGAGCAGGTTAGGCGACATTCGGTCCCTGGAGGAGAAAGCCAAGGCGGCGCTTCAGGGCGGCAAACGAAATGTCTTTATCAGTTTTGCAACCGAAGATATGGACGAGGTCAATCTTCTGCGCGCGCATGCGAAGAACGAGAACAGTGATATCGAGTTCAACGATCATTCTGTTCGCGAGCCCTACGACAGCGAACGCGCAGAATATATCAAACAAAAGATCAGCGAGCGGATAGAGCGCTCATCTGTTTGTGTCGTCTACATCTCCGACAATACTGCGCAAAGCCGTTGGGTGACTTGGGAAGTGGAGACCAGCCTCGCTCTTGGGAAAAAGGTGGTGGCGGTTCACCCCAAGGGGGGCGCCCCACGGCAAAATCCGCCTTGGGTGGCGAAGCACGGCGTGAAAGTCGTCCAGTGGAATCAATTGGCCGCTGAACTGAAATAGCCCGGAGATCCGTCGATATGACGCCTGATAGTTTTCCCGCCCTGTACCGCTCGGCAGACGGCTCCGCCGCCGATGCCCAGTCCACCTATCTAAGGCTTATTCGGCTGCAGTACCTTCTGCTCACTGTCGCAGCGACGATCTCTATTTGGTTTGGAGCGTCTCCTGATCTATACATCGCTTATGCGTTAGTTCTGGCCGCCTCTACGGGTCTCCTACTATATATGGCAGTCCAAAAACCTGAGAAAGAGTGGTACGGGTGCCGAGCGCTGGCGGAGTCGATCAAGACATCAACCTGGCGTTACATGATGCGAGCTGAGCCATTCGAAGATGCCCCGAAACTCTCAACAGTAGCAGAGAAATTCTCGGAGTTTCTGAGGGCGATTCTGGATGCCAACAGCCACGTCCGCGACTCGATAAGCCGTCGGCCGGTAACCGGCGATCAGATCACCAACGAAATGAATGCGGTTCGTGCTCTGCCTCTCGCAGAGCGTGTTCAACGATATAATACTGACCGGATTACGGACCAACGCGAATGGTATGTAGCAAAGGTTACCTGGAATAGGCAGCGTTTTCGCCTATGGATATTGATATGCGTCCTCGTTCAAGGTGCCGCAATCGCTTTAGCTCTCCTCCGAATCCGCCATGATCCACCATGGATGATTTGGCCAACCGAACCTTTGCTGGTGATAGCGTCTTCCGCCATAGGTTGGATCCAACTGAAGAAATTCAACGAACTCGCTTCTGCCTACAGCCTCACCGCCCACGAGATCGGCATCTTGCAGACGCGGCTTGGCACGATTGACAGCGAAGAGAAGTTTTCTGCCTTCGTAAATGAAGCCGAGCGAGCGTTCTCTCGTGAACATACCCAATGGGTTGCCCGCCAGATCGAGAATGCGCCCTGATTTGATCATACGCCAACCGATCAGCGAGTGAGTTCATTGGCGAATGCGATGCAGGCGAAAAAGTTTGTCGAAGAAATCCTTGATCTTCGCTTCGGCGCCGTCACCGACCAGTTCATTTGCACCGAACCGATAGACCTCATATCCCGCAAGGCGCAGCTCGCGGTCGGCCGACACCATATCGGCATAGACCTTCAATGAAGGAAGGTCGTTTTCCGAGAAATGGTGCTTACCGTCGACCTCAATCACGACGCGCTGACGGCTGGGTAACAGAAGCAGGAAGTCCATGCGTTGACGCGGCAATGGAAGCCGGTGACGCAGGGTTTTTACGACGGCAGGATCATAGTGAAGGTAGACCTGCGGCAGCAGCGCGGGCAGCGCCTCGCCGAGGGTAGACCGATAAGCCTTGAAGTAGGCCGCGAAAAGCTTGCGTTCCGCATCCGAGGCCAGGGATTCCTGGAGACGCGCTCCGAGTCTTGCGGCATCAGCACCGGGCGTAACGTCGCCCCACCAGGAAACGAGTTCCGACCACAGAAGGCCGCTCGCGCTGATCGGCCGGTCGTAGATCAGGCAGCTCTCTTCGCCGGACAGAATGACGATGTCGTTGTTGATCGCATCGGCGAAGCCGATTTCCGGCTTCGGTCCTCGTGACGCAAAGATCAGGTTTTTCGGCCGGCCGCCAACCCCCCGCACCAGAGAGCGGAAACTGAAAAGCGGATGGCCGGATACCTCGCCATCCTGCGCAAGCTCATATCCATCCCGCGCGAGCACCCTGTTCAACGCTTCGACTGTCTTCGTCTGCTCATCACCTGATCGGGAAAGGGGGTGAACAGCTTGTTCGAGCAAGGCGCCGAACCTGGCCCTGGAACAATCGAAGGCCCCGATTTCTCCAAACAGTTGTTCGACCGACCAATCGCCGGGATTGTGATCCATGTGCCGGGCGATGCGGTCGCGCAGGCTCTGGCCTTTGCTGCCAAAAAGGGCTTCGAATGGTGAGGAAAGCGGGAAGTAGCTCTCGACGACCTCCACGGTGCTACGCTCGCCGGCGAGGTCGTTGCCGAGAATCCGCGCGACGTCTCGTCGTGTGATCTGCGTCAGCGGTGGATCATCAGCCTCAAGCACCTTGCGGCCCGCCTCATCAAGCGGGATGTCGCTGCGAGCAGCAGCGAATTTGAGCGCCAGTCGAGCCAAGTCCGCCTGCGTGAGGTTTTCGAGCGCAAGTTCGATACGCTGCCGTTTTGAGAAGCCCTCTGGTGCCGGCACGACCAGCCCAGCGACCAGCCCCGGCTCCTGACTCATTTGGGCGTGGCTCATCCCGTGCAGAATTCCGAAGATAAGCCGATAAAGATCATCCGCCACGCCCGGTCCCTCTCAGGATCACACGCACAAATGCAAACATCCGCGTAAACAGATAATCCACCTGATCCAGAGAGGTCAGGGTTTCTTGGGTCGTCTCGGAATGACGAATGCGAAAGCTGTTCCCTATGGAGGTCAGCTCAGCGGCCTCCCGCCCAAGGGCTTCCCGGAATCCAGAGTCCGGCGTGGCGACACGGTCCAGCATCGCTTCGGCCTGAGCGCGCTTGTTGGCGCCGGGTTCCAGTGTCTTCAGCCGTTCAAAGGCATCCCACAGTTTCTCCAGCGCGTCCTGCCTGTCTTCAGGTTTGGGCGATAGAAACCGTTGGCGAGCGGCTTCGAGCAGGCGGTCCGTCTCCGCATCACCGGTATGAAACATCGCCCAACCGAGAACATCGGCGACCGGCTGTGGGAGAAGCCGGCGGGCCTGTCCGCTCGATGTGAGTTCATACGCAATCGCGTTCCGGCGAAACAGGAGGTTTACGTCGGCTACGAACCGAGCAAGGCCGCCGTCCCGGTTCCAGCTCAAGTGATGGTGACCGAAGTAGGAATGATAACTGCCTTGAATCGGCTCGCCGACGGCGCTGGCGCAAAACTCGAGCAGATCGAGGATCACCGGCGTATCGGGCACTTCGTTCACAGAGAACGGCCATTCGATCCACGGCACCTCGGCGCCCAGCACCCGGCTGAAGGCTTGGACGTCACATCCGCACGGACCATTCCCGTCGGGGCACTGTTCCGGAAAGCGAAAGCCAAACGAGCCATCGCCAATCCTCGTCTCGATCAAGGTGAAAAGACCCGCCCACAGACGGTCACCAATGACATCGATTGTTGCAGGGCGTGCCCCATATTCACGATCCGTAAAATAGCTCGACACCCTATCTCCCATCATCACTTCGCAGCACGGTTGGCTCGCCCGGCGATGTCCGCACATCGCATGATCAGCGCCTCGAAGGGTTCCGCGTCGTCAAGCAGCAACCCATCCTCGACCATGTGCGCATAGTCCGTTGCCAGCGCAGCGCGCGCATCTCCGTCCGGCACGAGTTGCAGCTTTCCACCGACGGCGGCTTCGTAGTCGATAACCTCGCCATCAACCGTCTTCGCCCCGAAGAACATGGTTTTGTGGCGGGCAACCGCGTCGGCGAGCTCACGATCCGATATTGCGGCGTTGGCGACCCCCGCATCATCCAGTCGGACGACATCGTGCCAATGACGGGCGAACCGATCGCCCCGCAACCGGCCCTCGAGGCAATAAACATGCATTGCCGTCGCTTTCTCCCAGAAGGTTCGCTCGGCATGCATGACCCGGGGACGAGCCGTTGGGAATTCGACGCCGTCGACCAATCCGGCCGCGTCGCATACAACATCGCGCGGGCTGGCCGGCTCCCCGGTCGAGCGGGCGCCGAATTCCAGCATCACGCTCGGAGCCACATAGCCCGATCCCGAAGAGGTCGCCTCATAGTCGATGAACAGCTTGTCGCCTTCGGCCCTGAACGTTGCAGGCAACGACTGCGCGTCGATCGCGCGGGCAAGGAGAGGTCGGACTGTTCCGTCGACCCATTCTGGCAGCCGGTGGCGGACTGCCTTCGACCATCGCTTCTCCTCACTCCGGTTTTTCGGCAGGCCCTCGCCGTTTTCGCCCACCAGGTCGGGGGCGATGGCGCGGATGTCGTAGGTGAGATCCACGTCCTCGGAAAAACGCCGGATGACGTGATAAGCCTTTGACAGTGATGTGCCGCCCTTGAACACGAGATGTTCGCCGAAATTTGACCCGAACAGCGTTGCGAGAGTCCAGACGACCCACACGTCCTTTTCAAGCAGATGGGCCGGGCGGCCGGATCGATCGGCGGCAACGGCAAGAGCCTCGCGCCGATCGTTCGCTGACAATGTGACGAAGGCTTCAGCCATGAGCGACCTTGCCGACCGATCTGGCGAGCCAGCTCGGTAGTTGCGGCGCGGCCGCGACAAGCTCGCCGAACGTAGAAGACGGCAGCTTGTGTTTCAGCGTCTTCAAGGCCGCTTCCGCCTTCTCCGGTCCCAGCCAGGCGAGTGCGCGCACGGCCTGCCCGGCAGGGCGATCGGCCAACGCCAACTGCCAGCGTGG
The DNA here is from genome assembly GCF_041929865.1 of Pseudochrobactrum lubricantis. Lineage (NCBI taxonomy): Bacteria > Pseudomonadati > Pseudomonadota > Alphaproteobacteria > Hyphomicrobiales > Brucellaceae > Pseudochrobactrum > Pseudochrobactrum lubricantis. Next base: position 44,513 of record NZ_JBHEEE010000006.1, read on the forward strand.
CGCATGGCGCAGCTCAATAGTCTGCTGGCCCAGAGTCATGGTCCGGCTTCGGCCCGAGGTCAGATAGACCGACCGGACCGGTACTTGGGTCGTGAGCCCGAGCGCATTGGCAGCCGCCGCTCCGTTCGACACGATGATTTCACCACGCTGCGTCGCAAGGGCTTCAACGGCTTTATCGACGGAGGGCGCGCGAACGCCGAACCGGCTCGAAACCGGACGTAGGTAAACGCCGCGCCCGGCCCGTATCAGCCGGCCACGTTCTGCCAGTCGCGACAATGCCTGGTCCAATGCGGGGCGGTTGCCGAGATGGAGCAGGCTTTTCGCGGCGATCGGAGCGCCCTCGGGCAAACCCTCGGTATGCGCCAGAATCTGTTCGGTCAGTCGCTGCATGATAAATCTCCTGTCAGAAATATACGCAGTTTTCTGACAGTTTTCAATCTATGTGGGAACGCCATGACTCATGTTTACGCCCGCTCCCCGGACTGTCGCGCGGAGTCAGGGATGTTCGAATTATCTGCGGTCGGGGCGCTAGTCCCCCACCCGTCTCGGCAATTACAGACCCTATCGTCACCGCAGCGGCGAAAACCGCTCGGTTCCGCCTGGCTCGAAGCGCACCGAAGCGATGGAGGCCGGTCATGTCCGATAGAGCAAAGCCGGATCGCCGCTGGCCAACGCCGGACATCCTCAAGCGCGCCAGGTTCGTCGACGAGGCGGGACCAGTTCGTTTCGTCGACACTGAGGCGGCGGCGCGCTACCTCGCCCTCGAAGCACATACGTTGGAGTGCTACCGCTCGCGAGGAGGAGGCCCCGCCTATCATAAGTTCGGCAAATGGGTCCGCTATGCAGTCGATGATCTGGACGCTTGGGCTAAGAGCTGCCGTCGCACCACGACGGTATCGCCAGAACCGCCCCGCATCCTTCCCATTGACCGGATATAGGTTCTAACCTATATGGAATGGGAGGTCGAATTCCACTCCGCCTTCGAGGCTGAGGTTCTGACTTTTGAGCGTGATGTCCGGGTCGCGTTGATCGCCGCCACCAAGCTGCTGTCCGATTACGGACCGCAGCTTAGCCGGCCTCACGCCGACACGCTCAAAGGATCGAAACACGCCAATATGAAGGAGCTGCGCTTCGAAGGCAGCGATGGCGAATGGCGTGCGGCCTTCGCTTTCGATCCCGAGCGCAAAGCCATCGTTCTTGTAGCGGGTGACAAATCGGGCGTCAGTCAGAAGCGCTTCTACAAAACGCTGATCGCAAAGGCGGATCTACGGTTTTCCGAGCATCTGGAAAGCCTGAAATCCGCAAAGAAGGGCAAATGAGATGGGTCGGAGCCTGAATGACATCATTGCCGCGCTCCCTGCCGAAGAGCAGGCAGCGATCGACGCCCGCTATCAGGATTTGAAGCAGGAAGTCGAGGGCCTTCGCGAGTTGCGGCAGATTGCGGGTAAGGCCCAGGCTGAGATCGCATCCGCGCTCAACATCAAGCAGCCCTCGGTTTCTCAGATCGAGCGACAGACCGATATGTATCTCTCCACTCTCCGCAGCTATGTGGAAGCTGTGGGGGGAGAGCTCGAATTGACGGTCAAGCTGCCGCAGCGGCCCGCATTGCGGATTCACCAGCTCGGCGATGCCAGCGCTCCTCCACAGATAACGACCCGCCGTCCTGGCACGCGCGCGCAGATGGGCGGTCGGCGTGGGCGCTAGTTATCCGACGAGAATCATCCTGGCGTTTCGAAGCGGCGGCGTCTGCGCCTTTCCGAAATGCGGCAAGCATCTCACCTACGACGCCCAGGTGGGAGACGACACCTATGTCGGCGAGGCGGCACATATTCGGGGTGAAAAGCCGACCGCCGCGCGCTACGACGCCTCCATGACCGATGCGGAGCGCGATAACGTCCGCAACCTTATCTATCTCTGCACCGACCACCATACGATCATCGACAAGGTCGAGGCTGATTGGCCCACCGCGACGTTGCAGCAACTGAAGGAAAGCCACGAAGAGCAGGTTCGCCAGGCGATGGAGGCGGCTTTTGCGGACGTTGCCTTTCCCGAATTGCAGAACGCTGTGTCGTGGGTCGCCAGCCAAGCTCCTGTAGGCAATGGATCGTTCGATCTCACCGCGCCCGACGAGAAGATCAAGAAGAACGCTCTATCGAACGGATCTCGGCATATCATTGCTGCCGGTCTGACCTCGCGAGCTACCGTTGGCGACTATGTCGAGGCCGAAGCGCAGCTCGATCCGGACTTTCCCGAACGCCTGAAAGCCGGCTTCCTTGAGGAATATTACGCGCGTCGGAAGGAGGGCCATAAGGGCGACGAGCTGTTCGAGCTGATGTGCGCCTTTGCCCAACGCGGGTTGCGTCGGCAGGCGGACAAGACTGCTGGTATCGCGGTGCTGATCTATCTTTTCGAAATCTGCGACGTGTTTGAGAAATGATTCTTCCGACCAAACATATCCCGCAGAACGAGGCGCTGATCGGTGTCGGCGCGACGCTGCTTGCCCACCTCAGCATGCCCATGACCGTCTCGGGCCTTTGGGAGCGTCTGCGCACGGAGCCGAACGTCGGAACTTTCGAGCGGTTCGTGCTGGCCTCGAATCTCCTCTATCTCATCGGCGCCATCGACATTCGAGACGGCCTCATCGTCAGGACCGCCTCATGATCCGAGCTGTTCGCGCCAATCACAAAGGCTTCCACGCCGCTCTGCTTCAGCCAGGAGTCAATCTCATACTGGCCGACCGATCCACCTCGGCCGGCGACAAGGACACGACGAACGCACTTGGCAAATCGACGCTCATCGAGATCATCGACTTCTGTCTCGCAAGCAATACCTCACCCGGAAAGGGACTTCGCATCGAGGCTTTGCAGGGTTGGGCATTCACGCTGGAGCTTTCCCTGTCCGGCCGCGACGTCGCGGTAACGCGAGCCACCGACACGCCCGGTTTCTTCGCGATCGAAGGCGCGACCGACGACTGGCCTGTCCGCCCGACCCCTAACAAGGAAGGCGTGCCCGGTCTCGACGCGAAGAAATGGCGAGCGGTCCTCGCCTGGGCGCTGTTCGGCATCAGCGAGTTGTCTGCCGAGTCGGGCTACAAGCCCTCGGCGCGGTCGCTGCTTTCCTATTTCGTGCGTAACCAGACAGCCGCGTACAACATCCCCTTCAAGTATTTCGATAATCAGAAGACCTGGGATATCCAGGTCCACAACGCATTCCTTCTCGGATTGAACTGGGAGAAAGCTGCGACCTGGCAGCAGCTCAAGGATCAAAAGAACGCACTCGATGCGCTCAAACAGGCGATCAAGACCGGAGCGGTCGACGGCGAACTGGCGTCCCTCGGTGAACTCGAAGCCGAACGCCTTCGCCTGTCGACACAGCTCGAACGCGAGCGCGATGCTCTCTCAAGCTTCCGCGTGCTTCCCCAGTACCGTGAGATCGAGGGCCAGGCGAACGTCCTGACCGGCGAAATCCACGGCTTGGTCAACGCCAATATCGTGGATAAGCGCCGGCTCGATCGCTACCGCGACTCGCTGGTCAGCGAAGATGTCCCGACCGAAGACCGGCTGGAAGCTCTCTACGGTGAGGCGGGCATCGCCCTGCCTGGCGCCGTCAAGAAGACGCTGGAGGATGCGCGGGCTTTCAATGCGCAGATTATCGCCAACCGCCGCGAGTTCATCGCCAGCGAGATTGCCGCGCTTGAGGCTGCTGTCAGCGAGCGCGAGACGAACATAGCGACTCTCACGGATCGCCGTGCCGGCTACCTTAGCGCGCTTGCCGGACAGGGCGCGCTGGAGGAACTGACGCAGCTACAGGAGCTGCATGCCGCCACCCGGCTGAAGGTCGATGAACTGACCAACAGGATCACACAGCTTCGCCAGATGACCACGAAGGCGGACACGATCAAGGTCGAGACCGTGGAGTTGAAGCGAGCGACAGCACTCGATTATGAAGAACGGCGCGCACTCTGGTCACAGGCGCTCAGCCTGTTCTCTGAATTCTCCGAGAGTCTCTACAAATCGCCCGGTCGCCTAGTCATCGACATCGATGATACGGGCTACAAGTTCGACGTAGAGATTGCCGGTAGCCCGAGCGAGGGTATCAGCAAGATGAAAATCTTCTGCTACGATCTCATGCTGATCTCATTCGCGCGGCAGCGCGGTCTCGGGATCGACTTCCTGATTCACGACAGCACGATCTTCGACGGCGTTGATCCCCGTCAGCGAGCCCACGCGCTCGAACTAGCGGCAGCGATGGCCGCAAAATACGACTTTCAATATATCTGCACCCTCAACACCGACATGGTCCCGGTCAGCGACTTTTCGCCGGGCTTCGACTATGAAGCGCTCGTTCGGCTGCGTCTGACGGATACCGACGCGAGCGGTAGTCTGCTCGGATTCCGGTACTGATTGGGGGGCGCACATGGTCGGGTCTGGCTCTTCATTTTCGGAACGCTTCGGTTGCCACCGCGCCCATTCCGGGGGCGCACGCTCACGGACGGATATGGGCATATCGGAGAAATTCGCGTGAAAACGCGCGATTTTAAGTGAATGAAGGTAATTTGGTCTATTCAGTTGTGTATCTTAGGGCCTCGCAAATCGGAGTACGATCTACGTGACGCGGCACGGTTTTACATCAACGACGCGCCATGTCATCGCTTCCAGGGCAGGCTATCGTTGTTCCTATCCGGGCTGCCAGAAGTTGACCCTCGGGCCAGCGGTCGCACCTGACCAGTACGAGGACACCGGCTTCGCCAGCCATATTCACGCCGCCTCTCTTCGTGGCCCCCGTGGGCAGGGCGGGCTAAAGCCTGCGCAACTAAAACACGCATCCAATGGTATTTGGATGTGCGGAGCGCACGAGAACCTGATCGACAAGAAAAGCGGCGTGCGCTTTCCCGTCAATGTGTTGCAGAGCTGGAAAGCGCTCCACGAATACCGCACATCGTTTGAACATAGCGGAAATCAGGCAGCTTTCGGATTCGTGCGAACTCTAAGGCTTGAGCGTTCACCGCTCTTCACGCCCGGCACGCAGATCGATTTCGCCAAGACCACATTTCTAATCGGGCCTAATGGCAGTGGCAAATCCGCTATTTGCGAGTGGGTGAGCATACTTGAGGCGAGTGACAATATCCGGCGTTGGCTCGCAAACAACAACGTCCACTACGATATCATATTCGACGCCCCCGCCGAACATCGGCTCTCCGTTCAAACAGAAGGCATCCTCACTCTAGACCTTGATGGAAAAACGGTTAGCCGAAACCACGCCCGATCAAGCGCGGTTTATCTAAGCGGACGCGGTGACAACCGCATTGTGTGCGATCTTCGTCGAATCATGGACTTGCTCCAGATTGATGAGTTCGCGTTGCGCAGCTTGGGCACTCGCGTATCCGGTGATTTCGTAAAGAAAGTGGAATTTGTCCAGCGGACGCAGCAGGAAGACGACGAGGACGAGCTTCAGAGAGATGATCTTGACGCACCTGTCTACGTGTTGGAAAGTCATCTGACCAATGGTCGAGTGATGAGGTTCGAGCAATTATCGGGTGGCGAAAGGGGGCGCGTTCTACTTGAACTCGCGATGGCGCTAGCCCGTGAAGGAACCCAATTCGGGCCGACGCTGCTATTGGTCGAGCTTAAGTCGCTTGGAATGGATTGGGGTGCTATCCAGCCCTATTTGGACTTCTTCGGCAGTCCCGAGTGCCTATACCAAACTGTCTTGACATCTTGGGAACTACCCAGCGACGTCGAGATGCTCGGCTGGCAGATCTACATGGTGGACGGACGACCAGGAGAGAAAGGGACAGTAGTCGCATCACCGCGTGCGTGACCCAAGAAGTTTGGGTTCATCGCCTCTCTCAGTCTGCTGCAACCACCGACGACCACCCTGTCGGACAACCCTTTCGTCCTGGTCAGAAATCGACAGACCAGACCTCTATCCCATTGCGTTCGAACTGCGGTCGGCGTTCGTTGCCGGGGAACAAGGGTGACATGAAGAATACGTACTTATATCGCTCCATGCGAGATGCGAGCTTAACAAGATCGGCTGCCAGCTTGCCGTTGTTGCGTGGATTGACAGCCGCAAAGGTCTCGGCGCCGACATAGCCGGCTTCCTCACTCATGATGTCGAGTTCAAGCGATGCGTGCGCGCCAGGGGCGAGCCGAAACCCGCTCACGTCTGGATGTAGGTTCAACAATTGGCGGGCAGCCGCGATGGCGACGGCGAAGGTCCAAGTCTGATTGATTTGCTCGATCAGATTTAACGGCCGATCCTCGAGGGGATGGAAGCCAATTGGATCGAACTTCATCCGGCGCAACAGGTCCAGCGGGTCCCCCGATTGCGACGCCATCCATTGTTGAGCCCGTGCGGCAGAGGCTCGCACCATCTCCATCAAATTATCCGTCTCGACGGCGGTGCGGATGACAATATCCTTCGTCACTCTCGCATAACCTTTTCCCAGGTGTGAGCGCAGTAGCTGCACAAACCGGGATAGTCTGGATTGTACTCATGGACCGTGATGTCGGCACTGCATCGACTGCACTCGCCACCGATCGTTTCCTTACATGCAAAGCAAATGCTCATTTCTCCATTCTCGACATAGGCGTCGGCGCTGCATTCGGGGCATGTCGCGATCGGTGACGAGTCACCGTTCTTGGCGGCATAATAGGCGTCGATCTCGTAGCTCGCCGACACGACCATCTCAGCAAGCTGCCGCTGATCGTACTCATGGCCACACTGGAAGCATTTGGCATCGGCCGCTTCGCTCTCGATATTGTCGCGGTCGGTCTGACCGATAAGAGACGAGCCACAATTGGTGCAAGACATACGATCCAGTTGCCCGATCTCACCGGGCCAATTCAGGCGCAGAAGGCTGTCCATGCAGCTCTTCTGGACCTTATTGAAGGCATTCGTCTCTTCAAGGATTGTATCCCAGACGTCCGCCAAGACGTCTTGCGGATCTTCTTTCAGCGTCTCCAGGAAGTCGATAACCATCGGAAATGAGGCGGCGATCGCCTCCTTCAGCGCTCCAACGGGTTCGGCCAGGTGATAATGCTCAAGATTGTTTCGGAATCGTTGCAGCTTTTCGATGTTCACGTCAGGCCAGGACAAGCCGAATTTCTTGAATCGGCTCTTGAGCTGGGCGAGATCTACCGTCGCATAGCCGACAACCTCATGGTCAACGCCGCCGTCACCATCGGGGACGGGTTCGAATTTCGCGCCGATGATCTCCATCGGATCGGCGTCAGGGGCGGCACGGACGAGGCATTCCTTGCCCAGTAACAGCACGCCCGCATAGTAGTTGCGCGCCGCACTCAACATGCGCGCGTCGGAACCCTCTCGGAAATCTTCGATACCGAGCACAATCGAAGTTACCGCATTCTCAAATATATCCGCCATGCCCCCGCCAACAGCTCCGAAACTTCCACAAATCTACCCTAGACTCTTCAAGGAAAGGCGTCACCTCGGCCGGGAAGCGGTCGAGCGCACTATCGCATGTTGGAGAAGCTGACGGCCGCTTTCGTCGTCGGATGCCGCTGTCATAGTGGCGGATGGAAGCGGCGATGGGGCTAGTCGGCACCCTTCCGCACCGTCTCGACCGAGAGGGAGACTTGCTCCAGCGGCCGTAATAACTCGGCCTCCGGTTTCGTCAGCCATAGCCAGGCCGCCCAATCTTCCGGCCGCAGCACCACGATCTGCCGGTCGTGGATCGGCTTCACGTCGGGACCGGGATCGGTCGTCAGCATGGCGAAGGAGGCCGGGTGATTGCCCTGCGCCTCGCGCCAGATGCCGGCGACGGCAAGGAAGGGCGCTCCGTTCAGCGTAAAGCGGTGCTTGGTCTTCGGATATTTCGTGCCGGTGAACTCGAAGAAGGCCGAGGCCGGGACGAGGCAGCGATGGGTGTTGGAGAAATCGCGCCCTTCCGAGCGGAAGTTGAACACCGGGCCGCCCTCGGGCCGGTTCGACGGCAATCCGAAATTCATCCGCTCCAGCTCGACCTCGCGGTCGTTCGCCGTCGCCCGCATCACCGGACCCATCTGGTTGATGCGGATGTCGTCATGTTCGGGAAGGTCAAGGTCGCTTTGTTGCGTCGGAATCCCAAGCTCCAGCGCCTGCATCATCCTGCAATACTCGACCCATTTCACATGCTGTTCATAGGCGTTGCACATGGATGGCAAGATAGGGCGGGACCGGAGCGATTTCGAGGCTGGCGGTCCTTCGCGATTTCCGGCGGTCCGTATCTATGCTTTTGCATTTATACGCTTCCACGGTTTTACGGTCTTGCGGGGGAAAGCCTTCCCCCTGGTCGGCACTTCGTTGCCGACACACCCCCTTCTGCGGGGAGACCCCGCAACGCCCCCCGAGAGTGAGAGTGCGGACGGGGTTTGCCGTGACGGGTTGAGGGCTGGGAGAGAGGCTCCCGGCGCCCGTCGCGGAGAACCGCGATGTCCAGACGTGACCGCACCCCTCGCGCCGGCTCGGACCGGACGAACCTCTATGACGAGATCACCGGCAAGATCATCGCCGAGCTCGAGGTCGGCCGCTTCCCCTGGGTCCAGCCCTGGGGCACGGCGTCGGCGAAAGCGCCGCTCGGCCTGCCGAGGAACGCCGCCACCGGCCGCAGCTACAGCGGCATCAACATCCTGATCCTCTGGGGCGCCGTCGTGCAGCACGGTTTTCCCGGTCAGGGCTGGCTCACCTACAGGCAGGCCGCCGCGCTCGGCGGCAATGTCCGCAAGGGCGAGCAGGGCACCACCGTCGTCTATGCCGACCGCTTCGTCCCAGAGGACGAGAAGCGCCGGGCGCGCGAGACCGGCGAGGAAGCCCAGGCCATCCCCTTCCTCAAGCGCTTCACCGTCTTCAATGCAGCGCAATGCGAACGGCTGCCCGACGACATCACCGTCGCGGTTCCGCCGCCGCCCCCCGGCCTGATCGAGCCGAGGGTCGAGGCGCTGATCAGGGCGACGGGCGTCGACTTCCGCATCGGCGGCGACAGGGCATTCTATGTACCGGCCGACGACTATGTGGTCGTGCCGCCGCCGCAAGCCTATTTCGAGCCGATCAACTGGCACCGGACGGCCCTGCACGAGCTGGGTCACGCCAGCGGCCATCGCAGCCGGCTGAACCGCGATTTCTCCTCCTCCTTCGGCACGAAGAAATATGCCTTCGAGGAACTGATCGCCGAGATGAGCGCCGCATTCTGCTGCGCGTCGCTCGGCATCGTCCCGACCGTGCGCCATGCCGACTATATCGGCTCCTGGCTCGACGTGCTGCGCGAGGATTCCCGCGCCGTGGTCCGCGCCGCCAGCCAGGCCAGCAAGGCGGCCGACTGGATATTGTCCTTCGCCCCCGATGACGGGCTGCGCCCGGTGGAGGCCGAGCCTGACAGGCGGGCGGCGTGATTGACCGCGCGCGACTTCACGCCGCTCTCGTGCGCATGGAAGCCGGCCTCGCCCGAAGCCGGGACAATCTCGCGCTGGCCGAGCGCGCGGTATGCCGCCGGGCCGAAGCCGAGGCGATCCGCCGGCGGCCGAAAGCGCGGCACTACCATCGTGCGATGAGCCGCTGGACCGGCGCGGACGAGGCGGAATACCGCCGCATCCTCGACGATCTGCTCAAGGCGTCCGGTCCCGATCTCGACCGGCTTCGTCGCAGGATCGTCCGGCAGGAGGCGGCGATCGACACGCTGCGGCGGAAATACGGGGTGGACGCGCCGCGGCCGTCGCTCCCCGCCCGGTGAGGCAGGCGCCCGCATCGGCGTTCCAGAGAGTGAGAGAGGGGATGGGGATTTCGTGACGGGTTGATAGCGGAGAGAGAGGCTCTCGGCGCCCGTCACGGAGTACCCCACCATGGCCCGAGCTGCCAAGAAGAAGCCCGCCCTCGCGATGATCGAGTTCTCGCGGTCGCGCGACATTCCCTTCAACCGCATCCATCTGTCGAACGACAATGTTCGCGAAGTCGACGCCGATGCGGGCCTCGATGAGCTTGAGTTCGATGTCGAGCGCCGCGAGGACCTGATCCTCGGCATCAATGTCCGCGCCGTTCTCGACGCCGACGGCAACGAGACCGGCGATTTCGAGACCCCGGCCGGCGGTCGCCGCTACCGCGTCATCGCCCGCCTGGTGGCAAAGGGTCGCTTCCCCGAGGACGGCCTGGTCCCCTGCCTCGTCAAGAAGGCCAATGCCAAGACCTCGGCCGTCGACGACTCGCTGGCCGAGAACACCTTCCGCGTCGGGCTGCATCCGCTCGACCAGTTCCGCGCCTTCAAGCGGATGGTGGATGGCGGCATGACCCACGAGGAGGTCGCCAGCGCCTACTTCACGACGACGCGCTATGTCGAGCAGCGCCTGGTGCTCGCCAAGGTCTCGCCCAAGCTGCACGAGGTCTATGCCGCGAACGGCATGACGCTCCGGACGCTGGAGGCGTTCACCGCCCATCCCGATCACGAACGCCAGGAGCAGGTTTGGGATGCCGTCCGGCAGTCCCACAACAAGGAGCCCTGGCAGATCCGGGAAATGCTCACCGAGACCGAGGTTCCCGCATCCGACAAGCGTGCGCGCTTCGTCGGCCTCGACGCCTATCTGGCGGCGAGCGGGTCTCTCCTGCCGCGCTATCTCTTCGACGATGACGAGGAGGGATGGCTGGAAGACGTGCCGCTTCTCGACCGGCTGGTCGGGGAGAAGCTGAAGGCGGCCGCGGATGCTGTGGCCGCCGAAGGCTGGAAGTGGGTCGAAGCAGACCTCGAACTTCCCTACGGCTATGACCACGGCCTGCGCGGCGTCGTCGGCACGCCGGCGGAACTGTCCAAGAAGGAGCGGCGCGAACGCGAGAAGCTGCGCAGCCAGCAGGAGCGGCTTGAGGCCAAGTACCCGGCCGATCAGGAGCTGCCCGAGGACATCGACCGGCGCCTAGGCGAGATCGAAAGGCAGCTCGAAGCCTTCGAGCGCCGCCCGACCGTCTATGATCCGGTCGAGATCGCCATCGCCGGCGCTTTCGTCACCGTCGACGAGGACGGCGAGCTTGTCGTCAATCGCGGCTGGGTGCGCCCCGAGGACGAGCCGGTCGAGACCGTCGACACCGAAGGCGTCGAGCCGGATGCCGGTATCGACGGCGAGGACGATGACGATCTCTCGCCCGAGGGACCGCGCACCGTCATCGCCGTCAACGGCCGGCCGGTCGAGCCAGAGGAGGACGTGGACGTCATCCGGCCGCTCCCCGAAAAGCTGGTGATCGAGCTGTCGGCGCATCGTACCATCGCGCTGCGCAACGCGGTCGGCAGCAATCCCCATGTCGCCATGACGGCGCTGCTGCACAAGCTCGCCCGCGACGCCTTCAGGCGATCCACCCATGGCGCGACCGTCCAGGTCTCGGTTCACGAGGTCTTTTGCGGCAATCAGGGAACCGACCTGAAGACCACGCCCTATGCGAAGGCCGTGGACAAGCGCCACGCCGCATGGAAGGCCAAGGTGCCGACCGACGACGATGCGCTCTGGGACTGGCTCGTTGCGCTCGACGACGAGAACCGCATGGCGCTGCTGGCGCATTGCATGTCTCTCGGGATCAACGCGCTCTACGAGCGGCCCAATCCCATGAGCGCCACCGGCATCTCCGAAAGGCAGCTCCAGGCGCGCATGGCGGAAGCCGACCGCCTGGCCCGCGTGACCGGCCTCGACATGGCGGAGGCCGGATTCCGGCCGACCGTCGCGAACTACTTCGGTCGCGTGACCAAGCAGCGCATCCTCGAAGCCATCGCCGAGGCCGTCGGCGAGAGCACCGCCAATCTCCTCGACAACCAGAAGAAGGACAAGATGTGGATGGCGTCCGAGGCGGAGGAGCGGCTGGCGAATACCGGCTGGCTCCCGGAACCGCTGCGTCTCGCCAGCGAAGAGCCCGCGATCGAGGGTGCAGCCGAAGAGGACGAGCCCGACGTGGCGCTTCCCGACTTCCTCGCCGGCGACGACGAGGCCCCCGAAGCCGGCACCGGCGAAGATCCGGCGGTGCTCGTCGCCGCCGAATAGTCCCACATCCGCGGGGCGGCCGCGGTCGCCCCGCATCTTCCCCCTTCCACCTCCAGGCCCGGCGCTCGCCGGGCCGTTTTCGTTTCAGGAGCACATCATGCCGATGTTCACCATCGAGACCGCTTACCGGCTCCCGGCCTACCGGACGCGGACATACGAGGCCGACACGCCCGAGCTGGCTTGCCGGCTCGCCATCGAGGACGACGATCGGGATGGCGATGCGATCGCCTACGAGTCGGCCGGCGAGACCTACGTCACCGGCATCTGGCCCGGACCGGATGCGCCCCTCGCACGGTCATCCATTGCCGTTCCCTCGCAGTTCGCGGAGACGGACGCCCGGAAGATCGCGCAGTTCGAGATCGTTCTCGGCCTGCTGAAGATGCTGGTCGCAGACGTTTGCGCGAATACCGCCACGGAGAGGGACTGGATCTCGCGCGCCTCCTGGGAGGTCGCACGCGGCGAGGCGATCATCGCCGGCGCGCGCGATCCCGACCCTGCCGCCGATCTTCCCGGACGTCGCCATGTCCTGGCATGGCTTGAGGAAGATCGAGTTCGCGATCGCATCGCGACGATCCTCGCAACCGATCCGGACTTCGGCGGCCTGTCGCCCGACGCCGTGACCGACTGCGAGATCAGCTCGGCATGCCTGGCTGTCGTCAGATCGACCGCTCCCGACGACCGGACCGGCACGGCCGAGATCCGCGCGGTGCTCACCGCCCTCGGACCGGCATTGTGGCGCAACACCAAGGGAGGCCGGCCATGATGCACTCGATCTATGCCGATCTCGGCATCACGGTGATCGACACCGACCGGGCGGTCCTGCGGGCGGCGGCGCGAATGCTTCCCGCCTGGGTCCGCCGGGACCGCTGCAAACGCCTTCTGCGCCGCAAGTTCTACCGCGAGATGCTGCGCTGCCACGCCGCGGCCCAAAGCGGCGCGTGGCAGACCTGGCACTGAGCCTTCCCACCATCCCGTCAACCAGACCGGCCGTCGCGCCCGGTGCTTTCCCTATGGAGCTTCCCATGCCCAGATTTGTTGTCCGCAAGGGCCACGATGCCTTTGTCTATTACGAAACCGTCGTCGAGGCCGGCACGCCCGCAGAGGCGCGAAGCGTCGCCGAAAGCGTCCGCTACGATGGCGAATGGATCGCCACCGGCGAGGTGCAGGAGTTCGACGATTATGAAATCGACGAATCCACCGGCGTCCGTCTTCTCGAAAAGGGTGAGACGGTCGAGGCGTTCCTGATCGTCGCCATGACCGCCCACGAGCGCGATGCGGTGCTCGCCGGTCTTCGCACCCTTCAGCTCGCCCTTGTCAACGGGCCGCTCGATCCGGTGTTCCTGGACATCTACAACAACGACGGCGCGCACGCCGGGCTCGATCTCCCCGAGATCGACGCGCTGTGCGAGCGCATCAACGTGTAGGTGGCCGCGATGTACGCCACCTATCTCCGTCTCGCTGTTCCCGTGTGGGAACGCGGCCGCACGGTCGTCGGGGCGGCGCGGCGCAAGCTGTCCCGCTCCGCCCTGCGCGATCCCGACAGGCGGGACGCGCGCAAGCGCTTCTATCGCAAGATGCTGCGCCACCACGCCGAGGCGCAACGCCTCGTCGCGCGCTTCCGCCTCTGACGCCTGCGTCTCCCCGATCGCAATCCCCATCCATCGCCCGGCCATCGCGCCGGGCGTTCTCGTTTCAGGAGCCTGACATGGCCATTCCCGATCACGCCCGCACCAACTTCAACACGCTTCTCCGCGCCGCCGGCGACGGCAATCTCGCACTCATGGAGTGCCTGGATGCCGTCACCGGCGAGCGCCGTTACGTCCTTTGCGCCGTCGGCCGCGCGGAGGACGGCGATTTCGTCATGACGCCCTTCGGCCATCTGGCCGATGGCAATCCCTACGACGCCTACCTGCCGCCCGATCCCGACGATCCGGACGGCTTCATCGCCAGGTCGGGCGAGGGAGCCGCGTCATGATCACCGTCGACGAGATACTGGCGGCGGACCTTCGTTGCCCGCCCTCGCAGCGCTCGCTGCCCTGGCCCGAAACGCGCGATGGCGTCACCGTCGTCGTCGAGCCGAAGCCGCATTGGGCCGCCGACATGACGGCCTTCCGGCTTCAGGATCGGTCCTATTGCTACTACGCCGACTGGACCGAGAACGGCCCGGCCGCGCGCTTCTTCGATCACCCCGAGACCTGCGGCCGCGAGGTGATGGCGAAGGCGCGCGACATGCTGGTGCGGGAGATCGCCGGCGGCCTCTGGCGCCTGTGAGCGAGGGAGAGAAGGGACGGGGCCTGGACGGTTCGGGGCGGTTGAAGAGAGAGCGCCGCCCGGACCTGTCTCCTTCCTCTCTCCGGAGAACCAGGCCATGACCCTTCAAGCCACTGCCCGCCAGACCGCAACGATCGTAGCGGACGATTGCCGCGAAACCTTCCTGCCGACCCTGTTCGGCCTGCGGCTCCTCATCATCGCGGAAAACACCGTCTATCATGTGATGGAGCGGCTCAGCCCCTATGACTATCGCGGGGGCTTCTGGAATTTCTACGAGTATGGGGGCCGCCCGCTGTTCCTCGCCCCCGCGTCGCGATCGCCCATGCGGATCGAAAGCGGGCTCACCGAGTTTCGCGGCGAGGTGTCGGCCGAGGCCGCCGGCATCATCGCGACCCTCTTCGTCCTCTCGAACCTCGCGCTGCGCCACGATTCCGACCATCTGGCGGAAGCCTACCATCGCCTCGCAGCCTATTCGAAGGGACATGCCGAAGCTTCGGCTATCTTCGCGGCGATCGACTGACTTGACCGGGCGCCTCGCCTCACGGCGGGGCGCTCTCGTCGTGTTCGCGATGGCCCGTTCGGCGCGGCGGGGGCGGCCGTCCTACCATTCGCCCTTCTGTCCTTCGGCGGCATAGTCGAAGCGCAAGGTCCACGGCCTGACGGGCCGATGGTCATCCGTCCGCGTCACGCGCAGTCGCGACATCCTCGGCACGACGGTCGGTGCGGTGTCGAAAACGACGGGGATCGTGTAGACCGCCTGCGCCTGCCGGTTCTGGTAGCGGGCCTCCGCGCTGACGATGATCGCGGGCGCGATGTCCCAGAACTCCGACAGGGCGGCGAGGAGAAGCGCGATCGCGATGATGCAGGCACGGAAGGCGGTCGAGGTCGACCAATGCCCCTCTCCGAAATCCGGCAAATCGGACGTGATCGTCGATGCCGCGAACGCCAGGATGATGAGCCAGTAGAATCTCGGCGCACGCGGAAGCAGCCATGTCCTCACGAGCTTAATCCTTCCAATATCGCGGTTGTTTCGGGATTTGCGCAAGCAAACCGGCGCAAAATCCAGCCCGCTCAATTGTAGATCAAAGCCGTCGTCTCAACGAGGTGACGGCCGGAAACCTCCGGCGGCGAACGGCTGCTCTCGGCGATTTCGCGGAAGCTGTGAGAGGAAGAGAGGGGCCGGGACGGATTTGAGCCGGTGCGGTCGAGAGAGAGCGCTGCGCGGCTCGTTTCCGTCCACTCTCCCGAGGTTCCCCATCATGAACATGATATCCGCAACCGCGGCCGCCGAGGTCGCCGCATCGCTTCCGCCCGTCGCTGCGTCCGCCACGCCCTCGGCGATCGTCGTTGCCGCGCAGATCCTCCTTTCTGACCTCGAACGCGGCCAGCGCGTCGACGCCACCATGCTGCGCGGCGCGATGGAAACCGCCTTCGGCGGCTCCGACACTGCCGGCGCCTGGGACTGGAAGACCGCCTACGAAGCCTGCGAGGTCGCGACCGTCCTCATGCTGCGCAAATACGGAAAGCCGCTTTTCCGCAAGGCCGGCTCCGCCGCCGCGGTCCTGCCGCAGCTTTCCAAGATCGCCGGCCTGATGCCGACGCATACGCGCCGCTCCGAGGAGGCGCAGACCTTCCAGCAGTTCTCCACCCCGATCCCGCTCGGCCTGGCAGCCTCGTTCGCCGCAGCCATCACGCCGGCCGACCGCGTGCTGGAGCCCTCGGCCGGAACCGGGCTTCTCGCCATCCTGGCCGAGATCGCCGGCGGCTCGCTCCTGCTCAACGAGCTGGCCGACACCCGCGCCGATCTTCTCTCCCACCTCTTTCCGGCCCTTGCCGTCACGCGCTTCGACGCGGCCCAGATCGACGATCACCTCGACCGGGCTCTCCTTCCGACCGTCGTTCTCATGAACCCGCCTTTTTCGGTGATGGCGAATGTCGAGGGCCGCATGGCCGACGCCGCCTTCCGCCATGTCGCCTCGGCGCTGGCGCGCCTTGCGCCCGGCGGCCGGCTGGTGGCGATCACCGGGGCGAATTTCGCGCCGGACGCACCGGCCTGGTCCTCGGCCTATGCCCGTCTGCAGGAACGCGGCCGCGTCGTCTTCTCCGCCGCGATCGACGGGTCGGTCTATGCCAAGCACGGCACGACCATCCCGACGCGGCTCACCGTCATCGACAAGCTGCCGGCGGACGATCCGACCGCGTTCCCGACCGCGCCCGGCGTCGCGCCGGACGTCGCCACGCTTCTCGGATGGCTGGCCGAGCATCTCCCGGCCCGCCCGCCGGTCGACCCTTCCATCGCCGTGCCCATGGCCGCGACCGCCGCGCCCCGGACCGTGCGCGCCTATATCAACCGGGCGGCGAAGGCCGCGCCGGCTGTGGCGCATCGCGAGCCGGAGGGCGTTCCGCTCGCCTATGAGACGGTCGACTGGAAGCCTGCCCAGGCCGGTCGCCTGTCGGATGCGATCTATGAGGAATACGGTCTCCAGACCATCCGGATTTCCGGGGCTTGCGCGCATCCCACCCAGCTCGTCCAGTCGACGTCGATGGCGAGCGTCGCCCCGCCGAAGCCGAGCTATCGCCCGATGCTGCCGGCGGACGTGCTCGGCCTGCTGTCGGACGCGCAGCTCGAAACGGTGATCTATGCCGGCGAGGCGCATTCCGACTTCCTCGCCGGCGCATGGACGGTCGACGACACCTTCGACAAGCTGAGCGCCGCGGCCGAGGACGCCAGCGGCGCCGTCCGCCTCCGCCAGGGCTTCATGATCGGCGACGGCACCGGCGTCGGCAAGGGACGCGAGTCGGCCGCGATCATCCTCGACAACTGGCTGCAAGGAAGGCGCAAGGCGGTCTGGATATCGAAGTCCGACAAGCTGATCGAGGACGCGCAGCGCGATTGGGGCGCGCTCGGCATGGAGCGCCTGCTGGTCACGCCGCTGTCGCGGTTCCCGCAGGGCAAGCCGATCACGCTGAACGAGGGCATCCTATTTCTAACCTATGCCACGCTGCGCTCCGACGACCGCGGAGAGAGGGTTTCGCGCGTCCGGCAAATCGTCGAATGGTTTGGCTCCGACGCCGATGGAGTGATCATTTTCGACGAGGCGCACCAGATGCAGAACGCCGCTGGCGGCAAGGGAGAACGCGGTGACGTTGCCGCCTCGCAGCAGGGTCGCGCCGGGCTGCGCCTCCAGCATGCGCTGCCGAACGCGCGCATCGTCTATGTCTCCGCCACCGGCGCGACCACCGTCCACAATCTCGCCTATGCGCAGCGGCTCGGCCTGTGGGGCGGCGAGGATTTCCCCTTCGCCACGCGCGCGGAGTTCGTCGAGGCGATCGAGGCCGGCGGCGTGGCGGCGATGGAGGTGCTTGCCCGCGACCTGCGCGCCCTCGGCCTCTACACCGCCCGCTCGCTCTCCTTCGCCGGCGTCGAATACGAGCTGGTCGAGCATGAGCTGACGCCCCAGCAGGTCCGCATCTACGACGCCTATGCCGCCGCCTTCGCCATCATCCATAACAATCTGGATGCGGCGATGCAGGCCGCCAACATCACCGGCGGCGGCGAAGGCGGCTCCGGCACGCTGAACAGGCAGGCGAAATCCGCCGCCCGCTCGGCCTTCGAAAGCGCCAAGCAGCGCTTCTTTGGCCATTTGTTATGCAGCATGAAAGCGCCGACCCTGCTGCGCTCGATCGCCGCCGATCTGGAGGCGGGCCATTCGGCCGTCATCCAGATCGTCTCGACCGGCGAGGCGCTGATGGAACGGCGGCTGGCGGAGCTGCCGACCGAGGAGTGGAACGACGTCCGCGTCGACATCACGCCGCGCGAATACGTCCTCGACTATCTCGCCCATTCCTTCCCGGTCCAGCTCTACGAGCCGTTCACGGACTCGGAGGGCAATCTGTCGTCGCGCCCGGTCTATCGCGACGGCCTGCCGGTCGAAAGCCGCGAGGCCGTCGCCCGACGCGACGCGCTGATCGCCAAGCTCGCCAGCCTGCCGCCGGTTCCCGGCGCGCTCGACCAGCTCGTCCAGCATTTCGGGACGGACATGGTTGCCGAGGTGACGGGCCGCTCGCGGCGCATCGTGCGCAAGCCCGGCGGCAGCGTCACCGTCGACCGTCTCGTCGTCGAGACGCGCGCAGGCGCCGCCAATCTCGCCGAGACACAGGCGTTCATGGACGATCAGAAGCGCGTGCTCGTCTTCTCCGACGCCGGCGGCACCGGCCGCAGCTACCATGCGGAGAAGTCGGCGAAGAACACGCGGCTGCGCGTCCACTATCTGCTCGAGGCGGGCTGGAAGGCGGACACCGCCATTCAGGGCCTCGGCCGGACGCACCGCACCAATCAGGCACAACCGCCGCTCTTCCGGCCGATCTCGACGAATGTGAAGGCGGAGAAGCGCTTCCTGAGCACGATCGCACGCCGCCTCGACACGCTGGGCGCGATCACGCGCGGCCAGCGCCAGACCGGCGGCCAGGGCCTGTTCCGGCCCGAGGACAATCTGGAGAGCCCCTACGCCCGCGACGCGCTGCGTCAGCTTTATTTCCTGCTGGTGCGCGGCAAGGTCGAGGGATGCTCGCTCGACCGCTTCGAGCAGGCCACCGGGCTGAAGCTGATGGACTCGAACGGCCTCAAGGACGAGCTGCCGCCGATCACGACCTTCCTGAACAGGCTGCTGGCGCTGACGATCGAGCTTCAAGGCGTGCTGTTCACCGCCTTTGAAGGGCTGCTGACGGCCCGCATCGAAGGTGCCATCGCGTCCGGCACCTATGACGCCGGGCTGGAGACCCTGCGCGCCGAAAGCTTCGTCGTCGTCGATCGCCAGACGATCTACACCCACCCCCGCACCGGCGCGGAAACCAGCCTGCTCACGATCAACGAACGCAGGCGCAACCGGCCGGTGACGCTCGACGCAGCTCTTGCCGAACTTGCCGATCCGCGCGCGAAGCTGCTCGTCAACGAGCGCTCCGGCCGGGCCGCCGTGCAGATACCAGCGAGCAGCGTCATGCTCGACGACGGCGAGATCGACCGCCGTGTCCGCCTGATCCGCCCGACCGAGGCGCACAACATCCCGATCCGCCTCATGGGCGGGACGCACTGGGCCGAAGCCGACCGGGATGCCTTCGCATCGGCCTGGGAAGCCGAGATCGCCGAGGTGCCGGAGTTCACCGATGCGAGGCTTCACATGGTTACGGGCTTGCTGTTGCCGATCTGGAAGCGCCTGCCCAACGACTCGACGCGCGTCTATCGGCTCCAGACGGACGATGGCGAGCGCATCATCGGCCGGCAGGTCTCTCCGGCCTGGGCCGCAACCGCGACCACGACCGGCGCCGCGTCGATCGCGCCCGACGACGCCTTCGCCGCCTTGATGGACGGCCGCACCATCCTCGACCTCGCCGAGGGCCTTCAGCTTCGCCGGGTGCGCGTCATGGGCGCGAACCGCATCGAACTGTCGGGCTTCGACGACACGATGCGCGAGCGCCTGACGGCTTACGGGCTGTTCCACGAGATCATCTCGTGGAAGCTGCGCATGTTCGTGCCGAGCGACGCCAGCGGCCCGGACGTGCTTGCCAGGGTGCTCGATCGCTGGCCGGTCGAGCGCATCGGCGAGCGGGAGGCGGCGTGATGCCCCGTCCCGACGCCTCCGAGCTGGCGATCCGCCTCGGCCATCACGCCGAAGCGGTTTGCCGCGAATACCTGTCGTCCGGCCGGCGCGCCGGACGGTACTGGCAGGTCGGCGATGCGCGCAACAGCCCCGGACGCTCGATGTTCGTGCGCCTGACCGGGCCGGAAACCGGCAAGGGCGCGGCAGGCAAATGGACCGACGCATCGACCGGGGAGCATGGCGATCTCCTCGACGTCATCCGCGAGGCGCTCGGCCTCGTCGACTTCAAGGACGTAGCCGAGGAAGCGCGCCGGTTCCTCTCGCTCCCGCATCCCGAGCCTGCGACGACGGGGGCACCGACCGGCAGGACCTCCAGCCCCGCGCCGTCGGGGTCGCCGGAAGCCTCGCGCCGGCTTTTCGCGATGTCGCAGCCGATCGGCGGCACGCTTGCGGAAATCTACCTCAACGGGCGGGCGATCACGTCCCTCTCCGGCGTCGCCGCGCTGCGCTACCATGGGCGGTGCTACTATAAACCGGATGCGCATTCGCCCACCGAGATCTGGCCGGCGATCGTCGCGTCCGTCACCGACCTCGACGGCAAGCAGACCGGCGCGCACCGCACCTGGCTTTCACCGGACGGTTCGGGCAAGGCGCCCGTCGATTCACCGCGGCGGGCGATGGGCGATCTTCTCGGGCACGGTGTCCGCTTCGGCGCCGCCGGTGAGGTGCTGGCGGCCGGCGAAGGCATCGAGACCGTGCTATCGCCCCGTCAGGTCCTGCCCCACATGCCAATGATGGCGGCGCTTTCGGCCGCACACCTCGCCGCCATCCTGTTCCCACTGAGCCTGCGCAGGCTCTATGTCCTCCGGGATCGCGATCCGGCAGGGGACGGTGCGCGAGACAGCCTGGTCGCCAGAGCAACGAGCCTCGGGATCGAGGCGATTTCCCTGTCGCCGAAGCTTGAGGACTTCAACGATGATCTGCGCTGGCGCGGCGTCGACGCCCTCCGGGCGACCCTGTTGGAGCAGGTTCATCCCGATGACGTCCGCCGTTTCGTGGAGGGCTGAGGCGATCGGCAGGGGATGCGGTGTGGATCAGGCGTCTCCACTTGCCGTCTCCCTTCATCATCGCAAGCGACCTTTGCTGTCGGAGAGCCCACGCCCACGGCCTTCTGAGAGGGCGATCGGCCCACAAACGGCCCGGCCGGGCAATGGCGCGGCGCGCGGCTATTTTCCGCCGGCGGGGCGAGCCCCGCCTTTGCAGCGCGAAACAAAATAGCCGGGCTTGGCCATCGAGGCCCTCGCGAGAGGCGAGGGCTGCCAGTCCGGTCCGCCTGTGGGCGTCGACGCCTGCGAAGGCCGCGATGGGCGCGGTCTCCAGACAAGGACGCTCACGATGACGAACGAAGACGAAAACGCAGGTTACGAGCCGATCCACACCGCATCCCCCACCGATCATGTCCTCAACGAACTCCAGCTCTACGGCTGGCGGCCATATCAGGACGAACCAGATCCGAGGCCGCTTCCGGAGGGCAATGCCGTCGCCGCAGCCGTCGCAGATATCTTCGATGCCCTCGTCGCGACCCTCGGCGACACCCGCCTCGAACCCGATCTCGAAGAGCTGCTCTGGGGAGCCGTCAATCTCTTCCACCGCGCCACCGGCCGGGTGGAGCGCGAGCTGGACGACAACGAGCGGGCGCAGCGCCGGTTTCAGACGGAACAGGACGGCAGCGAGGTGAAGTCGGTCGAACTCGAACGCCTCACGGCAGAGGGCCAGACCATGATCGAACGGCGCAACAGCATGGAACTCTTCCGCGATGTCGCCGCCGAAGCCTTCGAGCACCACACCGGCAGCGCCTGGAGGCCCCGCACCGGCTCGAAGGTCAGCCATCGCAATCTGACCGCCGCGATGATCGACTCCAGAGACTACCTTGCCGCGAAGCGCCGGGCTGAGAAGGAGGTGCTGCTGCCCGCCGGTCCGAAAGTTGCCGTCTCGGGCGGAACCGACTTCAACGATCATACCCTGATCTGGGCGAAACTCGATCAGGTTCGTGCGAAGCACGCCGACATGGTGCTCATCCACGGCGGCGCGAAGACGGGCGCGGAACGCATCGCCGCCCGCTGGGCAGCCAGCCGCAAGGTGCCGCAGATCGCCTTCGAGCCCGACTTCCAGAAGTATCCGGCAAAGCAGGCTCCCTACAAGCGTAACGACACGATGCTGGAAGTCCTGCCGGTCGGCGTCCTCGTCTTCGGCGGCGGCGGCATTCAGGGAAACCTCGCGGACAAGGCCCGCAAGCTCGGCATCCCGACCATGCAGTTCGAGGGCGGCGCGTAAAGCGCCGCCTTCCGGCAACCCTTCACCGGCCGAATACTTGACTACGGGAGATGATGATGGCTTTGATTGAACATCCTTGCAGAACCGGCACAGCAGCATAGTCGCAGGCGGAGCGTATTCACCGGAAGCCTGTCGTGATCCTCAACCGTTCATGCGGAGGCTTCCATGTCGCTGATCCTGCTCGCTATCTCCCTGACCATCATGCTCTGCATCATCGCCTATAATCTCGCGATCTATGCACTGCCCTTCATGGTCGGCCTCACGGCCGCACAATATGCCTGGGCCGCCGGCGCGGGCCTGTTCATGACCGGCTTCGCCGCCATCGCCGCCGCCCTGGGGGCGATCGCGCTGGTGATCGGCGTTCTCGGCTTCGCGAAGAACCCGGCCCTGCGCCTGATCGCACTCGCGATCTTCGCAGTTCCCGCCGCCATTGCCGGCTATGCCCTTGTCCACGGCGTTACGAAGAATGCGGTCGACTCTGCGATCGTGCTCAATCTGCTCGGCGGCACGGGCGGCCTGTTCATCGGCATCGCCGCCATGGTCAATCTCAATGCCCTCGGCGTCTCGGTCTTCTCGCGCTGATCCGGCATCGCGATCCGCCGCTCCCAGGACAAACTGAGGCGGCTTGCGCCGCCCGCCCTTCGGCCTCCCGCTCAGAACGCGATGCAGCGTCGGCGCCGGTCGGCCCATGCGCCCGCTTCGGGTCTGCTTCGCCCGGTCAGGAGCGGCCGATCATCGGCATGAGCCCGCAGGCCGCGAGCGTCTTTCGCCCGCTGGCCAACTCCCCTCGTGTCGTGAAGGCTGGCCGCGACCACCTTCATTTCCGCCTCGCCACGATGCTAATGGACCGCACTGCCGGCCGTCGAACCGGGGGACGCAGCGCCGTTCCGTGCCTTCAGCACCCGTCAGCCCTCTTCATTGCCTTCCCGGAGGCCCATGCCCTCCGAGCAGCGAGACGCGGGTGGCCGGAAGCGGATGATGGAGGTGTCGTCCCGGCGGCGCGGAATCATCGGGCCTGACGTTTCGCTGTTGCCGGCGAGAATGGCGATGGTCTGCCGTGCGTCTGATCCCGTGTGCGTTCAGAGGCACCAATCCCTCCGACTGACTGATCCCCTAAGACCGTTCGGTTTCCGGCCGCAACCCACGCGGCTCCGGACCGTGTTGCCGCGCAAGCGCGGCTGCCCGCCCCACTCCGGGCCTTATGGGCGAGCTGCCCGCGAGCGTGCAGTTGCAGGCGTCTCCCGCCGGCCTTGGCCGGGTCTCGTCGGAGGGATGGTCCCTCCGAGAAGCAACGGAGACTTACAATGCAGAACATCGTCATTCTCGCCGGTAACATCGGTCAGGACCCCGAAACCCGCACCACCCAGGGCGGCACCCGGATCACCCACTTCACGTTGGCCACCTCGCGCCCCCGCTACTCTGAAGGCAAGGTTGTCCGGGACGAGAAGGGCTACCGGGTTCAAGACACTGAATGGCACCGGATCACTGCCTTCAACGGCCTCGGCAAGACGGTCCAGGACTATTGCAAGAGCGGTATGAAGGTGCTGGTTCGCGGCCGCATCCACTACACGAAGTGGAAGGACCAGGAAGGCAACGACCGCTACGGATGCGAGATCATCGCCGAGACGGTCGATTTCC
The DNA here is from genome assembly GCF_041929865.1 of Pseudochrobactrum lubricantis. NCBI lineage: Bacteria > Pseudomonadati > Pseudomonadota > Alphaproteobacteria > Hyphomicrobiales > Brucellaceae > Pseudochrobactrum > Pseudochrobactrum lubricantis. The sequence goes on from NZ_JBHEEE010000006.1 coordinate 68,361, forward strand.
TGAGCCGGGCAAAGCAGACCGAAAATGAGCGGGGCGGACAGACCGACTACGACGACGACATCCCGTTTTGAGCGGGAGGCCCAAGGCCCGGCGGCGCAAGCCGCCGGGTTTCTCCATGTTCGCGACCGATCGCGCCGCCGGAAGATTTACCGGCCCGAACCGCCCCGCGCTGCGGCGCGACGGTCCGAGGTCTTCGCCGGGGCATCGGGCAGGTCCAAAAACCGGCATCCACTTTTTGGCCCGATGCTCCCCTGATGAAAGGGGGGGCGGAGCCGCCCCTCTCAAACTCACCCCGAAGGGTCAGGGCAAAGCCCCGCCCCCTCCAGCTCCCCCACCCATGAAGGGGGTGCGACACCCCCTCCAAACCACCCCGGCCCATACGGACGCGGCCCCTGTCGGGGCCGCGGGCTATCTCTCTCTGACTGCGCATTGTACGCCAGCCCATCCGGCCTCAAGGACTGCGCGGCCCCTCCAATTTTCGACTCCGTTCCTTGCTAGGCCCGGATCAGAAAATCGGTTCCTCCGCTTGCCGCACGGCGGCCGCGTTCCGCGTTCCCTGACCCCTCTGTGCTGAGGCGTGGACACCTTTCGTCAGAAACGAAAGGAGACTTAGAATGTCCAAGCTCGATTTCCTCGACTTCCATGCGAAGTTCATCGCCTTCGGAAATCAGGTTCGTGCGAACCGCGCCGAGTGCGACACGCGCTTTGCCGAGGTCGTCCATGACCGGCTCGCCGATGCGCTCGAGCAGCTTGCCGGGTTCTGCCGGGAAGGCCATCGGGCGGAAGCGTTGCTTCGGACCGAAACCGATCCGGCCGCGCGCGAGGCCCTGGAAATGACCATCGACTTCTGCGTCGGCGATCTCGAAACCAGCGGCGGCGGCTTCTATCCCTGGCATCTCCTGGATTGCATCGATCCGGAGATAGACTGGGGCGGCTACAGAGATCCGGTCGCGGAAATGTGGTGCCCTCGTCCGATCCCGGAGAGCTTCACGGTCAGCGACGAGCACCTGTGCGGCCTCGGCGGGATCATCCGGCGGATCGCGGCCGATACCGGCATCCGCTTCACCACCTATCTCTACTACGACTGCATCGGGCCGGACGGGGCGGCGGGCATCGAACCCGCGATCTACGAGACCCCGATCAGAAACGACAGATACCGATAGTGCCGGAGAGGCGGCGGGCGGCGGCAACCGCCTGCCGCCTTTGCGACGTCCTGGCTGCAAAGCCGAGCGGATCGACCGCTCGACCTTGCTCATGAAAGGGGGGCAAGCCACCCCTCTCAAACTCACCCCGGAAGGGGCAGGGCAGAGCCCCGCCCCCTCCAGCTCCCCCACCCATGAAGGGGGTGAAACACCCCCTCCAAACCACCCCGGCCCATACGGACGCGGCCCCTGTCGGGGCCGCGGGCTATCTCTCTCTGACTACGCATTGTACGCCAGCCCATCCGGCGTCAAGGACTGCGCGGCCCCTCCAATTTTCCTCCGCCGGCCAGAGGCCGACTCCACAAAATCGGTTCCTCCGCTTGCCGCACGGCGGCCGCGTTCCGCGGTCCCTGACCCCTCTGTGCTTGAGGCGTGGACACCTTTCGTCAGAAACGAAAGGAGACTTGATATGTCTGATTTCCACTATGTCGAACTCTATGCGAAGTTCGCAGGCTTCCGAATCATGGTGCTTGCCAACCGGCTTGCCTGCGACGACGATTTCAGCCGCGGCGCTCACGACAGGCTGGTGGCCAAGCTCGACCAGCTCATCGACCTGGCGCGCGGGACGCTCGCCGCTCAGCATGCGCTGGCGCTGAACCCCGATGGCCCCGATGCAGACGATCTCGGCGAGCAGATCTGGGGCGCCGGGCAGGACCTCACCTACAACTGGCGCGAACCGGACGGCATCGATCTTCTTCATTGCGAGGTTCACGTTGATTGGGCCACGAAGGAATACTATGACAGCCGCACCGGGACGTGGCGCTTCCTCGACGGCTTCCCTCCGCCGCGCGTCGAAGTCGGTGACGACCGACTGAACGGCCTTTGCGCCATCCTGCGCCAGATCGCCGCCGAGACCGGCATCCGGTTCAATACCTACACCACCGATCCGGCCTTCGAGGACGAAGAGCAGGACGGATGACGTCATCAGGCGACAGGCGGCTTCGGCCGCCTGTCGCCTTTCCGTTGAGCCGGGAGCCAAGGCCGCCGGTTCGACCGGCCGCCTTTGCTTGCGAAAAGAGGGCGTTGCCCCCTCTCGCGCTCTCCCCATGAAGGAAGGGCAAGCCCCTCCTTCAAACATCCTCCCATGGGGAAAGGGGACGGTTCCCTCCTCCCTTTCCCCAAACCCCTTTCCCTCTCCCGGAAGCCGCTTTCCGCTGCGCCCTGAGCGGACTACCTCCGCGCAGGGGAACGCAGCCCTGGCATTGATCATTCGCCGCGATGGCGCGAATCCGCCCGGCAGAACGGCGGGTGCGCAGCTTCGTTGCCGACGCCGGACCGAGTGAGGCGCCCGATCACCCGTCGCGTGCTCGGCCTGGCGGTGGCATCAGGAAGGCGTTCGAGGCTCGCGGTCGGACGCCACCCTGCTCTTGAATGCTCCACTCTGGTTTCGCCATGCCCTTCCACGATCAACCCGTGAAGGGTCCGCTACGCAATGCGTGCGGCCTTTGCCGGCGCAGCCTGCAAGGTGATCGCGGCCATGCCGAAACATTTCGGGAGCCTGTCGAGCGGAGATGGTCCCGCTCCCGCACAGGAGCCGAGAAATGTCCCTTCCAGATGCAAACGCCTACGCCTTCAGCCTCGCCTCTACCCTGATGGTCTCCATCGTCATCTTCCGGGCCGGGGATGGCACGATGGCCGTGATGCCCTTCGCCGAATATGACGGCGACGAGGATGCGATCGTCGGGGAGATCGACCCGTTCGCCTGATCCGGCCAGGGGGCGCTCGCCCTCTTTCCGGCTCGCCGACGGGAAGGCACCACATACCGGGCGAGCGTGGCGCACGGCGACCGAATCAGTTCGGCCTAACCTATAGAGAACCCGTGAATTTCACTCGATTACCGCTGGCTCTTTTTGCCAAGAGCGACTAAATTAGTCGTAGTTCTGGCGTGCGCATTCGTGGCTGTAGGAGGTGATCATGCATGATCACCGCCCGACAGTCGCGGGCCGCGCGCGCGTTGCTTGGATGGACGCAGGAGACGCTCGCTGACAAGGCCCAGGTTTCCCTGACCGCGCTGAAGCGCCTTGAGTCCGAGAGCGGCCTCAAGGTCTACGAAAGCACGCGGGATCAGGTGCGCCGGGCTCTCGAAAACAACGGCATCATGTTTCTGAGCACCGATCAGGGTGAGGGCTTGATGCTTGTTCGGCCGAAACAACAGCACCGCAAAGAATACTGATGCCGCTATTTCCTTCTGAAGCAAACCTTCCTTTGTCATTCTGCCATGCCGGGCTGGCACATTGGCGGCGCGCTGGAGCGCAATCCCAGGGGACAAGCCATGATCGGACCCTGCCGTGACCGACAACGCCTTTCTCGATGCACCGCCGGATTGCCCGGAACTGACACCCTACGACCGCAAGAACATGAAGCGCTACTTCCGCCTGCACGACTCGGCTGCGGACGGCGCGTGCTGGCGGGAGGCGGTCTCGATCCTGTTCGGCCTCGACGCGGACAGCGAGCCTGAACGCGCGCGGCACGTCTACGACACCCACCTGGCGCGGGCGCGCTGGCTGACCGAGCAGGGCTATCGCCATCTCGTGCGCGAAGGATACCGGAAATAAGCGATCACCGTGATGCCTGCGCGGCAACATCCGTTGCCAGCGATCGGGCTTCCGCGAGCAAGCGGCAATTGTAATCATCACTCCTCTGCACGCCCTAATTCTACGACTGCGAGGAGGAGGCGATGAAACCCGACATATCGCAGTGGCGATCTTCCTCCACCTACGACTTCCTGGACGATATCGACTCCCCTGACATCGCCTGGGAGTGGCTTCGCCGCAATGCGAAATATCAGGGCGACTACCGGGCCGTGGCGGACGCGGCGGTCGACGATACGCCTGCCACCGTAGACCTGATCAACAACTGGGGGCTTTGCTTTCCCCGTCCGGCCCGGCCTCTCGGCCGTAGAAACGCCGGTATTCTGGCTGCCCGGCCACGACACCGGCGCTCTCGTCCTCGCCGCCACGCCGCCAATCCTTTCCGGCGGACTTGATCTCTCGGCCGCGCTCGGGTCGGCCGAGGCCAGAGCGAGCGACGACGGCGAATATTTCCGGTACGACCTCGGCGGCGGCCGCTACCTCAATCTCGTACGCCTTTCCGGCGCTGACGCCGGCGGACCGCTCTCGATCGTCATTCCGATCGATACGGACGGGCTCGACCGCGCCGATGCCGTCCAACGCCTGTTCAGCCGGCTGTTGCGGCGGCGCGTGCCGGAGGACCGGCGTCTGACCCGCCAGCAACGCCGGCGGGCGCGGCACATGCTCCAGGCTGTCGATGGCCGCATGAACGGCGCTACCTACCGCGAGATCGCGGGCGTCATCTACGGACAGGCCCGGATCGCCGACGAGCCCTGGAAGACGTCGGCCCTGCGCGATGCCGTCATGGATCTCGTCAAGGACGCCTTCTCCATGATCGAGGGCGGCTATCTCAGCCTCCTGCGCCGGCGCCGGCGCAAATAATCCGGCGTCGGGCCAGGGGGTGCGATTTTAGCATCGCCATCTTCGCACTCCCCCCTGCCGTTGCTTCTTCGCCACCGTGGCCTTCGACCGCCGCTGACCATCAGCGGCCTCGCGAACCCCACGGAGGCCCGATCATGACGCCCGACATTTCCGACCTGCCGCCACGCTATCTTCGCACGCCCGAGGCCGCGCTATACCTCGGCCTGTCTGGCCGGACCCTCGAAAAGCATCGCACCTACGGCACCGGCCCGGCCTATCGCAAGCTCGGCGGCCGCGTCGTCTACGCGATCGACGACCTCAAAGCCTGGGCCGAGCGGGGCGCTGTCACCTCGACCGCCGATCCACGCGGCTCGGTCTTGCCCGCCAAGCGCCACGCTTCCCTGGTGTCGCCCGCCTACAACGGCGTGCGGCGGCATCGCTGAGGCGGACCCGGCATGCAGCGCCGCCGCCTCATCACGCCCAGCGAACGCAACACGCTCGATCCTTTCGTCGTCGCGACCGGCGATGCGCGGCCGCGCGACCAGCGCGATCTCATGGAACGGCCGTTCTTCTCGCTGGCCAAGGCCAAGCGCGTCGTGCCGATCCTCTACGAGGCCGGCGACGTGCGCGTCGAGGTCCTTGCCGTGCAGGAGCACGGCATGGCGACCATCTGGGACGCCGACGTCCTGATCTGGGCCGCGAGCCAGATCGTCGAAGCCGAGAATCTCGGCCTTCGAACCTCGCGCTTCCTGCGCTTCACCCCTTATCAGCTTCTCACCGCGATCGGCCGCGAGACCGGCGCGCGCGACTACAAGCTCCTCAAGGGCGCACTCTCGCGGCTCCAGTCGACGGTCATCCGCACCAACATCCGCCAGGGCGAGAACTGGCGGCGGCACCAGTTCTCGTGGATCAACGAGTGGGAGGAACTTTCCCGCGCCGACGGCCGCGTCGAGGGCATGGAGTTCGTCCTGCCCGACTGGTTCTACCGGGGCGTCGTCGACCGCTCGCTGGTCCTCACCATCGATCCGGCCTACTTCCGATTGAGCGGCGGCATCGAGCGGTGGCTCTACCGCGTCGCCCGCAAGCACGCCGGACGCCAGCCCGGCGGCTGGCTGTTCGACGTTCCGCACCTCCATGAGAAATCCGGCAGCCTGGTGCGCGTCTCCGACTTCGCGCTCCAGCTCCGCCGCATCGCCCTGCGCCAGCCGCTGCCCGGCTACCGCCTGCGCATCGAGCGGGAGGGCCGCCGCGAACTGCTAAGGATCGTACCGGTCAGCCCGTCAGCGGCCCCTGTGGACAAGGCTGTGGACGCGATCGGGATTTCGCACGCAGCACTATCGGGATTTCGCACGCAGGCGGTATCGGGACTTCGCACGCACGCACCACAGTTAAGTCTCTGGCCCGAAACCACGATTCCCGGCCTTAACTTAGAGTCTAATAGAGAATCTAACATTGTTGGGCGCGCGCGCGATGTGGAAAACCTCATCCGCAGCGCCGCCAGAAGTCTCGATGCCGGCGTCACGAAGACGAAACACGGACATGGGCCGCAGGCTAGTCCGGTTACGTCTTTCCGTAAATCCTCCCTTACGGCCGACGATACTTCAAACGCGCCGACGCCGCCCCGATCCCGAAAGCCGGGAGGGCACACATGATCGTCGCCGTGCTCAACCAGAAGGGCGGCGTCGGCAAGACGACGCTCGCCCTCCATCTCGCCGGCGAATGGGCGCGGCGCGGCCAGCGCGTCACCCTGATCGACGCCGACCCGCAGGGCTCCGCGCTCGACTGGTCGCAGCAGCGCGGGCGGGAGGGCCTGCCACGCGCCTTCGGCGTCGTCGGCCTCGCCCGCGACACGCTGCATCGCGAAGCCCCGGAACTCGCCCGCGACGCCGACCACATCGTCATCGACGGACCGCCTCGTGTCGCCGGACTCATGCGCTCCGCGCTGCTCGCCGCCGACCTCGTGCTGATGCCGGTGCAACCGTCGCCGCTCGACGGCTGGGCCTCGGCGGAGATGCTGGCGCTCCTGACGGAGGCGCGCATCTACCGGCCTCAGCTCGTCGCCCGCTTCGTCCTCAACCGCTGCGCCGCCCGCACGGTGATCGCGCGCGAGACGGCCGAGACGCTGGCCGAGCACGATCCGCCGGTGCTCGCCACGACGATCGGCCAGCGCGTCATCTTCGCCGACGCCGCGCAGACCGGACGGCTTGCCTGCGAGATCGCCGCCGACAGCCTGGCCGCGCGCGAGATCTCGGCGCTGGCGGCCGAGATCGCGCGGCTCGGCGTCGGGAGGACCGCGCCATGACGGTGCTTTCCGAAACCCTCCTGGCCGGCGATTGCCGCGACCTCATGCCGGAACGCGGCCCGTTCGACATGATCCTCGCCGATCCGCCTTACGGCGACACCTCGCTCTCCTGGGACCGCCGCGTCGAAGGCTGGCTTCCGCTCGCGCGGGCCGCCCTCAAGCAGACCGGCTCTTTGTGGGTGTTCGGTTCGCTGCGCAGCTTCATGGTCACGGCGATCCGGTTCGCGGATGCAGGCTTTCGCATCGCGCAGGAGATCGTCTGGGAGAAGCAGAACGGCTCCAGCTTCCATGCCGACCGCTTCAAGCGGGTGCATGAGCTGGCCGTTCAATTCTATCCCGCCGAGACGCCTTGGCGCGACGTCTACAACGATGTCCAGACGACGCCGGACGCGCTGGCGCGCACGGTGCGGCGAAAGAAGCGGCCGCCCCTTACCGGCCAGATCGACGCCGGCCACTATGTCAGCCAGGACGGCGGGCCGCGCCTCATGCGCTCGGTCATCTACGTGCGCAACGCGCATGGCCGCGCCATCCATCCGACCGAGAAGCCGTCCGCGCTTCTCGAAATCCTGATCCGCACGAGCTGCCCTCCTGGCGGCCTGGTCGGCGACTGGTTCGCCGGTTCGGGCGCGGCGGGCGAAGCCTGCCGGCTTTCCGGCCGCCGCTATCTCGGCTGCGAGATCGACGCCGCCATGGCCGAGCGTGCCCGCGCGCGCATCGCCTCCGTGCTGCCATTCGACGCGGGAGCCGCGCCATGACGGTCCGCACGGAAAAGCGCGGCTTCGCCTCCCGGCCCGGCGACGCCGAAGGCTGGATCAAGGCTGGCGAGACGCCGCCCGCGCGCAGTGGCGATGCCGCCGCCTTCACCGCGCGCCTCACCATCGACATCACGCCCGAGCTGCGCGGCCGCATCAAGATCGCCGCCTTCCGGCGCGGCGTCACGGCGTCCGACATGCTCCGCGAGCTGCTCGAACGCGAATTTCCCGACCGCCAAGGAGACATGCCATGACCGGCAATGCGGCCTACCGCTTGCGCGGCCGTCCGCTGCCGAACGGACCGGCGCCCTTCACCACGCTCGTCGAACTCACCTGGATCGAGAAGCGGATCGAGTGCTGGATCAGGTTCGGCCAGGAGAGCTACGAGCAGAAGCTCGACCGCCGCCGCAGGCTCGTCGGCTTCGCGCCCGAGACGATCTTCTGCCTCGTGCGCTGGGCCGCCAACGAGCACGGCACGATCATCTCGCGCGTCGACATCGTGCGCGCCGTCGACCGAGGCGAGCCGTTCCAGACGCTGCCATTCGTGCGGCCCGGCGGCGACATCCTGCTCAAGATCGACGGCTGGCCGAAGGTTGAGCGCGTGCTCCAGATCGTCGACGCGATCGAGGCGCAGGGCATCGATCCCGCCGAGGTTTCGCCCGACCACTGGCGGCACGTCCACAACCGGCTCGCCGCGGGTCACGAACCGCGCGCCTACACCGTCACCCGGCACAAGGCGTTTCTCCTGCGCCGGAGGGCGGAGCCATGACCCGCCTCGGCTACGCCGTCGTGACGTGCCTCGCGGCCACGGGCGCGGTCGCGGCGGCGATCGTCCCGGCGCCGACACGGCTGATCTGGAACGCGACCGCCAGCGCGCCAGTCGGATTCTACACGGTCGAGCCCGCCGTTGCCCTGGAAGTACCGGATCTGGTCGCCGTGCTGCCGCCCGAGCCGCTCGCGAGCTTCATGGTCGCGCGCGGCTATGTCGGTCGCGGCGTGCCGCTCCTCAAGCGCGTGCTCGGCCTGCCGGGGCAAAGGGTCTGCCGCACCGGGCGCACCATCACGGTCGACGCGGTGGAGATGGGCGAGGCGCTGGAGCGCGACCGTATGGGCCGCGACCTGCCCGCCTGGCAGGGCTGCCGGGTGATCGGCGACGGCGAACTCTTCCTCATGAACGACGTCCGCGACAGCCTCGATGGCCGCTACTTCGGCGCGCTTCCCGCCTCGGCGGTCATCGGCCGCGCGATGCCTCTCTACACCGATGACGACGGCGATGGCCGCTTCGTCTGGCGCGCGCCGACGCGGTGACGACGCGCTCCTTTCATCCTCACCGCAACGCACAGGAGACGAAAACCATGGCGCATCTCGGCCACTTCACCCGCACAGAAACCGGCTTCGAAGGGCGCTTCCACGCGCTCGGCATCGACGAGCCGCTCACTTTCGTTCCAGCCGAACCATTGGAGACCGAGAACGCGCCGCAATACCGCATCCTGCTCGGCGATCAGGACGGTCTCGACATTGGCGCGGGCTGGTCGCATGTCGGCGAACGCGCTGGCGAGTTCGTCTCCGTCGACCTCTACAGCCCGCTCTTTGGCGGCATTCTGCGCGCCAATCTCTTCCGCGACCCCGACGACGAGACGGTCTGGGGCCTGCACGTCACTCCCTCGAAGAAGAAGCGGGCGGAGGACTGAATGGTGCCGGTCCAACCTTCCGCCAGCGTCGGACCACCTTCCGCCGCCCGACGCCCAGCACTCCTCCTTCTTCTTTCCGGCCTGATCTTCGCCGCGCCCTCGGCGTTCCCGGCTTACGCGCAGACCGTGCAGCCGGCGCGCAACGCGGCCGCCGATCCGCATGCCGCCCACGTTGCCGAGGCGTCGCGACGCTTCGCCATTCCGCAGGCGTGGATCGTCGCGGTAAAGCGCGCCGAAAGCGCCGGCGACATGCGCGCCGTGTCCCCGGCCGGTGCGATGGGCCTGATGCAGATCATGCCCGCGACCTGGGCCGAGCTGCGCGGTCGCTATGGCCTCGGCCGCGATCCGTTCGCGCCGCGCGACAACATCCTCGCGGGCACGGCCTATCTGCGCGAGATGCTCGACCGCTACGGCAATGTCGCGGCGATGCTGGCGGCCTACAATGCAGGGCCGGCGCGGCTCGACCAGCATCTCGCGACCGGCCGTGCGCTGCCCGCCGAAACCCGCGCCTATGTCGCGGCGATCCTGCCGGCAATCGGCGTGAAAGCCGACCTCCGCGCCGCCGCCATGCTGCGCGGCAAGCGCCGCGGATGGCGGGATGCGCCGCTCTTCGTCGGCGCGCCCGGCGATGCGGCCGCCTCCCTACCGGCGCGCCGTCAGCCTGCCGTCGCGCCGCAGTCCGGCGACCTCTTCATCGCCCGTTCGGGCGCTGGAGGTCCGAGATGACGGCGTTCGCGGTCTCGGTCGGCGTAGCGTGCAACCGGCGAGGATCGGCGGGGTGGCCGGGGAGGCGCAGAACCACAACCGGACGATGGCGAGATAAAAAGGCGCGAGGTGCGCCTGATTCCGGTTGTGGTTTTTCAAGGAGTTACGCGCCGTCTGCGCGATGTGCGCGGTTCTGGCGAACCTCGCGATTTTCCGGCTTTCGCCGTCTTTTCCATGACTTGCCGCGATGTGCGGGGCTCATGTGATGAGCGCCGAGGACGATTTCCGCATCCGCCCTGGCCGCATCCGCTCTTCGAAGGCGGAGCGCGCCAGACCGTTCATCGCTCAGGCGCTCGCTGCCGCGCAGAAGGCCGGCGGGCGCGTCTCGCGCTCCGGCCGGATCACGCCCGGCAACCGCTCGCAGTTCGGGCGCGGCCGGCGCGCCAGCGTGCAGGCGAACCGCGTGCTCACGCGCCGCTCGCGCAACGTGGTGATCAAGACCCGCGTGGTCCGGCACTCGGCGCGCGCCGCTCCGCTCGCCGCCCATCTCAAATATCTCCAGCGTGACGGCGTGACCCGCGACGGCGAGAAGGCCCGCCTGTTCGGCGCCGAGCTGGACGAGGTGGACGCCCGCGACTTCGCCGAGCGCTGCGAGGACGACCGGCACCACTTCCGCTTCATCGTCTCACCCGAAGACGCCGGGCGCATGACCGATCTGAGGGACTTCGCCCGCGATCTCATGAGCCAGATGGAAAAGGACCTCGGCACGAAGCTCGATTGGGTCGGCGTCGATCACTGGAACACCGACAACCCGCACGTCCACATCATCCTGCGCGGCCGCACGGACGACGGGCAGGACCTCGTGATCGCCCGCGACTACATCAAGGAGGGGATGCGAGCACGCGCGCAGGATCTCGTGACGCAGGACCTCGGCCTGCGCAGCGATCTCGAAATCCGCGGCCATCTGGAGCGGCAGGTCGAGGCCGAGCGCTGGACCGATCTCGACCGGCAGCTCGCGCGCGACGGCTATCGCACCGGCGTCATCGACGTCGCGCCGCATCCCGACCGCCAGCCCGACGAATATCTCCCGCTCAAGGTCGGCCGGCTGCGCAAGCTCGAATCCCTCGGCCTCGCCGAAGAGATCGGCCCCGGCCAGTGGACGATCTCGGACAAGGCCGAGCCGACGCTGCGCGAACTCGGAGAGCGCGGCGACATCATCAAGCGCATGCACCGTGCGCTCGCCGAACGCGGCATCGAGCGTGGCACGGCGAGCTATGTGCTCGCGGCCGAGAGCCTTGACGACCCGATCGTCGGCCGGCTGGTCGAGCGCGGCCTGGATGACGAGCTGAAGGGCACAGCCTATGCCGTGGTCGATGGCGTCGACGGCCGCACCCATCACATCAAGTTCCCCGATCTCGACTCGACCGGCGACAGCGCGCCGGGATCGATCGTCGAGCTGCGCAAGTTCGACGACGCGCAGGGGCGCCGCCGCGTCGCTCTCGCCGTCCGCTCCGACCTCGACATCGGCCGGCAGGTCACGGCGACCGGCGCGACCTGGCTCGACCGGCAGAACATTGCCCGCGAGCCGGCGTCGCTCTCGGAGGGCGGCTTCGGCGCGGAGGTGCGCGACGCGCTCGACCGCCGCGCCGAGCGCCTGATCGAGCAGGGCTTTGCCGAGCGGCACGGCCGCAGCGTGATCTTCAACCGCAACCTCCTGCGTACCCTGCGACAGCGCGAGGTCGACGCGCTCGGCGAGCAGATCGCCGCGCAGACGGGGCGCGTGTTCAACCATTCCGCCGGCGGCGAATACGTCGCCGGGACCTATCGCCAGCGTTTCACGCTCGCCTCTGGCCGCTTCGCCATGATCGACGACGGCCTCGGCTTCCAGCTCGTGCCCTGGTCGCCCTCGCTCGAAAAGCAGCTCGCCAGGCACGTCTCCGGCGTCGCGCGCGGGGACGGCGGCGTCGACTGGAGTTTTGGCCGCAAGCGCGGGCTCGGCCTCTGACCATCACACCCTTCCAAGAAAGGACCCCGCAATGTCCGCCACGAAAATCCTCTGGGGCCAGATCCTCACCGTCTTCCTGATCGTCCTCGCGACGACATGGACGGCGACGCAGTGGACCGCGTGGCGGCTCGGGTTTCAGGCGCAGCTCGGCACCCCATGGTTCGAACTCGCCGGATGGCCGGTCTACTATCCGCCGTCCTTCTTCCTGTGGTGGTACTTCTACGACGCTTATGCGCCGTCCGTTTTCATGGAAGGCGGCCTCGTCGCGGCATCAGGCGGCTTCATCGCCATCGCCGTTGCCATCGGCATGTCGGTCTGGCGGGCGCGCGAGAACAAGGAGGTCGAAACCTTCGGCTCGGCGCGATGGGCGCGGCCGGAGGAGATCACCGCCGCGCGTCTTCTCGACCCGGATGGCGTGGTGCTCGGCCGGATGGATCGCTCCTATCTGCGCCATGACGGGCCGGAGCATGTCATGTGTTTCGCCCCGACCCGATCCGGCAAGGGCGTCGGCCTCGTCGTGCCGACCCTGCTGACCTGGCCGGGAAGCTGCGTCGTCCACGACATCAAGGGCGAGAACTGGAGCCTGACCGCCGGCTTCCGTTCGCGGCACGGCCGCGTCCTCCTGTTCGATCCGACCAATGCGCGCTCCTCGGCCTACAATCCTCTGCTCGAGGTGCGAAAGGGCCAGTGGGAGGTCCGCGACGTCCAGAACATCGCCGACATTCTCGTCGACCCGGAGGGCTCGCTGGAGAAGCGGAACCACTGGGAGAAGACCAGCCACGCGCTTCTGGTCGGCGCGATCCTCCATGTCCTCTATGCCGAGAAGGACAAGACGCTCGCCGGTGTCGCCGCCTTTCTCTCCGATCCGAAGCGGACGATCGAAGCCACGCTCGACGCGATGATGCGAACGGCGCATCTGGGCGAGGCCGGGCCGCACCCTGTCGTCGCCAGCGCGGCGCGCGAGCTGCTCAACAAATCCGATAACGAACGCTCGGGTGTGCTCTCCACCGCGATGTCGTTCCTCGGCCTCTACCGCGATCCGGTCGTGGCCGAGGTGACGCGCCGCTGCGACTGGCGGATCGGCGATATCGTCGGCGCTGCGCGCCCGACGACGCTCTATCTCGTGGTCCCGCCTTCCGACATCAACCGGACCAAGCCGCTGATCCGGTTGATCCTCAACCAGATCGGCCGCCGGCTCACCGAGGAGCTGGAGACGAGGGGCGATCGCCATCGTCTGCTCCTCATGCTCGACGAGTTTCCCGCACTCGGCCGGCTGGATTTTTTTGAGAGTGCGTTAGCCTTCATGGCGGGATACGGGCTGAAGAGCTTCCTGATCGCGCAGTCGCTGAACCAGATCGAGAAAGCCTACGGGCCGAACAATTCGATCCTCGACAACTGCCATGTCCGCGTCGCCTTCGCCACGAATGACGAGCGGACGGCCAAGCGTGTCTCCGACGCGCTCGGCACGGCGACCGAGATGCGGGCGATGAAGAATTATGCCGGGCACAGGTTGAGCCCTTGGCTCGGCCACCTGATGGTGTCGCGCTCGGAGACGGCGCGACCGCTGCTCACGCCCGGCGAGATCATGCAGCTTCCGCCCGCCGACGAAATCGTCATGGTGGCGGGCACGCCGCCGATCCGGGCGAAGAAGGCCCGCTACTTCGAGGACCCGCGTTTTCAGGAAAGGGTCCTGCCGCCCCCGGCGCTGGTCTCCGAGAATGTCGAGCCGGACGACTGGAGCAGCCTGCCCCTGCCGCAGCGGCCGGAGGTCGATCTGACCCCGGTCTCCGGCGTTGGCGAGGATGACGACGATCCGACCGAATCCGAGCGGCGGCACCAGCCTGAACTCAGCCGCGTCAAAACCGTCGAGAAAAAGGAGCCGATCGACAACGAGTTCGGCGGCGATCCCGGCGACGACAGCGAGGACGATACCGTTCGCAACAGCCGGATGAACCGGCTTATGCGGCAGGTCGCGCGGCAGGCTTCGCTCGATCCCAATGACGGCATCGACCTGTGAGGCCCGCGATGATCCGAACACCGAAAAAGCAGCGCCTGTCCGTCTATCTCGATCCCGATGTCATGCAGGCGCTCGTTGCCTATTCGGCCCGGCGCGACCAGTCGCGCTCGCTGATCGCCGAAGCCGCGATCGCGTCCTTCCTGTCACCCGACGATGCCGAGCGCCGGGAGGCGGTCGTCGCCAAGCGCCTCGATCAGCTCGACCGCCGCATGACGCGCCTGGAGCGCGATCTCGGCATCGCCGTCGAGACGCTGGCCGTCTTCGTCCGCTTCTGGCTCACGACGACGCCCGCGTTGCCCGAGCCTGCCGCGCAGGCCGCGAAGGCGAAGGCCGGCGAACGCTACGATGCCTTCGTCGCCGTCCTCGGCCAGCGGCTCGTCAAAGGCCCGAAGCTCCGGCAGGAGGTTTCGGAGGACATGGACGCGGCGGGCAAGGACGAGGGCGGCACGCCGTAGGCCGAGGCGAATTATACAGTCCGCAATCTGACCACCGCGCCGCGAAAACAGATAAGTCCAAGCAACTGATTCGGTTTTCGCGCGCGCCCACCGGGATCACCGTCACGAGCGGACTCCGCCGTTTTCCTGTCTTTGCACGCCACCGCACTACTACGACCGATACTTGTTGAATCGGCCCGACTTCGGGCTCTTTTACTCATCCCCGATCCAGGGCTGCGCATGGGGCGTGCCCGCTACCGGACGGGGACGACGTGGCGCGATCCTTCCAACAGACCGAGGCGACGACGCGGGGAGCGCGGATGCTCCGTACCGCGCTCGGACCCGCAATCGCCGGGTTTCTGGAGGACCCCGCGGTTGTCGAGGTAATGCTCAATCCCGATGGGCGGCTCTGGATCGACCGGCTCTCCGAAGGGCTGGCCGATACGGGGGAGCGGCTGTCGGCGGCCGATGGCGAGCGCATCGTGCGGCTCGTCGCGCATCATGTCGGCGCGGAGGTCCATGCCGGAGCGCCGCGCGTCTCGGCCGAGCTGCCCGAGAGCGGCGAGCGGTTCGAGGGCCTTCTTCCTCCCGTGGTCTCCGCGCCCGCCTTCGCGATCAGAAAGCCGGCCGTCGCGGTATTCACCCTCGCCGATTACGTCGCCTCCGGCATCATGTCCGCCGACCAGGCGCAGACGCTACGCATGGCGGTCCAGTCACGCGCCAACATCCTTGTCGCCGGCGGCACGTCGACCGGCAAGACGACGCTGACCAACGCCTTGCTGGCCGAAGTGGCGAAGGGCGCGGATCGCGTGGTCATCATCGAAGACACCCGCGAGCTGCAATGCGCCGCGCCGAACCTCGTCGCCATGCGGACCAAAGAGGGCGTCGTCACCCTCTCCGATCTCGTGCGCTCGTCGCTGCGCCTGCGCCCTGACCGCATTCCCATCGGCGAGGTGCGCGGCGCCGAGGCCCTCGATCTTCTCAAGGCATGGGGCACCGGACATCCCGGCGGCATCGGCACCATCCATGCCGGCACGGCGATCGGCGCGTTGCGCCGCCTCGAACAGCTCATTCAGGAAGCCGTCGTCACCGTCCCGCGCGCCCTGATCGCCGAGACCATCGATCTCGTCGCCGTGCTCGCCGGCCGAGGCTCCGGCCGCCGTCTCGCCCAGCTCGCCCGCGTCGAAGGGCTCACCGCCGACGGCGACTACCACGTCATTCCCGCAACTCAGCCCCCCACAGGAGAACCTTGATGAAGTCGCCCGCTTCCGCCCCGATCACGACCGTTCCGCCGGTTCCGGCCAAGCCGCCCAGGTCCTCCGTGCTGCGGGGAGCATACGACCGGCTCGCCAGTTCGACCGCGCTCGTCACCATCATGATGATGTCGGCCGCGCCGTCCGCCCACGCCTCCGGCTCCTCGATGCCGTGGGAAGCGCCGCTTCAGAAGATCCTCGAATCCGTCGAAGGGCCGGTCGCGAAAATCGTGGCCGTGATCATTATCATCGTGACGGGTCTGACGCTCGCCTTCGGCGATACGGCCGGCGGCTTCCGCCGTCTCATCCAGATCGTCTTCGGCCTGTCGATCGCGTTCGCGGCCAGTTCCTTCTTCCTCTCCTTCTTCTCGTTCGGCGGCGGGGCGCTCATCTGATGGCGGCCGGCTTCGAACAGCTCGACGCCGTGCCGGGGTTCTCGGTTCCCGTCCATCGCGCGCTGACCGAGCACATCCTGCTCGGCGGCGCGCCGCGCTCGATCGCCATCATGAACGGGACGCTCGCCGGCGCCGTCGGCCTTGGCCTGCGGCTCTGGCTGGTCGGGCTCGCGATCTGGATGATCGGCCATCTCACCGCCGTCTGGGCGGCCAAGCGCGATCCGCTCTTCGTGGAGGTCGGGCGCCGACATCTGCGCATCCCCGGCCACCTGTCGGTGTGAGGGCGCGGCCATGATGAACCTTGCCGAATACCGCCGCACCTCCGCCCGCCTCGCTGATTACCTGCCCTGGGCCGCGCTCGTCGGCGCCGGCGTCGTCCTCAACAAGGATGGCTCGTTCCAGCGCACGGCGCGCTTTCGCGGGCCGGATCTGGATTCCGCCGTGGCGGCCGAACTGGTCGCCGTCGCCGCCCGCCTCAACAACGCCTTCCGCCGCCTCGGCTCCGGCTGGGCGATCTTCGTCGAGGCGCAGCGGTCCGAGGCCGCGACCTATCCCGACAGCCGCTTTCCCGATCCCGCCTCATCGTTGGTCGATTCCGAGCGCAAGGCCGATTTCGAGGAAGAGGGCGCGCATTTCGTGTCCAGCTATTTCCTCACCATGCTTTACCTGCCGCCCGCCGAGGAAGCCGCCCGCACGGAAGCGTGGCTCTATGAAGGCCGGGAGCGCTCCGGCGTCGATCCTCATGAGGCGCTGCGCGCCTTCACCGACCGCACCGATCGCATCCTGGCACTGCTCGACGGCTTCATGCCGGAATGCGCATGGCTCGATGACGGCGAGACGCTCACCTACCTGCATTCGACAATTTCGACCAACCGGCACCGCGTCCGCGTGCCGGAGGCACCGATGTACCTCGATGCGCTGCTCGCCGACCAGCCGCTCACCGGCGGGCTGGAGCCGCGCCTGGGCGAGCAACATCTTCGCATCCTCACCATTGTCGGATTTCCGACCGCGACGACGCCCGGCATTCTCGACGAGCTGAACCGGCTCGCCTTCGAATATCGCTGGTCGACGCGCGCGATCCTCCTCGACAAGACCGATGCCATCCGCCTCCTGACCAAGATCAGGCGGCAGTGGTTCGCCAAGCGCAAATCGATCGCCGCGATCCTCAAGGAGGTGATGACCAACGAGCAATCCGTGCTCGTCGACACCGACGCCGCGAACAAGGCGCAGGATGCGGATCTCGCGCTTCAGGAACTCGGCCAGGACTTCGCCGGAGAAGCATACATCACCGCCACCGTGACCGTCTGGGACGGCGACGCCCGCGTGGCCGACGAGAAGCTGCGGCTGGTCGAGAAGGTGATCCAGGGCCGCGATTTCACCTGCATGCCCGAGACCATCAACGCCGTGGATGCCTGGCTCGGCAGCCTGCCCGGCCACGTCTACGGAAATGTCCGGCAGCCGCCGGTCAACACCCTCAACCTTGCCCACATGATGCCGCTCAGCGCCGTGTGGGCGGGGCCGGAACGGGACGAGCATCTCGGCGCGCCCCCGCTGCTGTATGGCAGGACCGAAGGCTCGACCCCGTTCCGGCTTTCAATTCACGTCGGCGATGTCGGCCATACGCTCGTCGTCGGCCCGACCGGCGCAGGCAAGTCCGTGCTGCTCGCGCTCATGGCCTTGCAGTTCCGTCGTTACAAGCGCTCGCAGGTCTTCGCCTTCGATTTCGGGGGCAGCATCCGCGCCTCGGCGCTCGCCATGGGCGGCGACTGGCACGATCTCGGCGGCGACCTGACCGATGGCTCGGAAACCTCGGTTTCCCTCCAGCCGCTCGCCCGCATCCATGAGGTGCCGGAACGCGCCTGGGCGGCCGACTGGATCGTCGCCATCCTGATGCGCGAGGGCGTGCAGATCACACCGGAGGTCAAGGAGCACCTCTGGACCGCGCTGACCTCGCTCGCCTCCGCGCCGGTCGGGGAGCGCACCATCACCGGCCTTGCCGTGCTGCTCCAGTCGAACGACCTGAAACAGGCGCTGCGCCCCTACTGCGTCGGCGGTCCATATGGCCGCCTGCTCGACGCCGAGAGCGAGCATCTCGGCTCGGCGTCCGTACAGGCGTTCGAGATCGAGGGGCTAGTCGGAACCGGCTCCGCCGCGGCGGTGCTGGCTTATCTCTTCCATCGCATCGGCGACCGGCTCGACGGCCGGCCGACGCTCCTGATCATCGACGAAGGCTGGCTGGCGCTCGACGACGACGGCTTTTCCGGCCAGCTCCGCGAATGGCTGAAGACGCTGCGCAAGAAGAACGCCAGCGTGATCTTCGCCACGCAATCGCTGTCCGACATCGATGGCAGCAGCATTGCGCCCGCCATCATCGAAAGCTGCCTGACCCGGTTGCTCCTGCCGAATGAACGCGCGGTCGAGCCCCAGATCACGGCGATCTATCGGCGCTTCGGCCTCAACGACCGCCAGATCGAGCTGATCGCCCGCGCCACGCCGAAGCGCGACTACTACTGCCAGTCGCGGCGCGGCAACCGGATGTTCGAGCTGGGCCTGTCGGAAGTCGGGCTCGCGCTTTGCGCGGCCTCCTCGAAATCCGACCAGACCCTCATCGACCAGATCGTCGCCGAACACGGCCGCGACGGCTTCCTGCCCGCGTGGCTCGCGGCGCGCGACGTCGCATGGGCCGCGGACCTCATCCCCGATCTCGTCAACTTCGACCCCCAGCCCGAACAGGAGAACTGAAACATGACGCCCACCTCGCCTCGCATCTCCGCCGCCCTGCTTGCCGCCACCGTGCTGTCCGTACCGCTCGCCGTCGCTCCGGTCCTGACCACCCCGGCACACGCCTGGAAGATCGTCTACGATCCGACCAATTACGCCCAGAACGTCCTTCAGGCCGCCCGCGCGCTGGAGCAGATCACCAACCAGATCACGTCGCTCCAGAACGAGGCGCAGATGCTCATCAACCAGGCGAAGAACCTGGCGAGCCTGCCGTTCTCCTCGCTCCAGCAGCTCCAGCAGTCCGTGCAGCGCACGCAGCAGCTCCTGAGCCAGGCGCAGAACATCGCATTCGACGTCGGCCAGATCGATCAGGCGTTCAAGACGCAATACGGCAACGCCTCGCTGACCGCCTCGGACGCCAAGCTGATCGAGGACGCGAAGACCCGCTGGCAGAACACCGTCGGCGGTCTGCAGGACGCCATGCGCGTCCAGGCCACCGTTGTCGGCAACATCGACACCAACCGTACCCAGATGTCGGCGCTGGTCGGGCAGAGCCAGGGCGCGACCGGCGCACTTCAGGCAACCCAGGCCGGCAACCAGCTCCTCGCCCTTCAGGCGCAGCAGCTCGCCGACCTGACCGCCGTGATCGCCGCGAACGGCCGGGCGCAGGCGCTCACCGACGCCGAGCGTTCAGCGGCCGCCGAGCAGGGACGCGAGCAGCGCCGCCGCTTCCTCACGCCCGGCTCCGGCTACCAGCCGGGAAACGCCAAGATGTTCAACGGCAACTGAGACGCAGGAAGGGGGACGACCATGGACGGCAAGATGCTGGCCCGGCTGGGCGCCGTCGTCTTCGTGGCTGTCGCGATCACAGCGACGGCCATCGAGCTGACCCGCAAGGACGAGGTAAATGTCCCGGAGCCGGCGCGGGCCGTCGAGCGCTCGATCGATGCGCTTCGCGTCGAACAGCGACGGTGCCAGCAGCTTGGCGAGGCCGCCGGCAAGGATGCCGGATGCCTGCGCGTCTGGGCCGAGACCCGCGATCGCTTTCTCGGCCGCACGCCGCAGCCGGTCGCGCCCGCGGCGAATGACGCACGGTGAGCGCAGATGGGCAGCACCAGCGTCATCGACAATTTCCTCTCGGTCTTCACGTCCTACATCGACAGCGGCTTTGGCCTGCTCGGCGGCGAGGTCGCCTTCATAGCTTCAACCCTCATCGTGATCGACGTGACGCTTGCGGCCCTGTTCTGGAGCTGGGGCGCTGACGACGACATCATGGCGCGGCTGGTGAAAAAGACGCTCTTCGTCGGGGTCTTTGCCTACCTGATTTCCAACTGGAACAGCCTCGCGAAGATCGTCTTCGACAGCTTCGCCGGACTCGGCCTGAAGGGCTCCGGAACCAGCTTCAGCACCGCCGATCTCCTGCGCCCCGGCAAGGTGGCGCAAACCGGACTCGACGCCGGACGGCCGCTGCTCGATTCCATCTCCGACCTCATGGGCTGGATCGCCTTCTTCGAGAATTTCATCCAGATCGCCTGCATGTTCTTCGCCTGGGTGCTGGTCATCCTCGCCTTCTTCATCCTGGCGATCCAGCTCTTCGTCACGCTGATCGAGTTCAAGCTGTCGACACTGGCCGGCTTCGTCCTGATCCCCTTCGGCCTGTTCGGAAAGACCGCGTTCATGGCCGAGCGGGTGCTCGGCAACGTGATCTCCTCCGGCATCAAGGTCCTGGTTCTCGCCGTCATCATCGGCATCGGCTCGACGTTGTTCTCGCAGTTCACCGCCGGCTTCGGCGGCGCGACGCCGACCATCGACCAGGCCATGGCGATCGTGCTCGCCGCGCTCTCCCTGCTCGGCCTCGGCATATTCGGCCCCGGCATCGCCAACGGCCTCGTCTCCGGCGGACCTCAACTCGGCGCGGGCGCCGCCGTAGGCACAGGGCTGGCGGTCGGAGGCGCAGCGCTCGCCGCAGGCGGCGGAGCCGTGCTGGCCGCCAAGGGCGGAGCGCTCGCTTTGTCTGGAGGTGCGGCCGCCGCGCGTGGCGGCGCTGCCGCCGCCGGCGCGGCTTCCTCGGCCTATACGCTCGGCTCGATGGGACAGTCCGGCATGTCGGGCATCGCCTCCGGTCTCGGCGGCGTGGCGCGCGCCGCCGGTTCGGGCGCTGCCTCGCCGCTGCGTCGCGGTCTCGCCCGCGCCGCTGAGAGCCTCAAGTCGAGCCACACCGGCGGCGTCAAGGGCGCTTTCGAAACGACGGGCGGCTCTTCGACCATGGGAACCGTCGGAGGTGGCGGGCAGGCCGCCAATGACGCCTCCGCCGGCGCTGCCGCGGCCGGATCTGTGAATACCCCGCCGGCCTGGGCGCAGCGCATGAAGCGCGGCCAGGCAATGAGCCATGGCGTTTCCGCGGCCGCCCACGCGGTCCGCTCCGGCGACAGCCACGGCTCCGGCTCTTCCGTCAATCTCTCCGAAAGCGACCGCTCATGAACCTCTTCCGACGACCCGCCACCCACTACGGCAAGACGCCGCAACCCGAGACCCCCTATCAGAAGGCTGCCCAGATATGGGACGAGCGTATCGGCTCCGCCCGCGTCCAGGCGCGCAACTGGCGCTTTATGGCTTTCGGATGCCTGGCGCTGTCGGCCGGCTTCGCCGCCGCTCTTGTCGTCCAGTCGGCGCGGGGCACCGTCGTTCCCTGGATCGTTCAGGTCGACAAGCTGGGACAGGCCCAGACCGTCGCCGCGGCAACCGCCGACTACCGTCCGACCGATCCGCAGATCGCATGGCATCTCGCCCGTTTCATCGAACAGGTCCGCTCCGTCCCGGCCGATCCGATCATCGTGCGGCAGAACTGGCTGCGCGCCTATGAATGGACGACGGACCGGGGCGCGGCCGCGCTCAACGACTATGCCCGCGTCAACGACCCCTTCACCAAGGTCGGCAAGCAGCAGGTTGCCGTCGAGGTTTCCTCGGTCATCCGCGCCTCGCCGGAGAGCTTCCGGATCGCGTGGATAGAGCGGCGCTATGAGAACGGCCAGCTTTCGACCACCGAGCGATGGACGGCAATTCTCACCATCGTCGTCCAGCCGCCCCGCGACGCCGAACGGCTCAAGGCCAATCCGCTCGGCATCTACGTCAATGCAATCAACTGGTCGCGGGAGTTGGGACAATGACGCCGCACTTCCGCAATGCCGCAAACCCGGCTTTCCGTAAATCCGTGATCACGGCTTTGCTGGTATCGACTGCGGTGCTCGGCGGATGTGCTTCTGCGAAGAAGCCGCCTGCAATCACCTACGATTCCGACGTCCCGCCGCTGCCGGCCGTACCGGCTGTGACGGACACCACGCCAAAGCCGCTCCACATCCCGCCCGCCTGGACGGTGAGCCGGGGCGGCGGCGGAGCCAGTACGCCGACCGCCCGTGTCGAGAACGCCAATCTCGCCGCCCGCGTCGAGCCGCGACGCGAGGGCTATTACAACGCTATCCAGGTCTATCCGTGGAGCGACGGCGCCCTCTATCAGATCTATGCCTCGCCCGGACAGATCACCAACATCGCGCTTGAGCCGGGTGAAAGCCTGACCGGCGCAGGCCCGATCGCCGCCGGCGACACAGCACGCTGGATCATCGGCGACACCGAGAGCGGCTCCGGCGAGACGCGGCGCGTGCATGTGCTGGTGAAACCGTCGCGCGCGGAAATCTCGACCAATCTCGTCATCACCACCGACCGGCGCACCTACATGATCGAGCTGCGCTCGCGCGAGAAACCCTACATGCCGTCCGTCGCCTGGTCCTATCCGCGCGCCCGCGGAGGCTCGGCGCAGGCGATACCGACAACGCCGGTTATCCCGGCCGTGGCGGCGCGGAACTATCGCTATGGCTTCGCATCCGGCGACAATCCGCCGTGGAAGCCGGTCTCCGTCTATGACGACGGGCGGCGCGTCTACATCGAGTTTCCGCGCGGCATCGTCCAGGGCGAATTGCCGCCGATCTTCGTGATCGGCCCCGAAGGCGAGGCCCAGATCGCCAATACGCGCACCTATCGCAACGTGCTGATCGTCGATCGCCTGTTCGGCGCGGCCGAGCTGCGGCTTGGCGGGGGCAAGCGTCAGCAGACCGTCAGGATCGAACGCATCGACGGCTCCTCGCGCGCAACGAATGTCCGCCAGGACAAGGGAGGGCAGTCGTCATGACAGACACCGGAAACAACAATGCTGCCCCGATGCGCCTTCGCGCCGAAGCCCCGCGCGTCACGCGCCTATCGCGCAAGGCGCTGGCCGGAGCCGGCCTCATCGTTTCGCTCGGTATCGGCGGCGCGCTGATCTATGCGCTCCAGACCCGCGATCGCGGCGCGGATGGCGAGGAACTCTATTCGACCGAGAACCGGGCGACGGCCGATGGGCTCGCCGGCCTTCCACGCGACTATACCGGGCCGGTCCTCGGCCCGGCACTGCCCGGCGATCTCGGCCGGCCGATCCTCAGCGCGCAGAACGAGGGCAAGCCCGTCGTTCCGCCCACCGTCCCCGATCCAACCGTGGATCAGGAAGAGCAGCGGCGGCGCGCCGAGGAGGAAGCCGCACGCACGAGCCGCGTCTTTTTCCAGACCGAGACACGCACGAACCCAACCGCAGGCGCGGATTCGGCCGCCGGCGCAGGTCTGCCCAATCTCGCCGGGCTCGGCCTCGGCGGAAATACCGCGCAGGACCGGCAGAACGCCTTCCTCAACGCCGCCGTCGATCGCCGGACCACCACGACCGACCGCGTCATGGCTCCGGCATCGCCCTTCGTGCTTCAGGCGGGCGCGGTCATCCCGGCAGCACTGATCACCGGCATCCGCTCCGACCTTCCCGGCCAGATCACCGCGCAGGTCACGGAAAGCATCTATGACAGCCCGACCGGCCGCGTTCTCCTCGTGCCGCAGGGCACGCGCATCATCGGTCAGTACGACAACAGCGTGCAGTTCGGCCAAAGGAGGGTCTTGTTGGTCTGGAACCGGCTGATCTTCCCCAATGGTCGCTCGATCGTGCTGGAGCGCCAGCCCGGCGCGGACAGCCAAGGCTATGCCGGGCTAGAGGATGGTGTCGACTACCACTGGTGGGATCTCGCCAAGGCGGCCGGGCTCTCCACCCTGCTTGCCGTCGGCGCCGAACTCGCGACGAGCGACGAGGACCGCCTGATCCGCGCGATCCGCGACGGCTCGCAGGATACGATCAATCAGGCGGGCCAGCAGATCATCCAGCGGCAATTGCAGGTCGCCCCCACGCTGACCATCCGGCCGGGCTTCCCGGTCCGGATGATCGTGACCCGCGATCTGGTCCTCGAACCCTACAGGGGATGATCCATGACCAAGCTGAAACTCGGTCCGCTCGCCAACGACAAGCCGGTCAAGGTCACGCTTGAGCTGCCGGCTGCGCTCGCCGATGACCTTGCCACCTACGCGCAGATATTGGGGCGGGACACCGGCCAGCCGGTCGCCGATCCGATGAAGCTCATCGTGCCCATGCTGGAGCGCTTCATCGCCACCGACCGCGGGTTCGCCAAGGCCCGCCGCTCGGTCACGCCTGATCGTCGCTGATCGGGCGAGTCCCGAACCGTTTCGCCGACAGGTTGCGGGCGAGGCTCAGCATCCGGCGCAGCGCCGGATTGTCGTTGCGTTGCGACCAGACCGCGCAGAACGGCAGTTCTTCCGTCACCAGAAGCCGATACGCCACGCCCCGGAATCTGGTCCCCGTCGTGGCCTCGCTGGTGAGCGAGATACCTTTTCCCAGAGCCACCAACTGCATCAGCGTGTCCCGGTTATAGACCGGGCACTGCTCGACGCTCGGATGGTGGCCCAGCTCGGCGAGATGCTTGACGAGATAGTCGTGGATCTCGGGACCAGGCTCCGCCTCGCTGACGATGAAATGCCGGTCGCGCAGGTCGGCCCATTCGATCTCCTCCCTTGCCACAAGCTCATGCTTTTCCGGCAGGACGACGAACACGCGCTCGGCCCACAGCCGCGTCACCTCACATCCCGCGACGTGCGGCTCGCCCGTCAGGAAGGCGATGTCGATCTCGTGGTGCCGGACAGCGGCCTTGTGGTCGGCAGGCGTGCCTTCGATGAATCTCGTGCGAACACCGGGATGCTCCCCTGCGTATCGCTCCAGCAGATCGGCGATGAAGCCCGAGGCGAGGGACGAGAATATGCCGATGCGTAGCACGCCCTTTTCGGCGCGGCCCGCAGCTCTCACTTCCTTCACGGCCAGATCGATTTCCGCGATCGCCCTCCGAGCGTGCGTCAGGAACTTCCGTCCCGCCTCGGTGATGACCACCCCCCGCTGATATCGAATGAACAGCGCCGCACCGGCCTGATCCTCCAGATCGCGGATGCGGCGGCTGACCGCCGATTCTCGAACGCCGACCGCTATCGCCGCCTGTCGGAAGCTGCCATGCTCGGCCGCTGCAATCACATAGTGGAGTTGCCGCATCTGGATTTCAGGCTCGCGGTCACGTCTGAGCAATCACCTCTACCTCCGCATGCGTCACCCATTCGAGGGGGCATCGTGCAGATTCCAACGGTGACAAGGTCAAGCCCACTTGTCGGGAAATTTACGTGATTTTGCGGTGCCTTCGAATAGCTTTCAAATTTCTTACGCGGGCCGGTTGACAATAAACACTTAAACATGTATTCAAGTGTTTAGACTGAACGCAACCACTGGACCGACCTATGGCAGACCACTCTCACTCCCACAGCGACCACCACGGCCACGATCATGATCACTCACACGTACCGACCGTAACGAAGGAAAACGAGCGCAAGATCCTCATTTCCTTCTTCATCATCTTCATCTTCATGGTCGTCGAGGCAGTCGGCGGTGTGATCTCCGGTTCGCTCGCGCTGCTTGCCGATGCGGGACATATGCTGACCGACGCCATCGCGCTCGGTCTCGCCTACGTTGCCTTCCGCCTCGGCCGCCGCGTCGCCGACAGCCAGCGCACCTTCGGCTATGCCCGCTTCGAGGTGATTGCGGGCCTCATCAACGCCCTTACCCTGTTCGGCATCGTCGCCTGGATCGTCTACGAGGCCATCGAGCGCTTCCAAGAGCCGCAGCCGGTCATGGCCGGTTCGATGTTCGTCGTCGCCATCATCGGCATGCTCGTGAACCTCTTCGTCCTCTGGTATCTGACGCGCGGCGACTCCGATCACGTCAATGTCAAGGGCGCCGTGCTGCATGTCATGGGCGATCTGCTCGGCTCGGTCGGCGCGATCATTGCCGCCATCGTCATCTGGTACACTGGCTGGACCCCGATCGATCCCATCCTGTCGGTGTTCGTGTCGCTGCTGATCCTGCGCAGCGCCTGGAGCCTGCTCAGGAACACGCTGCATATCCTGCTCGAAGGTGCGCCCGACAACGCCGGCGCGGAGAAGATCTCCGAGCATCTTCGAAAGACCGTTCCCGGCATCCAGAGCGTCCACCACGTCCATGTCTGGTCGCTGACTTCCGGCCGTGTGCTGGCAACCCTTCAGGTGCAGCCGATGGAAGGCGTCGATGTGCGCACCGTCATGCAGCAAGTCGACCACGAGCTGAAGACGCAGTTCAAGATCGAGCACCCGACGATCGGGATCGACTGGGACGGCGTGGCCAGTTGCACCCTGGAGGAGCCGAGCAAGGCGGCTGTGTCCCACGCAGGGCATTCGCACTGACCGTCCACTCTTCATGGGTTCACTCGGAAAGCTGGAAAGGAAAACCGTTGAACAAGGCAGATCCCCTTTCGACCCAGGAGTTGAACTTCCTATCCGAAACATTCCGCCTGCTGGGTGACCCCAGCAGGCTAAGGATTCTCCTCCATTGCGAGGAAGGCCCGAAGTCGGTCACCGATATCTCCGAAACGCTTGAGCTGTCGCAGTCGCTCGTCAGCCACCACCTGCGACTGCTTCGCGGCGCGCGGCTGGTAACGCGGGTCCGACATTCGAAGCAGATGTTCTACGAAATCTCCGATCAGCATGTGGGCGACGTCCTGCTCGATATGCTCTCCCATGTCCGTGAGGAACGAGAAGGCGTCGCCGAACGCGACGCCAGCGTTCAACACTCCTGATCGTCGTGAGCACGGAAAACGATGACAGAGTTGCGACGCGGCAAACAAAGCATCGGAGCCGCGCTGAACGAAGGATTCTCGACGATGAGAGGGGCCGCAAATTGCATCGACTTCTTCGGTGGCCGTCTTGAAACTCTGGCCGATGAGGAAGGCGGAGCGCTGCACCGGGTGAAGATGACAACTACGTTTACGCTATAGCACTCTAAACGAGCGTTAGTCGCATCCGCCTCGGCGTTTCATCCAGCGTTCGTTCCCTCACGCATTGCTATGGGTTCGAGACGATCCGGAAGCCGAGGTCCGTATGATGTTCAGGATGGCTACTGTGCGTCACCAAGCTCAACCGGGCTGATGGTGATCTTTCTCTCAAAGCGTCCAGGCAGGCCATTTGGCCATATAGTTTTCTCAATCCTTATTCGATGGCCTGCCTCAACAATGACGCTGTCATCTCCGGTGGGCAATTGAATCGACCGCCAGCGTTTGCATCAGGGTCGTCAACGGAAGCCCGTATCCGCGGCGTCATCCAGATCGGCCCGGCCGAGGCGACAGCCCGGCCGTCCGACCGCACCATCACCGCCATCGCCGAGGACGGCATCTATCGACCCTGGAACAGGCGAAATTCGAGGGCCGCGTTCCCGGTGGCGACTATGAGGGCTATGTCGATGCCCATGTTCGTCGGCTGGAGGCATTGCGCCGCGCCGGGATCGTCGAGCGCATCGACGCCGACCAATGGCGCATCCCCAATGATCTGGTTAGCCGCGCCGCCGACTACGATGCCGGCCGAGACCGGCAGGCCAGTGTTCGCGTCCTGTCACCCATCAATCTGGAAAGGCAGATACATTCGGACGGCGCGACGTGGCTGGACCGGCGATTGATCCACAGCGAAACCGCCGATATTGCGCCGGCCGGTTTCGGCCAGCAGGTGCGCGAGGCCATGGACCAGCGCCGCGAGCATCATATCGAGCAAGGCGACGCTACCCGAGCACGGAATGGCCGCATCTTCTACCGGAGCAGCCTTCTCGCCACCCTGCGCGAGCGCGAGGTTGCCCGTGTTGGCGGGGAGATGGCCGAGAGCAAGGGCCTGCCTTTCCGTGCCGCCACGGACGGCGAGAACATCAGCGGCAAATTCACCGGCACCGTGCAGCTATCGAGCGGCAAGTTCGCCGTGGTCGAGCAGTCCCACGAGTTTACCTTGGTCCCATGGCGGCCGGTCATAGACCGACAGCTCGGTCGCGAGGTTATGGGCGTCGTTCAGGGCGGATCGGTGTCGTGGCAGCTAGGGCGGCAACGAGGGATTATGTTGTGATGATGGTTCGCCCTTGCGAATCAGATAAGTGTGCGCTTATCTATTGTTATGATCCCGAACGACATATTCAAAGCTCTGGCCGATCCGACACGCCGCGCGATTTTCGAGAAGCTGGCGTCCGGCAGCATGAACGCCGTCACACTGCGGCAGGGTATGGAAATTAGTCAGCCGGCGATGTCGCAACATCTCTCTGTCCTGCGCAACGCCAAGCTGGTGCGGGAAGAACGTCAGGGCCGCTTTGTGAACTATGAGGTCGATCCAGAGGGGCTGGCACTCATCGCGGAATGGCTGGCGAAGTATCGGGCCTATTGGCCTGCGAGAATTGACGCTTTGAAGAGCTTACTAAGGGACATGGACCAATGAGCGACACGGAGGCAAAGAAGCCCAAGGATAATCTCGTCGTGGAATATGAAATCGACGCTCCCCCTGAAATGGTTTGGCGGGCGATTAGTATTCCAGAGCTTCGAGAAAAATGGCTGCCTGAAAAAGACTTGGCCGATGCTGTCCCGATCTCGGCAGAACCGGGAGAGGAAGTCCGCTATCGGATGCGCGAAGAAGAATCGCCTTTCCTCGAAAGCATTGTGACGTTCCAAGTCGGTCCCAATGTCTATGGCGGCACGAGGTTGAGGATCATCCATCATCTTGTGGACGCCCGATCCGTTCGGCGAACACCCCCTGCCGCGAACAACAATTGGCCCGTGCTTATGCTCGCAGCATAGCACCTCAAACAACACATCAAAATCTAGAAGACAGGAGTTCGCCTATGCGCGAAGCGATGCAACTCGTCCCTATGGTCATCGAGCAATCCAGCCGTGGCGAACGCTCTTTCGACATCTATTCCCGCCTTCTGCGCGAGAGGATCATTTTCCTGAACGGTGAGGTCAACGACACCGTTTCCGCGCTCGTCTGCGCGCAGCTACTGTTTCTGGAAGCCGAGAATCCCAAGAAGCCAATTCAGCTATACATCAATTCTCCCGGTGGCGTCGTTACCAGCGGGCTCGCCATGTATGACACCATGCGATACATCCGCGCTCCGGTGCATACTCTTTGTATGGGGACGGCCCGCTCGATGGGGTCATTCCTGCTGATGGCCGGCGAACCCGGCGAACGCGCGGCATTGCCGAACGCCAGCATCCTGATTCACCAACCATCAGGCGGATTCCAAGGGCAGGCGTCGGATATGCTGATCCATGCCGAGGAGATCCTGAAAACCAAGCAGCGCATGACCCGGCTCTACGCGGAGCATTGCAAACGCAGTTATGAAGAGTTCGAACAAGCCATGGACCGCGACCGCTTCATGACGGTGGAAGAAGCGTTGGAATGGGGTTTGATCGATCGCGTCTTGACGGAGCGCGAAACCGGCGCGGCCTCGGAAGTTGCTGGATGAGTTAGCGCCAATTGGATGAGGACTGTCACTTCGCTCTAAGCTCTCAAATTTTCAGCAACGAAGTCGGCCCGCTGCTCGATTCCCACCAGCGGCAGCTCGACTATCTGATAGCCAAGCCTGCCATAAGTCTCAGCCATGACCATACCGGTCGCCTCGGCCTCTTGCCTGTCCTGTTTGCGCTCAGTGTCTTGCGTGAAGATGGCATCCCAATACGGGGCGAGAAAAACCCGCTTGTTGTAAGGGTAGGTTTTGGCCGCCGTCTCGAAATGAGCAGGCACAGGCAGGCCGCAGAGTGTGAGATAACCAACAACATCCGGCATACCACGGTCCATCAAGACAAGCGCGTCACTTGCAAGTGCCTCCTGATAAGAACGCAGTTCCCAGCCCAACATGAGTTCGGCGAAGAGTGCGCGATCCGCCCAAGGCAAAGCTTTACCGCCGATCCTGATCTGGTCTCGAATGATCGCCCTGCCGGCCTCGGGCATGGTGCGGAAGCCGCGCTGGGCCATGGCATCGATCAGACTGCTTTTGCCGGAACCGGGGCCACCGGTTACGACGATCATGTGTTCAGTATTTGCCATCAGATTCCATCCGCATTTAACGTGATTATCTTGAATTCGAGGAATGAAGCGTAGCCGGGATCGTCATCCGTTCCGACTGGCGCTGCGGAGTGTTTCGATGCCGATTTAGCGAACAGCAGCTGGCTCTACGTCACAAAGATTGGATAGAGCGAGACAACCAGCAGCGCTGCCATGGTGAGATTGAAGGCGCGCAGCTTCGCAGGCTCCGTAAGAAGCCGGCGGAGGCCAACACCGAACGCCGCCCAGATGCCGACGCAGGGTGCGTTGATCGCTGCCATCAGCAGTGCAGCTGCGGCGACGGACGACAACGAGGGAGAGCCCGGAAGATAGGTGGCGACGGCACCGAGCGCCATGACCCATGCCTTGGGGTTGACCCATTGGAACGCAGCAGCGCCAATGAAGCCCAAGGGTCTGGCAGCCGATCTTTCTGCATTCTCCGGTGCTGCGGCCCCGGCGATCTTCCATGCCAGATACAGAAGATAGGCGCCGCCAACCCATCGCAGGATGGTGTTGAGCATGGGATACGCCTCGAAAATCACTCCAAGGCCCATCCCCATGATGACGATCATCGCGGCGAAACCAATGCTGATGCCCGCAATATGTGGCAATGTCCGCCGAATGCCGAAATTAACACCGGATGCCAGCACCATCATGTTGTTCGGTCCGGGCGTGACCGATGTTACGGCTGTATAGAGACACAGCGCCAGAAATGCTTGCAACCCGGACAAGTCGGGCGAGGTTAGCTGTGAAACATCTGTCATGACTTGACGCGATCCGCGACATCAAAGGGAAGTTTTTGGCGCGACTGGCACCAATGCTTCGACCGGCCGCCATCCCCC
Organism: Pseudochrobactrum lubricantis; assembly: GCF_041929865.1. Classification (NCBI taxonomy): domain Bacteria; kingdom Pseudomonadati; phylum Pseudomonadota; class Alphaproteobacteria; order Hyphomicrobiales; family Brucellaceae; genus Pseudochrobactrum; species Pseudochrobactrum lubricantis. The sequence continues at coordinate 99,445 of NZ_JBHEEE010000006.1, forward strand.
ATTTTCATAATCCGCTTCATTGTTGAGGCTTCAGAAATCGGCCAACCATTGTCGTGACCAGTTTGCGGCTCTCCTCGAAGTCAAGGTCCGCTGTCATCAACGGCAGCATCGGCGCGGCATCAAGGACCGCCACCAGAACCGCGCTGGTGTGCTTAGGGTCAAGGCCGGAATCGACTTCGCCACGCGCCTGACCTGCGGTCAGCGCTTCTGCCAGCAATGTTCGAACACCATCAGTGTTCTGTTTGAGGATGGCCCTGATTCTTTCGTTACGCCCCGCTTCTGCCAGCAACTCGAACAGAATGCGGCAATGACCGAGATCGTCCCACCCCTTCATGCTCCACAATTCCGATAGCAGAACAGTCGCCGTCTGTTCGTCCTCGGGGTGGCCGCTGAAATGGCTGTGGAGACTGGCAAGGTAATCATCCGCCATCTGCTCAATGATAGCGTCCTTGCTGGGGAAGTAGTGATAGAGGTGGCCGGGGCTCATCGCCGCTTCTTTGCAGATCATCGAAATCGACGCGCCCTGCAGACCATGGCGCAGGAAGCACCTATGCGCCGCTGCGAGAATCTCCTGCCTTCTGCCTTCATGCTGCTCGGGAACGCGCTTGCGGACCATGGGGCCTCCATAAACATAGAATGATCGCTCTAATATAGCTTGACCACACGTCGATCATAACTAGAGTGAGCATTCAATCTATGTCGGAACGGCTGGTTGGTCCAGTCCTATGCTGCCTCAGCCGGTCCGATTTCCAAGATGCGAGGCCACATGAACAGACCCCTTCCGATCATAGCGACCAGCCTGGCTTGGCTGCTGGCAGCTTTCTTTCTCTTCGGCGCTTACGGCAACATCTTCATCTCAGAGGAAAATGCGGCGGCCTATGTGGCTTGGGGTTACCCCGACTGGTTCCACTACATCACCGCCATTCTCGAACTGGCGGCTGGGCTGATGCTGATCCGCGCTGGCTCGCGGCCCTATGGAGCCGGCCTTGGCGCGCTCGTGATGGCCGCTGCTTCCCTCACGACACTGCTGAACGCTGATTACGGCCATGCGGTCGCTCCCAGCATTGTCCTGCTCGTCTCGCTAGTCGTGTTGGGGCTGTCCTTGGCCGTCCGGCGCGCAGCCAACTGAACTTCCCCCTTTCGGAGAATCCCCGATGAATAGCTCACCAACCCCGGCCGGTTCGGCCGATCCCGCAAATGCGCCTGCGGCGCATCTGGACGGATGGTCCGATCTTCTGTCCGGCCGCCACCTCGCCATTGTTCTGGTCATGGCAAGCGGCGTGCTGCTCTATGCCATGAACCTCTATTTCACCGCCGCACTGATGCCCTCCATCGTCGCGGATATTGGCGGGCAGCAATATTATGCGTGGGTGACGACTGCGTTCGTTATCTCGGCAATCGTAGCCTCGCTGTTCGTCAGCCGCATTCTCGACTGGAAGGGGCCGGCGCTTGCCTATGTTACGGCGTTCGTCGTCTTCGCTCTCGGCGCAGCGGCCAATGCCGCCAGCCCAACGATGGAACCGCTGATCGTCGGTCGCGTCGTGCAAGGACTTGGCGGCGGTTTGCTGGCAGGACTCGGCTATGCGGTAATTCGTGCAGCACTTCCCGAACGCCATTGGGCGCGGGCAACCGGCGTCGTGTCGGCCATGTGGGGCTTGGGGACGCTGTTCGGGCCGGCGCTTGGCGGCGTGTTCGCAGAACTGGGCCTCTGGCGCTGGTCCTACGGTGCGCTGGCGGTCGTTTCGCTGCTGTTCGGAATCATCGCTCAACGCGCGTTCGGCCGCATGGCTGGATCGGGGCATCGTTCACCTGTTCCCGTCGCCTCCCTCATTCCGCTTGTGCTTGCGACCATCGCTATCAGCCTCAGCGCCATCGTGCCGATAGGCTGGCCAACGCTGGCAATGGTCGGAATTGGCATCGTGCTGCTCTGGCTCTTCGTCGTCGTGGAGCGGCGAGCAAAAGAGACCATCCTTCCGCACATCACCTATCGGCGTGGCAACTCCCTGAAATGGGTCTATCTCACGGTCGCTGCCCTGAGCGCGGGCGTGATGGTGGAGAACTTCATCCCCCTGTTTGGTCAGCAACTGGCGGGCCTTTCGCCGCTGATCGCCGGTTTCCTTGGCGCAGTTCTTTCGCTGGCATGGGTCATCGCCCAGCTCTTCATTGTTTCGGTCAAGAGTGAGAGCGGCCGCCGCCGCGCCATCCGCGTCGGCCCACTGCTGTTGACGGCTGGGCTGATCGCTTATGGACTTCTACAAGTGTTCGGTGCCGATATCGGGATGGTGCTGATTTGGGCGGCTGTCCTCGCGCTTGCCGGCGTCGGCATCGGACTGGCGTGGCCGCTGCTCGGTGTTGCAGCGATGAGCAGCACACATGATCCCGCCGAAGGAGGCAAGGCTGCTGCTGCGATCACCATCACACAGCTTATTGCTTTCTCGATCACTTCCGCACTCGCTGGCACGCTGATGGCGGCAGGCGGGGAATCTGCGGTGGATTCCGCACGCTATGTTACGCTCGGCATCGCGCTTCTTACCCTGTTGGGCATCTTCGCCGCTGGCGTGGCAACGAGAAAGTAGCCAGCCACCATGCGACGGCGGCGTCTGAAAGATGGTCCAAGGCTACGAGATCGGCACGGTGGCGTCGTCGCTGGGATTTGAAAGGCAGGCTTCTCTCACCGCCATGTTCAAGCGCTGGCTCGGGACGACGCCGACGGCTTATCGACGATCATGGGGTTGAGGCGACGCCGGCGGCAGGCTCGTTACAATATCCTCTCCAGGGGGATAGGATATCTGGATGAGCGAACAATCCGATGCCCACAGATCCCACGCCGCGATCACAATGCGCCTCAAGCGTGCGGACGGCCATTTGCGCGGGATCGTCGAGATGATCGAAGCTGGTCGGCCATGCCTCGATATCGCGCAGCAGCTTCACGCGGTCGAAAAGGCCATCGCACAAGCCAAGCGGACGCTGATTCAGAACCACCTCGACCACTGTCTCGACGACGTGGTCGGGCCGCTTGTTAAGGACGATCGTCGTTCGATCGACGAATTCAAGGAAATAACCAAGTACTTGTGAGGTTCCTATGTTGCAGGTTCTTGGAAACCGCACCTATCGCCACCTCTTCCTGGCACAGGTTATCGCGCTTATCGGAACAGGGCTTGCCACGATCGCGCTGGGGCTATTGGCCTATGATCTCGCCGGTCCCGATGCGGATGCGGTGCTGGGAACGGCGCTCGCCATCAAGATGGTCGCCTATGTGGGGGTGGCCCCTATCGCAGCGACCTTCGCGGAGCGCCTGGGCGCCGCGTTTGGCCTCCCGATCACCTTCGTTGCGCTGGGGCTGCTGGCCGCCGCCGCCGTATCGGCCGCTGCGGTCCTCTGGCCCGCGGCCGATCCCGACGAACTCGACCATATGCATGACACGCTCGAGGCGAGCCATCCGCATCTGTCCGATGCGGCTGCCGCCGATGGCGGATATCGGCACCGCCATGCCTTCGTCATCGACCGCCATCATACAAGATGGCCGGCTTCGCCGCGCGATCGCGGGGCCGGTGCTTGAGCACACTGGCGGCCTGCTTGGGCCTGTTCCTCACCGCCTTCTTTGCTGCCACCCTGCTGCCGATGCAGTCGGAAGCCGCGCTGATCGGGCTGCTGCTGGCCGATTCTTTCGCGGCCTGGGCATTGGTCGCCGCAGCGAGCCTTGGCAACGTGGCCGGCTCGGTCGTCAACTGGATCATCGGCGCGGCGTCGAGTGTTTCCGTAACCGGCGCTGGTTCCCGGTGTCGGAAGCCGGTCTCCAGCGGGCGCGGCGTTGGTATCGCCGCTATGGGAAATGGTCGTTGCTGCTAAGCTGGATGCCGGTCATCGGCGATCCGCTAACCCTCGCGGCCGGGATCATGAAGGAGCCGCTACCCGTCTTTCTCCTCCTAGTTGGCGTCGCCAAGCTCGGGCGATATCTGGTTCTGGCGGCGGCGACGGCGTGCGTGATGTAGAGTCTTTATCGCCGCCGCTACACTAGAGACGATTTCGAATGCTCGTCATCTTGTCGATCTCCTCACGCTGAGCTGCCATGATTTCGTCGCACAGCGTTTTCAGTTCCGAGTCGGCAAGCTTCGCCTCGCGGCACATCAGGATCGCGCCGGAATGGTGCGGGATCATCGAATCGATGAACTGGCGATCATCGATCAGGGTCTGGCTCCGCGTCGCCCAGAAGGAACCGGCGGTCAGCAGCGCGAAGACGACGTAAAGGGCGATATTCGCGCTCCGGTTCGGGAACATGCCCGGCATTGTCGCCAGCATGAAGATGCCCATCGGCGCCCACATGGTTATCGCCATGTAAAGCATGTTCAGATTATTCCGGAAGTCGCCCCAGCCGTCGATCATCGAAAACATCACGACATACATCACAATGAGGCAGAGGATCATGTTGATCCAGAACATCAGATAGGGACGGCCATGGGAGCCCCTCGAATGCCCGCCATGAGATGTGTGGTCGCTCGCCATTTGATCGTCCTTTCGCGGTTGTCAGTGTCCAATGCCCATCGGCTTGAAGATCATCCAGACCGCCATGCCGATCATCATGAGGTTCTCGGTGAGCGACACGAAGCCGAGCGGCACGTTGCTGTCGCCTCCGACGCAGGCGCATTTCAGCTCGCGCTTGTCGATATAGACCGCCTTGAACACTGAGACCGCGCCGATGCCGCCGATGAACAGCGCGACGGGGATCGACACCCACATCAGGGCGCCAGCCATCATCAGGACGCCGGCGAGCGCCTCCGCGAAGGGATAGATGTAGGCATATCGGACCCACCGCTGCGCCAGAAGGTCGTAGTTCAGGAACATGGTCGCGAAGCCTTCCACGTCCTTCAGCTTCTGAAGGGCAAGAAGACACATCGCGATGGCGATGAACCATTCGGCCGCCTGGACCGTCGCGAGGTTGCCGAACGCCGCCCAGCTCGCGGCCAATGCCATCAGCGCTGCCATCGCGAACAGCGCGATCACCGGCTTGTAGGTGACGGTGTCCTTGTCCTTGACCTTGCCGCCGAAGAACCGGACGAGATCATCGTAGCCGCCGATCCGCTTGCCGCCTATGAAGGTCTGTGGCGTTGACTGAACATTGTGCTTTGCTTTGAAAGCATCCGTCTCGGCGCGAGTCGTCAGATGGTGATCATCGACCTCGTAGCCTTCGCGCTTGAGGAGATCGAGCGCCTTCAGCCCGTAGGGACACGTATGGTTTTCCATCACCATTCGATGAAGTTCGGCGCGTTTGGCAGCATGGGTCGCCATTGTCTGATCCCTTCGATCTATAGTTTCGCCTTTGCGAACACCTCGACCAGCTCGTTGAACTTTGCTCTTTGCAGGTCGCCATCGCCCGAGGCGATCGCCTCCTCGACGCAGCAGGCGGCATGCGATCGCAGCACCTGGTTCTCCACCTTCGAGAGGGCGGCCTTGACCGCGTGGATCTGGTTGAGAATGTCGATGCAGTATCGCTCGTCCTCCACCATCTGACCGACGCCGCGAACCTGGCCGGCGATCCGGTTGAGTGACGCAATGATCTGCTTCGAGTTTTTATTGCACATCCAGCTACCCCTACCCGGTATGGGTATATATACGTTTCAGGAAAGGTTTCGTTCCCGCAAAACCCAAAAGTTTTGCCGGCATGTCAACGTCGAAGCAAATAATTGTGGGAGTTCCCATGGACGATACTGCAACTGTCCGGCGCAACATCACCGTGCTGACCGCCGCTCAGGCGCTCGGCGGATCGAGCGCGCCAATCGTCATGTCGCTCGGCGGCCTGGTCGGCCAGCAGCTCGCCGACAACCCCGCATGGGTGACGCTGCCGGTCAGCCTGTTCGGCGTCGGCCTGGCGATCGGCACGCTGCCCGCCGCGTTCGTCATGCGCGCTTGGGGACGCCGGAGCGGTTACTTGTTCGGCGCCTTCTTCGGCCTCGCGGCGGGTCTCATCGCAGCACTTGGTATCTTTGTGGCATCGTTTCTGCTGTTCTGCGTTGGCTGCTTTACCGCCGGTCTCTACGGCTCCTACGTTCAAAGCTATCGCTTCGCCGCCGCCGACGCTGCCGAAGGCGCGTTGAAGGCACGCGCAATCTCCTGGGTGATGGTCGGCGGACTGATCGCGGCTGTCATCGGTCCCCAGCTCGTCATCTGGACACGCGATTCCTTCCCCGGCACGCCCTATGTCGGCAGCTTTCTCAGCCAGGCGGCGCTTCCGCTGTTGTCCATCCCGATTCTGTTGATGCTACGCGCGCCGCAATCTGGTTCGCAATCCGAGTCCGAAAGCTCCGGCCGTTCCCTGATTCAGATCCTGATGATGCCCCGCTACATGCTCGCCGTCGCAGCCGGCGTCGTCTCCTACGGCCTCATGGCTTTCGTCATGACGGCGGCTCCGATCGCGATGGTCAACACCGGCCATTCGGTCAACAGTGCAGCACTCGGAATCCAGTGGCATCTACTGGCGATGTTCGCGCCAAGTTTCGTCACCGGCCGTCTCATGACACGCTTCGGCAAGGAGCGGGTCACCGCTGCGGGGATGCTGCTCATCGCCGTCTCGGCCGTGGTCGCACTGGCCGGGCTTGAGCTGATCAATTTCTGGGGATCTCTCGCCATCATGGGGCTCGGCTGGAATTTCAGCTTCATCGGCGCGACGGCTATGGTCACGGACTGCCATACGCCGGGCGAGCGCGCCAAGGCGCAGGGCGCGAACGACTTCATGGTCTTCGGCACGACCGCCGCCGTATCGTTTCTGGCTGGCAGCGTCCTGCACAACTCGGGCTGGGCGGCGATCAACTGGCTGTTGTTTCCGCCGGTCGCCTTGATCCTCGTGCCGCTGCTCTGGCAGGCGGCGCGCAAACCCCAAGCCTGAAACGACAAGTCCCCGCCATATCTGGCAGGGACGAAAACATCAGGCCGCTTCGGTTAGGCGAACGGGCCGAGTGTTACTCTACTGCACGGAACGAGTAATCGCACCGCTGCGCGGCTGGACCGTGAGGTCCTCATCGTCCTGATCGGTTTCCAGACGCTGGAGGATCGGGCAATGCGGGCGATGGTCGCCCGTGCAGGCTTTCACCAGCATCGTGAGCGTGTGCGCCATGTCCTGCAAGTCCGCGATCTTCTTCTCCAGCGCGTCGATGTGGCCCTGCGCCAGACGCTTGACCTCCGCGCTCTGCCGCGACTCGTCGCGCCAGAGGCCGAGGAGATCGCCGATCTCGGCCACCGAGAAGCCGAGATCACGCGCGCGCCGGATGAAGCGCAGCATGTGAACGTCCGTGTCCGAATAGTCGCGATAGCCGGAAGACGTCCGATCGGCGGCCGGAATGAGGCCGGTATGTTCGTAGTAGCGGATCATCTTGGCCGAGACGCCGGACGCTTTCGAAGCTTGTCCGATATTCATGCGTTTTCTCCCGTAAGGTACGACAGCCGACCCCGAATATAGGGTCGGCTGCTTCGGTTCATTAGGTTGGGACCTTGAAGGTCTTGAGCCGCAACGCATTGCCGAGCACGAAGACGCTCGACAGGGCCATGGCGCCGGCGGCGAAGACCGGCGACAGCAGGATGCCGTAGGCCGGATAGAGCGCGCCGGCGGCGACCGGGATCAGGGCCGTGTTGTAGGCGAAGGCCCAGAACAGGTTCTGCCGGATGTTTCCGATCGTCGCCTTCGACAGTGCGATGGCGTTCGGCACCCCGGTCAGGCTGCCCGACATCAGCACCACGTCCGCCGCCTCGATGGCGATATCCGTGCCGGTGCCGATGGCGAGGCCCACATCCGCCTCGGCGAGCGCCGGAGCGTCGTTGATGCCGTCGCCGACGAAGGCGACCTTACCGTGCTCGGCCTTGAGGCGACGGATCGCCTCGACCTTGCCGTCCGGCAGCACTTCCGCCACCACCTCGTCGATGCCGAGACGCGCGGCGATGGCCTTGGCCGTCCGCCGGTTGTCGCCGGTGATCATCGCGACTTTCAGCCCGAGATCGTGCAGCGCCTTGATCGCGGCCGGCGTCGTCGCCTTGATCGGGTCGGCCACGGCAATGATCGTCGCGAGCCTGCCCTCGATCGCGGCATAGAGCGGCGACTTGCCCTCGTTGCCGAGCCGTTCGGCCACGACGGCGAAGCCCGCCACGTCATGGCCAAGCTCGACCATGTAGCGGTCCGCGCCGATCTCGATACGCTTGCCGTCGACCACGGCCTTCACGCCGAAGCCGGTTACCGATTCGAAACCAGACACGGCGGGAAGCGCGATGCCTTCCGCCTCGGCCGCTTCCACGATGGCGCGGGCGATCGGGTGTTCTGACTTGGCTTCGACGGCCGCGATTAGACCCAGCACGGTCGCACGGTCAAAGCCGGCGGCCAGTTCGAGGTCGGTCAGGGCGGGCTTGCCCTCGGTCAGCGTGCCGGTCTTGTCGACGGCCACGACCCTGGCGTCCTTCAGCAGTTGCAGCGCTTCACCCTTGCGGAAGAGTACGCCCAGCTCCGCGCCCCGGCCGGTGCCGACCATGATCGAGGTCGGCGTAGCCAGACCCATGGCGCAGGGGCAGGCGATGATCAGCACGGCGACCGCATTGACCAGCGCGAAGGTGAGCGCCGGCGACGGCCCGAAATAGAGCCATGCCGCGAAGGTCAGAGCCGCGACGGCGAAGACAGCCGGCACGAAATACATCGTCACCTTGTCGACCAGCGCTTGGATCGGCAGCTTCGAGCCTTGTGCTTCCTCAACCATGCGGATGATCTGCGACAGCACGGTGTTGCCGCCGACCGCCGTGGCGCGGATCGCGAAGGCGCCCTTCTGGTTCACGGTGCCGGCGACGACCTCGCTACGATTCGTCTTGGAAACCGGGATCGGTTCGCCGGTGATCATGGATTCATCGACATAGCTTTCGCCCTCGATGACCTCGCCATCGACCGGGATACGGTCGCCGGGACGGACCTCCACGATGTCACCCGACAGCACGGAGTCGATCGGAAGATCGACCGTCTTGCCGTCACGGCGGACGCGCGCCGTCTTGGCCTGAAGGCCGACCAGACGCTTGATCGCTTCCGAGGTACGCCCCTTGGCGCGGGCTTCGAGCAGCCGGCCGAGCAGGATCAGCGTGACGATGACCGCGGCGGCTTCATAATAGACGTTGATCGTCCCTGCGGGCAGGAAGCCCGGCGCGAAGGTCGCGACCAGCGAATAGCCGTAAGCCGCGAGCGAGCCGACTGCCACCAGCGAGTTCATGTCCGGCGCCAGACGCCAGAGGGCGGGAAGCCCCTTGTCATAGAAGCGGATGCCCGGCACGAACAGCACCAGCGTCGTCAGCACGAACTGGAGATACCAACTGTTCGTCATGCCGATGGTGGATTCGATCACGCCATGCACGCCCGGAATGAGGTGCGAGCCCATTTCCAAAAGGAAGACCGGAGCGGTCAGCACCGCCGCGATGGTGAAGTCGCGGGTCAGCTCGCGGCGTTCGGCTTCCTTCTTCTCTGCGCGGTCATTCGTCTCGGCCTGGCTCGATCCGGTTGCCGCCGAGATGACCTTGGCGTCGTAGCCCGCATTCTCGATGGCCGCAATCACGGCTGCCGTGTCTGCGGTTCCCTGGATCGTGGCCTTCTCGGTCGCGAGGTTGACGACGGCGCTGGTGACGCCCGGCACGGCCTTCAGGGCCTTCTCGACACGACCCACGCAGGAGGCGCAGGTCATGCCCTCGATCGCGACTTCAAGCGAGGCGGCCGCTTGTGCGGCAGGGCTCTCCGAAACCTCATAGCCGACATCCTCGATGGCCTTGACGAGCGTAGCGCGATCGACGGGAGCATTCGTCGTGATGCTTGCCTTTTCGGTCGCCAGGTTGACGACCGCATCGGCAACGCCGGGGACGGCCTTGAGGGCTCGTTCGACACGACCGACGCAGGAGGCGCAGGTCATGCCTTCTATTGACAGGGAAATTGCCGCGTTCCTGGTGTCCGCAGCTCGAACGGGGGCATTCATAGCCGCCTCCTTTTCTCGTTCCGAAATTCACGTTCGGACGGAAAATGAGGCTTCCAACCATGGGAAGGTCAATAGCGCATTTTCTTTTTTTTGACCCTTGACCTTACCACGGTTGGAAGCACCACCTTGGGCGACATGAGATCAAAACAAGGAGAAGTCTCATGGACCTCAAAATTGAAAACATGACCTGCGGCGGTTGCGCCAAGTCCGTCACCAAGGCGATCCAGTCGGTGGACTCCGCAGCCAAGATCGAGACGAATCCCGCCGCGCGCGCCGTCAAGGTCGAGACGACCGCCACGCCGTCCGCGATCTTGCAGGTTCTGGAAGAAGCCGGCTATCCGGCGACCTCAAACTGAACGGGAGCGAGACCATGAACAAGCTCACTCCGATCTTCATCGCAGGGGCCATCGCTATCGCCGGCGGCCTGGCATTCGCTCAAACCCAAATGAAAACGGACAACAACACGATGCAAGGTCACGACATGTCAGGCATGCAGACGCCAGGATCGGACACGCCGTCGACGAAGGCATACGAGACCGCCATGGATGCCATGATGAAGGACATGATGGTGCCCTATACCGGCGACGCCGACGTGGACTTTATGCGCGGTATGATCCCGCACCATCAGGGCGCGATCGACATGGCGAAGGTCGTGCTCCAGTACGGCAAGGACCCCGAGGTCCGCAAACTCGCCGAAGAGGTGGTCAAGGCCCAGGAGGGCGAGATCGCCATGATGAAGAAGTGGCTCGCCGACCGAGGCAAGTAACCAGTGTCGCCTGGAACCGCCGTGGTGTGTCACCAAAAAAGACGCTCGGCGGCGGACGCGGCGAGCGGGTGGGAGCGGACCACCCTGGATGAACGCAAGCCGAGGGTGCGGATGATGTTGTCTTGCACGGCGTTTTGACGGCGATGCAACGGCTGTTCATCGCTCTGCTCATGCTCCTTTCCTTCGCCAGCGTGGCGTTGACCGTTCCGGCGCTCGGTGCTCGCATGGCCAGTAACTCCCACGTAATGATTTCGGAACACGGATCGCAGCATCCGGCCGCGGATACCGCTGCCGTGCCGTGCCAGGAACATCGAATCTGCAACGGAAACAATGCCTTCTGTTATGCCCTATGCTCAGGCATGACGCACTGGCTTGCGCCTAAGGCGCCGACAAATGCCACCGCTCCTACCGCAGCGATCTGGAGCATTACCGAGATGCCGGACCTCGCCGGCATCGGCCCCGCACGCAACGAACGCCCTCCCAACGACGGTCTTGCTGAACGCAAGTGGCCTGCCTAGTCGCACGCCGATCTGAATTCAGAGGGAGCATAGTCCTCCCAGGAGACCGAAAATGAAGCTTATCTCACGCCGCAGCTTTCTCGCCGCAGGCGCTGCCACGCTATCCGCAGCAGCTCTACCGCGCTTCGCCAACGCCCAAAGCGCGATGGCCCTCAGCGCTGCAACGCGCGTGCTGGACGTCGACGGGCGCGCCGCCACAGTCTTCGGCCTTGAAGGGTCGAGCGGGCAAGGATTGGTTCTCGACCCCGGACAACGCTTTCGCGTCGACCTGGCCAATCGTCTCGATGTGCCGACCCTGATCCATTGGCACGGCCAGATCCCGCCCAACGAGCAGGACGGCGTTCCGGACGTGCCGCGCCCGATGCTGCAACCCGGAGAAACGCGCTCCTATGACTATGAGCCGCTTCCCGGCACCTACTGGATGCACGCGCATATCCCGCTTCAAGAAATGAACCTTCTCGCCGCGGCCTTGATCGTGCGCAGCGCCGAAGACGTGAAGGCCGACCGCCAGGAGGTCGTGATGTTCCTTCATGATTTCTCGTTCAAGACGCCCGAAGAGGTCATGCAGGAGATCACCGGCGGACATGGTGGCGGCCATGATATGAGCGCGATGGGAGGCCAATCCGATCCCGGCGCGTCGATGGACCATTCCGGCATGAAGATGGATATGTCCTCGATGCAGGGCATGGCCGTGGACCTGAACGACTACGATTGGGACGCCTACCTCACCAACGACCGCACCTTGTCCGATCCGCAGATCGTCAGGGTCGAGAAGGGCGGACGGATAAAGCTTCGGGTGATCAACGGCGCTTCGGCCACCGTCTTCTGGATCGATACCGGCGAGCTTTCGGCGCGCCTCGTAGCTGTCGACGGCCATGCCGTGCAACCGCTTGAGGGCAAACGGTTCGGCGTCGCCATGGGCCAGCGTCTCGATCTTGAGCTGGAGCTTGCCGGAGATGGAGCCTGGCCTGTGCTGGCGTTGCGCGAGGGCGCAAAGGAGCGCACCGGGCTGATCCTCGCAACGCCGGGCGCGACTATTCAGAAGGTTCCCGCACTCGGCGACGCGGATACGCCTGCATTCGACATCGAGCTTTCGCAAGAGCAGAGGCTGCGGGCGACGGACAATCTGCCGCCGCGTGCCGCGCAACGCACCCAGATGGTCATGCTAGGCGGCTCAATGCAGCCCTACCTCTGGACCATCGACGGCAAGGTCTGGGGAGAGCACAAGCCGATTGTCGCAACGACTGGCGAGCGCGTCGAGATCATGTTCCACAATATGTCGATGATGGGCCATCCGATGCACCTGCACGGCCACGTTTTTCAGGTCGTGGAGATCAACGGCAAGCGGTTCGAAGGCGCGCGGCGCGACACCGTCTATGTTCCTCCGATGGGCATGGTGACGGTGGCGCTCGATGCTGGCGAGGCGGCGCGCTGGATGCTGCATTGCCACCACATGCCGCACCTTCAAACTGGCATGATGACCGAGTTCAGCGTATCAGCGTGATAGGGCGCCTGCGCCGCGAGGGATCGCGGCGCAGGCTTGCTCGATAGCGCTCCCGACTATCTTCACAGCTTCGTGCGCGTGGGGGGGCGCGCACATCGACTGCTCTCGGGAAACGCGATCAAGCAGCTCTCGCAGTTGGGCCTCGTCCACTCCGTCCGCCGACATCACAGCGCGGACAATCGGATCGGAAAGAAGCTCTGCAACGGTCGGCTTCGGGCGGCGCCCGGTATGGCTGCTCATAACTCTCGGTCTCCTTTGCCCGCTCTGGCGAGCTGCTCTCCCCCATTTCGCCCGCGACTTGCCCTCTTGCTGGCTGGCGTCCTCACGCATCCTGATCGTCAGGCGTGAAGAACACGTCAGCGTGCATGTCCTCCCTGCGCAGTCCCCGTCCGAAGGCGACCTCCATCGCTGCATCGACCATCGGCGGCGGCCCGGCGACGTAGGCTTTCCAGCCGTCGAGATCCTCCAGATCCTCGGCCACCGCCTGGGTCACGAAACCGCGCCGGTGCTGCGCTGACTCTGCCTCCGAGAGCACGGCCGAGAAGGCAAGAGTGGAGTGACGCTCGGCCATGGCCTGGAAATGCTCCACGAGATAGAGATCTCGCTCGCCGCGTGCGCCGAAGTAAACATGGATCGGCTGCTTCATGCCGTGCGCAAGAGCGGTTTCGACGATCGATTTGATCGGCGCCAGGCCGGAGCCCCCGGCGATGCAAAGAATCGGGCCGGAATGATGCTGGCGCAGGTAGGAAGAGCCCAGCGGAAATTCGAGCGCCACCCTGTCGCCAGTCTTCAGCCCAAAATGCACATGCTCCGAGGTGACGCCGCCCGGAACGCGACGAATGTGGAATTCAAGGCTGTCGTCGCCGTGACGATTGGCCATCGAATAACTGCGCGCCGGCGCTCCATCGAAGCCGACCTGCGCATACTGCCCGGCGGTAAACAGCAACGGGCTACCATCCGCGGGTGCAATCCGCACCAGCTTGATATCGTGCGTGAGATCGTCGAGGCCGGTGACAATCGCGTCCAGGCGTCGCGGCGTCTCCACGGAATCGTCGTCATCGCTGCCCAGCCAAGCGACGGCCGCATCCGTTTGCGGCATAGCGCGGCATGCGAGGATCAGGCCATCGGCCTTCTCTTCCTCGGTGAGCGCGAAGCGCGAGTGCTGGAGCAATTCCACCTCGCCCTCGATCAGGCGGGACTTGCAGGAGCCGCAGCGGCCGGAACGGCAACCGTGAGGATAGGGAATGCCGACGGCGAGCGCGGCGTCGAGGATGGTTTGGTCCTCTTGGACCTCAAGGCTGGTCCGCGCTTGCCGGATATCAACGAACTTGCTCGTCATCTGCGTCTCCTCACAGGCTCCCGGCGAGACCGAGCGCCTTGACGAGGCCCGGCTTCTGGCTCGGGAAGGTCCCGTAGAAGACTTCCGATCCGATGATGGTGATCGGAGCGACCCGGACGCCGGTCCGGGCCTTTGCCTCCTCGGCGATCTTCGGGTCGGTGAGGTCGCGTTCCTCGTAGGCGAGGCCCTGTTGGTCGAGCCAGCGTTTGAGCGCGTGGCAGTCCGGACAGGTCGGTGTGGTGTAGATGAGAATCTGGGGTTTGCTGCTCTCCGTCATCGGTCTTGCCTTTCTCTGAATTCGACACGGTTGCCCCGCCGCCAGGCCGCCCAACCGCAGGCGGATTTGGCAGGATTGTCGTCAGCGTGCGGCTTCCAGCGCTTGTAAGGTCAAGACTGTTCGTGCGCGGAAAAGGAAAATTCGAGATATGACGCAGGGGCAGAGAAGGACTGCGCCAACTGTCCCGCCGATCGACAGCGACCGTGTTTCGCATTGTGATTGCGCGCCCATCCGGTAAACTGGGCGAGACCAATCAAACACGGACAGCTCTTGGCGATCAAATGCCGGCAGGTTCCGTCCCGAACTCAGGTAAAGCACGCAGATGACTGCTCTCAAGAAGACAAACGCCACGAAGCCAGACGATCGTGCGACCCCCGAGCATATGGAGGTTGAAGGTCACCTCCTGCTCCCTTCACTCTCGCAGAACGAGATCACGATCCTCGCGGAAACGTTTCGCCTGCTCGGCGATCCCTCACGGTTGAAGATCCTGCTGAGCTGTGTACCGGCGCCCATTTCGGTGGGCGATATCGCCGAGCGGCTCGACCTGTCCGTGACCCTCGTCAGCCACCATCTACGCCTGCTGCGCGGCGCGCGTCTCGTCAAGGGCGATCGCCAAGGCAAGCAGATCTTCTACGCGATCGCCGACCAGCACGTCAGCCATGTTCTTCAGGATATGGCGACGCATATTTCAGAGGATCATGCGGACGACTGATCCGCCTGGAGAAGAGCATAATTTTACCACTAACACTTGAATAGCTGTTCAAGTGTGTTATTGACTCCTTCCGAAGCCGCGCAGGGCGTGTGAGCACGCGCGCCCGCTACGGCGGCCGGAAAGGAGATCGGAATGACAACTGGACTTTCAACGCCGGACGCTGGTGAACGGCTCGGCTTTCGTGTCGACGGCATGGATTGCGCAAGCTGCGTCGGCAAGATCGAGACGGCCTTGGGCCGTCTGGGGGGTATCTCCGACGTTGCCGTCAACTTCGCGACCGAGACATTGCTGCTCTCACGCGATGCCACGAGCAAAACGACGTCGAAGGATATCGCCAAGAAGATTCGCTCGCTTGGGTTCGACGTGACCGAGCTGCCGTCTTCTGCGATTCCCGCCGCGCCTGAGCAGCGCTCCGACGCCCATGCTGGTCATGATCACAACGGCTGCGCCGGCGATCACGATCACGGTCACGCAAGCCACGACGATCACAGCGGCTGCGGCGGCCACGATCACAAGCACGACCATGGTCATGACGGTCACGGTCACGATCACGCTCACCATGACCACGACCACGCTCATCACGATCATGATCACGGCCACGGTGGTTGCTCTGGACATGATCACGCGGGCCTTGCGCCAACTCCCCGCGCCGCACCGGCCTCTCCGCCCAATGTCTCCATGCGCGTCGAGGGGATGGATTGCGCAAGCTGCGTCGGCAAGATCGAGGTCGCCTTGGCACGGATGCCAGACGTCTCCGACGTGCGCGTGAACTTCACGACCGAAACGCTTGAACTGACGCTCGCTGCCGGCGCGATCACCAAGGTCGCCGACATCGAAAAGACGATCAAGAGCCTCGGCTTCGGTGTGTCTAACACACGCGAGCTTTCGGCTTCGTCGGATGCGGCCATCGACGTCGCGCCAGCGCCAGCGATGCCCAATCAGCGCTGGTGGCAGACCCGCAAGGGGAAGCATGTCATTGGGCTCGGTCTGCTGATGGGCTCGGCGTACGCCATTGCCCAATTCTTCCCCCTTTATGCGGAATGGATCTTTGCCGCCGCCGTCGTCGCGGGCGTCATTCCTTTCGCTCGCAAGGCATTCGCGCTCGCGACCTCTGGATCTCCGTTCTCTATAGAGACGTTGATGGTCGTCGCCTCGATAGGCGCCCTCGTGATCGGCGAGGCTGAAGAGGCGGCTGCGGTCGTATTCCTGTTCGCGGTCGGGGAATTGCTCGAAAGCGTCGCGGCCGGGAGGGCGCGCGCCGGCATAAAGGCCCTTGCATCGCTCGTGCCGAAGACGGCCGTCCTGCTCGATCCGAATGGCGGGCAGCGCAGCGTCCCGGCCACGTCCTTGCGTGTCAGCGATCTAGTTCTGGTGCGGCCCGGCGACCGCGTGCCGGCGGACGGGCAAATCATACAGGGCGCTTCCAGCCTAGACGAGTCGCCTATCACCGGCGAATCCGTGCCGCGCTCGAAGGCCAAGGGAGACAGCATTTTCGCCGGCTCCATCAATGTCGATGGCGTTCTTCAGGTCCGCGTTGAAAAGACGGCTTCCGACAACACGATCTCGCGCATCATCCAGCTCGTCGAGCAGGCGCAGTCCGCCAAGGCCCCGACCGCGCGCTTCATTGAGAATTTTAGCTGCTACTATACCCCGGCGGTGATGCTGATCGCCGCGCTGATCGTCGTCGTCCCGCCGCTCGCGATGGGCGGTGATTGGGACACATGGATCTACCGCGGCCTCGCGCTGCTGCTGATCGCATGTCCCTGTGCGCTTGTCCTCTCGACGCCTGCTGCGATTGCCTCGGGCCTCGCCGTCGGCACGCGCCGCGGCCTCCTGATCAAGGGCGGTAATGCGCTCGAAACCATTGGCAAGGTGAGCGCCATCGCCTTCGATAAGACGGGTACGCTCACCGAGGGCAAGCCGCGCGTCACCGAAGTCTTCGCCTTTGGCAAGAACGAGGAGAGCGACGTTCTCGCTTTGGCAGCGGCGGTCGAAACAGGTTCGAGCCATCCGCTTGCGAAGGCGATCATCGGCCGTGCCGAAACCGATGGCATCGCCGTTCCCCTTGCACAGGATGCATCGGCGACGGCGGGTAAGGCCGTACATGCGACCGTTGCCGGACGTCGCCTCGCCGTCAGCTCCCCGACCCATGCCGCACAGATGGTGACGCTCGGGGTGCTTGAGCGCAGCGCCATCGAGAAGCTCGAAGATCGCGGCAATACCGTTGCCGTCCTTTTCGACGAGCAGGCGAAGGAAGTCCTCGGCCTCATCGCCCTGCGCGACGAACCGCGCCGTGACGCGCGGGAGGGTGTCGCCCAGCTCAAAGCTATGGGGGTCCGCTCCGTCATGCTAACCGGCGACAACCGGCGCACCGCCCAGGCCATTGCCAAGGGTCTCGGTATCGAGTGGAGCGCCGAGCTGCTTCCGCAGGACAAGCTCGATCTCGTCAACGAGATGAAGCGGAAGTCCAAGGTGGCCATGGTCGGCGACGGCATCAACGATGCTCCGGCACTGGCGACGGCCGACGTCGGGATCGCCATGGGCGGCGGAACCGATGTGGCGATCGAGACTGCGGACGCCGCCCTGCTCAAGAGCCGTGTCACGGACGTCGCCCATCTCGTCGCGCTGTCCCGCGCCACCATGGCGAACATCCACCAGAACGTCGTCTTCGCTCTCGCGTTGAAGGGCCTGTTCCTCGTTACCAGCGTCCTCGGCATCACCGGCCTCTGGATCGCGGTCCTTGCCGATACGGGCGCAACGGCGATCGTCACGCTGAATGCGTTGCGGCTCTTGCGCTTCAAGGGTGCGAAGTCTGCCGATGACGGTCGCGATGAGGGCATGCGTTCTCACCCTCTCGTCCCGGCCGAAAGCCACTAGTCGCTCGCACTCAAGGAGCCGCCAACCGGATCGGTCTGGCGGCTTCACACAACTGGAGCCCGTCGAGGTAACGCTGATCCATCGCGCTCATTCGGGGACGGACTCCGCTTCTTCCAAGACGTCGGCGAAGCGAGACATGCGGTTGGCCACGACATGGCTAGGCGGCAGCGTCAAGGGTCTGTTCGGAAACATCCTGCAAGGCCCTTGACCTTTCCATCGTTGGAAACCGCACCTTCGCAGAAAATGAACGTCGCCGCATCCGGCTGGCCGGGGGCGCGCGCCTTTTGAAGGTGAACGAGAATGAGTAATAAAGCCGCCGCCCTGTTTTTAGCCGGCGCCGTCATCGCCGGTGGCACGCTTGCCATCGTCTATCGCGACGAGATCGGACCCTACGCCAAAAGCGTTCTGGCGCTTGCTTCCTCGACCGCTGCGTCGGAGGCTGTCGCGCAGCCGGCACAGATGCCTGTTCCGCAGGTGCCGGTTGCCGAGGTCATCACGCGCAAGGTCGCGCCATCCGTTGAGTTTACCGGCCATCTGGAAGCGACCAAGGCTATCGAGCTGCGTCCGCGCGTCGGCGGCGCGATCGTCGCCGCCAGCGTTCCCGAAGGCGGTCTCGTGCGGCCCGGCGAGCTTCTCTTCCAGATCGATCCGCGACCGTTCGAGGTGGTCCTGAACGCGGCCAAAGCGCAGTTGCAGCAGGCAAACGTCCTGCTCGATCAGGCCGAGATCGACTTCGGGCGCACCGAGGCGCTCGCTTCGAACGGCAACGCGCCGCGCAAGGCTTTCGATGACGCGCTGGCCATGCGGCGTCAACGCCAGGCGCAAGTCGACATCGCCAAGGTTGCCGTCTCGGCCGCCGAACTCGATCTCTCCTTTGCCCGCGTCACCGCGCCGATTGCTGGGCGCATCGACCGGGTCCTCGTCACGGAAGGCAATCTCGTCACCGGCGGCAATGCAGGCGCTGCGACGCTCCTCACCACGATTGTCGCGACCGATCCGCTCTACGTCTATTTCGACATCGACGAAGCCACCTATCTCGGCTTCGTAGCCAATGCCCGCGCACCCGAGACGGGAACGGTTGCCGGCAAGCTCCCGGTGCATCTGGGCTTGATGACCGATACGGGTTTTCCGCATGCCGGCGAACTCGACTTCCTCGGCAACCGCGTGGACCGGAGCACCGGGACGATCCGCGCAAGAGCCATCGTCAAGAACCCGGACGGCAGGCTGACGCCCGGCCTGTTCGCGCGGGTCAAGCTCGTCACGGCCGAACCAGCCCAGACCGTGCTCATCGACGATCAGGCGATCGGTATCGACCAGGGGCGGCGCTACGTTCTCGCTCTCGGCGCCGACAACAAGGCGGAATACCGCCCGGTCGAAATCGGACCCATGATCGATGGCCTGCGCGTCGTCGCGGCGGGTCTCAAGCCGGCCGACAAGATCATCGTAAAAGGACTCGTCCGCCCAGGCATGCAGGTAGTTCCGCAGATGATCTCCATGGCGCCCGGCGACACCGCTACAGATGACCGGGCTGCGGCAGACTCGCAGGAGGCGCGTCAATGAATATCCCGCGCTTTTTCGTCGACCGCCCGATCTTCGCGGTCGTTCTGTCCGTCCTGATGCTGATCGCTGGCGGCCTCACGCTCCTGAAGCTCCCGCTCAGCGAATATCCCCAGGTCACGCCGCCGACGGTGCAGGTCACCGCCAGCTATCCCGGCGCAAATCCCGCCGTGATCGCCGAAACCGTCGCCGCCCCTCTGGAGCAGGCGATCAACGGCGTCGAGAATATGCTCTACATGAGTTCACAGGCGGCGACCGACGGACGCATGACCCTGACCATTGCGTTCAAGCAGGGCACCGATCCCGACATGGCGCAGATTCAGGTGCAGAACCGCGTTTCGCGCGCATTGCCCAGGCTTCCGCAGGAAGTGCAGCGCATCGGGGTCGTGACGCAGAAGACGTCCCCAGACATCCTGATGGTCGTCCATCTCGTCTCGCCCGACAATCGCTACGATCCCGTCTACCTGTCGAACTTCGCCACCTTGCAGGTACGCGACCAGCTTGCGCGCCTGTCAGGTGTGGGTGACGTACTCGTCTGGGGGGCTGGCGAGTATTCCATGCGCGTGTGGCTCGATCCGGCCAAGGTGGCCGCGAGGGGGCTGACCGCCAGCGACGTCGTTGGGGCGATTCAGGAACAGAACGTTCAGGTGGCCGCCGGCTCGGTCGGCCAGCAGCCCGAAGCCTCGGCCGCGTTTCAGGTGACGGTCAACACGCTCGGAAGGCTGTCCAGTGAGCAGCAGTTCGGCGAGATCGTCGTAAAGACAGGCACCGACGGTCAGGTCACCCGCTTGCGCGACGTTGCCCGCATCGAGCTTGGCGCAGACTCCTATGCCCTTCGTAGCCTCCTCAACGGCAAGCCGGCGCTCGCGATGCAGATCATCCAAAGCCCCGGCGCGAATGCGCTCGACGTATCGAGCGCCGTCCGCACCACCATGGCCGAACTTCAGAAGGGCTTTCCGGAAGGCATCGAATATCGGATCGCCTACGATCCAACGGTGTTCGTCAAGGCGTCTCTCGAAGCTGTGGTCATGACGCTGCTCGAAGCCGTCGTGCTGGTCGTTATCGTCGTGGTTCTGTTCCTCCAGACGTGGCGGGCGTCGATTATTCCCCTTGTCGCCGTTCCCGTCTCCTTGGTCGGCACATTTGCGCTGATGTATATGTTCGGTTTCTCGCTGAACACGTTGTCCCTCTTCGGCCTCGTTCTCTCGATCGGCATCGTGGTCGACGACGCGATCGTCGTGGTCGAGAACGTCGAGCGCCACATCGCGCTTGGGGAAACGCCGAAAGAGGCGGCGCGCAAGGCCATGGACGAGGTGACGGGGCCGATCGTAGCCATCACCTCTGTCCTGTCGGCCGTGTTCATTCCATCGGCGTTCCTCTCGGGCTTGCAGGGCGAATTCTACCGCCAGTTTGCGCTGACGATTGCGATCTCGACCATCCTGTCGGCGATCAACTCCCTCACGCTCTCTCCCGCGCTTGCTGGCGTGCTCCTGAAACCCCACCACGGCGACGTGAAGCGCGATCTCCTGACCCGCGTGATCGACTTCCTGTTCGGCTGGTTCTTCCGGCTGTTCAATCGCTTCTTCGACGGCGCTTCGACCGCCTACGTCTGGTCGGTGCGCCGTGCCGCGAGGCTCAGTGTTCTCGTCCTGCTCGTCTATGCCGGCCTGGTCGGCATGACGTGGGTCGGCTTCCAGACGGTGCCGGGCGGCTTCGTGCCGGCCCAGGACAAATACTATCTCGTCGGCATCGCCCAGCTCCCGACTGGCGCTTCGCTCGACCGCACCGAGGCCGTCGTCAAGAAAATGTCGGAGATCGCGCTGGCCGAGCCGGGCGTGGAGAGTGTCGTCGCGTTTCCAGGGCTCTCGGTCAACGGCATGGTCAACATCCCCAATGCGGCCGTCATGTTCACGATGCTCAAGCCGTTCGACGAACGAAAGGACCCGTCTCTTTCGGCCTTTGCCATCGCCGGCAAGCTCATGGGCAAGTTCAGCCAGATTCCCGATGGCTTCGCCGGCATCTTCCCGCCGCCGCCCGTTCCGGGACTTGGTTCGACCGGCGGCTTCAAGATCCAGATCGAGGATCGAGCGGGCCTCGGCTTCGAGGCGCTCGCGCAGGCTCAAGGCGCGGTCATGGGCAGAGCGATGCAGACGCCCGAGCTGGCCGGCATGCTGGCAAGTTTCCAGGTGAACGCGCCGCAGGTGCAGGTCGATATCGACAGGGTGAAAGCGAAGTCGCAAGGCGTGCCGCTCAATACCATCTTCGAGACGTTGCAGGTCAACCTCGGCTCGCTCTACGCGAACGACTTCAATCGCTTCGGCCGCACCTACCGCGTGATGGTGCAGGCGGACGCGCCGTTCCGCATGCAGCCCGAGGACATCGGCCGCCTGAAGGTCCGCAACGCGACCGGCAACATGATTCCGCTTTCGGCTCTGCTGACCATCAAGCACAGCTCAGGCCCCGATCGTGTCATGCACTATAACGGCTTCCCCTCTGCGGACATCAGCGGCAGTCCCGCGCCCGGATACTCGTTCGGGCAGGCCACCGCCGCCATGGAGCGCATCGCATCCGAAACCTTGCCAGCGGGCATGGCCTTCGAATGGACCGATCTCGCCTATCAGGAGAAGCAGGCCGGCGACACAGCGATGTATGTCTTCCCGCTGTCCGTCTTGCTCGCGTTCCTGATCCTCGCGGCGCAGTACAACAGTTGGTCGCTTCCCTTCGCGGTGCTGCTGATCGCTCCAATGGCGCTCCTCTCGGCGATCGCCGGGGTGTGGTTCACTGGCGGCGACAACAACATCTTCACGCAGATCGGCTTTGTCGTTCTGGTCGGACTTGCCGCGAAGAACGCAATCCTAATCGTCGAGTTCGCCCGAGCGAAGGAGGATGAAGGCGTCGATCCGTTGGCCGCCGTTCTCGAAGCGGCCCGCCTGCGCCTTCGGCCGATCCTGATGACGTCGCTCGCCTTCATTGCCGGCGTGATTCCGCTCGTCATCGCCACCGGAGCGGGCGCCGAAATGCGGCACGCCATGGGCATCGCCGTCTTTGCCGGCATGCTCGGCGTGACGCTATTCGGCCTGCTTCTGACGCCGATCTTCTATGTGGTCGTGCGGCGGCTCGCGATCAGGCGGAGCGCGTCGCCCCAACAGGCGACCGAAGTCCATACCTGAGCAGGCCGACACACAATTCCACGCCGGGGCGGCCCATGGCTGCTGCCGCACCCCGGCGCGGTCGGGCCGTCAGGGCCTCAGCGATCGAACACGCAGCAAATCATAAACACGCGGCTATCCGGAAGGGACTTCAAACATGGATATCGGCATCGGCGAACTCTCTCAGCTCACCGGCGTCAAAATTCCGACGATCCGCTACTACGAGCAGATTGGGTTGCTGCGCGAGCGCTTGCGGAGCAAGGGAAACCAGCGACGCTATGACCACGGCGCGGTCCATCGCCTTCTCTTCATCCGCCGCGCCCGCGATCTCGGCTTCAGCATCGAGGCGATCAAGGACCTGTTTCGACTTGCCGACGTCTCGTTCTCAAGTCCGGCCGAAGCGCTCCGCATCGCAAAGGAGCAACTCGCTGCGGTCGAGGAAAAAATCGCTCAACTGGAAACACTCGAAAAGATGATCCAGCTCGTTGCCGAAAGCGAGAATGACGGGGATCTGATCCCGCTCGATATTTTGCCCTTGAAAGACACCAGCCGCGATGGCGATGCTGAGGTGAAAACTTCAAGCAAAGGCCGCGAATCGATTCACTAGCCTCATCCCAAGGACCGACGACGTTGAGATACTATTCCCATGTGAAAAGGAGCCAGAGCTGCGTCGTGGTCGGTGCGGGACCGGCGGGCCTGATGCTCGGGCTCTTGCTGGCCCGCTCGGGCGTCGATGTTACGGTCATCGAAAAACATCAAGACTTTCTGCGCGATTTTCGCGGGGACACCATCCATCCATCGACCCTCGAAGCGATTCATGAGCTTGGCTTGCTCGATGAGCTTCTTTCTCTCCCCCATCAGAGAGCCTACCATCTCCACGCTGAGATCGCCGGCCGCAAGGCCACGATCGCCGATTTCTCCAGACTACCGACGCGCGCTAAGTTCATCGCCTTCATGCCGCAATGGGACTTCCTGAATTTTCTTGCGCGAAAGGCAGGCGAGTTTCCGCGCTTTCGGTTGATCATGTCCACTGAGGCAACTTCGCTCCGTTGGGACAATTGCCGGGTTGTCGGCCTGAATGCTCGCCAGGGCGAACGTGAACTCGCCATGGAAGCCGCTCTCGTCATCGGGGCGGACGGACGCAATTCGATCATCCGCAAGGCGGCTGGACTTGAGGTTCAGAGCTTCGGTATCGCTACCGACATTCTCTGGATGAAGATCTCCAAAAAAGCAGGCGATCCGCAGCAGGCAATGGGCCACGCCGGTCCGAGCCAAGGGCTGGTCTTGATCGATCGTGGCGTTTACTGGCAATGCGGTTATGTAATCACGAAGGGAACCGTTGATTCGCTGAAAGAGCAAGGGCTTGAGGCGCTTCGCGCCAGGATTGCCGACGTAGCACCATTGTCGGCGGATCGATTTGAAGAAATCCGTTCCTGGGATGACATCCATCTGCTCAGTGTTCGCATCGACCGTCTCAAGTCGTGGTGGAAACCCGGCGTGCTTTGCATTGGGGACGCGGCCCATGCCATGTCGCCCATTGGCGGGGTCGGTGTGAATCTCGCGATCCAGGACGCGATCGCCACCGCCAACACGCTGGCGGAGGCTCTTCGCGAGGGGCGGCTGCAAACGCGCATGCTCGAAGCCGTACAGCGCCGTCGCAACTTCCCGACCAAGGCAACCCAGAAACTGCAATTGATGATGCGCAGCCGGAAGCGTGCCGGTGAAGCGGGCAACACGCAAATTCGAAGACCTCCGCTTTTCATGCGCCTGATTGCCCAGTCACACCTACTGCCGCGGCTGACCGGCCGCCTCATTGGGATCGGCTTCCGACCGGAACATGTGCGCACGCGGCTCGTCGATTGGACGTGTTCATTGAGAGCCCCGGCTAGGTAGATGCTACGCGATGAAGCGCCGGGAAGCCATTGAGGGCGATACCCCGAAGTCTTTTACACGCGCCACCGGCTTCACTCGTCCGTTCGGCAATGGCCTTGTCGCTGGCTGGACTATTCCTTGAAGCCCATCCCGATCCTGACCACGCATTGTGCGACGGTCCAAGCCCCTTGTGTCTCGCTGCACTCCCCGCGTCCCTTTCGCAGGAGAAGGCCGTCGATGATCTGGTGAAGTCCTTCGACAGGTAGTGCGAACTTCGCGTTATCAAGAAGCGCCTTTTGCAGTGAATGAGACAATGGTGCGGGCGGTCGGACTCGAACCGACATATCCGTAAGGACGGCGGATTTTGAATCCGCTGCGTCTACCAATTCCGCCACGCCCGCACTTTGCCGCCGATCTTACTCTAGGTCTCGGCTCCTAGCCGACCCCTAGCGCCATTTCGACGGAAACCTCTCACTTCACTTCCATACCGCCAGTCCGTTGAAAACACGACGCTTTCACTTCACCGTGATTTTCTGTGGATTGGTAGACAAATCCCTTTTTGAGTCCGGCGCGTCTACCAGTTCCACCACACCCGCACATTCGCAGGCACTTCATATTCAAAGCGCTGCACTGGTGCGCCGAAATATAGTGAGAACCACCTTCCCGTCAACTGCAAAACCTGTTTGTTTCAAATTATTTCAACAAAATTCACCCGCGCAGAAAATTCAGCCTTTGCTCACGGATTGTAAAACCATTCATAACGAATTCCGGCACACATTGCCCTGCGAAGTTTTTCGTTTTACACACAGCATCAAAATTCCGCATGGCTTTGGCCTGTATCATCATAATTGCTGAGAACCGACAGAGGCCATCATGCTGCGCAAACTCTACGACTGGACCATTTCCCTTGCAGCGCGTAAATCCGCAGCTGCATGGCTGGCCGTCATCGCTTTTCTCGAAAGCTCGGTTTTTCTGATTCCCGCAGATGTCCTGTTCGTACCGATGGGTATCGCCCGCCCGAAAAAAGTCTGGCATTACGCACTGATTGCCACGGTCATGTCCGTGCTCGGCGGTATTCTTGGCTGGTATATCGGCCATTATGCCTATGAAACTGTTGCCAAGCCGGTTCTGCATTTTTACGGCAAGCTCGATACATTCGAAGCCATGCGCGGCAGCACCAGCGCCGATATGATTCTGCTGTTGCTCATCACTTCCGGCCTGTCTCATCTGCCGCCGATGAAAGTTGTAACCATTCTCTCCGGCGCCGCAGGCGTCAATATCTGGCTGTTTATCCTGTCAGCTATTATTACCCGTGGTGCACGGTTCATATTGCTGGCATGGCTGTTGCAGCGCTTTGGCGAACCGATCCGCAACTTCATTGAGAAGCGTCTCGGATTGATCGCGGCCACGGTTGCCGTCATCCTGATTCTGTTATTTATGGTCGTGAAATATCTTCACGCCTAAAAAGCATCAGGCAGCCATGTTTATGCCATAAGGTCATGGCTGAGCTGGGTTTAAACTGATTTTTGCAACAAGGATTTTCCTGTGTCTTCAACCGGTACTGCTCAGACAACCCATTCGCAACATACGCTTATTTCAGCATTTCTTGCGGTAAGCATGGCCGGTGTCGTGGGCTCCGCACTGGCGTTTCAATATATTGGCGGTTATCTGCCGTGCAAATTATGCCTTGAAGAGCGCATTCCCTATTATATCGGCGTACCGCTGATGCTTCTCAGTGCATTGCTGGCAGCGCTTGGAAAGTCAGAAAAACTGACCCGTCTTTTCCTGCTGATCGCCGGATTACTGATGACCTATGGCCTCATTCTTTCCGTCTATCACTCCGGTGTGGAATGGAAATTCTGGGCAGGTCCTGCCGATTGCGCTACAGGCGCGGTTTCCATCACCACCAGCGCAGGCAATCTGCTTGGTGATCTCAATGCGGTCAAACCGGCCGCCTGCGATGTTGCCGCCGGACGTTTCCTCGGTATTTCCTTTGCCGGATGGAATGGTGTTGCTTCGCTGATCTTCGCCATCATTGCCTTTTACGGCGCATCGCTCAAAACCCGCAAAGCGTGATCTAAAAAACCGGAGCTGTATCTTTACGGCTCCAGTTCCACATCCCAGTATAAATAATCCATCCAGCTTTCATGCAAATGGTTCGGCGGAAACCGCCTGCCGTTTTTATGCAGATCAAAAACACTCGGCATATAGGGTTTTTGTCGCGGCCACATTTGCGCTTTGGCAGGCATCATGCCTCCCTTGCGCAAATTACAGGGAGAACAGGCAGCAACCACATTTTCCCAGGTTGTTTCGCCGCCGCTGCATCGCGGTATAACATGATCAAATGTCAGTTCATGATGCGCGCCGCAATACTGGCATTCAAAACGATCCCGCAGAAACAGATTGAATCGTGTAAACGCCGGATAGGTCGGCGGGGCAACATAGGTTTTAAGACTGATAACACTTGGCAGCCGCATGGAAAAAGTCGGAGAGCTGACTTCCGCCTCATATTCCGCCACAATATTTACGCGCTCAAGAAAAACCGCTTTGATCGCGTCCTGCCACGACCAGAGTGATAAAGGATAATAGCTGAGCGGACGAAAATCCGCGTTCAGAACCAGTGCCGGCAATTTGCCGGCAAATGCGGCAATGTTCAAGAAACACCTCCTTTGTGCATCTTGCAACACTGCGGTTCATGCGATTGCAAAACGCGGCTTCAAAGAGACAGAGCAAACACGCGGTTTACCCTGCTTGCATTCCATTCCGTCTCTGCCAGCTATATTTTTTGAGGCGCTTCACTCTTCAATGTACCTGACAGAATGATACGTGAAAAACGAATGCTTTTACCGGTCATAATATGTAAGCAGGACATGTCAGTATTGTGAAGCCAGACTGTTTATCAGTCAATTTCTATTCATGCTGCCGATGGATAATCCTGTAACAAAATCAGCCCTGCGCTTTCAAAATTCCGTGCTTTGATAAGGAATTCAGACCTGACAGTGTAAACAGTGTTTGATTACACGCATTATCGGCTTTGAATATTGTAGACAATTATGTAAACATACATTGACAGCTTTGACAAAACAAAGCCGTAACCGTGCTTGTCCATTGCCGCCCGTTCAGACTAAGCTGCAAAGGACAAGCTGGTTAACATTGAGATCAGACAGGGAGCGAGTGATGAGTGGTCGTATTGAACATGCAGGTCTGCAGGTTGATCAGGAACTGAGCAATTTCCTGACAAGGGAAGTCTTGCCGGAAACCGGCATTGCGGCAGATGCCTTCTGGAGCGGCCTTGCCGGCATGGTCAAAGAACTGGCGCCCCGCAATAAAGCCCTGCTTGCCAAGCGTGATGATATTCAGGCTAAACTCGACGCATGGTACAAAGCCAACCGCAATTACGCGATGGCGGACTATCAGGCTTATTTGCGTGAAATCGGCTATCTCCTGCCGGAAGGTGAAGATTTTCAGGTCACCACTGCCAATGTAGACAGTGAGATTACCAGCCTTGCAGGTCCGCAGCTTGTTGTACCTGTCATGAACGCCCGTTATGCGCTCAATGCTGCCAATGCGCGCTGGGGTTCGCTCTATGACGCACTTTACGGCACCGATGCTATCAGCGAAGACAATGGCGCGGAAAAAGGCAAAGCCTATAATCCTGTGCGCGGCGCAAAAGTCATTGCATGGGCAAAAGCATTTCTTGATGAAGCCACCCCGCTGAGCGATGGCCGCTGGGATGAGGTCACCGGTTTCTCTGTCGCCAATGGCCAGCTTGTTCTCACACTCGGTAACGGCAAAACTGCATCCCTGAAAAATACCCAAGGCTTTGCAGGCTATCAGGGCGATGCATCTGCCCCTTCCCTCGTGCTTCTGAAGAATAACGGGCTGCATATCGAGATCCGCTGCGATGCTGCTCATGTCATCGGCAAGACCGATCCGGCACATATTGCCGATATCACACTGGAATCGGCTCTCAGCACCATTCAGGACTGTGAAGATTCAGTCGCCGCGGTTGACGCTGCCGATAAGGTTCTGGCCTATCGCAACATTCTCGGCCTGTTTAAGGGCACTTTGTCGGAGAGCTTTGACAAGGGTGGTAAAGCCATCACCCGCAAGCTCAATGCCGACCGTAGCTATACCGCACCGGATGGCTCCACCCTCACTTTGCCTGGCCGCTCACTGTTGCTGATCCGCAATGTCGGTCATCTGATGACCAATCCTGCCATTCTCGACAGCGAAGGCAATGAAATTCCGGAAGGCATTCTTGATGCAGCTTTCACCGCAGTGATTGCGCTCCACGATATCGGTACGCAGGACGGCAAACTCAAAGGCACGCATCTCAATTCCCGCACCGGTTCGGTCTATATTGTGAAGCCGAAAATGCACGGGCCGGAAGAAGTCGCCTTTGCCGCAGAAATCTTCGCTCGCGCTGAAGCATTGGCAGGTCTTAAGCCGAATACGCTGAAAATGGGTATCATGGATGAAGAGCGCCGCATGACAGTGAATCTCAAAGAAGCCATCCGTGCTGCCAAAGAACGGGTCTTCTTCATCAATACCGGCTTCCTCGACCGTACCGGCGATGAAATCCATACTTCTATGGAAGCAGGACCAGTTATCCGCAAAGGCGAGATGAAACAGGCGGCATGGATTGCAGCTTACGAAAACTGGAATGTCGATACCGGCCTTGCCTGTGGTCTGACCGGCCATGCACAGATCGGCAAGGGCATGTGGGCTATGCCGGATCTGATGGCTGCGATGCTGGAGCAGAAGATCGCCCATCCGAAAGCCGGAGCCAATACCGCATGGGTGCCGTCCCCGACAGCAGCAACACTACATGCCACGCATTATCACAAGATTGATGTGGCAGCTGTGCAGAACCAGCTCAAGTCCCGCACAAAAGCAAAACTTGAAGACATTCTGACCATTCCTGTTGCCCGTGACACCAATTGGGCACCTTCAGACGTGCAGGCTGAAATCGACAATAATGCACAGGGCATTCTTGGTTATGTGGTGCGCTGGATCGATCAGGGCGTTGGCTGTTCCAAAGTGCCGGACATCAACAATGTCGGCCTGATGGAAGACCGTGCAACCTTGCGTATCTCGGCACAGCACATCGCCAACTGGCTGCATCATGGCATTGTCAGCGAAGCAAAGGTGATGGAAACCATGAAGCGCATGGCCGCTGTGGTAGACACGCAGAATGCCGGTGATGAAGCCTATCAGCCGATGGCTGCGGATTTTGATGGCTCTATCGCTTTTCAGGCAGCCTGTGAGCTGGTCTTTAAAGGCCGCGAGCAGCCAAACGGCTATACCGAGCCGGTTCTCCATGCCCGCCGTTTGCAGTTCAAAGCTGCCCAAAAATAAATTCTTGACGCTTTTCACAAGCGGCATAAAAGTGGCGGACAAGATCTTCTTGTCCGCCACTTTTATTTTTGTTTTTGCGCATTATCCTACGCAAAACCGCTTCACACTTTTGCTGGAAATGCTTTGAGGCCGATCATGCTGACCATACAGCACGCTGACACCACCCACCTGCCCGCAATCCTTGATATTTATAATGATGCGATTGCCAATACGACGGCCGTTTTCATCAGCCAGAAGGTCAATTTGCAAAACCGTGCGGAATGGCTGACATCGCGCCAAAACGCGGGTTTTCCGGTACTGGTGCTGACAGAGGGGAACGAATTGCTCGGCTATGCCAGCTACGGCGCTTTCCGTGCTTTTGAGTGTTATAAACATACGGCAGAACTCTCGATTTATATTGCCGGTCATGCACGCGGCAAAGGTGCCGGTGACAGACTAATGCGCGCCTTGCTGGAACATGCAGCGGGCAACAATATCCATGTTCTGCTTGGCGCGATTGAAGCACAGAATACCGCCTCTCTTCGTCTGCATGAGAAACATGGCTTTACACAAACCGGTCTTCTGCCCCAGGTCGGCCGAAAATTCGACCGCTGGCTTGATCTGGTACTGATGCAACGCATTCTCTGAACACGCACTAATCTGGTCAGGCTCTGCAAAAGGAGCTTGATTTTAGAATTATTCCAAACTATTAAATTTAGAACAATTCTAAAAAGGAACTTTCATGTTCTCCTCCCTTTTCTCACCGTCGCGCCGGTCTTTTGAAAGTCTCTCCGAACAGGAAATGCTGGCACTTGCCATTTCCTCCGAAGAGGATGATGCCCGCATCTATCTCAGCTATGCGGACGGATTGCGTGAGGCTTACCCACAATCCGCGAAAATTTTTGAAGCCATGGCCGAGGAAGAGCACAATCACCGTGCACGTCTGATTGAACTGCATCGCCAGCGCTTCGGCGAAATCATTCCGCTGATCCGGCGCGAACATGTGCGTGGCTATTATGAACGCAAGCCCGACTGGCTGGTGCGTCCGCTCGGCATCGATAAAGTACGCAATATGGCGGCACAGATGGAGGAGCAGGCTGCACGTTTTTACGAACAGGCAGCCATGCGTGTTTCCGATGCTGCCACGCGTAAATTGCTCGGTGATCTGGCGCTGGAAGAAAAACATCATGAGCAACGCGCCCATCATCTGGAAGAAAAACTGACACCGGATAATGTGCAGGATGAAGAACGTGCCGGTGAGCGCAAACAACTGATCCTGACCTATATCCAGCCAGGCCTCGCAGGTCTGATGGATGGTTCGGTTTCCACGCTGGCACCGATTTTTGCCGCGGCCTTTGCCACGCAGGATACATGGCAAACATTTCTCGTTGGCTTGTCTGCTTCCGTCGGTGCCGGTATTTCCATGGGCTTCACGGAAGCTGCCCATGATGACGGCAAACTTTCAGGCCGTGGCTCGCCGGTCAAACGTGGCCTTGCCAGCGGTATTATGACCACTGTCGGCGGCCTCGGTCATGCCCTGCCCTATCTGATTACCGACTTCTGGACTGCAACCGGCATTGCGGTATTCGTTGTCTTTGTCGAGCTCTGGGCGATTGCCTATATCCAGAACCGCTTCATGGAAACACCGTTCATGCGTGCAGCCTTTCAGGTCGTGCTCGGTGGCGCACTGGTGCTCGCAGCCGGTATTCTTATCGGTAATGCCTGATAAAAATTAGCCTGCCACAACAGCAAGCGTTGCGGCAGGCTTCACTACAGACTGCTCGTCCATAAACGGTTCAATGCAGATATGATTGGGCTTGTTAATGGTCACAAAACTGTTGCGCGGCACCGCCATCCAGTTTTCAGCAACACCGTCCAGCGGCTCAGACACAACACATATTCCCGTAGAAGACGCCATTTTGGCGGTGTAAAGCGTTGGTGCATAAGTATCGCTGGCATAGCGTACTGCAAACAGTGAATGACCATCCGAGAATGCTGCTGTCAGACGGATAAAAGGCGGCACTTTTGCACTTTCCGCAGCCTCATAAATTGTCTCGACAGTGCGCGTCAGAGCACGGAGCGGATCATCATCCAGCCCGAAATGCAGCATCAGCAGGAAGAAAAGTTCTGAATCGGTCGAACCTGATTTGTGGCTGTAAAGCGCATCCGGCAGCAAACTCTCCAGCGGACGGCGCAAACGGTCAAAACTGCCGATCTGACCATTATGCATAAAGCTCCAGCGCTGAAACACGAATGGATGGCAATTTGCACGGCTGGTTTCACCACCGGTGGAGGCACGCACATGCGCCAGAAACAGGCGCGAATTAATTTGGCGTGCAAGACTGCGCAAATTCTGGTCAGACCATGCAGGCAGAAGATCGCGGTATAATCCCGGCTCCTCGCGCGTGCCGTACCACGCCACGCCAAAGCCATCGCCATTGGTCGCGGTTTTCGCCTCAGTCGCATGATGGCTTTGCGCAATCAGCGAATGACAAGGCGAAGTGATAATATCTTCAAGATACAGATCAGATCCGAAATACGCAGCCCAGCGGCACATGAAACACACTCTGACAAGTGAGCGAAAGATAGGAACCTGCCGTTATTTATAGCCGGTTACAACAGTGATCTTCCGCCACTATAGTTAACAATTCACTATTCAGCCGCGCGCTTATGCGTTTTGGCGTAAAGCTTCGCGACAATAGTGCTGGCTGTTTTGTCGAATAAAAATGGCAAAATTGCATGGATCAGAGCTGCAAAAGCGGCAGCAAAAAGCTTGAATGAAAATTTGCCCGCAAAAGCCATATGCTCAAAATAGGTTTCGTTGACGGATGCCGGATGTTCCGTAAACAGACGTGAAATTTTGGTTTGCATGAGTTTCCCCGTTATCAATTTTCAAATCAGCAAGATAGGTTTCTGATTTGAAATACTAACACCGCCAAACGCATATTTTGTCTCAAAAAATTCTTGATAATATAAATATTTGGGACAATTATCCCTATATGGTACATAATATAGACGAAACAGACCGCCGCATCCTTCAGGAATTACAGAAAGATGCCACTCTATCGGTAGACGCGCTTTCTGCCCGTATCCACCTGTCGCGCAATGCATGCTGGCGACGGCTGAAGCGGCTGGAAGATGACGGCATTCTCAAAGGCCGTGTTGCAATCGTGGATGCCGACAAGCTCGGCCTTGGCCTCACCGTTTTCATGCTGATCAGAACCAGCAATCATGATCCGAAATGGCTGGAACAATTTCGCGCGGCAGTCACATCGCTAACAGAGGTTGTCGGCGTTTATCGCATGAGCGGGGATCTTGATTATATTATCCGTGCCCGCATTGAAGATATGAAAGCCTATGACCGGCTCTATCAGAAACTCATCACCCGTGTGCCGCTGTCAGATGTCTCTGCGTCCTTCGTAATGGAAGAAATTAAGGACAGCACGGAAATCCCGCTTTTCGGTTACACACCATAAGAAAAGAGCCCCTAAAGCGTATCCCGAAAAGTGCGAAGCGGTTTTCGAATAAGATACGCGTAAAACAAAGAGTTAGAGCGGTTCTACCGATGCAATATTAACCGGAACCGCTCTAATTATTTTTGAAAAAAGCATACCGCTCTTTCAAAAAGAGCCTCAATATGTTTAGTGCTCATTTTAAATCATATATTGCTGAAAAGGGTTTATCATGTCTGCCAATTCCCCTTCATCATCCAGCCGCCCGAAGCTCGGAATTGTCCGTCTTGAACATGCTGCAGGCCTTGATCTGCCGGCCTATGAAACATCAGGTTCTGCTGGTGTTGATCTGCGTGCTGCCGTACCGGAAGACCGCCAGATCGTGCTGCTGCCGGGTCGCCGTACACTTGTGCCGACCGGCCTGATTTTTGAACTGGAAGAAGGTTATGAAGCGCAAATCCGTCCGCGCTCCGGTCTGGCTTTCAAACATGGCATCACCTGCCTGAACACTCCGGGCACCATCGACAGCGATTACCGCGGTGAAGTCAAAGTCCTGCTGATCAATCTCGGTGATGATGATTTCCGCATCGAGCGCGGCATGCGCATTGCGCAGGCGGTGATTTCTCCTGTTGTGCAGGTTGAAATTGAAGAACGCTCAGAAGTCGGCGTAACCGAACGCGGTGCCGGTGGTTTTGGCTCAACCGGCCATAAATAAGAGTGCTGTAAAGCTGAAATTAAAAAGCCCCGCATGAAACTCATGCGGGGCTTTTTTATGCTGTTATATCAGTTGAATTTGAAAGGCACCTGAAACGGAATCCGTGCAGCTGCCATTGCCGGTGGCGGTGCCGGAACCGGTGAAGCCGCTTTCACAGCTGTCAAAGCAGCCTGATCCACTTGCGGATTGCCCGATGTCCCCGAAATACGGGCAGACAATACATTGCCTCCTGCATCAATCACAAAAGCAATCTGCACAATACCTTTATCGCCGCGTCCAAGCTTGCGCTGTGCTGTGCGCTTCTTGCGCTCAAGATGTGCCTGCACTTTCGACTGCCATTTTGCCGAACTGACACCGGCAGATGCCGAGCTCTGGCGATTGGCATTAGCCGCAACACGGGAAGAATTCTTCGCATTGATCTGCGGTGCGGAAGCGGCCTGTGTCTGCTCAGCTTTCTGAGTTTTCTTGGCTTTTTCTTTAGGTTTCGGCTTTTCTTTAGGCTTTTCCTGCTTTGGTTCTTTCTTTTCGACCTTAGGTTTTTCAACAACCTTCGGCAGAACCACTTCAGGCTTAGGCGCTTCAACGATTTCCGGAACTTCTTCTTCTACCGGCTCCGCTTCAGCCACTTCCTGAGGCTCTTCAACAGGTTCTTCAGGCGTTACTTCTTCAACCTGTTCAACCGGTTTTTCCGGTTCGATTTCAGCTTCATCGGGATTTTGAGAAGCCTCGGCAGAAGGGGCAATGGAATCTTCTTCCACTTCCGGTGCCTGAGGAACCGGATCAAGCTCCATCATAATCGCTGCAGGCGGCTCACCATCCGGTACCATTTCCGGTACTGATGCATGCAGAGCATAAGCACCGGCTGCATGCGCCATCAGCACGGCGGCACCGGCACCCAGCCAGCGCACCATATCTTTCCAGAGACCGGATGACGGTTCAACTGCGGAACCGTTTTTCATACCCCGAACCGGCGGATGATCGATCGGTAATTCCTTCACGTCTCACTCTCCTGCATTCTGGCCCGAAATCTGACCCGAGCTTTGAGCTTCAGGCTGACCTGCCGGTGATCCCGCTGCAGGCGCACCGGTTGCATCACCCGCACCAAGCGTTTCCAGACCGACCAGCGCGATTTTGAGATAACCGGCCTCACGCAGCAGGTTCATAACATTCATCAGCTCGCCATAGCCGACAGTCTTGTCTGCACGGAGGAAAATACGCGTGTCTTTATTGCCTGCCGCCAGACGATCCAGTGTCGGCGCCAGCAAATCGCGATTAATCGCATCATTACCAAGGCTGAGGCTCAGATCTTCCTTCAGCGTCAGATAAACCGGCTTGTCAGGACGTGGCTGCGGCGTAGCACTTGCCGCAGGCAAATCAACATTAATATCAACGGTTGCCAGAGGCGCTGCCACCATGAAGATAATCAGAAGCACCAGCATCACGTCGATAAACGGCGTTACGTTGATTTCATGGCTTTCCTGCAGGTCATCACCGGCATCTTCACGCAAACGGCTGCCCATATTCTTTACTCCGCTGCTTTCGTGACCGGAACAGTCTGAGCCGCATTCTGACGGGCTGCCTGTTTCTGCACAATGTCACGGGCTGCACGCATATCCAGATCACGGCTGACAAGACGCTCAACACCGGCACTCACATCGGCCAGCAGATGGCGGTAGGCGGTCACCGAACGGGCAAACATATTATAAATAATCACTGCCGGAATAGCGGCGACAAGACCGATCGCCGTTGCCAGAAGCGCCTCGGCAATACCCGGTGCCACAACAGCCAGATTGGTGGTCTGCGCTTCGGAAATACCGATAAAGGAATTCATAATCCCCCATACAGTACCGAACAAACCGACAAATGGTGCAACAGAACCGATTGTTGCGAGAATACCGGTACCTTTGGCAAGGCGGCGTCCTGCACCGGCTTCAATACGGCTGAGGCGGGAAGCAACGCGTTCTTTCAGACCTTCCCCGCCGACATAGGCAGCAGCAGATGCAGATTGCGTTACTTCTTCCTGTGCCGCACGGACAAGATGCGCACCGGGGCCACGGGTTTTATCCAGCGCCTGCACTGCAGAAGCCAGATTGTCCGCATGGGATACTTCCTTCAAGGCGCGACGGGCACGGCTGCGGGCACCGGTAATTTCCAGTGTCTTGGCAAGCCAGACTGTCCATGTGGCCAATGATGCAATCGCCAGACCGATCATAACGGCTTTAACAACCCAGTCAGCAGCCATGAACATGCCCCAAGGGGACAAATCATGCGGAATCTGCAAGCCGTTATCAGCGGTGCGAACCGGTGCGGCAGCCTGAGACTGACCGGTTTCCGGTACAATACTAACCGGCTGCCCGGCAGGTTCTGTTTGCGCAGGCGTTACGGCAGACGGCGCGGACTGGGAGGATTGAACTGCCGGATTGACCGGAGCAGGATTTGTTGCTGCCGGAGCAGCAGTGCCTGTCGCTGGCTGCGAGGCAGCAGGCTCATTGACAGGAGAAGATGTGGCCGGAGCGGACGTCGGTGCCTGTGCCGCTGGCGCTACAGGCGCTGCAGCAGGAGCAGATGGCGCTGCCTGAGGCGCAGATTGTGTTGCCGGAGAGGTTTGCGGGGCAGTCTGCTGTGGCTGCGCTTCCTGCGCCATAACCGGCGCTGAAAGTGTCAGTACATTACCGACCGCAAGAAATGCGGAAAGAATGAAAGCTGACAATCCTGTCTTGAATGATATTGCTGCCTTGGACACTGTCTTAACCACCGCGACGACCTCACTGCATTTCATTATCAGGGACAGCCGGCCTGTATTATTTCCAGCCTGTACAGGATCAACCTGCTCCGCATTTATGCGGATGTGCTGCATCAACCAGCAACTGCCTTTTTCGGGTTATGCAATACAACCATCAAACATGACTTCGCAAGTCATGTTTTAAAAAAACCCGTCATTCTGCTGTTATTTGACCGGAAAGCGGAAGTTATTCACCAAAACAAACGGATGTTTTACGAATTTCATCACTGTCGCAAGGATTTCTCACATCCGCAATGCAGCTCCGGTGAGTCGCAGCTCCAGATTATGAGGGCACTATAACGGCAAAACCATAATATGACAATTTGAAACAAGTTTGAGCGCAAACCCGATAATCAGGGAAATATTAAGATCCTGACAAGGAACAATCATAAACCTGACGCATTAAAGCCGCATAATGCAGTGCATACCGTTATTGACTGACACCAATATCATCATGCTCCGGAGACAGTAGATGTTGCACAAAGACATGCAAACCATTGAAACTGCCGCCCGTACCGCAATGGCGGGATCTTATGAACCGGAACAACAGGAAAATGCGGTCTTACGTACCGGTTTTTATGTGACAGCCGGTTGTATTCTGATTGCAGCTCTCATTCTTATGATTGCCTGACACTCCTGCACTTTCTATCAGGTTTCCAATACAGGCTATGCCCGGCATATGCCTGTCTGCTTCCGCATGAGCTGAATTTGGAAACTGTGGCAATTAACCTTGGCAGCTGAATATCATCCTGACCGGCAACAGCTCTCTGGCGATGAATGCACGGAACCATTACGTTAAAGCCACGTTATATTTCTGAACCCAGACAATATGACTGAGCAGTCTCAAAGAAAATGAAATTGCTCAGTCATTTGAAATTTCAGCTTCCGGAGGCATCCATGGCTCGTGATACCAAAATCGTAAATGACATTCAGGACGACAGCACAGCAGAATTGCAGGCACAGATTGCCCAGCTTAAAGAAGATATTGCATCGATTGCCGCAACACTGACAGAAATGGGCTCACGAAAAATCAATCAGGCCAGACAAGATGCATCCGATGCCTATCAGGATATTTATGAACAGGGCGAAGATGCTCTGAGTTCTCTGAAGGACAGTGCCTGCTCCCTTGAGCAACAGGTCACCGATTATGTTCAGGAACGTCCGGTCACATCGATCGCTCTGGCAGCCGCGTTCGGTTATCTTTTCGCAGCTCTGACACGGCGCTGATATGCTGAAATTGTTCACACCGGTCATTTCAGCCATTATCGGCAGCGAAGTGCAGGCCGCAACGCAGCGTGCCAAACGCAGTGCCATTCTCTATGCGATTATGGCCGTGGCGCTGCTCACAGCTGCGTTCTTTCTGCTCCTCGCAGTCTTTTTCATTCTCATGATGAAATACGGTCTGATTATCGCAGCTCTGATGATCACAGCCGGCTGTGTGGTGCTGGCGATCCTTGCCTATATCGTCAACCGCGTAATGGATAAGGCCGAGAAACGCCGTCTAGAAGAAAGGCGCGCTGCGATTGACACCAATGCAGCGCTCACAGCAGCAGCGGTTGCCGCCGTGCCGACCTTGCTCAAAAAACCGCTTTTAACTTTAGCAGTACCGCTTGCAGGACTGATTGCAGTGACATTGCTGTCGCGGGACAAAAAATCCGGCAATAAAAAGCAGGATCAGGGCGGATAAGTTCCGCCTCCTCTCCCTCCGCAGTTTTAGGGCAGCAGTGTTAGGGCCGCAATGTTCGGGTCAAGGAGTTCAGTCCGCAAAGCCAAACCCTAAGGAGACCATTAATGACCAGTTCGACAAAAGCACAGCTTAATGAGATCCTCGCAGATATGTCCCTCACCAATCTGGATAAATCTGCTGCTATTCTGAAACTTCAGGAAGATGCGCGCGATCTCCAGCGCGCCGCAACAGAAGGCGGCATGGATCCTGATGACGGGCTGAACAAGGACCTGCGGGAAATTGAACTTGCACTGGAAACACTCGGTGTCAGTTCGGATGAGACCGGTGCAGCAACGCTTTAGAGCTTTTCTACCAGAGCATTTCACAGTCAAGTTGGATCAACTTGACGCCCGTGATAATGCGACCAAATAAAGAAGCTAGAGCGAGTGCTATGATCCAATCTGGACGTAAACCGCTCTAGAGCATGTCGCGGATACGCTTTTGCTCCGGCTATAAACAACACCGCACAAAGCGATTTGTGCGGTGTTTTCATGCGCTCGCCAATTCTGACCAGTCAGTTCTCACTCTGCGGCACCAGCACACGCAATGCTGCCGGATGAATACGAATATCCAGTTCGGCCGGTAATGGCAGCAATTCACCGTCAACAGACATATACTGATGCGCTTTATGATTGAGGATTGTCAGCTGAACTGAACGGGCATGGTCTTCCTCAATCGCCAGATTACTGCGCCACTGTCCGCGCGCAATATCCCAGAACAGCTTAAGCATACCGCTGACGGGAAGAGGCTTTGCCAGATAAAAACCGAGATGCCCTGTCTGCACATCCGGTGCAACGGGCAGAACACTGTCTCCGTAAGGATTGTTCGATACGGCAAGGGCAGAATACACCCCTTTGACTGCACGCCCGTCAATATCCGCAATCGCCTTCACACGCGGCACATGGGTAATCAGCTGCCCCATGGCGCGGAAATTCGCCAGAATTTTCCCCACCCGTGAAGCATAGCTGTATTTTTCACGATATCTGACCAGCATCGGATGGAGGCCGATTGCCACCTGATGCACAAAGGACTGACCGTTACAGGTGCCGATATCAACATTTTCAGCACCGGCCTTTGCCAGTGCGTGAATGGCCTCAGTAACATTTTGCGGAATATTCAGTGAGCGGGCAAAGAGGTTCATCGTACCGGCTGGCAACACGCCCAGAATTTTATCATTCTGCCAGGCCAGTGCAGCTGCAGCAGAAATAGTGCCGTCACCGCCACCGGCCAGCAGCACATCATAATCATGATTTTGTGCGGCCTTTTCCAAAGCGGCAAGAATATCATCACCATCCGTCAATACACAGGACAGTTCATGCCCTTCAGCAGCAAAAGCAGTGCATGCGTCATCAATAAACGCATCAATATCCATCGTCCGCAAAGTGCCGCTTTGACTGTTGAGAACAGCAATAATCTTCAAATAAATCTCCGCTCCGCATGACAGGTAATCAATCGGTCACACTCTGATGATCGCAAAAACCGTTTAGAAAGAGCGCATCGTCACTTGGGACGACGTATCGTCGGGGCCGTAATCGGAATTACCTTTAACATCGAGCAACTCCTGCAGCCTGACACGCGCACGGCTGACACGGCTCTTGATTGTGCCGACAGCACATTCGCAGATTTCTGCAGCTTCCTCATAGGAAAAGCCGGAAGCGCCGATCAGAATAATGGCTTCACGCTGATCATCCGGCAATTCGTTCAGAGCCTTGCGAAAATCCTGCAAATCCAGCGATCCGTATTGTGACGGATGAACGGCCAGCCGCTCCGTATACAACCCGTCCGTATCCTGTATCTCACGGCCGCGCTTACGCATCTGGCTGTAAAATTCATTACGCAAAATCGTAAACAGCCAGGCTTTGATATTGGTGCCCATTTCAAAACTGTCGCGCTTGCCCCACGCTTTCATAATCGTATCCTGCACCAGATCATCAGCTTTATCCTGCTGACCTGATAAAGATACTGCGAAAGCCCTCAAGCCCGGCAGG
Source organism: Pseudochrobactrum lubricantis (assembly GCF_041929865.1). Classification (NCBI taxonomy): domain Bacteria; kingdom Pseudomonadati; phylum Pseudomonadota; class Alphaproteobacteria; order Hyphomicrobiales; family Brucellaceae; genus Pseudochrobactrum; species Pseudochrobactrum lubricantis. The sequence continues at coordinate 139,996 of NZ_JBHEEE010000006.1, forward strand.
GCCGCAAGCATCAGCCGCTTGAATTCGTCTCTCTCCTCCGCCATTCCTGTCAATTCCTTGAATGAGAAGCAGATTTACGTTCAGCCTGATCCAGTTTCTCCAAAAGATCAAGAAAACGGTCAGGAATCGTTTCATCCTGAATACTGGAATAAAGAGCACGCAATTTGGAACCGATCTCGGAATTGGGTCCCAGTTCATCGCCTTTATTCAAACTGCCGGCCTGCGAGCCGCCTTGCGCGGAAAAATCGCGCGAAAATGAGGTCATAGCGTTGTCTTGATCCTGAAGCGGTTTCTTAGTGTTGGTCATCTCAGTCGTATTCCGGTTAATGCCACCAGAGCTCTGTTGCGGCTCTGATGTGATCTTGATGCGGCCTTGGTGCGGCCCTGTTTCAAGCACTAAAACCCTGCCCGATTGAGACGCTGTATCCAAGTCATAATGCGGGCGTGAATAATTAGTTCCCAAACACAGGAACAATTTTTATAGTCAGCCGTTAGAACCATAAACAGGCTGTAATCCTATCAGCCCATATAAATGGAGCATTCAATGTCATTGTCCACGCGTATTGCACCACATTTGCCATATCTGCGCCGTTTCTCACGCGCCGTGACCGGCTCTCAGTCAGCCGGAGATGCATATGTTGCAGCAATTCTCGAAACTCTGATCGATGATATTTCTGTATTTCCTGAGGCCTCATCCGATAAGATAGCGCTCTATCGTCTTTATTCCAGTATTTTCGACCGTACTTCTGTCGAAATTCCGGAAACTGACTCTCAGCATGCATGGGAAAAACGGGCCGCAAATAATCTGGCAATGCTGACTCCACGTTCGCGTCAGGCTTTTCTTCTGGTTTCCGTTGAAGGCTTTAATGAAAAAGAAGCCGCAGAGATCATGCAGGAAGACGAAGCCGGTTTTTCAGCTCTGCTGACGGAAGCCTCGGAGCAGATTTCCCGCCACGTTGCCACCCGCATTCTGATTATCGAAGATGAGCCGCTGATTGCCATGGATATTGAACAGATGGTGGAGACGCTGGGACATGAAGTAGTGGGCATTGCCCGTACACATCAGGAAGCGCTGACACTTTATAAGGCAGAAAAACCGTCAATGGTTCTGGCTGATATTCAGCTTGCAGACGGCAGTTCAGGCATCGATGCGGTCAATGATATTCTCAAAAGTGATACAATTCCGGTTATCTTCATTACCGCGTTTCCGGAACGTCTTCTTACAGGAGAACGTTCGGAACCGACTTTCCTCGTCACCAAGCCGTTCAATCCGGATATGGTGAAGGCGCTCATCAGTCAGGCGCTGTTTTTTGAAGAAGGTTCGCTGGCAAGAGCGTCATAATTGACAAATTGAACAGGGATTTGTGCTGAAAATGCTTTAGCCGGAACCAAAACCCGCAACGGGCGTTATTTTAACATGCAATGACCTTCAAAAATCCGGTCATTCCATAAAGCGGGCCATAAGGCGGGCAATTCCTTGCCTGCCTGCCTGCAAGAGGAGGTTGACATGTTATATTATGCTGTTGTTTTTCTGATTATCGCCATTATCGCCGGTGCTTTGGGTTTTGGTGGTATTGCCGGTGCATCAACAGGCATAGCGCAAATTCTGTTCTTTATTTTCCTCGGTCTACTGTTGCTGTCACTGATCGCCAGCATCATAAGGAAAGCATAAATGCTGCAAAGCAATCCGATCCGAAAACATCTGAACGGGACGCCCGCGACGCGTCCCGAACCTGTCTTGTGCGGAGCAATCCTGTACCGCAGCTTATGCCGGTTTTAAGCACAGAAAGCGCAGACTATGGCTCCTACTTCGCCCGTTTCAGGATATAGCAGTGCCGCTCAGATTCGGTTGCGCTCTATGTTGCGAGCCATAAGAAACAGCAATGTTTCGGTTTTTTATCAAACCACGGATATGAATTACACTTGGGTAGAAAATCTGCCGGAGTTCTGGCTTTTGCCATGGCGCACGGGCATCAGCGAAAGCGACCTGATGCCCAAAGATATTGCGGCCAGACTGACAACTGCCAAAAGCCAGCTGCTTGCGACCGGCGATGCCCAGCGTCTGGAAATTTCGTTCCCCGACAAGAAAAATCCCCGCTGGTATGAATTCTTCATCGATTCCGACAAGGATGAAAGCGGCGAAACTATCGGCATCGTCACGACTGCCGTTGAAATAAGCGAGCTGAAACACCGCGAACAGGTTCTCAAAATTTTGTTGCGCGAAGTCAGCCACCGCTCAAAAAACCTGCTGGCCATTATTCAGAGTATCGCCATGCAGACAGCACGGTTCTCCGGCTCGGTGGATCAATTTTTACAAAAATTCCGCGGCCGTCTCTATTCCCTGTCCAATTCGCAGGATCTGGTAACGGATTCCAACTGGCATGGTGCAGCCTTTCGGGAATTGCTGCATTCACAGCTGGAAAAATATATCCATCCCAAAGATCCGCGCCTGACGATTACAGGCAAAGATGTTTATCTTTTCCCCGGAGCAGCACTGCATGTTGGCCTTGCTTTCCACGAGCTGATTGTCAACTCCGCCTCCTATGGCGCACTGGCCTGTGAAAATGGCAGTCTGACGATTTCAGCGGAGATGGAGCCGGACGGTGAAGGCGAGATGGATTTGATTATTCACTGGAAGGAAACAAGTCCTGCAACGGAAAACGATCTGTCAGGCCGTCCGCCGGATATATTAGCTGCAGAAAACCACATGCATGATGAAGTGTCAGACCTTAAAATAAAATCCTATGAAACATCCCGTTTCGGCAGCGCAGTTTTGCTGCGGATCGTTCCTCAGGCCGTCAGTGGCACAGCCTGCTACAGGATTGAGGATAAGAGCGTAGAATATTATCTGCGCATTCCCCACCGGAATTTTGATTTTTAAGCTCGCCGGAAATGCCCGCTGCTGAGCCATTGCGCAATATTAAATCTGCTGCATCGGAACGCCCCGTTGGGTGCACAAAGGTCGCTCTAACCTTTAATTCTCATGGATGGCTAAAAAAATAGCGCGCTCCGGAACAACAGCTCCGTGAGCGCGCGGACCGGGGATTAGGGGGCGTGCCCGCGGTCGGTGAAAGGCCGAACTTGTGAGGGGGCGGAAAGTCAGCCTTTCACAAGGTTCATAACGCCCATCCAGGCAATAAGTTTCACACGAAACTGCATTATTTAAAAATAAATTCTGAAACACGCCGGAATTTATTTCTTCAGCTTGCGGCCATAGAGTTCAAAACGGTGATGGATAATTTCATAACCCAGCGAACGGGCTATCTCTTCCTGCAATTTCTCAATCATTTCTGAATGAAATTCGATCACATCACCGGTTTCCATATCAATGAGATGGTCGTGATGCTGATTGCCTGCCTGCTCGAAACGCGACGGCCCGCCGTCAAAAGCATGGCGGTGAATAGCCCCCTGCTCTTCCAGCAATTTCATGGTCCGGTAGACAGTCGATAATGAAATACTGTTATCCACTTCAACAGCACGCTTGAAAATTTCCAGCGCATCCGGATGTCCGTCCGTCTGGGACAGAATATCCAGAATAACCCGCCTGGGGCGCGTGATCCGTACACCCGCATCACGAAGCTGTTTTTCATAATCATTTTTCATTATTAAAATCCCCATAGAACCCGACACTGTGCCTTAAACACAGCGCCAAGCGCAATTGCGGGTGAAACACGCATACTATGTCTGCACCATCAGCGGAACTGAACCGTGACGATTTCAGATGTCACTTTTACAAAACTTGGAACTCTCGTCAAACCAACAGGAATGAAGAATCTCTGATGTGCAACTTATAAATGAATACCGGTCAGGCAAAGCCCTGATCCGGCCAGACTGTTATTGTGCAATAGTTTATCCCGCACTTATATATGCCCAGCGGAAATTTGCAGACAACAAAAAGCTCCGCACCGGTATTGTCCGGTGCGGAGCTGATCTGTCAAAACAGAAATCTATTCGAGATTGCCGAGGCGCATACGTCCGACAAAGCGCGACTGGCGATAGTCATAAATCATGATCTCGGTACCGCCATCCGGCAACAGGGTCTCAAGCGATACAAGATTGCCCGAGAGGCTCTGTGACAGGAGACGTGTCCCCGGAGCCAGTTCCAGCTGGGATTCAACCATTGGCAGCGGCTCGGCAGCTTTGCCTTCTGCACTCTGCGCCTGCGCGTCTGTTTTCGGAGCCTGTCCCGGAATATCCGATTGAGCTGTTTCAGTTTCTGCTGTATCGGGTGCCTTGTTGATTTTATAGACAACCGCAGCCAGCACCGCCATAAGACCTATCACCATAATGGCGATTGATATAATCAGCAGGCGAACCATTTTACGACGCACACGTTCCATAGCCGGATCGAGTTGAGGCTCCTGATACGTCTGAGCAGCATATTGCTGCTGTTCCGGGTGCTCTTGATAATAGTGGTCCTGCATTAAGGTCTCCGATTACTGATATCGCGAGGCGTGATAACGAAGGGAAGAGACGATTGAAAGAGCTAATTGCCGACGCAGATGCCGCAGGGAAGCGGCTGGATCAGTGGCTTGCTTCTCAACTCACGCCTGATCTTTCACGAAATCGCATCCAATCACTCATAAGTGCCGGCCATGTACAGGTAGACAACCGGACTGTGAGTGAGCCTAAGCACAAATTACGCGAAGGTTCAACGATTGTACTGCACATTCCGGAAGCCGAACCCGCTGAACCACAGCCGGAAGACATTCCGCTTGATCTCCTTTATGAAGATAATGACATAATTGTGGTCAACAAGCCTGCCGGACTGGTTGTACACCCGGGAAATGGCAACTGGACCGGAACTTTGGTTAACGCTTTGATACATCATTGCGGTGACAGCCTCTCCGGTATCGGCGGCGTCAAACGTCCGGGCATTGTTCACCGGCTGGATAAAGACACATCCGGCGTGCTGGTTGTCGCCAAACATGACAAGGCGCATCAGAACTTAAGCGCACAATTTGCCGATCACGGTCGTAACGGAATGCTGGAACGCGCCTATATGGCATTGGTCTGGGGTATGCCTGAGCGCCCTGCCGGTACGATTGATGCCCATCTCGGCCGTTCACATCGTGACCGCACCAAACAGGCGGTGGTACGTGAAGACCGTGAAGATGCACGCTACGCCATTACCCATTATACAATTGAAGAGCGTTTCGGTGAGAACAGCGATGCCACAGCACTCGCTTCCCTCGTAGAGTGCCGCCTTGAAACCGGACGTACCCATCAGATCCGTGTGCATATGGCGCATATCGGCCATCCGCTGATCGGCGATAGTGAATATGGCGGCGCTTATAAAACCAAGGCCAACCGTCTGACTGACGAACTGAAAACAACTGTACAGAATTTCCATCGTCAGGCACTGCATGCACGGCTGCTGGCTTTTGAACATCCGATGACCGGTGAATTTATGGAATTCACCGCTGACATGCCGGAAGATATGCAGATTCTGCTCGAAGCCTTCCGCCATGGCGGTCTTAAAGCGGATTAAAACCGGTTCGCCATATTAAATAATTGTAACAATCGGGAGCGGCAGCATGTTTGCTCCCGGTTGTTTTTTCCCTACAGACATTTCACCACAATAATATTATTGATTTTCAATATGTTAATTAAAACACGCTTCTAAAATTTAATTCTGTAGTCATTTTGATAAAATTCTCGTGTTTTGTCACTTTGACCGTGTTTTCGCCTAAATTCTTCCTATATACTCACTTTATGCGACGAACTGTCTGAAATGGTTATCATACAGACGCGGGTTCGCCTCAATGGGAACCTGTCACAAAAAGGAGGGTGCTATATGGCCCGTGCAACTTTACCGGCTATCACCGCAGGTGATGGTGGTCTGACACGATATCTCGATGAAATCCGCCGCTTCCCGATGCTTCAGCCTCAGGAAGAATATATGCTTGCAAAACGCTATAGCGAGCATGCTGATCCGGAAGCCGCTCATAAGCTTGTTACCAGTCACCTGCGTCTCGTGGCCAAGATTGCCATGGGGTATCGCGGCTACGGCCTGCCGATCGGTGAAGTGATCTCTGAAGGTAATGTCGGCCTGATGCAGGCTGTCAAACGCTTTGAACCGGAACGCGGCTTCCGCCTCGCGACCTATGCTATGTGGTGGATCAAGGCCTCGATTCAGGAATATGTGCTGCGGTCGTGGAGCCTTGTCAAAATGGGCACCACCGCAAACCAGAAGCGCCTGTTCTTCAATCTGCGTAAGGCTAAGAATAAGATTCAGGCGCTGGATGACGGCGATCTGAACCCTGAGCAGGTGAAAGAAATTGCTCACCGCCTGAGCGTTTCTGAGGAAGAAGTCGTATCCATGAACCGCCGTATGAGCGGTGACGCATCGCTGAACGCGCCGATCCGCGCTTCGGAAGGTGAAGGCGGTGAATGGCAGGACTGGCTGGTGGATGACAGCGCCTCTCAGGAACAGGTTCTGATTGACGAAGACGAGCTCAACAGCCGCCGAACCATGCTTGAATCAGCAATGTCCAAGCTCAATGACCGCGAACGCCGGATTTTTGAAGCCCGTCGTCTGGCAGAGGAACCGGTTACGCTTGAAGATTTGTCGACCGAATTCGGCATCAGCCGTGAGCGTGTCCGTCAGATTGAAGTCCGCGCTTTTGAAAAAGTACAGGAGGCTGTCATGGCCTCTGCGGAAGCAGCATAAAGCGGATATCCCGTTTAGCACCCGGCAAAAACAAAACCGCCTTGTACAAAGTACAAGGCGGTTTTTTTATTACCACAGAGCATAGCATGTTGAAGCTTCATAACACGCTCTTGCCCTGTTTATTCTTATCAGTTGGCTGCCGGTGCTGTGTTGCCCCAGCTTTTCAGCACTTCATCAAAGACCTTATCACCCGGCACACCTTTTTCGATGCTGATCAGCGCACGGCGACCATTACGATAGGTGATCGGAATATCAATCCATTGCTGACGGCGCATCAGCGACAGGTTCATATCAACAGCCGTACGGGCATCATTCAATGCCACAAGGAAGAAGTTATCCGCGATCTTCATCGGAATAGCTGCCAGCGGATTACCTGCTGCCTGTTCGGAATCCTTGAAGGTCACGCGCTGCACATTCTCAATCACGCCGCCGTCGAAATCATCCGGCACTGTATAGATCATCTCGATCAGATGACTTGCAGGAATTGACTGATCCGCATTGCGGCGCAGGGTCATGCGCAGATTGATTTTTCTGTCCGGATAGCTGACATCGGCACGGATTGCCGGTTCATCCGGCACACCTTCGCCCGGTGAATCCTGCACCACTGACCAGACAACATTCCCCTTGATTGCAGCCGATGTTTCACCGCCGCGCTGTTCTTCATAGAAGAAAGCTGGCTGTCCGACCGGAATAGTCTGCGCCTGTGTATTCGTGTTCGCCGCAGGCTGACCATTGGTCGCCGGAGCAGTTCCTGTCACCGGTGCATTGGAGGTTCCCTCACCGACTGTCGGCTTGTCACCGGAAGTCCCTGCATCCACTTCACTGCCATCCGGCAGCAAACGCTGGGTCAGTTTCTGCTCACCTTCAGGCTTGGTCTGTGCCGGTGTTGTGTTGCTATCAGCATTACCGCCACTGTCATTATTCGTTGCAGGTGGTGTTGTTTCCGGCGGTGTTGTTGTTCCGGTGTCCGGTTCATCACCGCTATCTTCGCCTGCATCTGTGCCCTCACCGCTATCCGTTGAACCGGCTGTGAGCGAAGAAACATAATCCTTGATCTGATCCTGATAGGTCCAGCCTGCATAACCGGCACCGCCAAGCAGCAGAACTGCAATCAGTCCGGCAATCAGCCCTTTGGAGCTGCGGCTGCGCGGTTCTTCATCATAATCATTATAAGAGGAGCGTTCTGCAAAACCGGATGTGTCATCACGGTCATTCTGCCAGTCATCCTGCGTATTGCCATGCAATGTGCTGTCATGCGGATCATCCGGCAAGACAGAAGGTTCCGTATTTTGCTCATCGGCAACACCGGCTTCCTGAACCGCCTTCAGAAAATCTTCCAGCGGATCAGTCGCCTGCTCCGGCTGTGCAGCTTCTTCAGCAGCGCGCTCGGCAGCACGGTAATCGGTTTCAACTTCCTCAATCGCCGCTTCGAGCATCTGGCGCTGACGCTGGGCAACCGCGTCCGGCGCATTTGCAGCCGTCAGCTTCTGCTCGATCGTGGAGCGGGCCTTCGCATAGACACGCTGACGAAGCGCCTGATCAGGATTTTCCTGAGCATCAATTGTCTTTTTCAGTACCGCTGCAAAATCTGCCATACTCTTCCAAATCCGTTACTGGCGACTGAATCTGCCTCTCCAAGCGCTTTTGCACAGCGCCATATCAGCCTATTCATGAGAAAATCAGATGAAATCTGAATGTTTTATTAAACATAAGTCTTAACGAATGCAAAGTTTACTGTGTAATTCAACACCTTACAGACGAACATAAACGATAAAATACCGTTAAAAAGTCCCCTATCACCCTGAAATCGTCCCCTGATCAACATGGAGCACTCCGCTTGCGCAATCAAGGGGCATAAAAAGCAAAAAAGGCGGGATCGAAATCCCGCCTTTTTCAAATCACTGATTTCAGAAATTTTAGTCCTGAAACGGATCTGTTACCAGAATTGTATCGTCACGCTCAGGGCTGGTGGAGAGCATGGAAACCGGCGTACCGATCAGCTCTTCAATATAGCGAACATATTTCACAGCCTGTGCTGGCAGCTCATTCCATGAACGGGCACCGGCAGTGGTGTCTTTCCAGCCTTCCAGCGTTTCATAGATCGGCTTGACGCGTGCCTGTGCATCCATCGAGGCTGGCAGATAATCAATGCGCTTGCCATCCAGCTCATAAGCCACACAAACTTTGATCTCGTCCAGACCATCAAGAACGTCCAGCTTGGTCAGTGCAATACCGGTAATACCAGAGGTGCGCACAGTCTGCTTCACCAGAACCGCATCGAACCAGCCGCAACGACGGGAGCGACCGGTGTTTACGCCGACTTCACGACCAACGGTCGAGAGATGTTCACCGATTGCATCATCCAGTTCGCACGGGAACGGACCTTCACCAACGCGGGTGGTGTAAGCCTTGGTAATACCGAGCACATAACCGATTGCTGTCGGGCCAAGACCCGAACCGGCTGCAGCCTGACCGGCAACAGTATTGGACGAAGTCACAAACGGGTAAGTCCCGTGGTCGTTATCGAGCAGCGCACCCTGCGCGCCTTCAAACAGAATACGGGCACCGGCTTTGCGCTTGTCGTCGAGAATCTTCCAGACCTGATCCACATAAGGCAGGATCTTGTCAGCAACTTCTGTCAGTTCATTATGGATGCTGTCGACGGAAATTTCGGCCAGTCCCATACCGCGACGCAGCGCATTGTGGTGGGTCAGCAGGCGCTCAATTTTCGGACGCAGGCTTTCAGGCTCAGCCAGATCAATCACGCGGATGGCACGGCGACCAACCTTGTCTTCATAAGCAGGGCCGATACCGCGTTTGGTAGTACCGATTTTCAGACCGGCAGAACCGTCTTCACGGATCGCATCCAGTTCGCGGTGCAGAGACAGGATCAAAGGAGCATTTTCAGCAATGCGCAGAACTTCAGGGGTCACTTCAACGCCCTGTGCGCGCAGCTTTTCAACTTCTGTCACGAAATGATGCGGGTCGACGACAACGCCGTTACCAATAACGGAAAGTTTACCGCGTACGAGGCCGGAAGGAAGCAGTGCCAGCTTGTAGCTCACACCGTCAATCACCAGAGTATGACCGGCATTGTGGCCGCCCTGATAACGCACGATTACATCAGCGCGTTCCGACAACCAGTCAACGATCTTACCTTTACCTTCGTCGCCCCATTGCGAGCCGACGACGATCACATTAGCCATGAAGAAAACTCCTCAGTACAGAATGTACAGCTTGTTTGGAATTTGAATCGAGCCTGTGACACATGCCGCTTTAGGCCCGCTCTTTCTAAAACGCGTGCTTATGCAAGCCCGTATTTTTTACAGAACGTGAGCTTCTATACAGCGTCACAACAAAAAGTGCGACTCCCGATTGCCGGAAATCGTACCTCTTCCTGCAAAAACTGGCTTATTTTGCCAGATTGCGCATCATGAAACGGGCATCTTCAGAGTAACTGAGCAGTTTTTCCTGCAAATGCGGCACATCCTGCACGGAGAATCCCTGTTTTTCCCAATAGGGCTGCGATCCGTTCACGGCCACCAACGACAGTGAGTCGAAACCATGCGCTTCGGCCGTTTCCACGAGCAGTGTCACCAGCTTGCGTGCGGCACCGAATGCACGTGCCTGCGGCAGCAATGCCACATCATGCATATAGAAACTGTCGGCGCCTTCCGGAACCTGATGTAAAAGCGTGTTCAGCGCCGGTGCGGAAAAACGCATCCACGGATGGCTGAAACTATAACCGAGCAATTGTTTGTCACCCTGCAACACAAAAGCACCGGCAGCAAAGACACTCAGCCGGTCAGCAAAAATAGCAGGATCCTCAGGAAAATCCGGATGCACAATGCAGCTCATATCATGCACTTCCGACAAGTCGGATGGCTGCATCAGCCGCCAGTCAGCAGTCAGCGACGCTTTATTCTCAGACATAATCATTGCCTTTATTCATATGACGGAATGCTTCGTCAATTTCCCGTCAGTTGATAAAGCACATCCCGAAAAGCACAAAACGCTTTCCGGGATGCCTGTTCATTTTAGATAATCAGAGTTCGCTCTCTAATCAATCCGCAGCGATATCAAAGACCAGCGGGCGTGCCTGCACAATGGCTTCATTGGCACGCAACACATCAAGAACCGCATCCGGAATACGCTCATCCAGATAGAGAAGCGCAATCGCATCGCCGCCCATGCGCTCACGACCAAGCGAGAAGTTTGCAATATTCACGCCGTGATTACCGCAAACTGTACCCAGCCAGCCGATCATGCCCGGCGTGTCATTATTGGTGGTATAAAGCATATGCTGACCAACTTCCGCATCCAGATTGATACCTTTGATCTGGATAAAGCGCGGCTTGCCATCGGAGAAGCAGGTGCCGGCAATCGAGCGGGTGCGTGTTGTCGTGCGCACAGTGATCTTGATGTAACCGTCGAACACGCCGGATTTATCGCGCTTCACTTCTGATACGATAATACCGCGTTCTTTCACCATTACCGGTGCCGATACCATGTTGACATCGGAAACCTGCGGGCGGATCAGACCGGCCAGCGCCGCACTCATCAGTGCACGGGTATTCATAGCCGCGGTGGAACCGTCAAACAGGATTTCCACTTCCTGAATAGGCTCATCCGTCACCTGACCGATAAAGGCACCCAGAACTTCAGCCAGTTTTACAAACGGCTTGAGGCGCGGTGCTTCTTCCGCAGTGATCGACGGCATGTTGATCGCATTGGTGACAGCACCCTTGATCAGATAGTCGGCCATCTGCTCGGCAACCTGCAGCGCCACATTTTCCTGCGCTTCCGAGGTCGAAGCACCAAGATGCGGGGTACAGACCACATTCGGCAAATTAAACAATTCGGACTCTGTTGCCGGTTCTACTTCAAACACGTCAATACCGGCACCGGCGACTTTGCCCGATTTCAGGGCTGCAACCAGATCAGCTTCAACAATCAGACCACCACGGGCACAATTGATGATGCGCACGCCGTCTTTCATCTTGGCGATGTTTTCAGCATTAATGATATTGCGGGTCTTATCGGTCATCGGCGTATGCAGGCTGATGAAATCAGCGCGTGCCAGCAGATCGTCCAGCTCGACCTTTTCAACGCCCAGCTCTTCCGCACGACCTTCGGAGAGGAACGGATCGAAAGCCACCACATGCATTTTGAGGCCAATGGCACGGGTCGCAACAATCGAACCGATATTACCGCAACCGATGACACCGAGCGTCTTGCCGGTAATTTCCACACCCATGAAGCGGTTCTTTTCCCACTTACCGGCGCGGGTTGACTGGTCAGCTTCCGGCAATTGGCGGGCAACAGCAAACATCAGCGCAATCGCATGTTCCGCTGTGGTGATCGAATTACCGAAAGGCGTATTCATCACGATGATACCGCGGCGCGAGGCAGCAGGAATATCCACATTGTCCACACCAATACCGGCGCGGCCAACCACTTTTAGATTCTTTGCTGCTGCAATCAGCTTATCGGTCACTTTGGTAGCGGAGCGGATCGCCAGACCATCATATTGGCCGATAACTTCGAGCAGTTTTTCTTTGTCTTTTCCGAGATCCGGCAAATAATCAACTTCAACGCCGCGATCTTTGAAGATCTGCACTGCGGTTGGTGACAATTTATCCGAAACGAGAACGCGAGGTGCCATAACGGCCTCCGTAATTGTGTGATAGCAGAAAATAAGGGTGGTGTGCCGCAACCGTCCCAACACAGTTGCAGCGGGTACTCAGCATGATCCCGAAAAGTGGAAACCGGTTTTCGGATAAGATCATGCGTAATCAAAAGATTAGAGCGGGATAACTATTCAGCTAAAGACATCACGCTCTAACAATGCTCATAGCCTTGCGGCCGTATGAATGATCTTAGGAAAGCTGCGTTTTTTGCGTCTGGAAAGCCCAGTCGAGCCAAGGCAGCAATGCCTGCAGGTCTGATGTTTCAACCGTTGCACCGGTCCAGATACGCAGCCCCGACGGTGCATCACGATAGGCACCGATATCAAAGGCAACGCCTTCTTTTTCCAGAAGCGTTACAATCGCTTTGGCAAAAGCGGCCTGAGCATCTGCCGGCAGTGCTGCAACCTGTGCATCTTTGATCGACAGGCAAACAGAGGTATTGGAACGCGTTTCCGGCACAATAGCCAGATTGGCAAGCCAGTCGCTCTTTTCAACAAAATCATTGAGCACGGCAAAATTCTTATTCGCACGCGCCATCAGACCCTGAAGACCACCGATCGACTGCGCCCATTGCAGCGCATCCAGATAATCTTCAACGCAGAGCATCGAAGGTGTGTTGATGGTTTCGCCGGTGAAGATACCTTCAATCAGCTTGCCGCCTTTAGTCATGCGGAAGATTTTCGGCAGCGGCCATTGAGGCTTATAGCTTTCAAGGCGCTCTACTGCGCGCGGGGAAAGGATCAGCATACCATGTGCGCCCTCACCGCCGAGTACTTTCTGCCATGAGAAAGTAACGACATCGAGCTTGCTGTAATCCATATCCTGCGCAAAAGCCGAAGAAGTAGCGTCGCAAATGGTCAGGCCTTTACGGTCTGCCGGAATGAAATCTGCATTCGGCACACGAACGCCGGAAGTCGTACCGTTCCACGTGAAAACCACATCACGGTCGAAATCCACTTTAGCGAAATCAACGATTTCACCATAAGGCGCATCAAATGTGCGGACATCTTTGAGTTGAAGCTGTTTTACAACATCGGTGACCCAACCGGCACCGAAGCTTTCCCACGCGACCATATCAACGCCGCGCTCACCAAGCAGTGACCACAAAGCCATTTCCATCGCACCGGTATCCGATGCCGGTACAATGCCGATGCGGTAATCTGCTGGAATTGCAAGAATTTCACGGGTCAGGTCAATCGCTGCTTTGAGCTTTGTCTTGCCAAGTTTAGCGCGGTGCGACCGGCCGAGCGGTGCATCTGTAAGCGCTTCCAATGTCCAGCCTGGACGCTTGGTGCAAGGACCTGAAGAAAATTGTGCATTAGCCGGACGGATGTCTGGCTTTGGAAAAGTCGTCATTTTGTATCTACCCTTTCAGATAGCACGCTTCCCGTTGGGGAGAAGTGGCCCACTGACGAAGCTATATAAAAGCCGCATCCTGCGCAAGTGGCTCAGAAACGAAACCGTCACAGAATTTATCATCTGCGACAAAATTACATCATCTGCATTAACTTGACATGTAATTAGGCACCATACTATATGTTGCCATATGGATATTTTGGAAATCAAACATCGCGCTCTTCTTGGTGCGGAAACACCGGAAAACGGCCATTATCAGAATATGCGCCTGTGTTTTGAGCTGCTCAGTACTGCCAAAATGATTGATCTGAGCTGCGCACAACGCCTCGCCCCTTATCAGCTCTCCGAGAGCCGTTTTGTAATTCTGTTTTTGTTGCAGCAAGAGTCGGAAGGTCTGGCGCCCCATCTTTTGGCAGAGCGTGCCGGAATCACCCGCGCCACTTTAACCGGCCTGCTCGACGGGCTGGAACGCGATGGTTTTCTCATTCGCAATCACAGCCAGACAGACCGCCGCTCTATTATCGTGACTCTGACGGACAAGGGAAAACAGACCGCAACATCGCTGGTGAGCGATCATTCACAATGGATTGCCTCTCTGATGGCTCCGCTGAATGAACAAGAGAAACAAATGCTCAGTACCTTACTGGGTAAAATCTGGACAGCGGCACAGGAGCCGGCAGACCATGACCAAAGCACCCGTTAAATCTGTCCGCCGCATGAGCGACATCACACCGGAACGGCTGGCCGAGCTGAATAGCGGCACAGCAGAAACCACCGTACTGACGGAATGCCTTGCCATTGATTTTGCACTGCTGATGCAGACTGTTTTTCCGGGAGTACCCGCAGAGCTGCATCAGCAGTTAAGCGGCACTTCGGCTGGTATCACCGCCCGTATGGCACTGGCAGCACAATTACTGCACAGCCACGATATAATCAGTCTGCGTGACCTGAATACATATCAATCAGATACAATTCGCGGCTGGGCCTGTTATTTCATCGCCCAGCAACAGCAGCTTTCCCTGCAAGAAAAACTGGAACTGATCCGCCCGCTTGCCGATGATCATCATTTTGGCGTGCGGGAATGGGCATGGCTGGCACTGCGCAATGATCTGATCGCGCAACCGGAACTGAGTTTCAGCCTGTTGCAGCCTTGGACGAATGATCCGTCCTATAAAATCCGGCGTTATGCCTGCGAGGCTGTCCGTCCGCGTGGCGTATGGTGCGCCCATTTCAACCTGCTGAAAACCCAGCCGGAACTGGCACTCCCTATCCTTGAAGCACTGCGCAGTGATCCGGAAATTTATGTGCAGGATTCTGTCGCCAACTGGCTCAATGATGCCTCCAAAACCACACCGGACTGGGTACGCGCCCTTTGCGACCGTTGGCTTCAGGAAAGCGCATCACCTTCTACTGCCCGCATCTGCAAACGCGCTTTGCGGACACTCAACAAATAATCCTCCCCGTAAATGAGACTGATATGACCCATTATCTTGCAGAATTATACAGCCCTAAAGCGGCATGGCTTACCCTGTCACCCGAGCAACGTCAGGCGTTTTTCGCCAGCATTGGCGCAGGCATGAGCAACCTGTCTGAATTTGGCATTGAGCCACTAGCCTTTGGCCAGACCGATCCATCTCAACTCCATCCGGCACAGCAGCAGTTTTTCGCCATCTGGAAATTCAGTGACAAAGCAGCCGTTACAGCTTTGCTGGAAGCGATTGCGGCTACCGGTTGGCATGATTATTTCAACACGATCAATGCCGCAGGTGAAGCAACCGATATGAACACACATCTGGCACAGCTCGCCGCCTGCTAAACAAAAAATGCCGCGTTTTTATAAACGCGGCATTTCAATAATAGCTGAGATTTTAACCTGCTCACCAGGTTGTCATACGCAGACCTGCACGAATCTGATGCGATTCCAAACCTTTATCCGCAATCGTCAGAGACCCGACATTTGCGGCATCACCGGATGAAATACGTGCATAGCGGTAACCAAGATCAAATTTGATATTCTCGGTCACATCAATTGCAGCACCGGCCATCAGCGCCCATTGCAGACGGGTCGTATCACGGCCATTAATGAAGTCACCAACTGGTCCGTGCACTTTGTAATCGACTTTTGCCATACCAAGACCGGCACCGACATAAGGTGTTACACCTGAGAAATTACCGATGTCGTAATAGGCATTTGCCATCACATCCCAGATACCGGCTTCAACCGGCTCACCGCTGATCTTCATCTTGCGATAGCCCAAAGTCACATCACCGCGAATATTATCGGTAAACTGATAACCGACACCACCGCTATAAGCAGCTGTGGCTTTGGTGTCGCCGCGTCCTTCACCCACCCAGTCATAGCCCTTCAGGCGAGATTTAACATTATCGGACGGTACATAGGCAATATCACCGCGCAGATACCAGCCCGATCCGATTTCCACGGGCTTATAAACGTCCTGCTCGACAGGTGTCGCATAAAGAATCTGATCGAGATCGGCGGCCTGCGCCACTCCGCTTGCAGCGGATAGTGCGAAAACTGCAATCACTGCTTTATGCAATGATGTGAATGAAGATTTTTTCATCATCTGCATCCTGTAATTCTGTTTTCCGCCTCACATGAGACTGAAATACTAAATGGAAATCTATGCGGACTATGCTGCGCCTTTTGGGGCGCAGCACAAATTCACTTATTTATAAACCGGTGTTGTCACGTCATTATAAGCGACCGGACGGCTGTAACCGCCGAACTGGTAACGCAGACCGACGCGGACATCGTGAATATCAAAGCTGCGATCAAAGCCGCGGCCGATATCTTTTGTTGCACCGAACATTTCGCCACCTTCAATGCGGCGGAAACGATAACCGGCATCCAGCTTCAGGCTCTGGGTCAGATCATAGGAGAGACCGGCCATCAAAGCCCAGGTAAAGCGCCAGCTTGCAGAACCGGAATGAACCGTTGAGCCCGACTGGTAAAAGCCCGGATCGATCGTATTGGTCAGATCACCCCATTTGATGCGTGTGCCACCGATACCGGCACCGACATAAGGTGTAAAACCGTTGAAATTGCCCAGATCAATATAGGCATTGGCCAGAATGGAAAGCGCCGACATTTTTGCTGTATCATTAGAGGTACAAGCGAAACTACCTAGATCATTGCTACACACGCCACTCGTGGAACCGCTGAACTTCGCGCGGGTCAGATAATCAACTGTCAGATCCGTACGGAAATAATCAGTCACCTGATAACCGACACCACCGCCGAGCAGGAATGAACCTTTCAGCTTGCCATCCAGTGAATTTTCACCGAAGCTGGTTCCCGAGCAGGTGCTGCCACATCCCTTGTCAATCGTCGCATAATTGGCACCTTTGAATTTCGCACCGGCATAACCGATATCGCCACGCAGATACCAACCGCCGACAGGCGCAGGCGGAACCACAACTTCAGGAATGATTGGTTCAGGGATATCGACGATATCCGCCGCAAAGACCGAGGAAACAGAGCCCGCCATTGTCAGCCCTGCAACACCGGCGATAAGCAAATTCTTTAAGTTCATCATAGCGTGTCCTATCGCATTTCCACGGCCATGTAGCACCGGGACGACTATTCTCAGACACACCATAATTCGGAAAGGTTAAATGCTACTTAACCTTGTTTATTCACGATATTTATTAATAATTGCGCATGTAACCATATAAAAAAGAGGGGCAAAAAATGCCCCTCTTTTTATTGAAAATATTCAGTTTTATACATGAGCGATACAGAGTACCGCATATGAAAACAGGCACAAATTCGTAAATCAGCCCGTTATTTTGCTGCCCTTCTGATTGATGTGATAATATCATCGACGACAGTTTCAACCAATCTATGGTCGTCACCCTCTGCCATCACGCGGATCAGAGGTTCAGTCCCTGAAGGGCGGATCACAACACGGCCGGTGCTGCCAAGAGCATTCTTGCCTTCCTCGATCGCCTGAATAACTGTTTTATTCTCAAGCAATTTTCCGCCGGCAACACGGATGTTTTTAAGAATTTGCGGTACTGGCTGGAATTTACAGCAAACTTCGCTGAGCGGACGTCCCTGCTCCTGCATAACAGCAAGAATTTGCAGCGCAGAGATCAAACCATCGCCGGTCGTACCAAATTCAGACAGCACAATATGGCCGGACTGCTCGCCACCGACATTAAAACCGTTCTCACGCATATGTTCAACAACGTAACGGTCACCGACTTTGGTGCGCGCCAGTGTCAGCCCCTGATCGCCGAGGAACCGCTCCAGACCAAGATTGGACATAATGGTCGCAACAATACCGCCGCCAACGAGACGTCCGCTCTTTGACCAGCTTTCCGCAATCACAGCCATCAGCTGATCGCCGTCAATGATGGTGCCGTTTTCGTCAACCATCAGCACACGATCCGCATCACCATCAAGGGCAATACCAACATCGGCGCGGGTTTCATGAACTTTACGGATCAGACCTTCCGGATGGGTGGAACCACAATCCTCATTAATATTCGTACCATTCGGTGTATTATTAATGGTGATAACTTCAGCACCGAGTTCCCACAAAGCAGCCGGTGCCACTTTATAGGCTGCACCATTGGCGCAATCGACAACAATGCGCAGACCATTCAGCGACAAATGACGCGGCATCGTACGTTTGGCAAACTCAATATAACGGTAAATATCGCCGTCAACGCGTTTCGCCCGACCAACTTCGCCATGGCTGCTCATATGCGCGCTCATGTCATCATCAATCAGCTTTTCAATCTGCAATTCCAGCGCGTCTGACAATTTGTAACCGTCAGGGCCAAACAGCTTAATACCGTTATCATAATAAGGATTGTGCGAGGCGGAGATCATCACACCGATATCTGCACGCAATGAACGGCACAGCATGGCAACAGCCGGTGTCGGGATCGGCCCCAGAAGAAACACTTCCATGCCCATGGAGGTAAAACCGGCAACAAGCGCATTTTCCAGCATATAGCCCGAACGACGGGTATCCTTGCCGATCACCACACGCTGCCCCTGTCCGCCATCGCGGAATGACAAGCCTACAGCCATACCGACCCGCATAGCGATATCCGGCGTCATCGGAAAAGAATTAGCCTTACCGCGAATGCCGTCAGTACCAAAATATTTACGGGACATATTCAAGCCTTTTCTTTGCGCAGTGCCATACCTGCCTTATTCTAAAGAACAGAAAACAGGCTTCTCTTAAAACTAGCAATGCAGCGATTTTATATCTCTTGTCAAATATCCAGACCATGAAACTGATCATCTGGTAAACAGATCCGCTCAGGATATTTAAATTGCTGCCTCCGAATGACACAGCGTGCCCGTTCAGATCAACGAAATAAAAAAACCGGGCTTTAAAAGCCCGGTTCTTATTTCACACAGTCGTTACCGGTACAAGTCTTATGCCTGTGGTTCAGGTTTCATATCCTGTCCGGCTTCCGGCTCAGCATCCGGCTTCTTGCGCGATGCACCGGCTTTAGGAACGCCCGATCCACGCGATGAGGATGAGTCATCACCTGTATCGCGGTTCGGTTTCTGACCGGCGATCAGCTGTTTGATCTCTTCACCGCTCAGGGTTTCATATTCCAGCAGGCCTTCAGCAATGGCGACCCATGCATCATGCTTTTCTGTCAGAATACGGCGCGCTTCAACATAGGCATTGTCAATCAGCTCACGAACTTCCGCATCAATCAGCTGAGCTGTTGCTTCAGAAACATTCTGCGTACGCGATACGGAATGACCGAGGAAAACCTCTTCCTGATTTTCGCCATAGGCAACATAACCGAGCTTTTCAGAAAAGCCCCAGCGGGTCACCATTGCACGGGCAAGCTTGGTTGCCTGTTCAATATCGGATGACGCACCGGATGTGATGTTTTCCTTACCGAATTTCAGCTCTTCGGCAATACGGCCACCCATCATGATTGCAAGGCGCGACACCATCCATTTATAGCTCATGGAATATTTGTCGCCTTCCGGCAGCTGCATCACCATACCCAGCGCACGACCACGCGGAATGATGGTTGCTTTATGGACCGGATCAGCCACAGGCACATTCATGGCCACAATCGCATGACCGGATTCATGATAGGCGGTCAGTTCTTTTTCCGCCTGCGTCATCGCCGAAGAACGACGTTCCGCGCCCATCATGATCTTGTCTTTTGCGTCTTCAAATTCCTGCATAGTCACCAGACGCTTGTTCCGGCGTGCAGTCATCAGTGCAGCTTCATTGACGAGGTTCATCAGATCCGCGCCGGAGAAACCAGGGGTACCGCGGGCAAGAACTTTCAGATCGACATTCGGTGCAAGCGGCACATTACGCACATGCACTTTGAGGATCTGCTCACGGCCGCTTACATCTGGATTAGGCACAACAACCTGACGGTCGAAACGACCCGGACGGAGAAGCGCAGGATCAAGCACGTCAGGACGGTTGGTTGCAGCAATCAGAATAATATTCTCATTGGCTTCAAAACCATCCATCTCAACCAGCAACTGGTTCAGTGTCTGTTCGCGTTCATCATTACCACCGCCTAGGCCCGCACCACGGTGACGACCGACGGCATCGATTTCGTCGATGAAGATAATGCAAGGAGAGTTCTTTTTCGCCTGTTCAAACATATCGCGGACACGGCTTGCACCGACACCAACAAACATTTCAACAAAGTCAGAACCGGAAATTGTAAAGAACGGCACATTGGCTTCACCGGCAACAGAACGCGCCAGCAAAGTTTTACCGGTTCCCGGAGGGCCTACGAGCAGCACGCCGCGCGGAATTTTACCGCCGAGACGCTGGAATTTCTGCGGATCACGCAGGAATTCAACGATTTCTTCCAGATCTTCCTTGGCTTCGTCAACACCGGCAACATCCTGAAAGGTCACACGGCCGTGCGCCTCAGTCAGAAGTTTCGCCTTGGATTTACCGAAGCCCATCGCGCCGCGCGAACCGCCCTGCATCTGACGCATGAAGAAAATCCACACGCCGAGGATCAGGATCATAGGCAGCCATGACAGAAGAATACCGAACAGCGATCCCGAGCCATCGCTTTCAGGCTTTGCGGTAATCGCAACATTTTTCTCTTCAAGGCGGCCGATCAGGCTGGCATCCGAAGGGGAATAGGTCTGGAATGTCGCATTATTATCAGCATAGGAACCGACGATACGCGGACCGGTAATGGTGACGGATTTAACCCGTCCGCCCGATACATCTTCAATAAATTGCGAATAAGGAATCTCACGAGACGACGCACGCTGCGCCGGACTCTGAAACAGGTTGAATAATGCAACCAGCAGGAGAGCAATGATCGCCCAGAGGGCGAAGTTGCGATAATTTGGATTCATCTCGGGTCCAATCGATTACCAACGTCTTTCCGGCTCATCTGCCGTTTTGGCGCTTTCCGGAAAAATATTCAAACCTAACATAGGTTCGATGCACGGCCTTGCCAAGGCGGTGTACAGCTTCATAAGTGATTCTTCTGCATTCTTTGCAGAATTTACCTGTAATTATGGTTGAAAGGCATGGTTAAAAGCCCTTTTACAACCTGTGCGACCGCAAAATCATGGCCGGAAAGCACCCTGTCAAAACAGGCAAGAGTGCGTTTTATCCGAACTTCAGAACTTTGCGGAACCAGACCGGACAATGCAGGAAAACCGGTCACCACCCCGTCACAAAAGACAGCCGGTGCAGCAAGCAAACTGTTGCGGTCAAAATATCCCTGTTTCCCCTCTCCTGTACCTATCTTGTGCTGTTGCAAATAAGCAGACAATTGCTTTTCACTCAGCGCAGCAATGACAAGCGGTTCTGTTCCCTCATTGCGGATATGATAACGCCCGTCCCACAAGGCCTCTTCTTCCCTCTGCAATGGAATTACGGGCAAATTACGTCGTTCACGACGGATAATGGTTCCATGACGGGATTTTTCAATCACACAGCGATGCAGGGTTTTCCTTTGTTTGGCCGGTATTGAAGGTTTATCAAGCCAGCTTGTAAGATCAGCACAATCACGCAGTGCCGGTAAAAAAGCCTGCCCGCCGATAGCAGCCAGTAAATAACCCAGTGTCAGCGGGATAATATCCCGATCTGATGCGCCCCACCCGGCAGGTAAAAACAAACTGTCACCGGCAAGCAGCCTGATCTGGCTGTTTTCCTGTTTCAACAAATCAGCCACGCGGTGATTATCTGCACGTCTTTGCACTGCTGCGGCATCAATGGCCTGCAACAAAGCTGGCTTATCCAGCATTTTCGCAACCTGTCTCACCCGCGGGCGCTCATAGGCCGGATTCTCATTGCTCGGATCATCCACCCAACGGATATTATGTGCTGATAAAAAACCTCTCAGCTCATCCCGCCAGATATCCAGCAGCGGGCGGCACAGCAGAACCTTCGTTTGCAGCAGAGTTTGCACAGCCATAGCGGCAAGCCCGCGCTCAGCACCGGCAAGACCAGCTGCCAAGCCTTCTCTTTGCCGACGCATCAGATATGTCTCGACCTGATCGTCAGCCGTATGTCCTGTCAGAATAACATCAGCCTGATGGTGGCGTGCAGCCTGTACCAGCAGATCATAGCGTGCAGAACGGGCAGCAGACGCAAGACCGCTCACAGGCTTATCACCTGTCCAGCACAAAATTTGATGCGCAATGCCGATGCTCTGACAAAACTCAGCAACACCCGCCGCTTCATCCGCAGATTCCGCGCGTAGTCTGTGATCGACAGTCACTGCTACCAAGCGGCATTCCGGCAATTTTTCTTGTAAATAAAGTCTGGTCAGCAGTAACAGTGCCAAAGAATCGCTGCCGCCTGAAACCGCAACAATCATCACCGACGGATGCTGCCCCGCCAGCGCATTATCAAAGCCTGCAAAAATTCGCGGCAGAAAATCCGGCATGAGCGTAGCGGTGCCACCGTCTGAAATTGCCGTCTTCGCAGCATTCACATCCGTGCCCTGCATCCGGCGTCAGCCCCCTGTGCCATATTTTATGAGCAGCGGTTGAGTTTACGCTCTTCATCCGCACGTTTCAGCACTGCCGGAGCGGCTGAAGGAAAACGGCTGCTGATTTTTGCCAGCGTCGCACAGGCAACTTCGCGGTCATTCAGCTTGGCCATAGCCATACCGAGTTTCAGCATATTCTCCGCACCACGCTTGGAATCAGGAAAATCCCGCTGATTGTCGATGAAAACCGTAGCTGATTCCGCAAAACGATCCTGTCCGTACAGTGCTTCACCCAACCAGTAACGGGCATCCGATGTCATAGGATCGGCCGGATAGCGGTCGATATGCGCACGAAATGCCACTTCTGCCGAGCGGTAATCACCGGCAAGAATAAACTGATAGGCGGCATTATAAAGTTCGTTGGGATTGTCGGTCTGCGGCAGGGAAACTGTCTGCTGTGCCGGCTCGTCACTCAGGCTGCCGCCGATTACATTGCCACTGGAATCAAAGCGGATAGAGCCGAGCGCACGCGGAGCCTGCGATGTGACTGTAACCGGCGTTTGCTGACCAGTAGCAACGGAAGCGGCGGAATTATCTGTATTGGCATCCTGTGCAGGCTGGAAATCAGATGAATCCTGAGCGGTGTTGTCATTATCCGCACTCACCGAAGCCGTCTGGCGCGGTTCTTTATCTGCTGAAGCATCGTCAGAGGATACAGCGGCAGAATCTGCCGCCGCTGTTTGTGTGGATTGATCAGAATCGGCGTCGGCCTTTTTCTTTTTTTCCAGCTCTTCAAAGCGGAATTCATTATCTTCCTGAATTTTACGCATCTGCTCCTGCATCTGCAAAATCTGGAAGTTCATTTCTTCAAGCTTGCCGGTCAGGTCACGAACCTGCTCCTGCAACTGAATTACCCGCTGATCACTGGCCTGAGCAAAGGCTGTAGTTCCGCCCGTTGCCATAGCCAGCAGCGGCAGCAAACTGACAGCCAGAGCCAGTCTTTTCATCGCTTTCTTCATTCGCAATACCTCATGCGCCCGAATTCTGTTCCAAAGGTCATCATCACATTCTCAGATGGACCGGTTCAATCTTTATAATCTCAGTTGAAATGGTGCAATTGAGTGCGGCCAAATTTTGGCTTTTATGTTCAAACTGAAAAAAGCGACCCTGAGGCCGCTTTTCCCATAAGTCTGTGTCTTTTTTATCGCGCAATTGTTACGAGCAGCGAAAAATGACTTTTTAGCTGCAGATTAGCTGCCGGCACCGTTCAGAACGGTTACTGCACGGCGGTTCTGCGACCAGCAGGAAATATTGTCGCAAACTGCAACCGGACGTTCCTTACCGTAGGAAACGGTGCGCATACGGTTAACCGGCACGCCGCGGGAAGCCAGATAATCACGGGCAGCAGCAGCACGACGCTGGCCAAGTGCCAGGTTGTACTCGCGTGTACCGCGTTCATCCGAGTGACCTTCAACAGTGATCGAATAGTTCGGATAGCGGGCCAGCCACTGAGCCTGACGGGACAATGTCTGCTGTGCGTCAGCGCGGATCACGGAGCTGTCGAGATCGAAGAACACGCGGTCACCGACATTCACGGTGAAGTCCTGTGCGGAACCGGCAACAGCACCATTGGCCCCCATACCGTTCAGACCAAGATCACCTGCATTGTTCGGCAGGTTTTTCTTGTTGGCGCAACCGGCTACGGCAAGCGACAGGAAAAGGGCAACAGCAAACGGGCTGCGGGCAATCGACTGGGAACGGCGCATGGCCCGTACTCCTTAAGAATAATGCGTTTACATGATGTATGACTAACCAGATGATTAATCATATTGAGGTTAAAAACCGTTCAAATAACATGGTTAATTGTTACTTAATCAGCATAAAAACTCAAGATTTCTCCGTCAAAAATCCGTATTTCGGCTCATTCACGGAGACAGTTTCAAGTGGTTCTTCCCTGATTTCAAAGCGAACCATTTATCGGCAACCTAGAAAGCAATGCGGCAAAAACACGGCTTGTTATCACAAAAGCCTGATTTGACTAAAGCATCAGCCCTCAAAAATAAGCTCTGTGTCCTATTCAGCACACAGAGCTTATCTCAAACTTAATTCAGCAATGGCGACCATGCCGGATCAGAAGCCGCATTCGGCGTCTGGATCTGACGTTCATTGCGGCCGGTCAGATCAATCGTGTAGAGACGGGATGTACCGCCGCTTTCACGGAAGAACATCAGAACACGGCCGTTCGGTGCCCATGTCGGGCCTTCATTATGGAAGCCGCTTGTCAGCAGGCGCTCACCCGAACCATCGGTTTTCATCACGCCGATCGAGAACTGACCACCGGACTGTTTGGTAAAGGCAATCAGATCGCCGCGCGGTGACCAGACCGGTGTCGAATAGCTGCCGTTACCGAAAGAAACGCGCTGCGGGTTGGAGCCGTCGGCACCCATCACATAAATCTGCTGGCGACCGCCACGATCGGATTCAAATACGATCTTGGAACCGTCCGGCGAATAGGATGCCGAGGTATCAATGGCCTGACTGCTGGTCAGACGGGTGGTTGTGCGCGAACGCAGATCCATCGTGTAAATATTGGCGCTACCATCATCCTGCAGCAGGCTCATCACCACTTTCTGACCATCAGGAGAAAAGCGTGGTGCAATCGTCATGCCCGGGAAATTACCGACCAGTTCCTGCTGCCCTGTTTCCAGCTGCAGCAGATAAACGCGCGGACGGTCACCGGCAAAAGACATATAAGTGATTTCCTGACGGCTTGGTGAGAAGCGCGGTGTCAGCACCAGATCTTTACCATTCGACAGATAACGCACATTCGCGCCGTCCTGATCCATGATCGCCAGACGCTTGACGCGTTTCTGCGCGCTGCCGGACTCATCAACAAACACGATACGTGTATCGAAATAGCCTTTTTCACCGGTCAGGCGCTCATAAATCGCATCGGCGATAATATGGGCAACGCGGCGCTTGTTTTCCGGTGTTGTGAAAAACTGCTGGCCTGCAAGCTGCTGTCCGGCAAAAGTATCCCACAGGCGGAATTCCGCTTTCAGACGGCCATCCGGCTGCTTGGTCACGCGGCCGGTAACCAGTGCCTGTGCATTGATGACTTTCCAGTCTTCAAAACGCGGTGCCACATCCGGATTGCTGATTTTTTCAATGAATGCTTTTTTGTCGATCGGCGCAAAAAGGCCGGAACGCTCAAGATCCGCAGCGATGATAGAGGTAATTTCCGCACCCAGCGCATCACCGGACAAGAAGTCGGTCAGAGCAATCGGCAGCGGGTCAACATTACCCTTGTTAATATTTACTTCCACAACGGCGCGTGCAGGCAGCACTGCAGCCGTGCTCACTGCCGCAGCGACAGCGAAAACTGAAAATAAGGTTTTAAACAGTGTTTTCATGATGGCGTGGACCTCGTTTGTCCTGATCATATTTGGTTCTGTGAGACGTCTCACATGCTTTGATATTGAAGAGCTTCACAGAAAGCCCCTGAAACCGGCGCTACGCAGCGCCGGTCCGTATTCCGTTTAGAACATTTCGCTCGGGTCAAAATTCACGATGACCGTTGCCCAGGTTTCATATTTATCCCGCGGCAGATTGTAAGGCGCTGCACGCATCACCGCACGCCGCGCACTGTCTGCTGCCGCACGGCCAACGATAGAATCGCCGCCCGTATAGGTGACTTCCGGCGAGCCATTAATCGAGCCGTCTTCGTTCAGCTGCATCTTAACGGTAATACGCAAATCAGCGGCATCGGCCACACCCGAAGGGATACTCCATTTGTCGCTGATCTGACCTTTCAGAGCATCCATTTCCGTCTGGCTGAGTTTAGCTCCGCCGGTCGTTTTCTTGGCACCAAAGGCTTCCTTGTCGGTAGAGCGTTTAGCTCCGCCACCTGCAGATTTCTCACGGTTCAAAAGAACGGCAACCTCGTCAGCCTTTGCATCCTTATCTTTCGACGTATTCTGCGCGGTCGTGCTTGGCTTTTCCGGTTTCTTCTCGTCTTTTTTCTTATCCTCAGCCTTGGCCGTTTCCGTTGGCTGCGGTTTCGGTTTGGCTTCCGGCGCCGGAACACGATCCGGCAATTTGACTTCTTCAGCCTGTTCCGGCTGCTGCGCAATTGCTTCTGCAACAGGATCCGGCTTCACCTCAGCCTTTGGTTCCGGCTTCGGCTCCACTTTTGGCTCCGGCGGCTTTACCGGTTCAGGCGGTTTAACCGGCTCCGGTTTTGGTTCAGGCTTGTTTTCCTGTACAGGCTCCGGCTTTTCAGCCGGTTTTTCCGCAGGCTTAGCCGCTTCTGCGGTTTCAACAGGCTTCGGCTTTTCATTCGGCATCGGCGGTGTTTTCAGATCAAGCTCGCTGTCACCGGCATTTTCCGCCTGCTCAACCGTTTTCGGCTTAGTCGTTGGTTTTGGTGCTGCTTTTTCCGCTTTCGGCGCTTTTTTATCGCCCTGCTGTACCTGTGAAATATCTTCAATCGGTACAATATCGACAGGGAAGGATTCAGTATCAGTCATGTCAAAAGGCTTCGGCGAAGAGAACGAGAATAGTCCCCAGCCGATAATGACCACATGGATGAGTGTTGAGGAAGTCAGACCTGCCTTCATGATGGCGTCAGCTATCCTGCTCCTGGAGGGTCACCAGACCGATATTCTTGAAACCGGCAGCGGAAATACGTGACATCACTTTCATCACAGTACCGTAATCGGCATTTTTATCGCCGCGCACAAAAACGCGCTCTTCATAGCCGGTTTTGGCGATAGCTTCGAGTTTTGGCACCACTTCCGCAATGTCGATCTCGGTTTCCTGCAAATAGACCTGCCCCTTGTCATTCACGGACACGGTAATCGGCTGAGTATCGGCATTCAGCGCCTTGGCCTGTGTATCCGGCAGATCAATCGGCACACCGGAGGTGAGCAGCGGTGCGGACACCATGAAGATAATCAGCAGCACCAGCATCACGTCCACGAAAGGTGTGATGTTGATTTCGCTCATCGGAGCCTTCTTGCCGCCGCGTCTGCGACGACCGCCTGCTCCGCCCTGACTTCCTAATGACATACCCATATTGGAACCTTCCGGCCTTAATCTTTTGACCTGATATCCGGCCTGAATTTAAAACGACTGACGCACACAAACCGGATAATTTATCCGCGCGGCGTCAGCTTCTCATCAATTTGTCGTGACAGTATGGCCGAAAACTCATCGGCAAAACCTTCCATACGTGCGGTGATTTTTGCCGAGTCTGCGGTCAGCTTGTTATAGGCAATAACCGCAGGGATAGCGGCCAGAAGACCAATCGCCGTTGCAAGCAATGCTTCCGCAATACCCGGTGCCACAACGGCAAGGCTGGTATTTTTGGAAGCGGCAATCGCCATAAACGAGGTCATAATACCGACAACCGTACCGAACAGACCGATAAATGGTGCGGATGTACCAATGGTGGCCAGAAAACCGAGGCGTGATTCCAGCTTGTCGTTTTCACGCGCCAAGGCCACATCCATCGCTTTTTCGATACGCATCTGCAACGCAATCGGGGAACGGGCGCCTTTTTCGAAAGACTTTTTCCACTCGCGCATTGCTGCCATGAAAATGGCGCTCATGCCGGTGGTACGGCGTTCACCGAGATTGCGGTATAATTCTTCCAAAGACTGGCCGGACCAGAAGACCTGCTCAAAACGCTCAATCGCACTTGTTGCACGGCGATAGGCCAGTGTCTTGTCGACGATAATCGCCCATGTCCAGATTGAGGCAGCCAGCAAGCCCAGCATGACCAGTTTCACAACCCAGTTGGCCTGCATGAACAGTCCCCAGAGACTGACATCAGCTGTATGTGCTGCAATGGGTAGCGTTTCCATTTGTCACCTGTCCTCGAATCCAAACGCCCGGCTCATCACCGGGCGGCAAAAGCAAAACGGTTCACCGCGCAGTTTTCTGCGCAACCGTTTCGATCTGTTGTTACCTTAAGCGGTCCGGATGCATTGTTTGCCAGCACGGCCCGCCGAATTGCTTTGCGCCGTATCTGCATAGTGCCGGACACAATCTTGTGCATGACCGGCTGTTTTGCTTTTTACGGTTAATTTTGGTGAAAGGAAGGCGACAAGCAGATTCATGCCCTCACCTCTCCGTCTTGGACTAAAGATGAACTATTATGGTTAAAGATAAGTTAGGATTCGCACTATTGCGGGCAATTTTACGTGCTGCGCCTGATTTTTCGCCGCCGGTTTTGAGGCTGTGCATATTCAGCACTGCCTGCGCGATCACACCCGATTTTTGAAATGCCGCAGGATTATGCCCGCCCAATTGTCCCGGTTTGACGATGAAGGCATTTGCCAAAAGTTAAGCTGTAAACAGCGCTTTCCACTCTTTGGGCATCCGTTTCGGACGGCCTTGCTTATTAATCAGCGCCGCTTCGACCTGTGCTTCAATCAGCAATTCGCCATTTTTACGCCGGATGTGCTGGCGCATCGTCACCCGCGCTCCGGAAGCTTCAGTCACGCAAGTCTCAATTACCAGCATATCATCAATGCGGGCAGGCAAACGGAAATCAATCTCCATACGCCGCACAATCCAGACAATCGGTTCGCCAAGCTGCCCTTCTTCCAATTGCGTATGGTGTACACCTTTCAGGCGCAGAAAATCGGTGCGGCCGCGCTCCAGAAACTCCAGATAACGGGCATGATAAACCACACCAGAAAAATCCGTATCGGCATAATAAACCCGTGCCAGCAGCCGGTGTCCTGCCGGTGTCAGCGTGCCATTAATCACTTCAGATTCAGCCGCGCTTAAATCGTCTGGAGGTATTGTATCCGGCATCAGGCTTCGTCCTCAAACAGGGTGATCTGCCGTGCAGCCAGATCAGTCGGTGCCGTCAGCCCCAGATGTTGCCATGCAAGTGCTGTCAGCACACGCCCGCGCGGTGTGCGTTGCAAAAAGCCCTGCTGGATCAGATAGGGTTCAATAATATCTTCAATCGCATCACGCGGTTCAGACAGACCGGCGGCAATCGTCTCAATCCCCACAGGTCCGCCGCCAAAATTGCGTGCAATCATATTGAGATAGCGCCGGTCGAGCTGATCAAGTCCGATATTATCCACCTCGAGGCGGATCAGCGCCTCATCGGCGATCTTCGCATCCACAATGTCTGCTTTTGCTACCAGCGCAAAGTCACGGACACGGCGCAGCAATCGTCCGGCAATGCGCGGTGTTCCGCGTGCACGACGCGCAATCTCGCGTGCACCATCATCGGAAATATTCAGCTGCATCAGCCGTGCACCGCGGCGCACAATATATTCCAGCTCATCAACCGTATAGAAATTCAGCCGTACCGGAATACCGAAACGGTCGCGCAGAGGCGTGGTCAGAAGACCGAGACGGGTTGTCGCTGCCACCAGCGTGAATTTCGCCAGATCAATCTTGACGGAGCGTGCCGCAGGCCCCTCGCCGATAATCAGATCGAGCTGATAATCTTCCATCGCCGGATAGAGAATTTCTTCCACCGCAGGGCTGAGGCGATGAATTTCGTCGATAAACAGCACATCGCGGTCTTCAAGATTGGTGAGCAATGCCGCCAGATCACCGGCTTTGGCAATCACCGGCCCTGAAGTGGAGCGGAAATTAACGCCGAGTTCTTTGGACATAATCTGCGCCAATGTGGTTTTGCCCAAGCCCGGAGGGCCGACAAACAACACATGATCCAGAGCTTCACCGCGGGTTTTGGCTGCTTCGATAAAAATTTTCAGATTAGCGCGTGCTGCCGCCTGACCGACAAAATCATCAAGGCTTTGCGGGCGCAAAGCCGTGTCCGTATCCTCCCCGCGCTTTTGCGCAGAAATCAGACGATCTTCATCACTCATCAGTTACACCCGCATTCATTTTCTCAGGCAACGCTCTTATCGCGCCAGTTCTTTCAATCCAAGCCGGATCAGCTTGGCAGAATCTGCATCTTCTCCGGCCTCGCGCAAGGCACTGGCCACCGCATTGGCAGCCTGATCGCGTGAATAGCCGAGATTACTCAGCGCAGAAACCGCATCACTCACCGCAGTGGAGGCAACACCCTCACCGATTTCCTGCTTCAGCCCGATATTAGCCGCAGCATCACCGGCAAATGCAGGTGCTTTATTCTTCAGCTCCGTCACAATGCGTTCGGCTACTTTTTTGCCGACACCCGGCGCACGGGACACCATAGCAATATCACGCAAAGCAATGGCATTGGCGAGTTCAGACGGTGTTAATGTGCCCAGCACTGCCAGTGCCACTTTGGCACCAACGCCCTGTACATTCTGCAACAGACGGAACCACTCACGCTCCAATGCCGTGCCGAAACCGTAAAGCCGCAGCACATCTTCACGCACATAGGTCTCAATCAGCAGAATGGCCGCTTCACCCGCTGAAGGCAGATTGCCCAGCGTGCGCGCAGAACAGAAAGCCACATAGCCGACACCATGCACATCAAGAATGACATGATCGTCAGCAATTTCATCGACAACACCTTTCAGTTTCCCGATCATGATATGGCTGCAATCCTCCCGCTTTTCTTCAGTTCCGCCAGATTATACAGGCTGTGCCGGTTATGGGCATGACAAATGGCAATCGCCAGCGCATCCGCCGCATCACTGGTATCAAAACTCGCCCGTGGCATCAGTACTTTGACCATCATATGAATTTGCTGTTTTTCACCGTGGCCGACACCGATGACCGATTTCTTCACCGCATTCGGCGCATATTCAGCTACACGCAATCCGGCCTGTGCCGGCACCAGCAGTGCAATACCGCGCGCCTGCCCCAGCTTCAGCGTAGCACCTGCATCTTTATTGACGAATGTATGTTCAACAGCCGCTTCATCCGGCATCATCTGATGCAGGACAGCGCTCAATCCTTCATGCAACTGGCATAAACGCGAGGCAAGATCCATTTTGTCATCAGAGGTGACTGTTCCCGCTGCAATAAAATGCAGGGAATTACCCATGGACTCAATCACGCCCCAGCCGGTGCGGCGCAAGCCCGGATCAATACCAATAATGCGAATCGCCTGTTTCATATGCTGACCTTACCTTGTGTAAGGTGCATTCAACAATCAAAATGTGAACAAAATGGAAACATCGCAATTTAAAGACGGGAGAAGATGCTAAAGCACGTCCGGCTCAAATGGATTCATTTAGCGTTCGCGAACATGCGACAATTAAATGAAACCAGAGCGTGTCGCGTTTAATTATATCCACTGCGTTCGCTCTGTCTTTTTGTCTTAACGCATGTCGCTATCGGAAAACCGGCACCCACTTTTCCGCGACATGCTTAGGCAGATCAATTGCTGCCAAATGCTGTACGCAGCAGAATGATCTGATCCGAAACCGGATTACCTTTGCACTCAACCAGTTCACGGATCGGCTGGTGATAGCTGTCACCATCCATGCAACGCACGCGGTCCTGAAGATGCAGCGAATGCGCAATCATATCGCGGAAAGCCTGCGGCAGTTCTTTCCAGCCTGCGGTATTTTCACCGGCAGAATGAGTTTCCAGACTGACCTTTGCCTTCTCTTTTGCCACCATTTCGCGCGGCATATCGCCGGAACGGCTGGCACGCAGCAGCAAAAGCCAGGAGGCAATATGCATCAGACGCGAGGTCAGACGCATGGATTCAGCGGCATAAAGTGTTGCAGCCTTGTGAGACAGGGAACGCGCAGCGTCTTTCCCCTCACCGTCAAGATAAGCGGCGGCTTCTTCCACCAGCGCCATACCTTCACTGTAAAGCGGTTTGAAACTGTCTGAAAACACCATACGCTCCGACAGACGGATCATATTATCCGGCACTCTGTTTTCGCTGCGATGTGTCTGTTCCATCATCTTGTTCTGCTCACTGGCAACTGCAACTCACTGAAACGCAGTTGTAATTTTTGACAAGCATTCCGACCACGTAAGGCACCGTATTTTCTCCGGTTTATAACCGGTCAAACAGGCGAATCCCCTATAATCAGGCTGCACTTCACTCGTTTGCATCACAAAGCGTGATTGTAAAAAACCGTTTGGCTATGGCCTATCCAAGCAAAATGCACGCTCATACACGCTCGCGCAATAATATGGTTAAAGAAAGATGAATTGTGATTTTGTGCTTGCCAGAGAAAATAATGCTATC
This sequence comes from Pseudochrobactrum lubricantis, assembly GCF_041929865.1. NCBI lineage: Bacteria > Pseudomonadati > Pseudomonadota > Alphaproteobacteria > Hyphomicrobiales > Brucellaceae > Pseudochrobactrum > Pseudochrobactrum lubricantis. The sequence goes on from NZ_JBHEEE010000006.1 coordinate 172,802, forward strand.
CAGACGAATAAAGTCAGCCTGCTCAGATAGTTAAGCAGAATCGCCCGTATTTTCAGGTAATAGCAACACCAGTCGGCAGATTTTCGCAGAAGTGCTTTATCCACAAAGCGGCTCTCAACTGCGGATAAACAAAGCAGGTCCGGAAATAAAAAAAGAGCCGCAAAAGCGGCTCTCAGAAGTTTAACAGGGAGGCGTCATACAGAGGGACCAAGTCCACTCGGTAAGAATCCGGCAAAACCGGATAGTCTTATATTCTTTTGTTAACTTTAATATTTGGTTAATGCGGTTTCTATCACTTTCAAGACACAGGAACCGAACGCGGCTTCACAGCTATAGGAGCTGGCTTCCGGCTTTCTGCCACCCGTGCGGATCTTGCGATTTCCGGCACAGGGCTTTTCGAAACTGCTTTGCCTTTCCAGCCGATGCGCGGCAGCCATTCCAGATAATAGACCAGCGCAAACTGAGCCATAATACCGCCCGCAATCAGCAAGGTGTCAAAGGACAGGCTCACCGGATAAACATGGCGCAGCGCCTGACCAACCATCGCCAGAATAGTACCGGCCACGAAAACCGGCAGCGAATGTTTACCCAGCAAGGCCAGCGGATGGTTCATATCAAGACGGGCTTTTTCCGACAGCGCAGGAATACCGGCAATCACATAGGCAAGCGCCAGCACATGCAACAAACGGGTTGCCGAGAGATAGGTCTTGTCAAAACCGGTCAGCACCGCAGGCAGGCCAAAGGAAATATCCCAGTTCGGATGCGGGACACGCAGCCACAATAAGGAGAAAACCAGATAACCGATCGCCGCAATCATCAGCGGACGGTTCTGATCAAAGCGGCCGCCCTGCTTCACATAGGTCATCGCACCAATACCGATGGCGAACAGAAACTGCCACGACAGCGGATTGAGGAACCACACGCCCTGTGTCGGATAATTCACCGGCGCAATATGATAATAGCCGGACAGGAACCAGATCGAACCGGAAATTGTCAGCATCAGCGAAATGCTGATCCGCGACAGATAAAGCATGACCGGCGCAAATAGCATCAGCACCAGATAGAGCGACAGAATATTATTATAGCCGAGCTGGTGGCCAAGCGTGGCCAGACCGACAAAAGCCTGTGCAGGCTGTTCCATCACAGTTTTGATATTGATCATTTCCAGCATTTCCGGCCGTTTCATATAAATGGCCGTAAAACCGAAAATCGCCAGTGTGATGAGCGTTGTCATCATCTGCGCCATATAAAGCGTCATCGACCGGCGTGCCATTTTCAATGACAGCAGCAGGCGATTGCCTTCAACAAATTTGGAACTATAGGCAAGCGCAACAGCCAGACCGGAAATCAGCACAAAAGCTTCCGCAGAATCGGAAAAACCGAATTCGCGATGCGTGAATTTCTCATAAATTGTGCCCGGAACATGGTTGATGAAAATCGTCAGCAATGCCAGCGCCCTGAAAACATCAAGACGCGTATCGCGCATTTTCACCATCTGTCCTGCATTATGTATTGTCATTGCCAGCCTGCCTTTTGCCTGACTTGCCTGAATGTTTTCATCTCTCAAGAAGCGAAAACATGTCCTGCAGACAGTTTTTGTCTGCATACAACAATACGACTCAAATGGGACACGAAAGCGGCTAAGCTACTGCTTACCCCCATCACATTATTTTCCAGAACTAAACAAAACGGCAATGACAATAAGTTGTTAGCATCAAGATCGAAGGGAAATTCGGGGAAAAAGGACAGTGCTCCGATGTTTTTCTATCTGTCTTTAAAAACCGCGTTATTTTTTGGCAAATATGCTCTAAACAGAAGATAATGACCGGTATATTGCATATTTTACACTGTGCAATTCCCGAACTTTGCCATTTTTATGGGCTATTGGCGCCCGCTCAACGAGGCTTTATCTGATGAAATTTCCTGCAAACCGTCCGCGTCTGGTGCTGGTTGTCCCTTCTCCTTCTTCGGAAGAGCATACGGCAGATACGCTGCTTGCCACGCTGGATAAAGCCCTGACTGCAGGCGACATTGCCAGCGTCATTCTCGACAACGGGAAAACCGACGAGGCATCCTTTCAGGCTTTTGCAACATTGGCCGTTGGCAAAATTCAGGCAGCAGGCGCCGCAGCCATTATTCTGAACGACACCCGCACTGCCGGTCGTGTCGGCGCAGACGGCGTGCATATTGAAGGCTCTCTGGCTGATATTGCAGATGCTGTTGAGCGCTATACGCCGAAAATGATCGTCGGCACCGGCAATGTAAAAGAACGCCACACAGCGCTGGAAGTCGGTGAATTGCAGCCGGATTATATGTTCTTCGGCAAAATCGGTGCCGATACCAAACCGGAAGCCCATCCGCGCAATCTTTCACTGGCTGAATGGTGGGCGGCAATGGTCGAGATTCCGGCTATTTTGCAGGCTGGTGCAAAACTGGATGATCTCGCGGCTTGTTTTGCCACACATGCAGAATTTATCGCATTGGGTACGGCTGTGTTTTCCGCAGAAGATCCGGCACAGGTTATTGCCGATGCAAACCGCCAGCTCGATGAGATGAGCGCGGCTGAGACTGAAGAGTAACAGAGTTAGACCATGCTGAAAAAATCCGTTTTGTTCAACAGCACCTGTGCTTTCTGGTTGGTTGCCGCAGCGACGGTTATGCCGGCAACCACTGTCATGGCTGCAGAGGCCGCAAAACCGGCGCCTGAGAAAACAGTGCCTGAAGCTGACAAGTCCAAAGCGGACAAAACAGAGACGGATAAACCGGCAGATCCGACCGGTGCATCTATGGATGTACCGGCAGTTTCAACCGGCTTCACTATTCCGGAACTTGCCGGATCATGGTCGAAAAATCAGACTGAAAAGTCTGACATGCTTCAGCAACCGGCAACAACCGATGCTATGCCCGCTTTTAACGAGAACCGGTTCGGAGACAAAATTGCCGATCCGGCCTTTGGTGCATTTCAGCGCGGTCTTTATCTGACAGCCTTCAATCTTGGTATGGAGCGCGCCAAAGCCGGTGATCCGGCGGCGCAAACGCTGGTGGCGGAAATCTATGCCCGTGGCCTTGGCGTCAAATCCGATCAGAAACAAGCAGCGCACTGGTATGGCTTAGCCGCAGAAAAGGGCGAACATGAAGCCCAGTTCCGCTACGCTGCCATGCTGCTTCAGGGCATCTATGTCACCAAGGACGCGAAAAAAGCTGAAGAGCTGATGCAAAAAGCGGCCGAGGCAGGCAATGCCATGGCACAATTCAATTATGCGCAAATGCTGATGATGCGCCGTCCCGGAGCCAAAGGGCTGGATGAAGCCGCACCGTGGTTCCAAAAAGCGGCAGATGCCGGACTGGCCGATGGTGAATATGCTGTCAGTCAGCTGCTTGCCAATGGCACCGCAACAATCAAACGCGATGATGCGCAGGCGCGGGAATATTTATTACGTGCTGCCCGTAAAAATTATGACACGGCGCAGCTTGATCTGGGCACATGGCTGGTCGAAGGGCGCGGCGGTGAGCGCAATTATGATGCCGGTTTCCGCTGGATGCTGACAGCAGCGCGGGGCGGCAATATTGCAGCCATGGCGCGTGTGGCACGGCTTTATCGTGACGGTATCGGCACAGACGGTAATTCGGTTGAGGCTGCGGCATGGTATATTCTGGCGCGGCGCTCAAAACTCAATGCCAAAGACCTCGATTCTTTCATGGACGGTCTGACAGATGAAGAAATTCAGCAGGCCATCGCCCGTGCAAACAATCTGCGCTGACCGGTAAAATTGCATTTTTACTAACATAGAGCGCTGTGCGCCCGATCAGGCGCACAGCGCTCTAACACTTTAAATGAGAGCATAATTTTCGCTGAAACTGATTCAAGTTTAAGAAATTATGCTCTAGTGCAGCCCGAAGTCCGGCAAAGCATCGTATCAGACTTGCTAAAATTGCAGATTTATGGTCTTGAAAACCCCGATTGATATGGCTTGAGAGCCCTCTGATACCGCCTGCGGCATTTTTTGCCAAACCGCCACCGGTTTTGCGCGAAGCGACGCAGAATTTCAAAGGGTAAATCAGAGAAAATTTCACACTAATTCCGGATTGAACGAATATGAAGATCAACGGTAACGAAATCCGTCCCGGCAATGTCATTGAGCACAATGGCGGCCTGTGGGCAGCAGTTAAATGCAACGCGGTCAAACCAGGTAAAGGCGGCGCCTATAATCAGGTTGAACTGAAAAACCTTATCGACGGCACCAAGCTGAATGAGCGTTTCCGTTCCGCTGAAACTGTTGAACGCATCCGTCTTGAGCAGAAAGACTTCTCTTTCCTCTATGAACAGGGTGAAGCTCTGATTTTCATGGATACCGAAAGCTACGAACAGCTCGAACTGAACAAAGACTTTGTTGGTGAACGCGCTGCATTCCTGCAGGACGGCATGATGGTCACTGTTGAAATGCACGAAGAACGCCCGATCGGCATTCGTCTGCCGGATCAGGTTACACTGGCAATCACCGAAGCTGATCCGGTTGTTAAAGGCCAGACAGCGGCTTCTTCCTACAAGCCTGCAATTCTGGAAAACGGCATCCGTATTCTCGTGCCGCCTTTCATTGAATCCGGCGAACGCGTTATCGTTGACACCAACGAACTGACCTACGTATCCCGCGCCTGATCCGGCTCAGAATACCACCTGTACTCTTCAGGATTTAAATATTGTTTCATCCGCAAGGCATGCTTTGCGGATGAAAAAGCTGTTAAGCACATTGACATTTGTGAATAGATCCAGAAAACGAAAGCACTTTTCGGAGAATGTGCGCGTGCTCATATTATTGGGCTGCGTCGATCTGATCCGGCCGTGCCGGACTATGCTCTAAACAGTCTCTCGCTTTTAGCTCAGATATTATTTATGCATGATCTTTATGCATATAAAAGATTATCCGGCGAACAGACGCTGCTCACATTTAACGTCTGTGCCAGCCGGTTTCCACACATGAAAACTGCCCCTCGTCTTTGGTGAGGCTTAGCGGTTTTCTCTTTGACACGAACGCATAAATTGTACCGGCCGGCGATGCAGACTTCAGCCAGCACCGGACTTATGCACTGACAGGACGAAAAATATGGCGCGCTCAGCAATTCTCAACGTTATGGTTCAGGCCGCAATCAAGGCCGGACGCTCACTGGCGCGTGATTTTGGTGAAGTACAGAATCTGCAGGTCTCGCTCAAAGGCCCGGGCGATTATGTAAGTCAGGCCGATAAAAAAGCCGAAGATATTATTTTCAGCGAACTGCGCCGTGCGCGTCCTGATTATAGCTTTCTGATGGAAGAACGCGGCGCGGTTGAAGGTGCTGACAGCCAGCACCGCTGGATCGTTGATCCTCTCGACGGCACCACCAACTTCCTGCACGGTATTCCGACCTTTGCCGTTTCCATCGCTCTTGAGCGTCAGGGACAGGTTGTTGCCGGTGTGATCTACAATCCGGCAACCGACGAACTTTACACCTCTGAGCGTGGTGGCGGTGCATTCCTCAACGACCGTCGCCTGCGCGTTGCAGCCCGCTCCAAGCTTTCCGATGCTGTGATTACCCATGGTATGCCGCATCTGGGTCGCGGCAAGCATGGTCACTACCTCATCGAACTGCGCAATGTTATGGGCGAAGCCGCCGGGATGCGTGCGTTTGGCGCCGCTTCTCTGGAACTCGCTTATGTCGCTGCCGGTCGCGTTGACGGCTACTGGGATGAGCCGCTGTCCCCTTGGGATATGGCAGCCGGTATTCTGATGGTACGTGAAGCCGGTGGCTTTATCTCCGACAAAAACGGCCAGCAGGACATGTATGAGCAGAAAAACATCGTAGCCGGTAATGAGCTCATTCACAGCCAGCTGCTGCGGACAATCAAAAAGCCGGTCTGATAAAACGATCAGGCTGAAATCACCAATCCCCCGTTCATCTCTGATGCGCGGGGGATTTTTTTATATCCCGCTCCCGTTTTCACCGCTCTGGAGCGGTTTACGTCCAGATTGGATCATAGCGCTCGTTCTATCGCTTTATTTTTACGCATGTCGTTATCGGAAAACCGGTGTCCACTTTTCCGCGACATGCTATAGCTTGCCACAGTCGGAAATATGACAGGAATAAAAGTTTCAGTTTTGAAAGTTTTGCAGTAGCGTCCTGTATCACAAAGCGGTTTCAGACAATGCAGAACAGCATCTGAAGCAAAACACATCAGGCTCAGGCGAGAGAATATTATGGCGCAGCGGGATATCAGCATGGGAACAGAATACGACCCGAACCGGCTTTCCAGCCCGCGGCAGGTCATGATGATTATGATTATATTCCTCGCTCTTGTCGCTTTTCTGGCTCTGGTACTGGTACGGCAGATCCAGACTTTCTTCGTCACCAATCCCGGCCTCAACGGCTTGATTCTCGGTGTATTGCTGGTTGGCATCATACTGGCTTTCATTCAGGTTCTGCGCCTTGTGCCGGAAATCCGCTGGGTCAATTCCTTCCGCAACGGTGATGACGGCGCGACGGATCCGGTGCTGCTGGCACCAATGCGGGCAATGATCGGCCGCCGCCAGTCTATGGCACTATCCGCCACATCCATGCGCTCGATCCTTGATTCCATTGCCACCCGTCTGGATGAAAGCCGCGATATTTCCCGCTATCTGATCGGGTTGCTGGTGTTTCTCGGCCTGCTCGGTACATTCTGGGGTTTGCTGGAAACTATCGGCTCCATTGGTCAAACCATTCAGTCGCTTGACCCGAAATCCAATGATACCGGCACTGTGCTGGATTCGCTCAAGAGCGGATTGCAGGCACCGCTCAGCGGCATGGGCACGGCTTTCTCGTCCTCCCTGTTCGGTCTGTCAGGCTCGCTGATTCTCGGCTTTCTCGATCTGCAATCCGGCCGTGCCCAGAACCGTTTCTATACGGAACTGGAAAACTGGCTGTCCTCGGTCACCGATCTGAATTCCGACCTGCGCGTTGATGCGGAAAACGGCAATACAACACTGGAAGAAATCCGCCTGTTCTCCGACCGCCTGCAAACAATGCAGGACGGCAATGGCACCAGCCAGCGCACAACCGCTGCTCTGGCTAATCTGGCAGACGGTGTGCAGGCATTGGTGAAAACCATGCGCCATGACCAGCAGAGCATGAGTGACTGGGTTGAACGGCAGGCCGAAGAGCAGAAAGCTCTGCGTCAGGCTGTCGAAAAACTGAACACCATCCTCTCCGCTACCAAGCGCGAACAATAAGGCGGAACCGATGGCCTTATCCCGTAACCGTCGCAGTGAGCGCCATGTTGATTATTGGCCGGGCTTTGTGGACGCGCTGTCCACATTGCTGCTGGCGATCATGTTCCTGCTGTCTGTCTTTGTGCTGATGCAGTTTCTGCTCTCACAAGAGGTCAATAACAAGGATTCTGTACTGAACCGGCTCAACAGCCAGATCAGCGAACTGACCGAGCTTTTGTCGCTGGAGCGCGGCAAGGGGCAGGATCTGGAAGATACTCTGGCCGGTCTTCAGGCATCACTTACCGCTGCGGAAAATGAAAAATCCCGCCTGCAGAGTCTGCTCGCTTCCGGTGGCTCCGGTGCAGCTGCAGAACAACGTGCCGGTGAATTATCTGCTACACTGGATGCTGAAAAACAGGTCAGCGCCCGTGCATTGTCGCAAGTTGAATTGCTTAATCAGCAGATTGCAGCCCTGCGCCGCCAGATCGGTGCACTGGAAGACGCACTCAATGCATCCGAGGCCCGTGACCGCGAATCCAATACCAAGATTGCAGATCTCGGCAAAAGGCTGAATGTGGCACTTGCCCAGCGTGTGCAGGAGCTAAACCGTTACCGCTCGGACTTCTTCGGACGGTTGCGTGAGATTCTCTCCGATCGTGAAAATATCCGCATCGTCGGGGATCGTTTCGTCTTCCAGTCGGAGGTGCTGTTCCCGACCGGCTCAGCAGATATCAATCCGCAAGGCCTGATCGAAATGAAAAAACTGGCCGATGCAGTGGTAGAGCTTAACAAGGAGATACCGGACGATATCAACTGGGTGCTGCGTGTGGACGGGCATACGGATAATGTGCCGCTCTCCGGCACAGGCCGTTATCGCGACAATTGGGAGCTCTCCTCAGCCCGCGCAACGGCGGTGGTCAAATTCCTGATTGCCAATGGTGTACCGGCGAACCGGCTGGTAGCCGCAGGTTTTGGCGAATATCAGCCACTGGAAGCGGATGACAGCTCCGATGCCCGCAGCCGCAACCGGCGTATCGAGCTGAAACTGACTGAGAGATAATAAAAAGCCCGCGATTACCGCGGGCTTTTTTAGTTGGTTGTCTGCTCGAACTGCAGGCTTTGTTAATTTACCGCCTGCTGAAACTGCAGACTTTGTTAGTTTACCGCCTGCTGAAATTGCAGGCTGGCTAAACGGGCATAAATCCCGCCGGACTGGCTCAGACTTGTATGGGTGCCCTGCTCAACAATGCGCCCCTGATCCATAACCAAAATATGATCCGCTTTCAGCACGGTCGCCAAACGGTGCGCAATAACCAGTGTCGTGCGTCCCTGCATCAGATGTTCCAGCGCTTTCTGCACCAGCATTTCACTCTGCGCATCCAGTGCCGAAGTCGCTTCATCGAGCAGCAGCACCGGCGCATCCCGCAGCAAAGCGCGGGCAATGGCAATACGCTGACGCTGACCACCGGAGAGCATTACACCACGCTCACCGACCGGTGCATCATAGCCACCTTCAAGCGCCATGATAAATTCATGCGCCTGCGCAGCCTTTGCTGCAGCTTCAATTTCCGCATCACTGGCATCCGGCCGTCCGAAAGCAATATTCTCACGAATACTGGCAGCAAAAATCGTCACATCCTGCGGCACAAGCGCAATATTACCGCGCAGATCATCCAGCGACAATTGCCGCAGATCCTTACCATCCAGCAGGATTTTGCCCTGAAACGGATCATAATAACGCAGCAGCAAGGCGATCAGTGTCGATTTACCGGCACCGGAGGCACCGACGATCGCAACAGTCTTGCCCGGTTCAATCACAAAGCTCACATCGTGAAGGGCTTGTGCATCCGGTCTTGTCGGATAAGCAAATTCCACATGGGAAAATTCAACGCTGCCTTCAGCACGGATAAGTCTGACCGGTTGCGCCGGTGAAGCAACAGCTGATTCTTCATTCAGCAATTCCACCAGCCGCTCCGCCGCACCGGCAGCCTGTGCCAGCTCCGCCCAAACTTCCGACAAAGCACCGAGTGAACCTGCCGCCACCACTGCATAGATCAGAAACTGCCCCAATGTGCCGGCAGACATCCGGCCGTTCATCACATCATGCGAGCCGAACCAAAGCACAGCCACAACGCTGGCGAAGATGATGAAGATTGCAAAAGCAGTCAGGATCGAGCGGGAGAGAATCGATTGCTGTGCCGCATCATAAGCATGATCAACCGCACCGGTATAATGTGCAATCGCCGGTGCTTCATGGGTAAAAGCCTGTACAGTGCGCACTGCGGCAATTTTTTCTCCCGCATAGGCAGTCGCCAGCGCCAGCTCATCTTGTGCACGGCGCGAACGACGGCGGACAGAGCGGCCAAAGGCCACCAGCGGCAAAACGATGAGCGGAATAGCAGCCAGTACCAGTGCCGATAATTTAGGACTGGTGACCACCATCATCACCACCGCACCGATCACCAGAATCAGATTACGCAAGGCGATAGAAGCCGTAGCACCGACAGCGGATTTCACCTGTGTTGTATCGGCTGTCAGACGGGAAACGATCTCTCCCGACTGCACTTCATCAAAAAAAGCAGGCGAAAGGCGCGTAACATGGGCAAAAACATCGCGCCGCAGGTCAGCAACGATGCGCTCACCCAGCGTAATCACGAAATAATAGCGTGCAGCAGAGGCCACAGCCAGCACCGCAGCCAGAACCATTAGAGCAGCAAAAGACGTATCAACCAGACTGCTGGAGGCCGATATCAACCCGTTATCCAGCAGGCTGCGCACGGCCACCGGCAGAACCAAAGTCGCCATTGCAGCAGTGACCAATGCAACCAGCGCACCGGCAACAGAGCGGGGATATTGACGGACGTAAGGAAAGATTCGCGCCAGCGGCTTTAAGGACCGGCGTGGCTTTTTACCGCTCTCGGCCTCAGAAACCGCTTTGTTTTGTAAATTCGTCGCTGTCATTCTGCTTGCTTGCTATATTGCGCCCTTGTTATTAGCTGCTGCCTGATGTATAGGCTCCCCAACCCTTTTGGAAGCCGTAGCCGTATTGTCTGCAGCTTCAATGAGACAAGTGGGCGTATCTGCCGCAGTTCCGGTGATGGCCGGGGCGTGGCTAAATGCCATAAACCTTTCAGGAAGCTGACTATGAAAGCAGACATTCATCCGGATTACCACACCATCAAAGTTGTTATGACTGATGGTACCGAATATTCAACACGCTCCACCTGGGGTAAAGAAGGCGATACGATGAACCTCGATATCGATCCTTTGAGCCATCCGGCATGGACCGGCGGCAACCAGCAGCTGATGGATCGCGGTGGCCGCGTTACCAAGTTCAAGAACCGCTTCGGCAATCTGGGTATCTAATTCCCGATTTCTTGATGAGAATAAAAAAGCTCCGCAATGCGGAGCTTTTTTTTATGACCTGTCTCTTTGTTTTGTGCATTTGCCTCACGCAAAACCGGTTCCCACTTTTGCTGGAAATGCAGCAGGTTTTAATAGGGCCGCACCGGTTCCAGCGGAATATCCACGCCAATCGCGCTGAGCATCTTGCGGAATGTCGCCAGATCATAGCGCTCATCTTCCGTCACCAATGCGCGGTTTTTCCCCTGCCCTTTTGTGCCCTGCCCGATCCTTGAAACCATATCCTTGGCAGGATCGAGAAAATGGCACTGCGGACGGGCATTTTCAAAAAACCGGCGCAACCATGGCAGATGTGTACTGGAAAGGGTCAGCACATCAATCTCCGGATATTTGGCAAAAACCTGCGCCAGAAATGCATCAACGGCTGCCTGTGTTTTCTCCGGTGCAAACAGGAACGCACCTGATTCTACCAGCTCCACCATCGGCGAGGCATTAATCAGCGCCACACGATCACTATAGGCGCTGTGTTCAGCCACAAATTCACCGATCATCGGACTTTCCACCAGCGACTGAACGCCCATGATCCCGATTTGTCCGCTATGGGATAAGCCCCATGCCTCCCGCAAAGGCGGATAGACACCGAAAAGCGGCAGATGAATATCCTGACTGAGTTCCTCCAGCACCATGATCGACGGCGCATTGGAAGCGATCACAATCGCACAAGGATTGAAGCTTGAGAGATAATCAATCGTGCGGCGCATCACCTGAATCAGTTCCGCGCGGCTTTTGCCGCCATAGGGAAAACTGGCACGGTCAGCAAAATAAATAATATCCTGATGCGGCAAGCGGTTACGGATTTCCGCAACGACAGCATAGCTGCCGATACCTGCATCAAAAACAGCAATCGGTCTGTGCATAGATCATTCTCCCGTTTCCGTATTGCGGAACGGTGTCCGCTTCGAGAGCCATTACGCCCCGATTGAATCACAGCAATCGCTCCCGATTCTTAGAGTCGTCGCATTTCATTGCCATCAAACTATTCAACCTGATAAAATCAAGAGTGCCAAGTTATTCAACTTGGCTGTGAAATGCTCCGGCCCGCCTCAGATATGCTCTATCAATTTAGTGTCCCGATTTTACCTGCCAAGGTCAACAGGACGATTATATGGCACAAAAAGAAAAACCTCCGGCAACATCAGCTGCCGGAGGTTTTAATATTGAATAAGGAGGCTAAATTATACGCTCAGCTTGGCCAGCACTTCTTCGCTGACTTCAAAATTGGCGTAAACGTTCTGCACATCATCATCGTCTTCCAGTGTCGAAATCAGACGCAGAACGGACTGTGCCTTTTCTTCATCAACCGGAGCCGAAGTCTGCGGCTTCCACACTGCCTTGATGGATTCAGCTTCGCCAAGTGCTGCTTCCAGCGCCTTGGAAACTTCGCCGAGATCTTCAAAAGCACAGATAATGACGTGGCCTTCTTCATCAGACTGCACGTCTTCAGCACCGGCCTCAATCCCTGCTTCCATAACGGTGTCAGCATCGCCGGCAGTAGGCTTATAGACGATCTCGCCAACGCGGGAGAACATGAAGCCCACGGAGCCGGTTTCACCCAGCGCACCGCCGGATTTGGTGAAAGCAGCGCGCACATTCGATGCGGTACGGTTGCGGTTGTCTGTCAGCGCCTCAACGATAACGGCCACACCACCCGGGCCGTAGCCTTCGTAGCGTACTTCATCATAGTTCTCGGAATCGGCACCGGCAGCTTTTTTGATCGCGCGTTCGATATTGTCCTTTGGCATGGACTGCGCTTTAGCGTTCTGAATTGCCAGACGCAGACGCGCATTCATCGACGGATCAGGCAGACCCTGCTTGGCTGCAACGGTAATTTCGCGTGCAAGCTTGGAGAACATTTTCGACCGCATGGCATCCTGTCTGCCTTTGCGGTGCATAATATTTTTAAACTGTGAATGGCCGGCCATAGCACCCCTGTTCAGGTTCTAAAATTTGGGCACGGGATTGAATATGCGGCGCAGCAAGAGCGAGGCATCCGCATTCATCCCTGCGGAATGTGCGCTTTATAAGGAAAATGGTGCGCCACGTCCAGCCACACCACACCGCACTTCTTTGCAGGCTGCGATAATATCGTCTTTTCATTGCAGATGATAGTTTTTTACACCGGTTCCGGGCCCTGCAACTGGACACGCTCTGATATGCGCCTTATCAATAACGTGAATATATTATGCCGCATCTCTGGCATTATACTCATTCTCAAACCTTTATTTGCCCGTACCTTTATTTGAATCCCAGAATGCTCTATCCACGGGCAAGCTCTGAAACTGCCCGTTACACCGGATATAGATTGACGTGACCGAACAGCCAGCCGCACCGCGACAGAAAAACGACACGATAGCCGCACAGATCAGCAAGATTCTGTCGCAGCGTATCATCGCCGGTGAACTGGAACCGGGGGCAAAACTGCGTCAGGATCATATTGCCGATGAATTCGGCACCAGCCATGTGCCTGTACGCGAAGCTTTTCGTCGTCTTGAAGCACAGGGGCTTGCAGTGTCCGAGCCGCGCCGTGGTGTGCGTGTTGCCTCTTTCTCGCTTGCAGAAATCCGCGAAGTTGCGGAAATGCGCGCCGCACTGGAAGTGCTGGCACTGCGCCATGCTGCGCCGCATCTGACCCGTGCCATTCTGGATGAGGCGGAAGAAGCCACCCATGCCGGTGATAATTCCAGTGATGTGCGTTCATGGGAAGCGGCCAACCGCAAGTTTCACCGTCTGCTGATTACGCCTTGCGCCATGCCGCGTCTGCTGGCAACGATTGATGATCTGCATGATGCCAGCGCACGCTTTCTGTTCGTCTCATGGCGCGCAGAATGGGAAGCCCGCACCGATCACGACCATCTGGCTATTCTTGCAGCCCTGCGGGACGGCGATGTGGAGCAGGCTGCCAATATTCTCACCCGCCATGTGCAGTGGATTGGCCGCAAGCCGGTAACCAGCCCGTCAGGCAAAGTGCGCGATGCCTTTGCGATTGTCGGTTAAAATAAAACCAATTCCGCATAAATTATCTATAAAATATATCAATTCATAAGTCTCAGAGCAGATGCGGGCAGTTTTAAAACCTGCCCTTGCCCGGATAGCTGCAATCCGCTCTGTTTACGACCCGCCTATAAACAATTTTACGACAATTCTGTCTGGCCAAGTCGTGCAAATTGACCTAATGATTTTTACGATAGATGCACATTGCAAACTATCTATAATTTCACCAGAGTGTGTCGCATATCATTTTACCCGCTGCACCCGCTCTCAGTTTTTGTTTATTGCATGATCGTGCCCGTCAAATAAGATCATTTGAATACACACCATGCTATAAGGAGCTTTTCATGTCTCTCGCACATGCAGTTCGCAAACCGGCTTTCAGCCCGCTCAATCTCGACAATCGCAGCGCGGCCATGAAATTATTTGCCGTCATTTCCGGCACCATGATTCTCGCACTGACCTCCCAGATCACAGTGCCTATGCTGCCGGTGCCAATCACCCTGCAGACACTGGTTGTTCCGCTGATCGGCGCACTTTATGGCTGGCGTCTTGGCGCACTCACCGTGCTTGCATGGCTTGGTGAAGCAGCAATGGGCATGCCTGTTCTTGCCGGTGGCAACGGCACTCTGGCCGCTTTCGCAGGCCCGACAGCCGGTTACCTGTTTGCATTCCCTGTTATCGCAGCCCTCACCGGCTATCTGGCCGAACGCGGCTGGAACGGCAGCAGCCTGCCAAAAGCTTTCGCTGCTTTCCTGACCGCCAATATTCTGGCTCTGGTTCTCGGCGCAGCATGGCTGAGCCTGTCAGTCGGTGTTGAAAAAGCTGTACTGGTTGGTGTTACACCATTCCTGATCGGCGCACTGATCAAATCCGCTCTCGGCGCTTCGATCCTGAAAGCTTCTTTCCGTAAAGACGCTTAATCGCTTTTGAGCTTCGGCAAAATAAAAGCCCCGTTGCAGATCACTGCAACGGGGCTTTTTCATATGCGGATTTTATACTGATTTACTCAGCGGGTTTATTGCGGCGACGTGCCAGCATATTGAGGATTTCGACCAGCGCCGAGAAGCCCATCGCAGCATAGATATAGCCTTTCGGCACATGATAACCGAAGCCATCGGCAATCAGGGTCATACCGATCATCAGCAGGAAGCCCAACGCCAGCATAACGATTGTCGGGTTCTTACCGATAAAGTGCGACAGCGGGTCAGCAGCAAGCAGCATCACTGTTACAGCACCGACAACAGCAATCACCATGATCACGATCTCATCGGTCATACCGACCGCTGTGATGATACTGTCGACCGAGAAGACCAGATCAAGCAACAGGATCTGTGTAATTGCAGCACCCATGCTCAATGTCACAACTTTACCTGCACCGGCTTTGACACCGTCATGAGGATCAACCGTGTGATGAATTTCCTTGGTCGCTTTCCAGACAAGGAACAGACCACCGGCAATCAGAATAATATCGCGCCATGAGAACTGATTACCGAACAGTTCAATCACCGGATCCTTCATCTGTACGATAATGGAAATTGTGAAAAGCAGTCCGAGACGCAGGATCAGCGCAGCACCAATACCGATTTTTCGGGCTTTTGCCTGCTGATGCAGCGGCAGCTTATTGGTGAGGATCGAGATAAAGATCAGATTATCAATGCCGAGAACAATTTCCATGACCAGCAATGTGACCAAGGCAGCCCATCCCGCAGGGCTGTTCAAAAAACCAAAATACTCAGCGAAAAATTCCATTCAGGCGCCCTTTGCGTCGAAGAATTATTGATAGATCTGTAATGTAAGCATATCCGGCAAATACCATGCGGCTTTGCATCAGATAGTGCGCAAAGCCAAAGAGACAGGTGAGCTGCGTCATTTTACTTATGACAAAACAGTTCAAAACTCAGTCCATGTTCCGGTTATAAACCGCCTATACAGGCAATAAAGACTTGAACACGCACAGATATTTTACAATCTCATGAAATCACGAGACAGGCACATGGGAAAAGAATGCCTGTTTTTCAATAAAACAGAAGCCCAACATTTTATTTCCGCGTGAAATATTTCGCATGTTCAGCCAAACAAAAAACCCGCATATCCGTAAAATATGCGGGTCTTATAATTTTATTCAGTAAAATGATACTTCAGCGCCAGAAAGACGGAATGGTTTCTTCAAGCCGCGGTCCGATGCGCAATGGCGCCGCCTTTTCTGCCAGACCTGTACGATCTGAGATTTCAACCCCGATACCGCTGATAGTTGCAGGGCCGCTGGCAGCCTCAAAGCGCCCCTTCGGCACTTTGGAGAGAAAACGGTTGAGCGGCTCTTCTTTGTCCATACCCAGCGATGAATCATAATCACCGCACATACCGGCATCAGACATATAGGCCGTACCATTGGTCAGAATCTGGCAGTCAGCTGTCGGTACATGGGTATGCGTTCCCACAACCAGACTGGCGCGGCCATCGACAAAATGGCCGAAACATTGCTTTTCACTGGTGGCTTCCGCGTGGAAATCAAAAATCACCGCATCTGCCTGTTCACCAAGCGGGCAGGCTCCGAGAATTTCCTCACCGGCCTTAAACGGATCATCCAGATCAGGATGCATGAAAACGCGCCCCATAATATTGGCGACCAGCACGCGCGCACCGTTCTTAGCAATATAGAGACCGGAACCTTTACCGGCAGTGCCTTTCGGAAAATTCGCAGGGCGCAAAAAGCGATCTTCGCGGCGGGAGAAATCCAGAGCCTCGCGCTGATCCCAGACATGGTTGCCGGTAGTCATGACATCGGCACCGGCACGGATGGTCTCATGGAAGATTTCTTCCGTCACTCCGAAACCACCGGCAGCATTTTCACCGTTTACAACGACAAAATCCAGTTTCAGATCAGAAATCAGACCCGGTAATTTTTCAAAAACTGCTGTGCGACCGGAGCGGCCAACCATATCACCCAAGAAAAGAAAACGCATAGATCCTTCAAACCTGCTTTTGGATTTTCCGCAAATATCACGCAAATATCACACTGGCGATGCCGCAATAAGTCCGGTTTCAGTCAGAATATAATTCAATGCCACATCATGCGGCTCATGGGCTATGTGATCTACCCGTTGGGCATCAAACGCAACACCTATCAGCAGCGGATGCTTATTTTTATGGTGTAAAGCTGCAATTGCACGGTCATAATAGCCCGCACCATAGCCGATCCGGTTGCCTGCACGGTCAAATGCCGCCAGCGGAATCAGCATAATATCGGGATCAACAACCGGCGCATCGGCCGGTGGCCCCATTGTACCAAAGCCCGTCTCAACCAGCGTATCGCCAAATGACAAGGTACGGAATTCAATAGTCTGCTTATCCAAAATCGCCGGAACACAAAGTGTCATGCCACGCGCTTCAAGCACCCGCATTAATGGTCGCGGATCAATTTCCGAGCGGATCGGCCAGAAACCGGAGACACAGGCCTTCTCAGGCAGAGTAATATCGTTCAGAAAGTTCTGAACAATGGTCTCAGAAGCAGTGTTACGGAAAATTTCAGGGAGAGCATTGCGCGCCTGCAGAACGGATTTTCGCAAATCGGCCTTCTGCATTTTCAGATCACCATCCGCCATGCTCATTTTCCTTCACTTCACACACCTAGAGCGCCGTGTGCCATACTTGCACACAAAACTCGCTCTAATACTTTAAAATTAGAGCATAATTTCACCTTAAACTGATCCAAGTTTAAGGAATTATGCTCTAAACGCCTCTTTCCGATTAAAACAGAAAGACGCGAAAAAAGGCAAATATGAAAAAGGAAAGAGCGGCGAACCACAGCGACCGATGAAGCGATTGATCCCGGGAACCTACAACGTAGGTGGGCACCATATGAAGAAGCCCTCGAGCCTCCTCAGGGACAGTTCCCTTAGAGATCAATAAGGCCCCGGGGATGTTAAACCTTCTGTCGTGAAGAGCAGTACGCCTGTATTTATTATAGGGATTCTAATGCCCCTGCACCAGAGGGCATTCTCACGGATACAGATTTTTTTATTCAACTCATCACAATAAATCAGAACTGCCCGATCAAGTGCCGCGTGGTGCAATTTTTTTAGCCAGACCTTCAATCTGATGGGCAGCACGTGCCACTGCCTGTGTCAAAGCGCTGTCGCTTTTATCGGCACGGGACAAAGCATCATCACGGGAGCGACGCAGCGTTTCCGCTTCATTCTCCAGCCCCTGCAAGCGTTTTTGCAATTCGGACAGTTCGTCCATCACCATGATACCGGCCATAACGGTCAGGCGTAGATCGCCGATTTCACCGAAAGAGCCTTTGAGATGCATGACATATTGGTCAAAACGGTCAGCCAGACCGGAGAGATGCTCTTCCTGACCCTCGTCACAGGCCATACGATAGGCTTTGCCATCGATTGTCACTGTTACTGTAGCCATGGGACCTCCGTTCTGCCGTTTTTTATTATTTTGCCGTGCAAGCTATAGAACATAAATAGCTGCTAAATTTTGTCCGGCAAGAGTCTCAACGATCGAGAACCGTGCGGATTGTTTCCATAGCCGTTACCAGCCGCCGCGAAACTTCACGATTGGCTGTCTCCAGCCGCTCGGCACGAGCCTCAGACAAATCAAGTTCCTGTGCCAGTTTGGAGCGGTCAGCATTCATGCGCTGTACTTCTTCTTCCGCCTCCACAAAGTCCCCCTCTTTTTCAAGCCGTAATTCAACAGCCTGCTCAAGAGTTGTCATTGCTTTTTCCAGTTGTTCAATCGCCTGTCTGAGCGTAATTTCTGAAGCCATATTCTTTCCCTTTGCCGATAACGGCTTTTCAAAATAAGGCCGAATCGTCATGCCGGAAGCGGCAGATTTGCCATCACTTTAATAAGCACAATGCTGTGAAGCAACAAATGTCACACAAAGGCGTTAACTCATACACCATATTTACAACGGGGTTTGACAAGCGCTGTTGTAACTTCAACCGTTTTAAGCGCGCACACTGTGTCGCATGCAGGCCTGAAATCCCCTGTTATACGTGCAGAATGCCAGCGCTTTGTTGACTCTCTTCATGCAAATGTTATGTGTCGCCAACCCTTGCAGCAGAGCTCTTTTTATCTTTTTACTGCAAGTTATGTCCTAATGCTCACAAATCTGCCGATGTCTGAGGCTAACAGCTCTTTACACATTCTGCAGGCACCACAGGAAAGACAGCCGAAACCATGAGTAATTCCGATAAACAGAACCAGATGGCCAACGCAATCCGCTTCCTGTCTGTGGACGCAGTAGAAAAAGCCAATTCGGGCCATCCGGGCCTGCCGATGGGCGCAGCTGACATTGCGACCACACTTTACACCCGTTTCATGTCCCATGATCCGCAGAACACCACATGGCCTGACCGTGACCGTTTTGTCCTGTCCGCAGGCCACGGTTCGATGCTGCTTTACTCCCTGATGTATCTGACCGGCTATGAAGACATCACGCTCGACGAAATCAAAAATTTCCGTCAGCTCGGTCACCGTACCGCAGGCCATCCGGAATTCGGCCATGCTGCCGGTATTGAAACCACAACCGGTCCGCTCGGTCAGGGTATTGCCAACGGCGTTGGCATGGCACTGGCAGAACGTATTCTGAACGCAGAATTCGGTGATGCACTTGTCAACCACAACACTTATGTTCTGGTTGGTGACGGCTGCCTGATGGAAGGTATCAGCCAGGAAGCGATTTCGCTGGCCGGCCACCTCAAGCTGAACCGTCTGATCGTTCTCTGGGATGACAATAACATCTCCATCGACGGTCCGATCTCCCTGTCCGATTCCACCAATCAGTGCGCCCGCTTTGAAGCTTCTGGCTGGAACACGCTGAAAGTTGACGGTCACGATCAGGATGCAATTGCCAAGGCTATTGAATTCGCCAAAGCTTCTGACAAACCAACCATGATCGCCTGTAAAACCACCATCGGTTTTGGTTCGCCGCACAAAGCAGGCACCAGCAAGGTTCACGGTTCGCCGCTCGGCGCAGAAGAAATTGCGGCCACCCGTAAGGCACTCGGCTGGGAATATGAGCCGTTTGTTGTCCCGCAGGATGTGCTTGATGCATGGCGTCTGGCCGGTCTGAACTCCGCGAAGAAGCGTATCGAATGGGAAAAGCGCTTTGCTGCCGCTGACGCATCGGTTCGTGCAGAATTTGAACGCCGTATGCGCGGCGATCTGCCAAGCGCCTTCGATCAGGCGATCATCGATTATAAGAAAAAGCTCTCGGAAGATAAGCCGAAGGTTGCCACCCGTAAATCTTCGGAAATGGCTCTGGAAGTTATCAACGGCGTTGTACCGGAAACCATCGGCGGCTCCGCTGACCTCACCGGTTCCAACAACACGCTGACCTCGCAGACCAAGCCGATTACACCGGATAATTACCATGGCCGTTTCGTCCATTACGGTATCCGTGAGCTCGGTATGTCCGCTGCAATGAACGGTATGGCGCTGCATGGCGGTGTTATTCCTTATTCCGGCACCTTCCTCTGCTTCTCCGACTATGCGCGTCCGGCCATGCGTCTGTCCTCACTGATGGGCATCCGCGTTGCTTATGTCATGACCCATGATTCCATCGGTCTTGGTGAAGACGGCCCGACACACCAGCCGGTTGAACATCTGGCTGCATTGCGCGCTATTCCGAACCATTTCGTATTCCGTCCGGCTGATGCGGTTGAAACTGCAGAATGCTGGCAGATTGCACTGAATTCGACCAAAACACCGTCGACACTGGCTCTGACCCGTCAGAACTTACCCACAGTGCGCACCCAGCACGATGATGACAATCTCTGCGCCTATGGTGCTTATGAGCTAGCCACTGCATCGGATGATGCAAAAGTCACCATCTTCGCCACCGGTTCCGAAGTTGAAATCGCGCTCAATGCCCGCACACAGCTGGAAGCCAAAGGTATTCCGACCCGCGTAGTCTCCGTTCCTTGCTTTGAGCTGTTTGAAAACCAGACAGCAGCCTATCAGAAAGCACTGATCGGCAATGCGCCGGTACGTATTGCGGTTGAAGCAGCAATTTCCATGGGCTGGGAACGCTTCATCGGCGAAAACGGCACATTCATCGGTATGAAGGGCTTCGGCGCTTCCGGCCCGATCAATGATCTCTACAAGCATTTCGGCATCACTGCAGAAGCTGTGGTTGCCGCAGCAGAAGCCAAGCTGGGTTAATTTATCAGGAGTAATCAGGTGACCTGATTACTCCTTTTTCTCTCTCAGCCTGCAAAAGCAGACTGAAAAACATCGAACAGTTTCGGGAGTCATAATATGGCAGTTCGCGTCGCTATTAACGGTTTTGGTCGTATCGGCCGTAACGTCCTGCGCGCCATCATCGAATCGGGTCGTACCGATATCGAAGTTGTAGCAATCAACGATCTGGGTCCGGTTGAAACCAATGCGCATCTGCTGCGCTATGACAGCGTTCACGGCCGTTTTCCGGCAGAAGTGACTGTCAAAGGCGACACCATTAATGTTGGCCGCGGCGCGATGAAAGTTCACGCTGTGCGCAATCCTGCTGAACTGCCATGGGCGGCTGAAGGCGTGGACATTGCTCTGGAATGCACCGGTATTTTCGCAACCCGCGATAAAGCCGCTGCTCAT
Source organism: Pseudochrobactrum lubricantis (assembly GCF_041929865.1). Classification (NCBI taxonomy): domain Bacteria; kingdom Pseudomonadati; phylum Pseudomonadota; class Alphaproteobacteria; order Hyphomicrobiales; family Brucellaceae; genus Pseudochrobactrum; species Pseudochrobactrum lubricantis. The sequence continues at coordinate 194,044 of NZ_JBHEEE010000006.1, forward strand.
CTGGAAGCCGGTGCCAAGCGCGTTATCGTTTCCGCACCTGCGGACAATGCTGACCTGACAGTTGTTTACGGTGTCAACCATGACAAGCTAAGCAAAGATCATCTGGTCATTTCCAACGCTTCCTGCACCACCAACTGCCTTGCACCGGTGGCTCAGGTTCTCAATGATGCAATCGGCATTGAAAAAGGCTTCATGACCACGATCCACTCCTATACCGGTGACCAGCCGACGCTGGATACCATGCATAAGGATCTGTATCGTGCCCGCGCTGCTGCCCTGTCGATGATCCCGACTTCAACCGGTGCGGCTAAAGCTGTTGGTCTGGTTCTGCCGGAACTCAAAGGCAAGCTCGACGGCGTTGCAATCCGCGTACCAACCCCGAATGTTTCCGTTGTTGACCTGACATTTGAAGCAAAGCGCTCCACAACTGTTGAAGAAATCAACAATGCAATCCGCGAAGCTGCCAATGGCCGCCTCAAAGGCATTCTCGGCTTTACTGATGAGCCGCTGGTTTCCATCGACTTCAACCACAACCCGCATTCATCCGTTTTCCACATGGATCAGACCAAAGTGATGGACGGCACCATGGTGCGTATCCTGACCTGGTACGACAATGAATGGGGCTTCTCAAACCGCATGAGCGATACTGCGGTTGCGCTTGGCAAGCTGATCTAAGCATCTGCTCGGACCAAATATGCCGAAGCCGCGTGACCTCACTGGACGCGCGGCTTTTTTATTCCGCAAAAACCGGAGACCTCTTATGAATTTCCGCACTCTTAAAGACGCAGATGTTGCTTCAAAACGCGTGCTTGTCCGCGTTGACCTGAACGTACCTATGCAGGACGGCAAAGTCTCGGATACCACCCGTATCGACCGTATCATTCCGACCATCAATGCTTTGCGTGAACGTGGCGCCAAAGTCATTCTGCTTGCGCATTTCGGTCGCCCGAAAGGCGAAGTGAAGGCTGAATTCTCGCTGGAACAGATCGTGCCTGCTTTGGCACATGCGGTTAAACACCATGTTGCTTTCGCCAAAGATTGCATCGGTGATGCAGCCGCTGCAGCCGTTAACGCCATGAAAGACGGCGATGTTCTGCTCCTTGAAAACACCCGTTTTCACAAAGGCGAAGAAAAGAACGATGCCGATTTCGTCAAGGCGCTCGCTGCCAATGGCGATATCTATGTCAATGATGCTTTCTCGGCTGCGCACCGCGCCCATGCCTCGACCGAAGGTCTGGCGCATGTTCTGCCTGCTTTTGCCGGTCTGACCATGGAAGCCGAACTGACAGCACTGGAAAAAGGTCTCGGCCAGCCAGCCCGTCCGGTGATCGCGATTGTCGGCGGCGCCAAAGTTTCCACCAAGATTGACCTGCTCTCCAACCTTGTTGAAAAGGTTGATGCTCTGGTGATCGGCGGCGGTATGGCCAATACTTTCCTTGCAGCACAAGGCCACAATGTCGGTAAATCGCTCTGCGAACATGATCTGGCCGATACAGCCCGTGCGATCATGGCAAAAGCGGATAGCGCCAATTGCGCGATTATTCTGCCGGTTGATGCTGTGGTTGCATGGCACTTTGCAGCGGATGCCCCGCACCAGAATTATGGTGTGGATGCAATCCCGCATGACGGCATGATGCTGGATGTGGGCCCGCTCTCGGTTGACCGTATCAATGCGGCAATCAGCGATGCTTCCACTCTGGTCTGGAACGGCCCGCTCGGTGCTTTTGAACTGCATCCTTTTGATGCGGCAACCGTATCCGCAGCCAAACATGCAGCAGAACGCACGAAACAGGGCAAGCTGGTTTCCGTTGCCGGTGGCGGTGATACTGTTGCAGCGCTGAACCACGCCAAAGTCAGCGATGATTTCTCCTATGTCTCTACCGCAGGCGGCGCTTTCCTTGAATGGATGGAAGGCAAACCGCTTCCGGGTGTAGACGTGCTGAAAAAGCACTAAAATCAAAAAAGCCCGCTGAGTTTCAGCGGGCTTTTTTTAATATCTGATCATTTCGGTGTCAGGCGTAGTAACCGCCCCGGAATATCATCTTCGATCACATAGACGGAACCGTCTTTGGCAATCGCCACATCGCGGATACGGTTTTCCATATCATAGCGCTCCGCTTCATCGGCACTGCCATCCTCTTTAAACTCAACCCGTATCAAAGCCATGGAAGCAAGGCCGCCGATCAGCGCCGAGCCTTTCCAGTTTTTGAACAATGCGCCTTCATAAAAAGCGAGCCCTGCAGGGGCAATCACCGGTGTCCAATAAACAACCGGCGGTTCAAATTCCGGCCTTGTCTCATGGTGCGGGATCGACTCACCACTATATTGCGTGCCATTCGACACCACCGGCCAGCCGTAATTCAAGCCCTGTTTAATCAGGTTCAGCTCATCCCCGCCTTTGGGGCCCATTTCATGCAGCCATAATTTGCCATCGGGAGCAAAAGCCAGTCCGTAAGGATTGCGATGGCCGGTTGTCCATGTCAGCGCCCGTGCATTATCCTCATCCTGCCCTGCCAGATCGGCACGCGGATTATCCTGCGGCACAGAACCGTCGCGGTTAAAACGCAGTACTTTGCCCAGAGCCAGTTTCGGATCTTGCGCGGTTTTCGGATTCATCCGGTCACCGGAGCTTAAATACAGATATTTTCCGTCCGGTGAAAAAGCGATAATGCCGCCCGGTTGCCCCCATTTGCTTTTCGGCAGCTGCCGCCACATCACAGTCAGATCATCGAGCGAAGCTTTGCCATCCTTTTCGCTCAATTTTGCCCGTGCCAGCACCAGCGAGCTGACAATATCTTTCCCGCTGCGTTCCGGTTCGGCATAGGTGAAATAGACCAGCCGGTCAGAGGCAAAATCCGGTGAAACAGCAATATCCAGCAGGCCGTTCTGTCCTTCAAAAGACACGGCAGGCACATTGCTGACTTCGGTCTTTTTACCGGCCCGATCCGTCAGAAAAATATGTCCGGCTTTTTCCGTTACCAGCAGACGCTGATCCGGTAAAAAAGCAATCGCCCACGGCGTATTAAATTCGGCAATTTCCTGCACTTTAAACGGATTTTCAGCAACCGCTGCGCGGCCACCGGCATTAACAGATTGGGATGCAAAAACCGGCGGACTGAACAGGCTGGCTGCTATTGCAGAGGCCAGAAAATAACGAATGCCTGCATGTTTCAGACCTGTAATCTTGACGCGTCCGTTCAGCACGCTCTCCCCCTTGACCGGTTGATTATGACTGGCTGTATCAAACGCAATCCGGCGGCTGTTGACAAGTCTGTTGTGCAGATAAACTTATCCGGTAATTTTAACCAGTTTTAAGAAAACTTGTCCGAACTTAATCGGTTAAAATTAATTCAATCGGTTCAAGTGCTTGGCACAGTATTTGTTTTATCCGGCACATCTGCTATCGGCTGGGTACCAATTTCCAACGCCCTTCTTAACACGGAGTTTTTTATGAGCGAACGTCTCGAAGATATTGCAGTTGCCATGGTAGCAAAAGGCAAAGGCATTCTTGCCGCCGATGAAAGCTCCGGTACAATTAAGAAGCGCTTTGACAACATCAATCTGACTTCGACAGAAGATGCGCGCCGCGATTACCGCGAAATGCTGTTCCGCGCAGATGATGCGATGAAGAACTACATCTCCGGCGTTATTCTTTATGATGAAACCCTGCGTCAGAGCGCCCGTGACGGCACTCGTCTTGCAGACCTCATCAAAGCAGCCGGCTCTATCCCAGGTATCAAGGTTGATGCCGGTGCCAAGTCTCTGGCCGGTTTTGCTGACGAAACCATCACCGAAGGTCTTGATGGCCTGCGTGAACGCCTGAACGAATATTACGAACTCGGCGCACGTTTTGCCAAATGGCGCGGTGTTATCGCAATCTCCGATACTCTGCCAACATGGAGCGCAGTTCGCCAGAATGCACAGGCACTGGCTCGCTATGCAGCTCTGTGTCAGGAAGCCGGTATCGTGCCGATCGTTGAGCCGGAAATCCTGATGGACGGCGTACCGGGCAACCATTCCGTTGAACGTTGCTACGAAGTGACCGATCTGGTTCTGAAAACCGTTTTCAACGAACTCTATGATGCCCGCGTTAAGCTCGAAGGTATGATCCTCAAGCCAAACATGGTTATCGACGGTAAGAACGCCCGTAAGGCTTCTGTTGAACAGGTTGCTGAACTCACCGTTCGCGTACTCAAAGCCAATGTTCCTTCCGCAGTTCCTGGTATTGCATTCCTCTCCGGCGGTCAGTCGGATGTTGAAGCAACTGCACATCTCTCCGCAATGAATGCCGGTTATGATATGCCTTGGAACCTGACCTTCTCCTATGGCCGCGCTCTGCAGGCTGCTGCCATCAAGGCATGGGGCGGTAAAGACGAAAACGTTCCTGCAGCACAGGCTGCCTTCACCCACCGCGCCCGCATGAACGGCCTTGCCGCGACCGGTGCATGGACTGAAGCACAGGAAAAGAATGCTTAACCAGCTTTCTTATTAAATGTAAAAGCCCGCGTTTAACGCGGGCTTTTTTTATATCTGACCTTTAATAACCGGTATGAGCCTGCAGCAAGACTGTAATCATCATCACGGCAATGGCCGCAACGGCGATTTTCCAAAAATCACTGCGCCGCTTCAACCCCGGCAGTCCCAATGGCTTAAGCAGATGTAATCCCATCAGGATCAGCAATAAAACCGGTGCAATCTTTGCCATTGCGCATCCTCTGAATATTATTGCGGCCTGACTTGTATCTTGCCCCCTCTTTAGTCGAATGGACGTCACTTTAACAGTGTGGATTAATATCGGCTGAGGAGAATGGCGTAGTTTATATTTTTCAAAACCGCACAAAGATCCGGTGAAAGTTATTCTGCGCCTGAGAGGTGCAAGCACAGCTTGCATTGCAATGGGAGGAATACATGACTTCGGCTTATCCCGAAATTTATCAGGCATGGAAAAATGATCCCCAAACTTTCTGGGGCAAGGCATCTGCACTCATTGACTGGTATAAACCAGCGACAAAAATCTTTGACCCTGAACAAGGCCCTTACGGACGGTGGTTTGCAGGCGCTGAATGCAACACCTGCTACAATATGCTCGACCGTCATATCGAGGCCGGTCGTGGTGATGTTCCTGCCATTCTCTATGACAGTCCTGTCAGCGGCCAGAAGGCTCGTTTCACCTATAGCGAGACTCTGGAACAGGTGATGCGGCTTAGTGCCGTGATGCAGGATTTCGGCATTCAAAAAGGCGATCGGGTGCTGATTTATATGCCGATGGTGCCACAGGCGCTGTTTGCAATGATGGCTTGCGCCCGCCTTGGTGCAATTCATTCTGTAGTCTTTGGCGGCTTTTCCGCTGACGAGTTGGCAGCACGTATTGATGATGCCACCCCTGCCCTGATTATCGCCAGCTCCTGCGGGCTGGAAGCCAATAAGACAGTCAGCTACAAACCGCTGCTCGACAAAGCGATCACCACAGCCAAACATCAGGTAAAGCATTGCCTGATCCATCAGCGCGAACAATGCCGTTGTGACCTCATCACAGGCCGCGATCACGACTTTAGAGAGCTTTGTGAGCAGACAGCAGGACGTGATGTGCCTTGTGCATCCGTTGCCTCAACCGATCCGCTTTATATTCTCTACACTTCCGGTACCACAGGGAAGCCCAAGGGCGTTGTGCGCGATAATGGCGGCTATATGGTTGCGCTCGCCTGGTCGATGGGTGCACTTTATGGCATTCATGCAGGTGATATTTTCTGGACAGCATCAGATATCGGCTGGGTGGTAGGCCATTCCTATATTGTCTATGCCCCGCTGCTGATCGGCGCCACAACAGTGCTATTTGAAGGCAAACCTGTCGGCACGCCCGATGCCGGTACATTCTGGCGCGTGGTTGCCGAGCACAAGGTGAAAGTGCTGTTCACTGCACCAACCGCTCTGCGCGCGATTAAGCGAGAAGACCCCGAAGGCAAGCTGCTGCATCAATATGATCTCTCCAGCCTTGAAGCACTGTATCTTGCCGGAGAACGCGCTGATCCCAATACGCTGGAATGGGCAGAGCAGATGCTCAACCGCCCTGTGATTGACCACTGGTGGCAAACGGAAACCGGCTGGCCGATTGCCGGTAATCCGCGCGGCCTTGGTATGTTGCCGGTCAAACACGGCTCCACCTGTGTACCAATGCCCGGCTATGATGTGCAGGTGCTGGATGATGCAGGCCATCCGGCGAAAACCGGTGAGCTCGGCAATATTGTTATCAAACTGCCAATGCCGCCCGGTTGTTTGCCGACTTTATGGCAGGCCGACCAGCGCTTCCAAGAAGCCTATCTTGATGAATTCAAAGATTATTATAAATCCGCTGATGCCGGTTACATGGATGAAGACGGCTATATTTTCATCATGAGCCGCACTGATGACATCATCAATGTTGCGGGACATCGCCTGTCTACCGGCTCGATGGAAGAGGTGATTGCCGGTCACCCACAGGTCGCAGAATGTGCGGTGATCGGCATTGCCGATAAGCTCAAAGGACAAATCCCTTGCGGCTTCATCGTGCTCAAGGCCGGTGTGACGCAAGCCCATAGTGAGATTGAAGCAGAATGTGTGGAACGGGTACGCGATCAGATCGGGCCTGTTGCCGCGCTGCGCACAGTTCTGACAGTCAATAAATTACCCAAAACCCGCTCCGGCAAAATTCTGCGCTCCACCATGCAGAAAATCGCCGATCACGAGCCATGGAAAATGCCTGCCACGATTGAAGATCCGCAGACACTGGATGATATCCGTGACTGCCTTCATCAACGTGGCATCGGCACCTGCTCCGAAGCAACAAAACCTGCGGCCTGACAATTATCAGATACAAAAAAAGCCGCCGGAGATGATCCGGCGGCTTTTCAAAACTATAGCACAAGCTGATCTTACAGATCGTCTTCTTCGTCTTCCGGTGCGCTCTTCATCGAAGAAAGCTTGGCGAAGACTTTATCCGCATCCAGCTCATCCGATTCGTCATTGCGGCTGTAATCCAGATTTTCTGTTGCCGATGCCGGCAGCAATGTATCACCGGATTCCGGCTCAATCGGACGATTGCGCGCTGCGCGGTCAACTTCGATATCCAGATCAATCTGCGAGCAGAGACCCAGTGTTACCGGATCCATCGGCTGAAGGTTAGCCGAGTTCCAGTGAGTGCGATCACGAATCTGTTCGATGGTGGATTTGGTGGTGCCGATCAGACGGGAAATCTGGGCATCTTTCAGTTCCGGATGGTTACGCACCAGCCAGAGAATCGCATTCGGACGATCCTGACGCTTGGACAAAGGCGTATAACGCGGGCCTTTACGTTTGGCTTCCGGTACACGCACTTTTGGTTCGGACAGTTTCAGACGGTAATTAATGTCTTTCTCAGCCCGTGCGATTTCTTCACGGGAAAGCTGGCCGGTGATGACCGGATCAAGACCCTTGATACCCTGTGCAGCTTCACCATCCGCAATCGCTTTCACTTCAAGCACATGCAGTTTGCAGAAAGTTGCAATCTGGTCAAAAGACAGAGCAGTATTATCGACAAGCCATACGGCTGTTGCCTTAGGCATAAGAAGCTGAGTGGCCATAAGATATAATCCTCTCGTTCGCCCGCTCCGGTAGCGCGGGACGTGGGGTAAACCACAATTTCCGGGAATTCGTTCCCTCTATAACCAAATTTTACACAATGAGCAAGAAAACCCTGCACAGGAATTCAGCGCATTTGCAACTCACTCCCCCTGTTTGCAGGGAGATTTCGGTTATGGCGTGCCGAAAATGGTGTTTTTTGAGAACCGGAGCGGAGTGTAGCATTGAGCATTTCCAGCAAAAGTGCATAGCGGTTTTGCGTAGGACAATGCGACAAAACAAAAAACAAAGCGGTTCCAACGATTCCTTTTAAACCGGAACCGCTCCAGTACATGAGCACCGGACTCACAGAAAAACGCCATTTGCAGGCCGCCAGAGGCGAAATATCAACCGACGTCGAGGACGATTTTACCGATATGATTGCCCTCTTCCATACGTTCATGGGCACGCCATGCATCTTTTAGCGGATAAATCATATCCATCACCGGAGAAATCGTGCGGCTGGCGAGCAACGGCCAGACCTTTGATTCCAGTTCCGCTGCAATCTGCGCTTTGAAAGCCACATCACGCGCACGCAGGGTCGAACCGGTATGGGTCAGACGCTTGGTCATCAGCTTGGCAAAATTGGCTTTCGCCTTGGCACCACCGAGAAAAGCGATCTGTACAATGCGCCCTTCAACCGCCGCCGCATCATAATTACGGTCAACATAATCACCGCCAACCATATCAAGAATAACATCTGCACCCTTGTTATTGGTGGTAGCTTTCACCTGCTCGACAAAATCCTGCTCACGATAATTAATCGCAACATCCGCCCCGATCTTCAGACAGGCGGAGCATTTTTCCGCAGAGCCTGCTGTTACGATCACTTTGGCACCCAGTGCCTTGCCAAGCTGAATTGCCGTTGTGCCGATACCGGAACTGCCGCCGTGAATCAGCAATGTCTCGCCGGCCTGCAACTGCCCGCGCTGCACCACATTGTGCCAGACGGTAAAAAGTGTTTCCGGCAGAGCCGCCGCTTCCACATAACCATAACCGGAAGGCAGCGGCAGTGCATTACCTTCACAAACCACGGCATATTCAGCATAACCGCCGCCTGCCAAAAGGGCAGTCACCGCATCGCCGACCTTATAACGCTGCACATCTGTGCCAATAGCCACCACATCACCGGCCACTTCCAGCCCCGGCAAATCTGAAGCACCGGCTGGCGGCGGATAATGCCCCTGTCGTTGCAGCACATCAGGACGGTTCACACCGGCAGCTTTCACACGGATCAGAATTTCGCCTTTACCCGGATGCGGCACGGCACGCTTGACTGGTTTCAGTACCGATGGCGCACCGGCCTGTTCAATCGCAATTGCCATCATCTGGGAAGCAAGTTCCGTTGTCATATCCGCTCCTTAAATTCTCTGGTCCGCCCAAAGCGCTTTCCCTGATCTAGTGGTCAGATTACGACATTTGCGCCCGTTCGTGACAGGCGCAGAGCAAATGTCGCAATCAAAAAGACCACTAGCAACTAAATAATGCTAGTGGATTTTTCGAATTTGCCGTTTGAAACAACATTTGTGTCGACGGAAGTTCAAACGGCAAATTCAATCCACTAGCCATATTATGCTGAAAAAATGCAATCCATAAAAATCATATCGCTAATGATGCAGGTTTATGAGATGCTGAAAACTTATGTGGCCTGCCCGCCCTGAATTTAAAGGCAAACAGGTCACGAATATTGCGAACCATATTGAAAGCTGCCGTGGACAGGCTGCAGCAGGAAGTGAGGAAAACGCCATGTTCTTTGATGATAATGCGCAGGAGACAACAACCTATAATCACCATATCGGTGAGGATGTGACCCTGCTTTCAGCGGCTGAAATCGACAACCGTATTGCTCTGCTTAAAGCGGAAATCCGCCGTCTCGAAACCGATCGCAATGACAGAAACAACAGCCGTGCGGCCGCAGAGGCTCTGTTTCGCCTGTAAGCCTTTGCTATTTCCGGATGTACCAAGTTTCAGAACCTCTGCTCTCAAACAGGCGGAGGTTCTTTTAATTTTACCTGACACAATATCTCATCAATACAAAGCCTTGCACTCTTCCAAGTGATAGGTCAGCATGGTTACACTCAATCTGTCCGAAGCGGCAATTTCACCTTGCAGTTTCAGGCGAACAGGTTTCAAGATCAGAAAACTGTAAAACAGCCTGCAATAGAATAAAGGATTATGCGTGTTCCGTTCCTATGTCCAGATTTTCGCACTGCTTTGCGGCACCGCTTTTCTGCTGATCGGTTCAGGTCTGCACGGTCTTTTATTGCCACTGCGCGGAAATGTGGAAGGTTTCTCGGTTACGGCTCTGGGTCTGATCGGTACAACATGGGCGGGCGGTTTTGTTGCTGGCTGTATTTTTGCGCCGCGTCTGGTGCGCCGTGCCGGACATGTGCGTGCTTTCGGCTTTTTCGCATCCACTGCGGCAATTGTGGTTTTGCTGACCGGCCTGATGGTTGACGCTTCAATCTGGGTGGTTCTGCGCGCCATTACCGGTTTTGCGATGGCCGGTATTTTCATGGTGATTGAGAGCTGGCTGAATGAAAAAGCCACCAATGAAACACGCGGTAAAATTTTCGGCCTCTATATGATGGTCAACTACGGTGCCGTCATGACCGGCCAGATGCTGGTGATTACCGGCGATGTCGAAGGCAGTTCGCTGTTTATGATTGCCGCAATCTTCTTCTGCCTTGCGCTGCTGCCAACCGCAGCTTCCAAAGCATCTTCGCCGCGCCCGCTGACCGAAGTCCAACTTGATCTGAAAAAGCTTTATTCCAATTCTCCGGTTGCCTTTGTCAGTGTTATTCTGATCGGCATTGCCAATGGTGCATGGGGTACACTCGGTGCGGTTTTCGGCTCGCTCAGCGGTATTGATAAAACCACAATCGCGCTGATGGTCAGCTTCACCATTGCTGCCGGTGCATTAATGCAAATCCCTGTCGGACGTTTTTCCGACCGTATCGACCGCCGCTATGTCATGGCCAGCGTGGCCGGTTCTGCAGCCCTGATCGGTTTTCTGATTTTTGCCATCGCACCAACCAACGGTACACTCATTCTGGTCATGACCGCACTTTACGGCTCTCTTGCTTATGCGATTTATCCGGTTGCCGTTGCCCACGCCAATGACCACGCAACACCTGAAACTTTCGTCAAGGTTTCCGGCGGTTTGCTACTGCTTTATGGTTTCGGCACCATGCTCGGGCCGCTGATTGCTGCGGAAGCGATGAATAATTTATGGCCTTCCGGCCTGTTTCTGGTGACAGCGGTCTCGCATATTGCCATTGCCGGTTATGCTATTCTGCGCTCGCGTAAACGCGCCTCGCCGCTACCTTCCGAAAAAGAGCAGTTCCAGAGCATGGCTGCGGAACGCCCTGCCACACAGGAAAGTGTGCTGCTTGATCCGCGCTCTGAGGCGGCACAGGAAGAGAAATCCGCCCCTGTACCGGAACCGGCAAAATCAGAGAACTGACACACGGGTAGTTAGCTCTTTTATCCAATATAGCTATTTACGGGCATGAAGTGCTGCCTGCATCAGCCTGCGGAATTTCGGACATTCCGTATGGGTTTCTGCAGGACATTCAGCCACATGCCGCAGGGCTTTGCTAAGTGTTGTCAGCTGACGGACCTGCAAATCCAGCTGGTCTGCCCGCTGATGCAGCGCCTGTCGTGGCAAATCAGCCGAGCCGTCTTTGCCGAACATGCCTTTCATCTCAGACAGTGGAAAACCCGCTATCTTCCCCAGCGAAATCAAAGCCAGCTGCTGCTGCACTTCCGGTGCATATTGACGGCGCAAACCATGGCGGCTGAAGGATTCAATCAGGCCGATCTCCTCATAATAACGGAGTGCGGAAGCTGACACTCCGCTCTTCTCCGCCAGCACACCTATATCAAGAAGTTTCATACTTGACCTCAAGTTGACTTGAAGTGGCAATGTAACAGCGACTCAAACAAGCCACAAGAGGAACCGCTGTGCGTTTCACCCTCTCAGACACTTCCCCTCGCCTTGCAATCCTTACTCTTTCAGGCTCCATGCTGCTTGCCTCCATGGCCGTGAGCATCACCGCTGTCGCATTACCGGCGCTCAGCAGAACACTGGATGCTCCTGTATCTGCGGTTCAGTGGATTGTGCTGATTTACCTGTTGTCCGTCACAATAGTGATTGTGCTGGCGGGGCGTTGTGCCGACCTGTTCAGCCATCGTTTTATCCTGCTGACCGGACTGATAATCTTTACGATCAGTTCGCTGCTTTGCGCCGCAGCACCAAATCTCACAATGCTCATCGCAGCCAGAGCGATACAGGGTATAGGCGGTGCCATTCTCATGGCATTACCGGTCTCAATCATAAGAGGCATGGTTTCCGGCGAACAGACAGGCTCCGCCATGGGGCTTCTCGGTTCCATGTCAGCAATCGGTACAGCGCTTGGCCCTGCACTCGGCGGCGTCCTGATTGCTGTCTTTGGCTGGCGTTCCGCCTTTATCCTGCTGGCAATATCCGGTTTTTTCTTGCTGGTTCCGGCTATCAAAGCGATACCGGCATCACCGCCAAATCATAAAACCAACCGCTCGCTGGATCTGTCAGGCGCGGCCTTACTGGCGATAGTGTTGTTTCTCTATGCAGTGATTACGACCGGAAATAAAAACGGACTGAACTGGGATATGGCTGTCACCATTCCGGCGGTTCTGGTTGTCCTGATAATTTTTGCGTGTGTTGAAATCCGGTCTTCTTCGCCGCTGGTGCCTCTGTCACTCTTGCGTAATCCTGTTATCAGCGCCTCGCTGATAACCAACCTGCTCATCAGCTCAGTGATGATGGCGATGCTGGTGGTCGGGCCATTCTTCTTGTTATTCGGCCTGCTGCTGGGGGAAGCGACAACAGGACTGGTTGTCGCTGTCGGCCCTGTTGTTGCAGCGCTGGCCGGTATTCCTGCCGGACGCATTACAGACCGGTTTGGCATAAGACGCGCGCTGGCTTACGGACTGGCTGTCATGAGCATTGCACTCATCTGCATGGCCTTACTGCCCGTCAGGTTCGGAACGGCAGGATATATTTTATCGCTGATAATGCTGACACCGTGTTTTCAGCTGTTTCTGGCCGCCAATAATACAGCCATCATGCTTGCAGCACCCGAAGACCAGCGCGGTATCTTGTCCGGATTGCTGGGCTTATCGCGCAATCTGGGACTGATGACCGGCGCATCTGTCATGGCCACAATATTTGTTACCGCACTGGGACAGGAAGAGCTTGTTCATGCAGCCGCAAAATCCGTCGGATTTGCCTTTACTGTCACCTTGCTGACGGCAGCAGGACTTGCACTGCTTTCGCTGATAATCACGCTCATCAGCATAAGAAAATAAATCCGGTGCGGGCCTGATATCCGGCCTGCACCTCATCTTTCAGAGCCTGCCCATCCGGCGGTTCTGTCTGAAACTGTGCTTTACAGTTTAGCGTAATTAATGTCGGGTGACTTGTGTCCTAAGCTTTTCTATCTGTTCCTTCAGATACAGCTTTTTGCGTTTAAGATCGGCGATCGTCAGCGTATCAGTAGCTGGCAATGCTGCGGCGTCGGAAATTTCCTTTTCCAGTGCATCATGCTTCTTTTCCAGTGAGGCAAGATGGGATTCAAGTGCCATTATTGCTTCTCCTTTATATTTACGCGTCACTCTCATTTTGTCAGCGGATCAGGCTCCAAGACCCGTTCGGTCTGCAGGAACCTGCTTGTGACAGTTCCCAGCCTCGAACCAGACTATGACAAAACAATGACAGTCTTGCATGAGATTTGATTAATGTCGAATTCATATTTGGCACATTTCAACTTTGCCAAATTTGTGCTACGGCAAAGCTGAAAAAGGGCGGATTATACTGACCTGCGGTGCTTCTGTGAAAATCGCAACCCATATTGGTGCGCGATAAATGCAGATGTCTGCGGTTCTGTTCTCGCTGTGAAGACAAGATCAGATGGAATATGCCATGGCCGATCAGGAACAAGCCGAAATTCGCCTCTCCGTTGCACGGTTGCGCCAGGAACACACGGATTTTGATCTTGCCATTAATGCGATGATGCAGACCGGTTGTAACCAGCTCAGCATTCAGCGCATGAAAAAGAAAAAACTCGCGATCAAGGATCAGCTGAGCAAGCTGGAAGATAAAATCATTCCGGATATTATTGCCTGAGTTCGGCACCAAAACCGACTCGATCACTTTACATTCTCACAGCAAATAAAAGACCGGCAGACTTTTACGAAGCCTGACCGATTTTTTATTTTTTAAATCCAGCACCTGACAGGACATTTCATGGCAGATAACACACCAACTTCCCCGAAAGTCGCCATCATTATGGGCAGCCAGTCCGACTGGCCAACCATGCGCAATGCGGCGCAGGCACTGGATACGCTGGGGGTTGCTTATGATGCCCGTATTATTTCTGCGCACCGCACGCCGGATCGCATGGTTGAATTTGCCAAAACGGCACGCGATCAGGGCTTTCATGTGATTATCGCCGGTGCAGGCGGTGCCGCCCATCTGCCGGGTATGGTTGCATCCATGACGCCGCTGCCGGTTTTTGGTGTGCCGGTACAGTCCAAAGCGCTGTCGGGTCAGGACTCACTGCTTTCCATCGTCCAGATGCCTGCGGGTATTCCTGTCGGCACAGTAGCTATCGGCAATGCCGGTGCCACCAATGCCGCACTGCTTGCCGCTGCAGTTCTGGCACTGCATGACAAGCCGCTGGCAGACCGTCTGGATGCCTATCGCAAAGCCCAGACCGATGCCGTGGCTGCCGCCCCGAAAGATGAGGACTGAGCCATGCTGCAAGCAGGATCAACAATCGGAATTATCGGCGGCGGTCAGCTTGGCCGTATGCTGGCCATGGCGGCAGCGCGCCTGAGCTTCAAAACCATTATTCTGGAACCGCAAGCGGATTGCCCTGCCGCACAGGTCGCCAATCACCAGATCGTGGCTGCCTATGATGATCGCGCCGCCTTGCTGGAACTGGCTGAAGCCTGCGATGTTATCACCTATGAGTTTGAAAATGTGCCGGTAGAAGCCGCACAATTTCTGGCAACAAAAAACATTGTCTCCCCGCCACCGCTGGCTTTGGAAATTTCTCAGGACCGCGTTGCCGAGAAACAGTTTCTCAATGAGAGCGGTATTGCCACCGCACCATGGCGTGTGGTTGACGATGTGCAGGATCTGGTCGCAGCGCTTGGCGCGCTGAACGAGCGCGGCATTCTGAAAACCCGCCGTTTCGGCTATGACGGCAAAGGTCAGGTGCGCCTGAACAGCCTCGATAATGACGCTGCGGCGGAAGCCATTGCTGCCATTAAAAATGCTCCGGCAATTCTTGAAGGCTTTGTGGAATTTACCCGTGAAGTTTCTGTCATTGCCGCACGCGACAAGGCAGGCAATGTCCGCCTTTATGACATTGCAGAAAATGTTCACAAGAACGGCATTCTCGATACCTCAACCATACCGGCATCGGTCAGCTCTGAAACCGCAGCAGCCTGCACCGAGGCCGCACAGAAGCTGCTTCATGCGCTGGATTATGTCGGCGTGCTCGGCTTTGAATTTTTCGTTCTGCCGGACGGTTCTGTCGTTGCCAATGAATTTGCACCGCGTGTCCATAATTCCGGTCACTGGACAGAAGCGGCCTGTGCTGTTTCGCAGTTTGAGCAGCATATCCGTGCCGTGGCCGGCCTGCCGCTCGGTGATCCGCGACGTCACAGTGACTGCGTTATGGAAAACCTGATCGGTGATGATGTGCTCAAAGTTCCGGCGATTCTGGCAGAATCGGATGCGGTACTGCATCTCTATGGCAAGGCCGAAGCACGTGAGGGACGCAAAATGGGGCATGTCACACGCATTAAAAACGGAAAATAACACCGTTTTGCGGGTTCCGTGCGCATCAATGGTTGACAATTGACCCATTCATTGACTATTTCACCTCAACCATTCAAACGTGCTCTTTGGCTCGCTCTGAAACATGCTCCCAAATACGGGAAACGGTTTTGGGAACAAGGCATGTATAGAAACAAAGAGCTGGAACGAGCGCAGCGTTTCTAATGAAATGAGACACGTTCCAGGAATATGCCCAATTCGGGCCAAACACATTGGTGAGTAACATGAAGATCAAGAATTCGCTTAAAGCGCTCAAAGGCCGTCATCGTGACTGCCAGCTGGTTCGTCGTAAGGGCCGCGTATACATCATCAACAAAACTGCTCCTCGCTTTAAAGCCCGCCAAGGTTAATCTTGGGGTAATAAGCTGAGTGAGACAACTCTGAGAGTTGTTTCAGACAGTAAGTTGTAGAGAATTTTAACAGCGCCGGTATTAATTTACCGGCGCTGTTTTTATGCCTTTAATCAGCCGGTTTCTGCTTTATGATAGCACTATGACCAAGACACGCAGCTCCCTCACCGTTTCTCTGATATCAGCCCTGATGATCACGGGCGCTGCGGGCTTTGCTGCGGCAGAAGATATCAGTGCTACCGGCAAAACAGAGCCGCAGCCCATGCCGCCTGCCGTAACCATACCTGAAGCTCCGACACCGGCACCAATCAACAACACGGCGGCAAAACCCAAAGAGAAACCGAAAAATCCCGATGTGGAAATGGCAGGGCCGCTCACACAAACCCGCCGGAAAGAACAGGAGCAGCTGTTCACGGATTTGCGTAAAGCATCCACGCCGGAGAAGTCCCATGCCATAGCCAGCCGCCTGCGCCAGAGCTTTGTGCGCACCGGCAGCGACAGTCTGGATCTGATGCTGCGCTGGGCAGAAACAGCTCTCAACCAGTCCCGCGAGGCCGAGGCGCAGGATTATATTGATGAGGTGATGGCACAGCGCCCTGACAATGCAACGGTCTGGCAATTGCGCGCTCGCCTGCATCTGCGCCGCAACGAGCTGGCTCCTGCCCTCAATGACATCAGACAGGCGATGATTTTAGAACCGCGCAATTTTGATGTTCTCATCAATTATGCAACTTTGCTGCGCGAAACCGGAAATCGCAAAGGTGCTCTCCGGCTCTATGAGCAGGCTTTGAGTGTTTATCCGATGATGAAAGAAGCGCAGGATGAAATGCTGAAGCTCACGGAAGCTGACAGCGATACCGCCCTCTGACCCCGCAATTAGAGCATAATTTTAAAGTGTTAGAGCGACCTTGTGTAGTGCCAAGTCTGGCACACGGCGCTCTAAAAGCCCCTTACGGGGCTTTTAGCTTATTCGCTGATGATTTTCACACGGTCGCCTGCAGAAACCGTACCGCCGCTCGGCAGCGCATTCAGAAGGCGGAAGAGATCAAGCTTGCGATCTGTCCCCTGCATCCGGTTGGCCAGTGAACCGAGCGTATCTCCGGCTTTCACACTGATCACACGGATGCGCAGAGGCTTCGCTGCAGCCTGCTCGGCTGGTGTCAGCACGCGGAAGCTTTGTGTGGTCGCCTGTGTTGTGGCACTCAAAGCATTGCTGTTTTTCGGTGCGGCGATGAGGAAGCGATAAACTTTCTGACCGGAGGCGATGACAACAATTTCAAACTGCCATTTATCGGCACTGGCACGCGCAGTGGCTGCAGGCAGACCATTGATTGTGGTTGTCTGCACAGACTGCTCATCAAGGCCTGTCACCCATCCGCTGCGCAGATAGGCTGCAAGATCACCGCCCTGTGGCAGTGCTGCACCGTCAAAACGGATAGCCAGTTCACCCGGACCGCTGGCCATAACGGCACTGGCTGAATTATCAATCGTAAAGCCCTGCGGAACACTGAAAGTCACACCGAGTTTCGGGTGAATAAAGGTGCGCTCACGCACAAAACCTTCCTGCGGCGTGTCACCATAGAGCAGGCCGTCAATTCCGTTCAGGAATGAAGGGCGGTCAGTGGTGCCGACACCCGGTGCACCGATGCGGCGTGCATGGCCGATAGCCAGATCAACGCGCTGTGGTGTGGCCGGATGGCTGGCCAGAAAGTCGAGGCTGGCATCGGTCGCACCGGAGACAGAGCGGAAGCCCGTATAGGCTTCCATCGACTGCAGAAAACGCGCCGAGGCAAACGGATCATAACCCGCAGCGCCGATCATTTTAATGCCGATTGCATCGGCCTGTAATTCCTGATTGCGCGAGAACTGGGCAAGGCGCAGCTTGCTGCGGATTGCCGCCTCACGACCGGCCGCATCATCATGCAACACCTCGGAGGCAACGCGTTTGGCAAGTACCGATTCAGCTTCTTTTGCCTGTCGCAGAATACCATGATTGGCCGTGACATGCCCCATTTCGTGGGCGATTACAGCAGCCACTTCAGATGAATCATTGGCAAGTGCCAGCAAACCGCGGGTCACATAGAGATAACCGCCGGGCAGCGCAAAAGCATTGATATTCGGGCTGTTGAGAATTGTAATGCGGTATGTCTGGTCAGGATTGTCAGAAACCGTTGTGAGATTGCCGACGATCTTTGCAACCATGCGCTCAAGCTTGGCATCTTTATATTCCCCGCCATAGGTGGCGAGAATACGCGGATGCTGCTGCGCGCCAAGCTGTGCCAGCTTGTCATTCTTGCTGACATTGGCAACCGTAACCGGATTGGACGACGGGCCAATCACATCGGGATCACTGAAATCTACAGTACGGCAGGCAGATAAAAGCGCGACCAGACCAATAGCGGCTGATCGTTTGAAAACTGGAGAAATAGAGGGCTTTTCCGCTGCGGAAAACCGTGCTGCCCTTAAAAGCATATCCAGTGTCGTGTCCCCGTTTACTTCAAAGCTGATTTGGCGGTGCCGGTTGCACGGCCTGTTCAGCGATTCTGTCTGCTCGTCTGCAAGCGAATTGCCCGCAATATAAACAATGCTCTTCTGAATAGAAGTGAAATGATTTTTGCGGTATTTCACAAATTGTCAGCTATTGCATCATTAGTAGATATAGGCTGCTTCTCTGTTTAACCAGAGCCGGTCGCATTAAATGATCGTAATGCACCCGCTCCGGATCGCCTGAACAGCCGCATAGCCGACGGCTCAAGTCGAGCATTTAACTGCGCATGCTTTGTGTCAATATCACGTCATTCGCTATGATAATCTGATTATCATATTGTAATCAGGATGTTTTATGTTCTGACATGCCCATATAGTCACGCACGGGCTGAGGGCCGGAGGGCGAGAGCATCATGGCTGCATCACCCTGCTCTCTGATTTGCCCGTCTTTGAGAAAAAACAGCGTTGAATCGAAACGCAGTGCATCTTCCGGCGTATGCGTCACCATCAGAATGGTTATACCGGTTTCCTGTTGCAATTCACGGATCAGATCCAGCATTTGCTGTCGCAAGGCGGGGCCGAGAGAAGCAAAAGCCTCGTCCAGCAGCAAAACAGGCTTGTCACGCACCAATGCGCGGGCAATCGCAACACGCTGCCTCTCACCACCGGAAAGCGCTTCCGGTTTGCGGTTTTCTTTGCCGGTCAGCTCCACACGGTCAATGGCATTCTGCACCGCAAGATGATCCGCCTCATTCAGTTTGAGCGCAGGTGACCGGCCAAGGCTGACATTGGCGCGCACATCAAGATGCGCAAACAGATTATTCTCCTGAAACACCATCGTAACCGGCCGTCCGGCTGGGGCCTCAGTGCTGATTTCCTCGTCACCGATCAGAATATGGCCGGATAACGGTGCTTCAAATCCGGCAACCAGATTGAGCAGTGTCGACTTGCCGGAACCGCTTGGCCCCACAATCACACCGGTTTCACCGGCCTTTAAATGCAGGTTGAACAGCATGTCTGTCGCTCCATAGGAGAAACGAACATTATCAAGGGTGATTGCAGCATTATGTCGTGTCATGAGGCATTCCGCTCAGTAGATTTGCCTGAATTGATCCGGCTGCCGGTTTTATCAGTGATAAGCATCAGTGCAAAACAGATAGCGGCAAGGATCAGCGCAAGGCCTGCTGCGTCACTGGTACGATAGCTGCCCATGCGCTGCAACAGAAGATAAGGCAAGGTCTGCACCGCATCGCTGCCGAAAAGAGCAATCGTGCCGAGATCGCCCATAGACAGCGCCATGGCAAAGATAAAGCTCAGGATAAGCGGACGGCGGATGACCGGCCAGTCGATCAGACGCAGACGGTTGAGCCCGCTGATACCGAGCGACGTGCAAAGCCGGTTATTCTGTGCCGCTGCACTGTCCCATGCAGGACGCAGCAGACGCACCGCAAAAGGCATAGCCATAACACCATTCACCGCAATGACCATGAAAGGTGCGAGCGTGAATACATCGGTGAACTGGCGCAGCAATATGAACCAGCCCGCACCGATCACAATCGGCGGAATGATCAGCACCAGACTGGAACCGCTATCGAGGGCAGTGGTGAAAAAGCTGCGCAGCCGGTGCGGCGATTTAAGATTTCGCGCAGCACTAAATTCGCGTGCGGTGACCAGCGTGAGCGATAAAATCACACAAAGACTGGCTGCGCCAAAAGCCAGCAAAAGCGAGGTGATAATTGCCTGCTGCACCACGGTTTCATTCAGCAAACGCCACAGATCAGACCCCAGACCGGACAGAACCATCCCCAAAACCGGCAAAGCAATGAACAAAGTGGCAATGAAGATAATGATACCCGATGAGATTTTAGACCATCTGCCGTGGTGAATATAATCACGGTTGGTCGTGACCAGCGACAGCCCCTCTTCGGTTGGCTTGCCGGTCAGACGCAGCAAGCACAACACGCCAATAGTCAGCAGCAGCTGGGTAAGCGTGAGAGCAACAGCACGCGCCAGATCAAAATCGAAATGCAAGGCCTGATAGATGGCAACTTCCAGCGTAGTCGCGCGGGGGCCTCCGCCTAATGTCAGAACAATGGTGAAGGAACTGGCGCAGAGCATGAAGATCAGCCCTGCAATGCCGCTCAGATTTCGGGCAATCACCGGCCATTCGATCAGCCGGAAACGGGCAAAACTGCCCATACCTAATTGCGCCGAGAGTTTCCAGTAATCCTGCGGAATGGATTCGAGACTGGCCAGCAGCAAACGTACTGCAAGCGGCATATTAAAAAACACATGCGCCAGCAAAATACCGGTCAGCCCGTAAATATCCGGTATCAGCGGCAGACCCAAAGCCGTACTGCCCTGCGCGATAAAACCATTGCGCCCATAAATACTGGTAATGCCGAAGACGGCGACCAAGGACGGCAATGTCAAAGGCACCGCGAAAAAGCGCAGCAGTAATTTGCGGCCGCGAAATGCGGTATTGGCATGGAGTGCACGGGCTACCGGCAGTGCAAACAGCACCGAAAGCAGAACTGACAACAGCGCCTGCAGCAGTGTGAAGCGGGTGATATTCCACAAATAACCGTCAAACGCAGCAAGCGCATCGCTATCGGATTGCAGCCCCTGAATGCCAAGTGACAGCAAGGCCCCGCCGGTCAGCACCAGCAGCAGCATCAACGCGATAAAGCCTGAGACAGTTTTGAAACGGAAGGCCTGCATATTTCTCCGTAAATGCCCCGCCGCACGATGCGGCGGAAGCAGTCATGTTGAGCTCAGAAACTGTTGTACCTTAGCGGCTCATAGCTTTCAGCCACTCATCAACCCATGCTTTGCGGTTTTGTGCAACGGTTTCAGAAGCAATCAGCAAGCTCTTATCCGGTTTTGGCAGAGCATCAAAAGCCGCATCGAGCGGCGCAGATGTGTCATAGGCCGGATACATCCAGTTGGTCTGTGGAATAACATCCTGAAAACCGGCTGTGGTTATGAATTTCAAAAACTCTGCAGCGCGCGGGTTTTTAGCACCGTTTATCGTCTGGCCGGCCAGTTCAATCTGGAGATAATTACCCTCTTTAAAAGTCACTGCTTTATAACGCTCGGTTTTATCCGAGATCATGTGATAGGCGGCAGAAGTCGTATAGGACAGCACCATCGGCGCCTCGCCTTTGGTAAACAGGCCATAGCCCTCGGACCAGCCCGGTGTAACTGTCAGCACGCGCTTGCTGAGCTTCTGCCACTGTTCCCCAGCCTTGTCGCCATAGAGGTCTTTCACCCAGAGCATCATGCCCAGACCCGGTGTCGATGTGCGCGGATCCATCAGAATGATTTTCTGAGAAGCATCGCCGTCAATCAGTTCTGCCATGGATTTCGGCGGATTTTTCATCTTCTCGCTGTCATAGATCACAGCGAAATAGCTGTAATCATAAGGCAGGAAAACTTCGTCCTGAAAATTATCAGGCACATTGCTTTTCACATCGCTCAATCCGTGCGGGGCAAACAGGCCGGAGGCTTTGGCATCATTGATAAGATTGGTATCAAGCCCCAGAACAATATCGGCCTTGGTGGATTTGCCTTCCAGTTTCAGGCGATTGAGCAAAGCCACACCATCGGCAACAGCGACAAAATTGACGGTGCAGCCGCAGGATTTTTCAAAATTCTCTTTAACCTTCGGCCCCGGCCCCCAGTCAGATGTAAAGCTGTCATAGGTGTAGATGGTCAGATCCTGAGCCTGTGCTGCACTTGCGCCGAGGCTTAAAACGGACAGAAGACCGGTTGTGAGAAGTAGATTTCTGATAAGCATGAGATAACAGCCGCGCGGGCTCTCCTCTGGTTATGAATTGATCCAAGGATTGAGCGCCGGAAGCCGGACAGCATCTAATCCCTCCGCCGGTACAAACCGGATCAGGTTCAGCGGGTTAGCCGGAGACCGGCCTCTCAGCCTCCGAAACCGAAGGCACCCCGTTAGAGCGAGCGGACAATAGGATAAAACAGCATCGAGGAGCAAGAGGATTGTTAGAGCATCTCCGGCTCAAATGGTTTCATTTGAGCTGTTGCGAACATGCGGCAATTAAAAAAATTGAAGCGAGCACAGTGGGTACGATTAAACGCGACACGCTCCAGACTTCCGGTCTTTGAAACAGCGTGATATGCAGCACCATGTCAAAATTTCTCATTCTTCTCGGCGGTGATCTGACCGTCACTTCGCGGCTGAAAAAGCAGATTGCCGGTGCACGCGTTTTGGCGGCAGACAGCGGTATGCGCCATGCGGCCGGCCTTGGCGTGGTACCGGAACTATGGCTCGGTGACTTTGATTCCACAGACACGGTACTGGCTGCACAATATGGACACGTTGAGCGACAGGTCTTTCCCGTGGCAAAAAATATGACCGATGGCGAACTGGCATTGCATGAAGCCTATGAGCGCGGCGCAACAGAAGTGATTTTGGCCGGCGCTTTTGGCGGCGAGCGCACCGATCACACATTTCTGCATCTCAGTATGGCGGTAGCGCAGGCACATAGAGGGCGAAAAATATTTCTCTCCAGCGGCCACGAGGAAGCAACACCGCTGATCTGCGGGAAAACCGGTTTTGACCTGCCGGAAGAAACATTATTCAGTATTCTGGGCTTTGAGACATTAACCAGATTATCAATTTCCGGCGCCGAATGGCCGCTGGATAATGTGACTGTACCGTTTGGCTCTTCTTTAACGCTTTCAAATAGGGTAAAAGAAAACTTAACAGTGACGTTAGGTGGAGGGGCGGCAATTTTAGTCGCATCGCCTGCCATTGATTCAATCTGATGTGACTGAACGTAAAAACCTGTAAATTGTTTTGATAGTTGCCGTCTTCTTTTTGCTATAAAATGCAGGAGATTATGGCAGGTGAGTAGCCTCAACGGGAGTAACTTTAGATGAAATCACGTCTTTCTATGATCGCAGTAACAGCAGTGCTCGCGTTTTCGACTGTTGCCTGTACAACAGGCGAACAGCGCACCGCCGGTTACGGTGTGGGCGGCGCAGCACTCGGCGCGCTTGCCGGTGGCGCAATTGGCGGTAACGGCCGCGGCGCCCTGACCGGTGCTGCAATCGGTGCGGTTGCCGGTACGCTGCTCGGTGCAGCACAGACCCGTAACGGCGTTCAGTATTGCCGCTACCGCGACAATTACGGCCGCGTTTACGAAGCGCCTTGTAACTAATAGTTACAAAATTGAATTTAAAAACAGGCCGGTTTCCGGCCTGTTTTTTTATGCTCTCGTATCAAGTTCAGGAAATTTGCCGCGAGGGTTCCTGTTTGCAGCAATATGCAGTAATGAGCAGTAACAATCTTCGGCCTCTCTTTTTAAAGCGTAATTATCCATGGCTCCTCCTCTTCTCCGACTTGACCAGATCAGCCTGACTTTTGGTGGCACACCGCTGCTGGAGGATGCAGGCCTGTCGATCAGTGAGGGAGAACGGATTGCGTTGGTCGGGCGTAACGGCTCCGGCAAATCCACACTGTTGAAAATTGCAGCCGGTATGGTTGAACCAACCGGCGGCGAGGTTTTCCGGCATCCATCGGCGACTATCCGCTATCTGGCACAGGCACCGGATATGGATGGTTTTGCCAATGTGCGTGATTATGTGGAAGCAGGTCTCGGCCCGACTGATGATCCGTATCGCGTGGCCTATCTTCTGGAAAATCTGGGACTGACCGGCGATGAAACACCGGAGCAGCTTTCCGGCGGTGAAGCACGTCGTGCAGCGCTGGCGCGGGTTATTGCACCGCAGCCGGATGTGCTGCTGCTGGATGAACCGACCAACCATCTTGATCTCGCAACGATTGAATGGCTGGAACAGGAATTGCGCCAGATCCGCTCGGCGATTGTGCTGATTTCCCATGACCGTCGTTTTCTGGAAAATGTCAGCCGCGCCACGATCTGGCTGGATCGCGGTGTGACACGTCGTATTGAACAGGGCTTCGCGCATTTTGAAGAATGGCGCGACAAAGTTCTGGAAGAAGAAGAGCGCGATCATCAGAAACTCGGCCGTCAGATTGTTCGTGAAGAACATTGGTTGCGCTATGGCGTGACTGCCCGCCGCAAGCGCAATATGCGCCGCCTTGGCGAGCTGCATACAATGCGCCATGAATTCCGCACCCATCGCCATGCGCAAGGCGTGGCAACGCTGCAGGCCAGCGACGTGAAAGAATCCGGCAAGCTGGTGATTGAAGCAGATAAGATCAGCAAAGCCTATGATGAGCGTGTGCTGGTCAAGGATTTCTCCATCCGCGTCAATCGCGGTGACCGTATCGGTCTTGTCGGGCCAAATGGTGCAGGCAAAACCACATTGCTGTCGATGCTAACCGGTAAACTTGAACCGGATTCCGGCACGATCCGTCTCGGTGTTAATCTGGATTTTGCCGAGCTGGATCAGAAGCGTGAGCTCAATCCCGATGAAACCCTGTCGCATTATCTGACAGACGGGCGCGGTGAATCGCTGGTGGTGAATGGCGAGCAGCGCCATGTTGTCTCCTATATGAAAGACTTTCTGTTTCAGCCGGAACAGGCACGCACGCCGATCCGTGAATTATCCGGTGGTGAGCGCGCACGTCTGATGCTGGCGCGGGTTCTGTCGCGTCCGGCCAACCTGCTGATCCTCGATGAGCCGACCAATGATCTGGATATGGAAACACTGGATCTGTTGCAGGAACTGGTATCCAGTTTTGCAGGCACCGTTATTCTGGTGAGCCATGACCGTGATTTTCTCGACCGCACGGTAACATCGGTGATTGCACCGGAAGGTGACGGGCGCTGGCTGCAATATGCCGGCGGTTATGCGGATATGATGGCGCAGCGCAAAGAAACAGCGCTGGCACGCCGTCAGGTAAAATCTGCCGCACCCGCAGGTAGTGACAAGGCGGAAGCTGCCCCCGCACCAAAACGCGATGAAAAGCGCAAACTGTCCTACAAGCAGAAATTTGCACTGGAAACATTACCGGCGAAGATGGAAAAGCTGAGTGCAGAAATTACAGCACTTGAGGCGAAAATGGCTGATCCGGCGCTCTATACCAAAGACCCTGCGCAGTTTGCCAAGATCGCTGCTGAGATTGAAAAGAAACGCAGTGAAAATGAAGCCCATGAAGAAGAATGGCTTGAACTGGAAATGCTG
Organism: Pseudochrobactrum lubricantis; assembly: GCF_041929865.1. Lineage (NCBI taxonomy): Bacteria > Pseudomonadati > Pseudomonadota > Alphaproteobacteria > Hyphomicrobiales > Brucellaceae > Pseudochrobactrum > Pseudochrobactrum lubricantis. Next base: position 219,547 of record NZ_JBHEEE010000006.1, read on the forward strand.
CGTGAGGAGATTGAAGGCTAATCAGTCCTTCACAATGCTCTGATAAAAGCCTGCCTGAATGATGTTTCAGGCAGGCTTTTTTGTTTTATGCGCTGGCCTTGTTCAGAACATCCAATGCGCCCTGATCGAGCGTCAGCTGAGTCGCTTTAATCAGTTCTTCCAGCTGCTCAATCTTGGTGGCGCTGGCGATCGGTGCTGTGATTGACGGCTGAGCCATCATCCATGCAACAGCAATTTGCGCCACAGTCACGCTATAGCGTTCTGCCACCTGATCCATCGCTACCAGAATCTTCAATCCGCGTTCATTGAGATAGCTGGTGCCGACCCTGTTACCACGCGGGCTAATGCCTAAATCTTTCTCGCTGCGATATTTCCCCGTGAGGAAACCAGCCGCCAGCGTATAATAAGGAATAACGCCAACCTGATTGGCGCTCACCACCGGCTCCAGCGTGGTTTCATAATCCTTGCGATCATAGAGATTATACAACGGCTGCAATGAGTCATAACGCGGCAGATTATGTTTCTCTGAAATTTCCAATGCACTTTGCAGGCGCTCCCCAGTGATATTGGATGCACCGATTGCACGGACTTTACCGGCTTTGATCAGATCCTGAAATGTACCGAGCACATCCTCAAACGGCGTATTCGGATCATCATAATGCGACTGGTAGAGATCAATATAATCTGTTTGCAGGCGCTTGAGCGAAGCGTCAACACATTCACGGATATGGGCAGGCGCCATGGTAAAGCCTTCGCCCATATCGGCACCAACCTTGGTGGCAATGATCATCTTGTCACGGCTGCCACGGCTTTTGAGCCAGTTCCCGATAACGGTTTCCGATTCACCGCCCTTATGCCCCTCTACCCAGCGGGAATAGACATTGGCCGTATCAATAAATGTCAGGTCAGCATCGAGCAGACGGTCGAGCAAAGCAAAAGATGTGGTTTCATTGGCTGTCCAGCCGAACACATTGCCGCCGAAGCAGAAAGGTGAAACCTGTAAATCTGACCGTCCGAGTTGTTTCATGCGCATTCCGTTTCCTCCGCAGGATATGCATTATTCGTTCAGAGCGGATTATGACTAAAAAGATGCGGAGGGAAAGAAAAAGCGCGGCAAACTATTCTGATAACACAGCTTTGTGTTTCATGCCGGAGTGATATTCCCAAGGCTGAGCAGCATTGAGCGCAAAAAATCACCGTTACCGTTCAGAAGGTTATTTTCCAGTTCTGCATGGGTCTGCCGCCAGACAGGCACGGCTTCTGCCAGCAGAGCTGAACCTTTGGGTGTCAGCAGTAATAATCGGCTGCGCCGGTCTGCTGCATCTGGTATAATTTCTATCAGTGCTTTTTTCTGAAGCGGCTTGAGTGCGGCCGTTAAAGTCGTGCGATCCATAGCGAGCAATTGGGCAACCGGTGCGATGGATGGCGGTTCAGGCCTGTTTAAAGCCATCAGCAAAGAAAACTGGCCGTTTGTCAGTCCGAAAGGCCTCAAAGCATCGTCAAAATAACGGGCTAAAGCACGGGCTGCGCGCTGTGCGTGCAGGCACAGACATGTATCACGGACTTCCAGTGTGGTCGAAAATGGTACATTCATTGACATTTTACAATTATGTTGATATCAACATATTAAGTCAACGCAAGAATAAAGTTGCCCACAAGGAGGAGAATGAAAATGGGATATGTCGAGGGTTTTGTCGCTTCTGTGCCGGAAAACCGCAAAGAAGACTACCGTAAACATGCAGCTGAAGCGGCTGTGATTTTTAAAGAATTTGGCGCCACCCGCATTGTTGAGTGCTGGGGCGATGATGTGCCGGATGGCAAGCTGACGGATTTCCGCCGCTCCGTGCAGGCCAAAGACGGCGAAGTTGTTGTGTTCAGCTGGATTGAATTTCCGAACAAAACTGTGCGCGATACAACCTGGAAAAAAATGATGGAAGATCCCCGCATGCAGGCGATGGGTGAATCCATGCCTTTTGACGGCAAGCGTATGATCTATGGTGGTTTTGAGAAACTGCTTGATGTTTGACACTGATTTTTAGCAATAAAAAAGGGGGCGAAAGCCCCCTTTTTGTTTCAGCACTGCTGAAATCAGCTCATGCCGAGCGCGTCCATATAAAGCTGGATCATCGCTTCTTCTTCCTGACGCTCATGCGCTTCTTTCTTACGCAGGCGGATGATGGTGCGTACGGCTTTGGAGTCAAAGCCGGAGCCTTTCAGCTCAGCGAAAACCTCTTTGATATCATCAGAAATGGTTTTCTTTTCTTCTTCCAGACGTTCAATACGTTCAATAAATGCACGCAGCTGGCCGACTGCAATGGACTGGGCGTTGTCGCCGGTAATATCGTCGCTCAATATCATTCTCCGATTATAGACAAGACCATATGAAACGCTGGGCGAGTCGCAGGCCTTAAAACAGGTGGTCTTGGTTGCCTCACATGAGCCGCATGGTCAAGCAATGGATTTAAGAATCTTGGAACTTAAACTAGCCGCCAAGCGGTAAGATACTGGTTAAAATCTACAGAGTGGTTCAATTTTCGAGTGAAAACCCACTCTGTTTTTTATCTGTCGCGGCTTCGGGCAAAAAACCGGTAGCCACTTTTTCTGAAGCAGCTTTATTAGTGGCTTGGTTTTCGTGCGGAAAAAGCATCCTGCTGCGCCTGACTGGCCGGTGTCTGATATTTTTCCCGCCATTCATCATAAGGCATGCCGTAAATCTCGGCGCGTGCTTCGTCTTTGGTCAGCGCATTGCCATCAGCATTGGCCGCTTCCTGAAACCAGTTGGACAGGCAGTTGCGACAAAAGCCGGTCAGGTTCATCATATCGATATTCTGAACATCGGTGCGGTTGCGCAAATGCTCAACCAGCTTGCGAAAAGCTGCTGCCTCATAGGCGAGACGCTGATTACCTGTAATATGTGTCATGCAATTTCCTTTCGCAGCTCAAATCCGTTCAACGGAACCGGTGCGTGAACCATAATGGCGGATATCGTGAATACCATCCATCATATTGATATGTGCCAGCATAGGCGCAAGGCGATCGGCCCAAACCTGCACACCTTCCGGTGTTGCGATCAGATCCTGCCGCACTTCAATCAGCACATTGGCATAGCCTTTAGCGGTACAATGGCGAAACAATGTGTCATTCCGCAGAGCGCCGTCATAGGGCTCATTATCGCCGACAGATAATGTACCGTCTTCACGTAACATCGACAAAAGCGGTGTTATTGCCCGGTCATCATTATCCCAGAGCAATGCAACCTGCCACGGGCGCGGTATGGTTTTCCAGACCGGCGTATAGGAATGAACAGAGACGACAAAAGGGGCGCTTCCACCGGCTTGCAGCATCTTGTTGCAGGCTGCATCAACCGCATAGTGATAAGGGCGGTAAAAGCGGTTCAGCCGGTTTTCCCGCTCTTCAGTCCGCATCGGATAATTAGCCGGAATAACAGCACCGTCCGACAGCTGCATAATCAGCGTCGGATCATCCTCGCCGCGGTTCGGATCAATCAGCAGCCGTGAAAAACCGCCGAGCACAGCCGGACTGTTCAGCTTTTCTGCCAGCGCTCTGGTCAGCATCTCAACGCCGATATCATAGGCGATATGGCGTTCAAAAACACGTGGCTCCAGCCCGAGCGTGCCATAGTCCTCAGGCACTGCACGGCTGGCATGATCGGCAATCAGCAGCAGACCTTGCTCAAAATCACCGTCAATGGTCTCAAAAGGGGAAAAACCTGTCATCTCGTTTCCGGCTATGGATTGGATGATCAACATATAAATGGATTGCAAGGAATTGCGAGCCATTTGTGACCGGCGCTCCATTTTGCAAGATAGGCCAGAGCATGCCTGGCTCAAATGGATAGACGTAAAAACAAAAAGATAGAGCACGCGCAGCGGATATAATTAAACGCGATACGCTCTAGTATCCGGTCGGAGTGTGGGCTATAGACAAAACAGCAATTAAATCGATTTGATTACAATTGTGACAACTGAAAACCACTGAATTCGCAAAACAGGAGGTATTTTTCAGACTGTGATCCGTCACTATCTGCCGGAGATGATTACAAAGGTTGCCGATAGCGGCTTGACCGGCAAGACAGGTTATTTTGCAATTAGTTCTGATTTACAGCGGAAAACTGACCTCAGGCTCTTGAGTCTGCCTGCAACTTGCGTGAATTATGCGGCTTTACGGCATCGCATTTTCATGGTGAAGCAGATACGGTGCCGCAACCCGGTTGTTTACAGTGCTGTATCATTTGTTTCTGCCCGAAACAGAGCCGAACAAAAGATGCAGTCCGGTGGTAATGGTCAGGCTGTTACACCTTGCTGTCATATTTAAGCAGTACCGTGCGCTGAAAGGTTCTGGCGGATGCGTCTTCATTCTACCTTGTTCTATTGTCTGGCTTTTGTTTCGGTCACATTGATTTCTGTTATCTTTTCCGCACCTGAAGCCCGTGCCGATTTTCGCGTTTGTAATTCGACGCAAAATCTTGTCGGTGTCGCAATCGGCTATCGCGCCAAGAGCGGATGGATCACGGAAGGCTGGTGGCATATTAACGGATCAAGCTGTAAGACCCTGATCGAAGGCCCGCTGACCTCCCGCTATTACTATGTTTATGCTGAGGATTCAGAAGGCGGCGGCCGCTGGGACGGCAAGGTCAATATGTGTGTGGCTGAAAACGAATTCAAAATTAACGGCGTGAATGACTGTTTTGCCCGCGGTTATCAGCGCTCCGGTTTTCAGGAATATGATACGGGCGAACAATCAAGCTGGATGGTGCAGCTGACTGATGATGCACCAGCCGGCAATGCCACAGTGACAGGAACCAATCACCAATGAGACGTGCGCGTAAGGTAAAGATCCTCGCAACACTTGGGCCCGCATCTTCGGATGAAGCGGTTATTGAGAAATTATTCGCGGCCGGTGCCGATGTCTTCCGCATCAATATGAGCCATGCCGATCACGACCTGATGCGTGAGCTGGTGCGCCGCATCCGCAATGTAGAGCGCAAACTCGGACGCCCGATCGGTATTCTCGCAGATTTGCAGGGCCCGAAACTACGTGTCGGCAAATTCAAAGACGGCAAAGTCGAACTCACACCGGGTCAGATTTTCACGCTTGATGACGATGAAACACTGGGCGATGAAAATCGTGTTTTCCTGCCGCATCCGGAAATTCTGCAGGCCGTACAGGCCGGTGACCGTCTGCTGATTGACGATGGTCGTTTAGCTTTGCAGGCTGAAGCGACCGACGGTAAGTCTATCCGTTGTAAAGTAATCTCCGGCACCAAAATTTCTGACCGCAAAGGTGTAAGCCTGCCGGATACGACATTGCCGGTCGGCGCGCTGACAGAAAAAGATCGCCGTGATCTTGATGCTGTGTTGTTGGAAGATATTGACTGGGTAGCACTGTCCTTCATTCAGCGGCCGGAAGATCTGGCGGAAGTGCGCAAGATTGCGCGTGGTCGCGTGGCGCTGATGTCGAAAATTGAAAAGCCGCAGGCAGTTACCCGTCTCGATGAAATTATCGAATTGTCGGATGCGCTGATGGTTGCCCGTGGTGATCTGGGTGTAGAAATGCCGCTGGAAAGCGTTCCGGGCATTCAGAAACAGATTGTGCGCGCCTGCCGCAAAGCCGGTAAGCCTGTTGTGGTTGCCACCCAAATGCTGGAATCCATGATTACAGCTCCGGTGCCAACCCGTGCGGAAGTCTCCGATGTGGCGACTGCCGTGTTTGATGGTGCAGATGCGGTGATGCTGTCTGCGGAATCTGCCGCCGGTGATTATCCGGTGGAAGCGGTTGCGACCATGGCGCGGATTGCTGAGAAAGTAGAACGCGATCCGAATTATCCGTCCATCGTCAATAATCAGCGTTCCGAACCGGAAGCCACCGGTGCGGATGCGGTATCGCTGGCAGCCCGCCAGATTGCCACCACACTCAACCTTTCGGCGATCATTTGCTATACTTCATCGGGCACCACAGGCCTCAGAGCGTCGCGTGAGCGCCCGCTGACGCCGATTATTGCCCTGTCGCCGGTCGTTGAGACAGCACGTCGTCTGTCGATCGTCTGGGGGCTGCATTGCGTGGTGACTGAAGATGCGCGTGATCTGGATGATGTGGTCAACCGCGCCTGTCATATTGCCCATCGGGAAGAGTTCGCCAAACCGGGCGATCGTGTGATTATCACTGTCGGTGTGCCGCTCAGAACTCCTGGCAATACCAATATGCTGCGCATTGCCTATATCGGTATGGACGGTCTGACAGGCATCTGACGACACCTTCAACCTGAAACGAGAAAGCCCGCTTTAAAGCGGGCTTTTTTATAAGCACATTGGTCGTACTCAGGCGTGATAGGCTGCAATACCATTCTGGGAAAGCAACGCAGCCCGCAATTTTTCCAAAGCACGGTTTTCAATCTGGCGGACACGTTCTTTGGAAATACCAAGTTTTTCTCCCAGCATTTCCAGTGTCACGGCATCATCTTTCAAACGACGCTCGCGGATAATACGCAATTCGCGATCATTGAGTACAGATAATGCCTGTTTCAGCCAGCTGACACGTCGCTCGCTGTCGATCATATTCTCAACAATTTCATCTTGCAGCGGGTGATCGTCGACCAGAAAATCAATCTTCTCCGCGCTGCTGCTGTCATCCGGCGAAACAGTCATACTTAAAGAACTGTCGGGGCCGGATAATCTGGAATCCATCAGTTCCACATCTTTTTCAGACACGCCGAGCTGATCGGAAATACGGGTATATAATTCGCGCTTCGACAGGGTTTCATTGCTCTGCACCAGTTTTGCACGTAAACGGCGCAGATTGAAAAACAAAGCTTTCTGCGTTGAACTTGTACCGCCACGCACAATCGACCAATTGCGCAGAATATAGTCCTGTATCGATGCTCTGATCCACCAGATCGCATAGGTGGAAAAACGCACCTCCCGCTCCGGTTCAAAGCGGAAAGCAGCCTCCATAAGCCCCACTGTCCCTTCCTGTATGAGATCGGCCATCGGCAAATCAAATTTGCGGAACCGTCCGGCGGTGGAAATCACCAGCCGCATATGGGATGAGGTAATTTCATCCAGCGCATGCTGATCGCCCTGCTCTTTCCAGCGCTGAACAAGTTCCTGTTCCTGTTCCCGTTCAAGATAAGGCGCGGACATAGCACTGCGAATAAGATTTCTGGAGGATACAAAAGAGACGGTACGTTTCGTAACTTCGGTGGAGGAGGACGCTACAGGCTTCATTTCAATCTCCATAACGAAAATATCAACGCAACCTGCTTATGAGGATCACGTTATCCGCTAGAGCATTTCACAGTTAAGTTGGATCAACTTGACGCCCGTGATAATGCGACCAAATAAAGAATCTAGAGCGAGCACTATGATCCAATTTGGACGTAAACCGCTCTAGGAGTTAAACGCATCAATGGAAGGCCGGTTCCTTCATCTTCTGCTAATTTTATGATTTTTTTGAACAGAGAGCTTGAAAAACACTTTTTGTGCTCCAGCACATGCTTCAGAGCAGATACATGCTGTGCAATCATTACTACGTAGCGAAAATATACATAAAACAATAACGCCGCTCTGAGTGAACAGAACGGCGTTATTGTTATAAACGACTATGTTTCAGCCTGAATTGCGTAGAATTATGCAGCTTCGGCTTCATCATCCTCAACTTCAGCTTCATCAGTCTTCGCACCGCGTTTCGGTCCTTTAGCCAGATTAGCTTCAATGAGGCGTACAGATTCTGTATCAGACAGCTTGTTTACAGCTGCAACTTCACGCGCCATACGATCCAGAGCTGCTTCATAAAGCTGACGCTCGGAATAAGACTGTTCCGGCTGGTTTTCTGCACGGAAAAGATCACGCACGACTTCTGCAATGGAAATCAGATCACCGGAATTGATTTTTGCATCATATTCCTGAGCCCGGCGCGACCACATGGTGCGCTTGATACGGGCACGACCCTGCAAGACTTTCAAGGCGCGTTCTACGAAATCACCTTCTGACAATTTACGCATACCAATGGTAGCCGCTTTAGCCACCGGCACTTTAAGGCGCATCTTATCTTTATCGAAATCAATAACAAAAAGCTCAAGCTTCATGCCTGCAACTTCCTGCTCTTCGATTGCAACGATCTGTCCCACACCATGCGACGGATACACAATCGACTCACCCGTCTTAAAACCCTGACGGACGGCGGCCTTCTTCTGCTGGGATGACATACGCTTCAATACTCCCTGTAGTGTCCGGCACCTGGAGCGCCGGTTTACACGCGGTGATACAATCAGTCCTGCGACCAGCCCCGCGGGAAACGGAACAGGCATAACAGCTGATTAAAACAAGTGCCGAAACAGAATGTAAAAGGGATGCTGAGGCAAAACTTAAGCAAAAAAAATCACAGGATAAACGGTGGGAGCAAAATTTAAAAACAAACTTGCCCCGGCACTATTTCAGCCTGTAATTTATATCAGCCTTTCAGTGAATACCTGTAGCCGCCACGAAATGACGCCTGCTCATCGACATTATCGTGGACAGTAACACAAAAAACCGGCAGAATCAACAAAATGCCGTCACAAGCCGCCCGACCGGGCGATTTGTGTTAATAAACCGTTAATTGACACGGCTGATCCTGTGGTTATTCCGGCATATCAGCGGAGAATCAATCGCCTTCGCCAGGCTCTGCCGAGAAGAACTGTTCAAGCTTATTAGCGACGCCATCCATTTCAGCGGCTTCAGGCATCTGGTCTTTTTTCACGGTGAGATTTGGCCATTTCGCTGAATATTCAGAATTCAGCTCAATCCATTTATCAAGACCCGGCTCTGTATCCGGACGGATTGCTTCTGCAGGACATTCTGGCTCACATACGCCGCAGTCAATACACTCATCAGGATTGATGACGAGCATATTCTCGCCTTCATAGAAACAATCGACAGGGCAGACCTCCACGCAATCCGTATATTTGCAACGAATGCAGTTATCGGTCACGACATAAGTCATTGTCGAACTCCCAGAGCTTTGAACTGCCACACATAATCTGCGGCCAAAATTACAATCATATCATTTGGCATAACATCCGGCAGGTGTCAGGATAACTGACTGATCCTGCCATCCGGCCTGCGAAACCGGAATGCCGTTTTTCAGCAACTGCGCTATATGAAATACGGCAGAAAACCTGTCTGTCAGGTAAAGGCTTTAGCCGCAGCTTGCAAGAGGGTTTTCCCTCAGCCGCGACGCTCCGCCGCAAAAAAGAACCACATTCTGTATCGCCGTAATTTCTGAAAAACTGCGTCCCCGCTGGCTTTTAACAAAGCACAATCCTTCCGCCGCATCATTCTTCATTCCGGACAGAAAATAAGCCAACACGAAGATTTGAAAGAATGGTCAGACCCGACTCAGTATCTCAAGCATAGTTCAGCTTCTGAAAACACCGGTCAACCTGCGGAATTATGCTCTGAATGCGACTCACATCAGCCCGATCAAGCAGTTCAGAACTCATCAAAACCGGAACCACCTTGTTTCAGTCGTTCCGTTGCCCTGCGGTCGCGTTTTGTCGGACGGCCGGAACCGGCATCCCGTTTTTCACCAACCGCAGCCATCTGCTCTTCCGTCTTTTCAGCTGGCGGTGTCAGATCTTCATAGAGCAATTGCGCTTCGGAAAAAGAGCCGCGACGCTCTCCGAGTTCGCGCACTTTATAAATCAATATGCGGCGATCCAGCGTGACCGTCACTACATCTCCGATTTTAATACCGTGAGATGCCTGATCTATTTTATCGCGGTTAATACGAACACGCCCGCCGGCAGCAAGTTTTGCCGCGAGCGAGCGTGATTTAACGACACGGGTGAAAAACAACCATTTATCAATGCGCTGTTTTAAAGCACCTGTATTCATGCGCTTATTTCTTCAGCTGCTCTTTCAGAGCAAGCAGCTTGGCGAATGGTGAATCAGGATCGATCTGCACCGGACGCTCATTGCGCTCAACGCGTTTCTGATCCTGAGCATGATCCCGTTTGCCATGACGCGGCTTGCCGTGATGTTCATTACGGCCGGATTTCTGCTCACCATTGCGGAAATCAACCCGTGCGGCTTTTTCAAACCGCTTGCTGCGACCTTCACGGTTCTGATTATCACCCGCATTGTCTTTAGCTGCATCAGCCGGTGCGCCGTCTTTAGCAGGCGCACGGCGATTGCCCTGCGGACGGTTGCGATTCTGCTCGCGTCCCTTGCCCTGCTCGCGGCCACGGTTGTCGTGACGACCCGGACGCCACAGCAGAACCATTTTCACTGGTTCTTCTGCAACAGCATCAGCAGTCTCAGCCGCTTCTGCAACCGGTGCTTCAGCTTCTTCCGTATTCACGGTTTCGGCCACAGCTTCCGGCTGTTCTTCAGCTTCAGCAGCAGCTTCTGTTACAGCTTCGCCGGTCTGCTTGGCAGCATCAGCTTCAGCAAAAGCATCAAGTTCTGCAAGCTTGGCAGCAACAACCGGTGCTTCCATCGCTTCATGACGGTAGCCGAGGCTTTTCAGCACTTCTTCCATGTCTTCCGGTGTCGCACCAAGAATAGACATCATCGACGGCGTTACCATGAAACGGGCACCGTCATAGGCACCTTCGGCGCGCAGACCCGCACCCGGACGCCAGGCCAGAGCCGGACGGATCAGATCGGCCAGACGCTCCAGAATATCGAAACGCACAGCGCGGCGGCCAAGAACGCGGTAACCGGCCAGTGTGTAGAAAACCGGATCGAAAGCCGGATCAACAACAACCGAGGTACGGCCTGCGGCCAGAACATGAACAACATCACCGTAACCGGCGCGTTCACGGCCATCATTGCTTAGCGCCCAGAGCAGTGTCATCAAACCTGCCGGTGCCGGTTTCAGCAATGCTGGGATAAATACATGATAGGCACCGAAGCGTACGCCGAAACGACGCAGAGCTGCGCGGGAATCCTGATCGAGACCACGGATTTCCTCAGCAATGTCACGACGCTGGATCACACCGAAACTCTCAACCAGACGGAAAGCCAGACCACGGGTCATGCCGGTCAGGGCATCAGCCTCAGTCAGATCGTGTAATGGCTTGAGAACGGTCTCAATATGATGAGCGACAAAGCGGTCAATACGGCTCTGTACTTTCTCACGGGAAGCACCTGTCAGCTGCTCGTCAGCCAGCAGAACGCTGCGCGGACGCATCACGCTGTCACCGGCAACCAGAGTTGCAACCGGAGCGCCGACCCAGCGCAGAATACCATCCGAGCCAAGGGCGAAATCGCCATTGGCCGCAGCAGAGAAGCGCTCTGCACGACGGTCATATTCAGCGGCCAGCGCTTTTTGTGCAGCCCCCTTTACCGCTTTCGCGTCCGGCCCTTCGGCCTTGACGTCGGCGGTAAATCGGAATCCTTCCAACTGCCCGACATTGTGGTCTTCGACAAGTACATCCCCTGTCGGGCTAATTTCTGCTTCTAGCATGGCATTCTCTCTCAGGCGCTTCATAAGCACGCTTGTCCTGCGGTCTACAAAGCGTTTCGTCAACCGTTCATGCAGCGCGTCAGACAATCTGTCCTCAATTTCGCGCGTCTTTTCTTGCCAATGTGCCGGATCTGCCAGCCAGCCCGGCCGATGCGACACAAAAGTCCATGTGCGAATTTGTGCAATACGATGAGATAGAGTGTCGATCTCACCGTCAGTCCTGTCGGACCGATGCACCTGCTCGCTCATATAGTCTTCATCCACAAAACCTTTGCGGATGATATCCTTATAGATTGCGGCAATAATATCGGCATGTTGTGCCGGCGCAATCCTTCTATAGTCGGGAAGCGCACAGGCATCCCACAAAATTTCCACACGCTTGGGCGTATCCGCAAGCCGCATAATGTCTTCATCACGCGCCAGATTTTCAAGCGCCTGCATGTCAACCGCAGGTAGCGCCCGTGTCAACCCTTCCAAAGGCGCTGAACGGTCTAATGAGTGTTTCAATGCACGAACAGATGAAAAATCAAACTGAGCCGTGCGCCATTGCAACACTTTAACCGCGTCGAAATTATGCGATTCTATCCGCTCGACAAGATCTTTATCAAACGGATCAACCTGACCGGTGACGCCGAATGTACCATCGCGCAGGTGACGACCCGCACGACCGGCAATCTGCCCGAGCTCACCGGGGTTCAGATCACGATACTGAAATCCGTCAAATTTACGCGCTTGCGCAAAGGCCACATGGTCAACATCAAGATTAAGTCCCATGCCGATCGCATCGGTGGCCACCAGAAAATCCACATCGCCGGACTGATAAAGCTCCACCTGCGCATTGCGGGTGCGCGGGCTCAAAGCGCCCATCACTACGGCTGCGCCACCGCGCTGTCGGCGGATCAGCTCGGCAATCGCATAAACCTCATCGGCAGAGAAAGCGACAATGGCACTGCGACGTGGCAGGCGGGTAATCTTTTTCGAACCCGCATAGGCCAGATGCGACAAACGCGGACGGGTAATAATATTGATACCGCGCAGCAGCTTTTCGAGAATAGGCCGCATAGTTGCCGCGCCCAGCAGCAGGGTTTCCTGCCGGCCACGTAAATGTAAAAGACGGTCTGTGAAAATATGGCCGCGTTCCAGATCGGCAGCCAGCTGTATTTCATCAATGGCAACGAAAGCTGCATTGGTCTGGCGCGGCAGAGCCTCAACGGTACATACGGAATATTTCGCACCGGCCGGAATGATTTTTTCTTCGCCGGTGACCAGCGCTACTTTTTCAGGGCCGACTTTGGTAACCAGCTTATTATAAACTTCACGCGCCAGCAGGCGCAGCGGCAGACCAATGATCCCGCTCTCATGGGCGAGCATACGCTCCAGCGCCAGATGAGTCTTACCGGTATTGGTAGGCCCGAGCACAGCGGTTACATCGCGCCCACTCACAATAAGCGGTGCTGTTCCCTGATGCAGAGACGCCGCCCCAAGCGGAGGCGTCAATGAGTTCTTCTGGTCATTCATGCGGAATTGATTATTCCCCGTCTCATGAAGTCGTTACACATGAAATCCGCCCCGCAGGTCAGTGCCATATTTTGCAATATAGCCAACCCGATCCGGCAAACCCCATTTTTTCTGTCTGCCTGCCGTCAGCCAGTACAGATTGAGCAAAGCAGGTAGCATTATCTGTCTCTGACTAAAAGGGTAACAACGGCACCTTTATGACTTCTTTTGTATCAAAACTTCAGAAAATGACAGGAAACCATGTCAGCTCTTCACAAAAACCCGATCTTGTCAGAATTTTACGCGCATTTCAGGCGTTAGAATCCACTAAAATGCCCGCAAAAACCCTGTATTTTAATGAAAAGAACACGAGAAGAACAAAGAGGCTACGAATCAATGGTTTTCACGAGTTCTCATTTTGTTCAAAACAACATCCTGTGTTTTTAAGAAAAAGAGACACAATATACAGATTCAACAACATAGGAACGACGCAATAAAAAGCGGAGAAATTAACTTTTACCACTGACCGCACATAGCGATGTGGTAATATGCACATAATACCAATTTAAAAACCCGCACAGCATTAATAAAGATTAAAAATACATTACCGGAATGCGCTACATTGCAGCGAAACAACATGCTTTCATTAAGCTTTCGGCCAAACCCTGAACGAATCGGCGACGAATCGCTGCTATATGAAAGTTCCCGTTTCGTTTTCACAAAATACAGAGCCAAAACAAATTATAGATACTATATATAGTATTAGGCCTTTATGAAACGCAATTTCACTGCAACAAAAAGCCCCGAAAAGATTAATTTCCTTCGGGGCTTCGATTTTCGTAACAATGGGCCTTGTTAACTTATCTGCAAATACGTTCAGTCGCGCTCAACACAGAGCGCAACCCCCATGCCGCCGCCGATACACAGGGTCGCCAGACCTTTCTTGGCATCACGGCGCTGCATTTCATAAAGCAGCGTGGTCAGAACACGGGCACCGGAAGCGCCGATAGGATGACCGATAGCGATAGCACCGCCATTCACATTGACAATTGCCGGATCAAGCCCCAGCTCACGGGTCACACAGCAAGCCTGCGCCGCAAAAGCCTCATTGGCTTCAACCAGATCCAGATCCTTCACTGTCCAGCCGGCTTTTTCCAGCGCTTTGCGTGAGGCCGGAATAGGTCCTGTGCCCATCACTGCCGGATCAACGCCTGCCGTTGCCCAGGAGGTGATGCGTGCCAATGGTTTGATACCGCGACGCTCCGCTTCCGCTTCACTCATCAGCACTGTTGCGGCCGCACCATCATTGATACCGGATGCATTACCGGCGGTAACCGTACCTTCCTTGGCAAAAGCCGGACGCAGCTTCTGCAAAGCCTCAATCGTGGTGCCGTGGCGGATATATTCATCCTCGCTCACGATCACCTCACCCTTACGGGTTTTGATGGTGACAGGCACGATCTCATCTTTAAAACGACCGGCAACCTGCGCTGCCTCGGCCTTGTTCTGGGAAGCAAGAGCGAAATTGTCCTGATCCTCACGGGTCAGCTGCCAGCGATCAGCAATATTCTCGGCTGTTACGCCCATAGGATAACCGTGGAAAGCGTCCGTCAGACCGTCCTTCATCATGGTATCAATCATGGTCATGTCGCCCATTTTGGTACCGGAGCGCAGATGCGCACAATGCGGAGCCATCGACATGGATTCCTGACCACCGGCAACAATCACCGATGCATCACCATTGGCAATCTGCTGCAAGCCCAGCGCCACAGAGCGCAGGCCGGAGCCGCAAAGCTGGTTCACGGCAAAACCCGTTGTCTCAATCGGACAACCGGCAGCAATCGCCGCCTGACGCACCGGATTCTGCCCCTGCCCTGCTGTCAGCACCTGACCGAAAATCACTTCATCAACATCAGCCGCAGCAACACCGGCGCGTTCCAGCGCAGCCTTGATCGCTGTTGCACCCAGCTCATGGGCAGGCACATTGGCGAAAGCCCCGTTGAATGAACCGACAGGAGTACGCGCAGCGCTGGCAATGACGACTGTTGTTTCTTTGCTCATGACAGATAACTTCCTCACATCCCAATAATGCCTGTTTCCCGCATATACGCAGAACCGGCTTTTCCTCAGTATAACGTCAGTTACAAATGATGCTGGCACTAATTGCGATCAAGGTTTTGAATTTTTCGCATAACCCCGTGCTGCATTACAGGCAGATTACCGTGCTTTTGCGCAAAACATGCCAGAAACAACCGGTCCTCGCTGCACAGGTGATGCGCTGGCGGAATAGACAGGCAAATTGCAAACAAAAAAGACCGGCTGAAAAGCCGGTCTTTTTTAAAAGCTCCAAGAAAAAGCGAAATTACGCTTCCTTTGGCTCCAGAACCTGACGGCCGCGATACATACCGCTTTTCAGGTCGATATGGTGCGGGCGACGCAGTTCGCCGGAGTTCTTGTCTTCAACATATGTCGGAGCCTTCAGCGCATCAGCCGAACGACGCATGCCGCGCTTCGAAGGGGAAGTTTTTCGTTTAGGTACAGCCATTGATTCTGCTCCAGTGATTAGTCAATCGAATGTCCGGTGCCTCATAGCAAGGCTGTCACATCGGACATTGTTCCGGAAAGTTTTGCTGCCTATACACGCTCAAACGTCTTTTGACCAGCAGGACTCGCATTTTTTTTATGCAAATCCCGATTTACCGGCTTAAAAACCTGCTCAGAAATGTATTTCAGTCGCTGCCCTATAGCATCATTCACGGCTAAAGGACAAAAAATTTCGCGCTTTTGCTCAAATTTTGCTGATTTTATTGCACACAGCCGACATAAGCGCCGCTGTTTTGGGCTCTGCGCTCAATAATACGGGAAATCCGCACCATACCGCGGCTTGGCTTGGACGCATCGCGGAGAATCGGATTCGGCAGCGTGACTGCGAGATAGGCAGCCTGCCGCGCCGTCAATTTGGATGC
Organism: Pseudochrobactrum lubricantis; assembly: GCF_041929865.1. NCBI lineage: Bacteria > Pseudomonadati > Pseudomonadota > Alphaproteobacteria > Hyphomicrobiales > Brucellaceae > Pseudochrobactrum > Pseudochrobactrum lubricantis. Next base: position 235,479 of record NZ_JBHEEE010000006.1, read on the forward strand.
CGGACGCTTGAAATAATGCTGGGCAGCGGCTTCAATGCCTTAAATCCCGTCACCCCACTCCACGATATTGAGATAAATCTCCATCATCCGGCGCTTGGAAAGAATCAATGAAGCGGCCTGCGCCAGCGGGAATTCCAGTGCCTTGCGCACATAAGAGCGCCCGTTCCAGAGAAACAGATTTTTCACCGTCTGCATCGGGATTGTCGAGGCGCCGCGGCTTGGCTCACCGTCACTGCCCAGCACCAGTTTCAGCTGATTCCAGTCAATGCCATAATGGCTGCAAAACTGCCCGTCCTCGGACATCATCACCGAATTGACCAGTACCGGCGCAATATCCTCCAGCGGCACCCAGTGGCGCTCATAGCCTTTCAGCGTCACCAGATCCTTGATCATCAGGGTTGAGACCGGATGCACAAAGGGCAGCTTGTAGAGAAAAAGCAGAGCGAAAGGCGCAATTGCCAGCAACAGCAAAAAGCGCTTCAGCCAATACCACGGCCGCACGCTCACCGGATCCGCCACAAAGCTGGCGACGGTTTTCGGAGCTGCGGTTTCATGATGACCGTCCCCTTTATCTCCGTCCTCCTTATACATGACAAATTTTGTCATTGTGCCCGCAGTGTCTCCGTTACTTGCCATATCGTTACTGCATAATTTCAGCCGATTGAAAAGCCGGTGCTGCAAGACATATCAGTTTTCAGGCATTTTTTGTTGGTAAAAATCATTTCGCGGCTTTTCTGCATCACCTCTGATACAGAAATTTCATATTGAGCCGACCGGACAGGAGTTGATTATTACAGGCGAATGGTTCATGCCCTTGTCCATGAAAAACGATCATGACATTTCCGGTTTCGGACAGCGGCTGGCACTTCATGCCGCTTCCGTTGAGCAACTGATGGTCTCACTTCTGGATGAGCGCCCGCGTCTCGGCGAGGTTATCCGTCCGCCGCGTCTCATGGCCGCAATCCGCCATGGTGCGCTGAATGGCGGCAAACGCCTGCGCCCGTTTCTGGTCACGGAAACCGCCCGTCTCTATGATGCTGATCCCCAAGCTGCACTGCGCGTTGCCGCAGCGCTGGAATGTATCCATTGCTATTCGCTGGTTCATGATGATCTGCCGGCTATGGATGATGATGATATGCGTCGCGGCCAGCCAACCGTTCATAAAGCCTATGATGAAGCGGCAGCGATTCTCGCCGGTGATGGTCTGCTCACTTATGCTTTTGACATCATCGCCGATGATGCCACAGAGCTGCCGGTGAAAACCCGTCTTGATCTGGTACTGGCTTTGTCACGTGCCTCCGGTGTCGGCGGCATGGTCGGCGGTCAGGCACTTGACCTGATGGCAGAAACCACCAGCCCCGATGAAGCAGACATTATTACTCTGCAAGCGATGAAAACCGGCGCGCTGATCCGCTTCGCCTGTGAAGCCGGTGCGATTATCGGCAATGCCAGCACGGAAGAGCGTGAGCGCCTTGCCGAATTCGGCTCGGCCATTGGTCTGGCTTTCCAGCTTGCCGATGATCTGCTTGATGTGACCGCCGATGCAGCCACTATGGGTAAAGCCACCGGCAAAGATGCCGCCGCAGGCAAAGCGACCCTTGTTTCACTGCATGGCATTGACTGGACAAAGAAACAGCTGGCCGGTCTGGTCGCGCAGGCCGAAGACCTGCTGGCACCTTTCGGTGAAAAAGCACAGGTTCTGAAAGAAGCCGCGCATTTTATCGCTCTGCGTCAGAACTAAATTCAATAAAAGTCGCAATAAAAAAGCTCTCATATTTTATGAGAGCTTTTTTATTATTCTTATTCTGCGGCTTCCGGCTTTTTCGCGCCGAGCCCGTAACGGTTTTCGATATATTCGGCCACCATCTTCTGGAAATCTTCAGCGATTGCCGGACCGCGTAATGTGGCAACTTTCTTGCCGTCTACGAAAACCGGTGCGGATGGTGTTTCACCGGTTCCCGGCAGAGAAATGCCAATATCCGCATGTTTGGATTCACCCGGCCCGTTAACGATACAGCCCATCACCGCAACAGACAGGCCTTCAACGCCCGGATATTTCTCACGCCAGATCGGCATATTGGTGCGGATATCATTCTGAATGGTTTGCGCCAGTTCCTGAAATACCGTTGAGGTGGTGCGGCCGCAACCCGGACACGCCGCTACAATCGGGATAAACTGACGGAAGCCCATCACCTGCAGCAATTCCTGCGAGACCTGCACTTCGCGGGTACGGTCGCCATTCGGCTCCGGTGTCAGGGAGATACGGATTGTATCGCCGATGCCCTGCTGCAACAGAATCCCCATCGCGGCGGAAGACGCCACAATGCCCTTGGTGCCCATACCGGCTTCGGTCAGCCCCAGATGCAGCGCATGATCGCAACGTTTGGCCAGTTCCGCATAAACGGCAATCAGATCCTGCACCTGACTGACTTTGGCGGAAAGAATGATTTTGTCGCGCGGCAGGCCGATTTCCTCAGCCAGATCAGCAGAAATCAGTGCAGACTGGATAATCGCCTCGCGCATCACTTCCTGCGCGGTCATTGGTGCACCGGCAGCCTGATTGCGATCCATCAGCGTGGTCAGCAATTCCTGATCCAGCGAACCCCAGTTCACGCCGATACGCACCGGCTTATCATAGCGAATTGCCATTTCGATAATTTCGGCAAACTGCTTGTCTTTTTTGTCTTTGAAACCGACATTGCCCGGATTGATACGGTATTTCGCCAGCGCTTCCGCACAGGCCGGATGGTCTGACAGCAGCTTATGGCCGATATAATGAAAATCACCGATCAGCGGAACATTGAGGCCGAGGCGCTCAAGGCGCTCACGGATTTTCGGCACGGCGGCAGCAGATTCATCACGGTCAACCGTGATGCGTACCAGTTCGGAACCCGCATGATGCAGGGCGGCCACCTGCGCAACTGTGCCGTCAATATCCGCCGTATCCGTATTGGTCATGGATTGCACAACCACCGGCGCATCACCGCCAACAATCACGCCGCCGACATTGACCCCGACAGATGTGCGGCGGGCAAAGGGATGGGCATAATAGTGCAGATTATCAGAAGCCATAATTATACAATCTTAAAGTGGGCAATCTTACAGTGATACGGGAACATCTCGGTTCAATGCTGTTCCATAACCGTGACGGAACAGCTTTTGAACCGCAATTGTGACAGTCTTACAGCAGGTCGTTCAAAACTTCTATTCTCTTTTCTGATCTGCGGCACTTGCGAGCGATGAAAGCATAAACACCACCACCAGCATCAGCGCCAGCACCATATAGACAGGGCCGAAACCGATATGCCCGCCGATATAGCCGATCAGTGACGGTGCAACCAGAATGCCTGAATAGCCCATCAATGTGACAAGACTTAACGCCGTACCCGCATGGATGCCGCTCTGATTGCCTGCCGCCGAAAAAATGATCGGCACAATATTGGCCACACCAAGTCCGGCAACGGCAAAAGCCAGAATTGCTATCCACGCATGTGGTGCAAAACCGCTGACAAACAAGCCCGCTGCGGCAATAATGATCGACACGCGGAATGTCCGCACGGCACCGAAGCGGTTACGCACGCCGTCGCCGAGAAAACGAACCAGCGCCATGGTGGCAGAAAAAGCCGCATAGCCATAACCGGCTGTGGTCAGATCTGCAGAAAAGGCCTGCTGAATATAGACCGCTGCCCAGTCCAGCACCGCACCTTCCGGCACCATTGCAAACAGCGCCATCATACCGATCAGATAGATCACCGGCTGATTAGGCAGGCGGAAGCGGATTTTCTCGCTGGTCTGCTGCTGACGATCCATGACCAAACGCGGCAAAGTTATCAGCATGATGATACCGGCAATCACGCTCACCAGAACCGCATGGCTGAATGCGCCCTGATAGTGCAGGTAAAAGCTGCCAAGCGCACTGCCTGCAAAACCGCCAAGGCTCCAGAAACCGTGAGAGGAAGACATCAGCGCGCGGCCGAGCGTTTTCTCCACTGCAACGGCATTGGCATTCATCGCCACATCCATACCGCCGAAGACCGCGCCCAGCATAAACAGTACCGGCACAGCCAGATAAAGATTATTGGTGAGAGCAACGACAATCAGCCAGAACGCCACGCCGACGGCAAAGCTTTTGGTGACGCGATCCGAGCCATAGCGCGCCAGCAACGGGCCGCACAGTCCCATGGCCGCCAGAGCGCCAAGACCGAAAACCAGAATGAGCAATCCGAAGACACCTTCAGAAACGCCCAACCGGCTCATCATCAACGGAATATGCAAAGCCCAGCTGCCGGTAACAAAGCCGTTGGAAAAAAATGCACCCGCCACTGCCCAGCGGTAATAACGCGCACTACTGTCTATGACAGCAGGCTGCACTGTACTGATCCCTGCATCTCCGCTCACAAAACCGCTCCATCAGGTTCAGAACATTATTTAAAGCGTATCCCGAAAAGCGAGAGTTGCTCCTGAGCCTCTGTTTAGTCGATTTTTATGACAAAAGAAATCACCTAACCGTCACAAGCCTGTCAGCTGTTGCAGCCAAAGAAAAAGGCGGCCGAAGCCGCCTTTTGTCTGATTATTAAAGCCTTTATTTCATGCCCAGCGTATGTGGCAGCCAGAGCGTGATCTGCGGCACATAGGTGACCAGCCCGAGGAAGATCAGCGTTGTGATAATCCAAGGCAATGTCGATTTGGTCACGGCCGTGAGCCCCATTTTCGATATGGATGAGGCCACATAGAGATTGAGCCCCACCGGCGGTGTACACAGACCGATCTCCATATTCACCACCATCATCACCCCGAAATGCACCGGATCAACACCGAGCTTCACGGCAATCGGGAACAGGATCGGCGCCATAATCAGCACCACGGCAGAAGGCTCCATCACCATGCCGATCAGCAGCAGGATGATATTGACCATCAGCAGGAAGCCGATCATGCCGAAGCCCTGCTCAACGATCCATGCACTCATCTGCTGCGGAATTTGTTCCGAGGTCAGGATGAAGGCAAACATCACCGCATTGGTAATGATATAGAGCAGCATGGCGCTCATCGCCGCCGAAGACAGCAGCACTTTCGGCACATCGCGCAGTTTAATGTCCTTATAGACAAAGACTGCAATCACGAATGCATAGACGGCAGAAACCGCAGCAGCTTCAGTCGGTGTGAAAATACCGCCATAAATACCACCCATAATGATGACGATCAGCATCAGCCCCCAGACGGAGGAGCGGAAGGCTTCCCAGCGCTCACGCCAGCTGGCTTTCTGCATCCGCGGATAGCCGTTTTTCCATGCGCGCCAGATGGTTGTGCTGCCAAGCATTGCCGCCAGCATCAGCCCCGGAACAACACCCGCCATAAACAATGTGCCGATTGAGGCCGACATGACCGGCGCACCGTCAGGGCCGGTTACCACCATGCCGGAGGTTGCCACCGCATACATCACCATCACAATCGACGGCGGAATGAGAATACCCAACCCGCCGGAGGTCGCGATAACGCCGGTACCGAATTGCGGCGGATAACCCTGCTTGACCATTGCCGGTATCAGGATGGAACCAACCGCCATCACCGTTGCCGGTGACGAGCCGGAAATTGCAGCAAACAGCGAACAGGCGGCAACCGCAGCCAGCCCCATACCGCCATACCAGTGCCCGACCATCGAGGTGGCAAAGCGGATCATCCTTTTGGCCACACCGCCATGGGTGAGGAAGTTACCGGCAAGAATGAAAAACGGAATCGCCATGATCTCAAATTTTTCAATACCGGTGAACAGTTTCAGCGCAATTGAATCCATCGGGATCGAGGTGAAACCGAACAGGAAGGTGAAAACCGTCAAACCCAGCGCAATGGAAACCGGCATCCCTGTCACAAGCAACAGTGCCAGAATGAGGAAGATAATCAGAGCGGTCATCGTGCGGCCTCCGCATCTTCCAGCCCGTCAACATGACCATGATCGTGATGGGCGATAGTGCCTGTGGTGAGATAGAGCCACAGCGCCTGAATAAAGCGGAAACACATCAGCGCGGAACCGAGCGGCACGGCGAGATACACAATCCACATCGGCATTTCGAGATCAGCGGAAATCTGGCCGGTTTTGGAAATATGCCAGACGAAATCCGTGCCGATCCACGCCACAATGCCCGTGAACAGAATACAGGCCAGAAAAGCGATAATAATCATCAGGCGCTGGTTTTTCGGTGACATGCGCTCCACCAGCACATCAACGCCGACATGGATGCCAATACGCACGCCATAGGCCGCGCCGAATTTCGCCATCCACACAAACAGATAAATACAGGCTTCCTGAGCCCAGGTCAGATTGATTGATGCCAGCCAGCGATAAAAGCTGCGGGCATAGCCCTGCAATTCGGCATAATCATTGGCGCGTGCCCAGGACAGCACATCGGCAACCAGCCCGATAGAATAACGGTGAGCAACCGCGACAAAGATCAGCACAACGGCCGCTGCAATCAAAAAAGACAGCAATATTTCTTCAAAGCGGTCGAGGATACGCAACACCATAGGATGCTCCTCATGTGAGGGCGCACCGCTTTTCGGTGCTCCGTCTTGTTAATTATGAGCGCAAAAAACCAGCCGTGATAACAGCCGATACGCACAAATGTGATTGAAAACAGAATTCGGAAAATGTGCCTGCCCCAAGCACCATCGTCAGGGCAGGCAGGCCCGCTGCGATCGGAGAAACTCCGGCAGCGGGGCTTGAGAGGATTACTCTTTCATACCGACGGCTTCATAAACCTGCTTAATCAGGTCTGCGCCCACGCGGTCAGCCATTTCAGTATGCACAGGCTTGAGCGCTGCAACCCATTCTTCACGCTCTTCCGGTGTCAGTTCGTAGAATGTGGTCGTACCGGCCGCCTTCATTGCTGCCAGAGAATCGTCATTTTCTTTCTGGGCGATTTCGTTGGCAAAGGCAGTTGATTCAGCCATGGCTTTATCAAGCTGGGTGCGCACATCTTCCGGCAGGCCTTCCCAGAACGCTTTGTTGACGATCACCGCATAGCCCAGATAGCCGTGGTTTGAGACCGTGGCATGTTTCTGCACTTCATGCATTTTCTGGGTATACATATTGGATGGCGGGTTTTCCGTACCGTCCACAACGCCGGTCTGCAAAGCCTGATAGACTTCGGAGAAAGCCAGAACCTGCGGCACGGCACCCAGCGCCTTCATCTGTGCTTCCAGAATTTTGGAAGACTGAATACGCATTTTCAGACCAAGGAAATCATCCGGCACATGCAGCTGGCTGTTGGCCGACATCACTTTGAAGCCGTTATCCCAATAGGCCAGACCTTTGATGCCCTTGGCATCCAGCTTGTCGAGCAGCGCACGGCCAACCGGACCATCGGTGATTTTGCGCAGATCATTATAGTCTTTCATAATGAACGGCAGATCGAAAACTTCAAATTCACGCACGCCGAGCGGGCCGAATTTTGCCAGAGACGGTGCCAGCATCTGCACAGCGCCAAGCTGCAGGGCTTCCAGCTCTTCTTTATCCTTGTAAAGCTGCGAGTTCGGATAGACCTCGACCTTCACTTTGCCTTCAGTGTAGGATTCAGCGAGTTCCTTGAACTTCTCGGCGGCTTTGCCCTTTGGTGTATCAGGTGCCACAACATGGCTGAATTTAATGGTAATTGCCTGCGCAAGCGCAGTTGTGCTCACACCAAAAGCGAGAATTGCAGCAAGACCGGCAGTTGTAAGAAATTTCATTGAGAGGCCCTCCCAAGCCTGCATCTGTCAGTAAAACATTCCGGCGGATAAACCGGCACGGACTCCAAACGGAGTAAAAATCAGATAAAATCCTTAAAAGGAGTAGAGCCTCAATTCTATTGTGGAAACCCACAGTATTTCTATTGTGGTTTACCACAGGCATAACTTCGTGCAGACAAGAGGTTATGCTTATAAAGCATAGTGAGGATATTCAGACGATCACATGAAATTTCGTCATACAGCAGCAAATTCGCAAGACAACAGCCAGAGTCTCTCCGGCTTCCGCGCATCTGTGCGTGATTATACGCTGGCTATTCCCCTGCTCGCGATCCTGCTGATTGTGACCCTGATCGTTGCGCTGATTTGGATGACCTCGCGTGATAACCAGTCAGAAACGGAGAAAAAACTCACAACTGACGCGCTTTGGGTTGAGCAATATCTGCGTTTTCAGCTGCAAACCTTTGAGACAGAATTACGCGATCTCGGGGCAGATATCGAACGCGATCCGCAGCAGAAAGACACGATCAGAACCAAGGCTCAGCATCTGGTTTCCATCCATTCGGAATTCATCGATATCAGCTGGTTCACGCCGGACGGCCAATTGCTGGAAAGCGCACCACCCGGTCTCAATGTTATCGCCGATTATAAACCGGCACTGGCCGAACACAGCCGCCTGTTCGGCAAGCCGGTCTATTCCTCACCCCGCCATACGAGCGAAGGCTGGGTGGTCGATATGGTGGCGCCGGTTTACAATAATAACCGTTCCGCAGGCACGATCTGGGTCATCATCTCACTGGACAGATTGCTGTCGCGCAATGTGCCCTGGTGGGTTGCGGGAAAATATCAGGTCTCGCTCACAGATTCCGGCGGCGATCCCCTGATCTCAAAATCCAGCATCATGCCGACCAACGATCAGGCGCGTCACACGATTTCTTTCGATCCGCCGCTGACCGGCACCTATATCACTGTCACGCCCTATCAGAGCCGTGCCGCCATCGGCCCGATTGTCATTTCTGCCGCCATTATCGGCCTGACTATTCTGGTGATTATCAATCTCTGGATGGCCTATCGCCAGAACCGGCGCAGAGCCGCAGCTGAACACGCTTTGCGCACCGAATATGCATTCCGGCAGGCGATGGAAAACTCCCTGACCATCGGCATGCGTGCCCGTGACCGCGACGGACGCATTATCTATGTGAATCCGGAATTCTGCCGCATGGTCGGCTATGAAGAAAAACAGCTGATCGGCATGATGCCGCCGCATCCCTATTGGGCACCGGAAATCATGTCGGAAGGTATCCAGCGCCAGAATGATATGCGCAGTACCGGTATTGCCCCGCGTGAATTTGAAACACGTTTCATCCGGCCTGATGGCAAGCTGATTGATATTCAGGTCTATGAAGCCCCCCTGATTGATGCGGATGGCACCCATATCGGCTGGATGGGTTCTCTTGTTGATGTGACCGAGAAAAAGAAACTGGAAGAGGCCCGCCAGACCGAAGCTGAAAAACTTCAGCATAATGCCCGCCTGATTACGATGGGGGAAATGGCCTCCACACTGGCGCATGAGCTCAATCAGCCACTGGCTGCCATTACCAGCTATGCGACCGGCAGTCTCAATCTGCTGCAATCAGGCACGGTACAGCCGGTTGATCTGACCGGAGCCTTGCAAAAACTCTCCGATCAGGCACAGCGCGCCGGTACAATTGTCCACCGTGTGCATGATTTTGTGCGCAAGCGCTCCGTAACACCGGAGCAGCATGACCTGCGCAAAATTTTGCAGGATGCTGCCAGTTTTGTCAGTAGCGATATAATCAAGGGCGGCGGTCATATCGACATGCGCCTGCCCGATATGCCGGTAGCCGTGCGGGCTGATGCGGTGCTGATCCAGCAGGTCCTGCTGAACCTGATCCGCAATGCCCGCGAGGCAGCCCTAGGCCTGCCGCGTAACCGGCAGAAATTACATATCAGCCTTGAGAGTGATGAGCATGAAGCCGTTATCACCATCACCGATCACGGGCACGGTATTCCGGAAGGTATGGAGAATGAGATTTTCACGCCCTTTATCTCCTCAAAATCGGAAGGCATGGGCATGGGGCTGCCGATCTGCCGTTCCATTCTGGAATCGCACAAAGGCCGCTTATGGTTGCAGGCAACACCTGACAGGCAAGGTGCCAGCTTCTGTCTTTCTTTACCGCTAAGCACGCAGGAAACCGCGCAATGACCGTCCATATTGTTGATGATGATGAAGCCATTCGTGACAGCCTGTCATGGCTATTTCGCTCCCGTGGTGTGAGCGTTGTCACATGGCCGTCCGGTGAGGATTTTCTGCAAAACTGGACGCCAGATCTTCAGGGCTGTATTCTGCTGGATATGCGAATGGACGGCATGTCCGGTCTTGAGGTTTTCGACAAGCTCATCAAGCTTCATGCCCGTCAGCCGGTGATTTTTCTGACCGGCCACGGCGATATTCCGCTGGCCGTGGAATGTCTGAAACAGGGCGCTGCGGATTTTCTCGAAAAGCCGTTCAATGATAATAATCTGGTCGACAGGGTTCTTGCTGTCCTGCACAAAGCAAAAGAGCGTGCCGCCTCAGACCGCCAGCGCGATGAATTACGACGCAAACGCACCCAGCTTTCGCCGCGCGAGAATGAAGTCCTGTCGATGATATTGGAAGGTCTGCTCAATAAGCAGATCGCCGACAGGCTGGAGATCACCATCCGCACTGTTGAAGTGCATCGCGCCCATATTATGGAGAAAATGGGTGCGCGCAATGCCGTAGAACTGGCACGCCTGATCAGTTTCAGCGAACAGGATTAACCGGCAGAGCAAGTACACTCTGCCGGTCTGAGTTTTATGTGTAAATAATCAGAAGATCCTTGGCATCAATCTGATCTCCGGCGCGTACCAGCACTTCTGCCAGCACACCGTCCCGCTCGGCATGAAGGGCGGTTTCCATCTTCATCGCCTCAATCGACAGCAAGACATCTCCGGCCTTCACACTCTGCCCGCTGGCCACTGCAACGGTTGAAACAATGCCGGGCATCGGCGCGCCGATATGGGCCTCATTGTTCAGTTCGGCTTTACGGCGGGCACCTTTGGCGGCACCGCGTGTGCGATCCGGCACTTTGATACGGCGCGGCTGACCATTCAGTTCAAAGAACACAGTGACCATGCCCTGATCGTCAACATCGCCCACCGCCTGATTGCGGATAACCAGTGTCTTGCCGCGCTCAATCTCAACAAAGACTTCCTGTTCCTGCGCCAGCCCGTAAAAATAGACCGGCGTCGGCAGTACGCTTGTCGGCCCGTAAAGGGTCTGCGCACCGGCAAAATCGGTGAAGACTTTCGGATACATCAGATAGGACGCAAATTCCTGATCGCTGATTTTGCGCTCCAGTTTTGCTTCAATCTCTTTGCGCTCTGCTTCCAGATCAGCCGGTTGCAACAACGCCCCCGGCCGCTCTGTAAACGGCTTCTCACCCTTCAGCACTTTGGCCTGCAAATCCTTCGGCCAGCCTGCTGGCGGTTGGCCAAGATCGCCGCGCATCATCGACACCACGGAATCCGGGAACGCAATATCCTTGGCAGGATTGGTCACATCACCTGTCGTCAGATCCTGACTGACCATCATCAGCGCCATATCGCCCACCACTTTGGAAGACGGCGTGACTTTGACAATATCGCCGAACATCAGGTTCACATCGGCATAGGCCTGCGCCACCTCATGCCAGCGGCTCTCCAGTCCCAATGAGCGTGCCTGCTCCTTCAGATTGGTGAATTGTCCGCCCGGCATTTCATGCAGGTAAACTTCCGAGGCAGGGCCTTTCAGGTCGCTCTCGAAAGCTGCATATTGATTACGCGCCGCCTCCCAATAGAAGGAAATCCGGCGGATCGAAGCCGGATCAAGCTGCGGATCACGTTCACTGCCTGCCAGTGCTTCAACAATCGAGCCGAGGCATGGCTGCGAAGTATTACCCGACAATGCATCCATCGCCGCATCGACAACATCCACACCGCTCTCCACGGCCGCCAGTACCGTTGCTGCGGCAATGCCGGATGTATCATGCGTATGGAAATGGATCGGCAGATCGGTTTCCTGCCGCAAGGCCGTGAATAATTTGCGTGCCGATTGCGGCTTCAGCAACCCCGCCATGTCTTTAATGGCGATGATATGCGCTCCGGCCTTTTCAACCTCACGTGCCAGTTTCAGATAATAATTGAGATCATATTGCGGGCGCGCTGCATTCATCAAATCGCTGGTATAGCAAATCGCTGCCTCGCATAGCTTGCCCTCTTCCAGCACGGCATCCATCGACACGCGCATATTCTCAACCCAGTTGAGGCTGTCAAACACGCGGAACAGATCAATGCCGCCGCGTGCGGCCTCACGCACAAATTGCGTCACCACATTATCGGGATAACTCTTATAGCCCACGCCATTGGCACCGCGCAGCAGCATTTGCAGCAGCAGGTTGGGCGCACCGTCACGCACCTTGCTCAGACGCTCCCACGGATCTTCCGTCAAAAAGCGCATGGAAACATCGAAAGTCGCACCGCCCCAGCATTCCAGAGAAAACAGGTTCGGCAACAAACGCGCATAGGTTTCCGCAATCTGCGCAATATCATAGGTACGCATACGCGTAGCCAGCAGCGACTGATGCCCGTCACGCATGGTCGTATCGGTTACCAGCACCCGCTTTTGCTCACGCATCCATTGCGCAAATTTCTGCGGCCCCAGCTCTGCCAGTTTTTGACGGGTGCCGTGCTGAATATCACCATCAGGCACATAAGGCACTTTCGGTGCGGCCGCATTCATATCCGGCAAGGCACGGCCTTTGGTTTCCGGATGACCATTGACCGTCACATCGGCAATATAGGTCAGAAGTTTGGTCGCACGATCCTGCCGCTTCACATGCTCGAACAATTCCGGCGTCGTATCAATAAATCGCGTAGTATATTCGTTACTGCGAAATTTCGGATGCGTAATAATCGCTTCCAGAAAGGTCAGATTGGTCGACACACCGCGGATACGAAACTCCCGCAAAGCACGATGCATACGCAGGATCACCTCTTCCGGTGTCGATGCCCATGCGGTCACTTTCTCCAGCAACGGGTCATAATAACGGGTGATGAAGGCGCCGGAATAGGCGGTGCCGCCATCCAGACGAATGCCGAAACCGGTCGCTCCGCGATATGCAGTAATCCGCCCGTAATCCGGAATGAAATTCTGCTCCGGATCTTCTGTCGTGATACGGCATTGCAATGCATGACCGCGCAGAACAATCTTGCTCTGCTCCGGCACACCGGATTCCGGCGAGCCGATAGCTGCGCCTTCCAGAATACGGATTTGCGCTTTGACGATATCAATGCCGGTGACTTCTTCCGTCACCGTGTGCTCCACCTGAATGCGCGGATTGACCTCGATAAAATAGAATTTCCCTGATGTCACATCCATCAGGAACTCGACCGTCCCCGCCCCGATATAATGGGTGGCGCGGGCGATCTTCAGCGCATAATCGGCCAGTTCCTGACGCTGCCCATCATTGAGGTAAGGCGCCGGTGCACGTTCCACCACTTTCTGGTTACGCCGTTGCACGGAACAATCACGTTCAAACAAATGCACAGCATTACCATGGGTATCACCGAGAATCTGCACTTCCACATGGCGCGCATTTTCAATGAGTTTTTCGAGATAGACCTCATCCTTGCCGAAAGCGGCTTTGGCCTCGCGCTTGGCTTCTGTCACCTCACGCGCCAGATCCTTGGCCTCGCGAATGGCACGCATACCGCGCCCGCCACCGCCCCATGAGGCTTTGAGCATCATCGGATAGCCGATGCTGTCAGCAATTTTGCGCACCTCATCCATATCCTCCGGCAGAGGGTCACTGGCAGGCACCACCGGCACGCCGACCTCAACCGCCAGATTGCGTGCCGCAACCTTATTGCCGAGGCGGCGCATCGTATCGCCTTTCGGACCAATGAAAATAATGCCGTTCTCAGCGCAGGCATCGGCAAATTCAGGGCTCTCTGACAGCAAACCATAGCCCGGATGAATGGCATCGGCACCCGAGAGTTTGGCAACGCGGATCACTTCATCAATTGAGAGATAGCTTTCAATCGGCCCCAGATCACGCTGCAAATGCGGGCCGCGCCCGACCTGATAACTCTCATCGGCTTTGAAACGATGCAATGCAAGTTTATCTTCCTCTGCCCAGATCGCCACGGTTTTCATGCCCAGCTCATTTGCTGCGCGGAATACGCGGATAGCAATTTCAGAGCGGTTTGCGACAAGAATTTTATGGATAGGCAAAGCAGGTCTCCCTCACTGCAAAACTAGAGCGCCGTGTGCCAGACTTGGCACACAAAGGTCGCTCTAACACTTTAAAATTAGAGCATAATTTCACCTTAAACTGATCCAAGTTTAAGGAATTATGCTCTATTCTGACACATGCCGGTCGTTCCCGTGACCGGCAAAAATTCCGCCTGCATACTGATCGTTTTTTTTGTGAAAGAACAGCGAAAATACGCCTTAAAATAACAATGCCCGACACAAGTGCCGGGCATTACTGAGCCAATTATTCCAAAGTATTAGACCTCTTTTCAAGAAAGAGAATACTATTCTAATTCTGAAATAATTCCCTGATTTCAGGAATTATTTTTTCTGGAAATAATTATATTTTCCGTCGTCGCCTTTGCGCCATTCAAACATGACATAAGGCGAAAGATTCGGATCGCCCTTTTCATCATAGGAAATTTCGCCGAGAACCGTCTTGAACGGACCTTTTTCCTTCATGGCTGTCGCAACAGTCATTGGATCATTGGTACCGGCAGCCTTTGCCGCCGCAGCCAGAGACTGCACTGCCGCATAGGAATAGAAAGTATAGGCTTCCGGTTCAAATCCGGCATCGCGGAATTTTTTAATCAGTTCAGCATTGGCCGGATCTTCACGCGGATCAGGGCCGAAAGTGTTCAGCACACCGGCAACCGCATCACCGGCAATCGAAGCCAGTTCGTTGGACACAATACCGTCACCGGAAATGAACTGCGCCTTCAGATCCTGATCGCCCATCTGACGGATAATCAGACCGGCTTCCGGATGCAGACCACCCCAGTATATAACAGTAACGCCGTCACGCTTCAGCTTGGCGATCAGCGCAGAATAATCTTTTTCACCGACATTCACGCCTTCATAAACTGTCTCTTTCAGACCCAGTTCATTCATCGCGTTCTTGGTGGCGTCCGCAAGTCCCTGACCATAAGGGGTTTTATCATGAACAATTGCGATTTTACCGTCTTTGAAATTATCGACGATATATTTGGCGGCAGCGATACCCTGATTGTCATCGCGGCGGCAGGTACGGAATGTATTCCAGAGACCACGATCGGTATAAACCGGATTGGTTGTGCCCGGTGCAATCGCAAGAATACCGTTTTCGGCATAAACTTCCGAAGCCGGAATGCTTACGCCCGAATTAAAGTGACCGATGACAAATTGCACACCATCAGCAGCAAATTTATTGGCAACGGACATGCCCTGCTTGGGATCAGAAACATCATCGCCATAAACAAGAACGATCTTTTCGCCGTTCAGACCGCCTTCTGCATTCACAACTTCAACAGCTGCTTCCACACCGTTTTTAATCTGTGCGCCATATGCGGCACCACCGCCCGTCAGAGGTGCACCAACACCGACCAGAATGTCGGCCCATGATGAACCGCTAAAGGCCAGCATTGCAGACAGTGCAACACCGCAGAACAGAGACTTCTTCATATTTCCTACTCCCGTGAATATGCTCAAAAACTGACAAAAAGCAGGTTTTGAGGTCGCCGGAACACCGGCATTTTTCTGTCGGAATGAGACATCCGGCAGAATTTCTTTCAACAGCTCCTCTATGAAAACCGGTTTCACACGGAACTGTTCTGAAACAAAAACTGTCTCCGCTGTCTGCAATACAGCCTTCAATCAAACGGGGCCGGACTGAGCCGGCCCCGCTGATTTTCAAAGACAGGTTTACTGCTGAATGTAAGTGAACTTACCGTCAGCGCCTTTTTCCCACTTATACATGACATAGCCCGGCAGCTTCGGATCGCCTTTCTCATCGAAAGAGATATCTCCGAGCACAGTCTTGAATGTGCCGGACTTCAGTGCTTTCGCAACTGTTTCCGGATCATTGCTGCCTGCAGCTTTCGCTGCACCGGCCAGCGACTGCATCGCGGCATAGGAGTAAAGTGTATAAGCTTCAGGCTCGAAACCGGCATCGCGGAACTTCTTCACCAGATCAGCATTGGCCGGATTGTTGCGCGGATCAGGACCGAAAGTATTCAGAGTTCCTTCAACCGCATTACCGGCAATGGAAGCCAGCTCATTGGAGACGATACCGTCACCGGAAATGAACTGCGCTTTCAGACCCTGATCGCCGAGCTGACGAATAATCAGACCAGCTTCCGCGTGCATACCGCCCCAATAAATAACGGTAATGCCTTCCTGCTTCATTTTTGCGATCAGTGCCGAGAAGTCCTTCTCGCCAATATTCACACCTTCATACAGGGTTTCTTTCATACCTGCTGCATTGAGTGCTTTCTTGGTTTCATCAGCCAGACCCTGTCCGTAAGGTGTCTTGTCGTGAACAACAGCCACTTTGGCGTCTTTGAACTTTTCAGCAATATACTGACCTGCAACAATACCCTGCTGGTCATCGCGGCCGCAGGTACGGAATGTGTTCCACATACCGCGATCAGTATAAACAGGGTTGGTCGCACCTGGTGAAATCTCCAGAATGCCGTTTTCCTGATACACTTCCGAAGCCGGAATTGTTACGCCGGAGTTAAAGTGTCCGATAACGAATTTAACACCGTCAGCGGCAAACTTGTTGGCAACCGAAATGCCCTGTTTCGGATCGGAAACGTCATCACCAAGGGTGAAAACGATTTTCTCTCCGTTCAGGCCACCTTCAGCATTGATGACTTCTGCTGCAGCCTCGGCTCCTTTTTGAATCTGGAGACCATAAACCGCGTTCGGTCCGGTCAGCGGTGCGCCGATACCCACCAGAACATCCGCAAAAGCCGAGCCGCTGAAAGCCACGAGAGCCGACACTGCTACGCTGTAGAATAAAGATTTTTTCATATTAACTGCTCCCATTACAATGATTATGCCGGAAACCGTCTGCCGCAGATCAGTTTCCTTGTTTTATTAAATACGGAGATCAAAGTTTTGCGGTGCAATACCGATGATCGGCCGGTTATTTTTATTACAATCATTAAGCAGAAACCGGTTTCCCGGGCAGTTCATACCGGAGTGTTACACCGGCGTATCACAATACTCACTTCGTTCCCGCAAAGCGGAATATTGCAATTTCAAACACCCCAAAGTCAATAATCAGCTCAGGGATGTTGTTTCTTGGTTCCCTTAAATCGCCTGTTATTTCGACTTATAGGAAAATGGTGAAGTCTGTTCATAGAGCCAGTTATATTGACGCACCATCTGCTTCACCTTTGTGAAACGATAGCCAAGCGTGCCAATCACCAGCAACACAACAAAATCGACCAGATAGTAATGCAGCGACAGCAATGTTCCTTCAAACATTGCAAAATGAATAAAACGAACCATCGCTGTCAAAGGCAGGAGATAGAGCACAAACATTGCATATGGGCGCCATGTTTGTGCGCAGGCCCGCCCTGTCATCCATGCGGCCCAACCGCCGAGAATGCAGGTAATCAACAAAAACAGCCAGAATGACGGCTCTTCATAGAGAATGCCTTGCATCAATAATTCTCCCCAATTCACCGGATTTCTGAACGAAATTTCCGGCTGGTGCAGTTTCCGGAAGTGAGGCTGATTTTTGAGCGCCCCGGCTTGTCAGAAACTGCGTTAATTCGTCTAAAGCTGAACATTATGAAGAGTGCCGGACAATTTGTTTGTCCGGCTTTCCCATCAATGACGTCCGCCTTCCAGATAGGCTGCGCGGACTTCCGGATTTGCCAGAAGCTCCTGCCCGCTGCCGCTCATAGTAATCACACCATTGACCATCACATAACCGCGATGGGCAAGTTTCAGCGCACCGAAAGCATTCTGCTCCACCAGAAACACAGTCAGTCCGGTAGTGCGGTTCAGCTCTTTAATCGCCTCAAAAATCTGTTTGACGATCAGTGGCGCCAGACCAAGTGACGGCTCATCCAGCATCAGCAATTTTGGCCGCGCCATCAATGCACGGGCAATCGCCAGCATCTGCTGCTCACCGCCCGACAGAGTACCACCGCGCTGATTGATACGCTCTTTAAGACGCGGAAACAGATCAAACATCAGTTTCACATCTTCATCAAAGTATTTTTGATTATCGAGACTGGCACCCATTTGCAGATTTTCCATCACGCTCATGCGCGGGAAAATACGGCGTCCTTCCGGAGACTGCGCAATACGCAGTTTTGCAATCTCGTGAGGCGGCATAGAAGTAATATCTTTGCCCTCAAAAAGAATACGTCCGGTGCGGGCACGCGGTGCACCGAAAATCGTCATCATCAGAGTTGATTTTCCGGCACCGTTTGCACCGATCAGCGTGACGATTTCACCGGATTTAACCGTGACATCAACACCTTTCAGCGCGCAGATATTGCCGTAATAGGTTTCAACCTTATCGATAACCAGAAGCGGGTTCTGAGCCTGCATCATTTACCCCCCTCAGTTTTCTTCGTCGAATCTGTATCTTCGGATGTCTCATGGCTGGACGGTACTTTGCCGGCTTCCACACGGGATGAGAATTCCGTTTTTCCGCCGCTGGCCAGCTGACGTGCCTGCCCTACCCAGTCTTCACGGGCAATACGGCCGTCAAAGCTCAGATACATCTCAGCCTGTTTGATTTCAGCTTCTGTCCACGCGGCAATCTGATCGAAATGATAGATGCCATGGGCATTGAGCTTAGTCTCGTTAACACTGCCGATCCCTTTAATCAGGGTCAGATTATCAGCGATACCGCCGCGCGGCGCATCCAGACCACCGGCCAGATGCTCCGGTGCAGCAACCTCATCCGCAGGATCAACATCTGCAAGCTGCGTGACCAGCTGATCGACTTCCCCGACGTCACCGCCGGAGCCTTCAATCAGATCGGTTACCTCATCATCATCAACACCAAGATAGGCGGCGATAACTTTAGGGTCATTCTGCACAAAGCTCGGAGCGCCGTCAGAGATTTTCGTGCCATATTCAAGCACAATCACATGATCGGAAATTTCCATAACCACCGACATATCATGTTCGATCAGCAGAATGGACGTGCCTGTCTCTGCACGAATATCCAGCAAAAGCTTGTTAAGCTCCGCAGATTCTCGCGGATTCAGACCGGCAGCCGGCTCATCAAGGCACAGCATTTCCGGATCGGTGCACATAGCACGGGCAATTTCCAGACGGCGCTGATCGCCATAAGGAAGATCACCTGCCGGATCATCAGCACGATGGATCAGATTGATCTTCTCAAGCCAGATACGCGCTTTTTCAATCGCGTCTTTCGCTGCCTTTTTATAGCCGGGAAATCCGAGCAGCCCCAGAAAGGTAAAGCCGGATGACACCATCAGCGGATTATGCTGGGCAACCAGCAGGTTTTCCAGAACCGTCAGACCTGTGAAAAGGCGGATATTCTGGAAGGTACGGGCAACCTTGGCTTTTTTGGTAATCACAAAATCCGGCATCCGTTCCAGCAGGAACTTATCGCCGTTTTTATGCTGCATTGTCACCATACCGCCGGTCGGCTTGTAGAAACCGGTCAGGCAGTTAAACACGGTGGTTTTACCCGCGCCGTTCGGCCCGATCACCGCAGTGATCTCGCCGCGTTTGGCTTCAAAGCTCAGATCATTAATTGCCACCAGACCGCCGAAACGCATGGAAAGATGCTCGACTTTCAGAATGGTATCGGCGTTTTGTCTTTTTTCAGCAAGTTCAGAATTTGCCATAGTATTTATCCCCGCCATCAACCGTGACCTTCCTTGGTAAAGGAACCGGACACCAGCTTACGCTCATTCAGGAAGGCGCTTGGTTCACGATGACCGACAAAACCACGCGGTTTCCAGACCATCACAACAACCATAGCCAGACCGAAAATCAGCATACGATAGAGTTCCGGCGTAAAGCTTTGGCCGAACACGGCTTTCAGGAATGAAAGTTCGCGCAGGATTTCTGTACCGCCGATCATCACGATTGCAGCAATCGCAATACCGATCAGCGATCCCATGCCGCCAAGAACCACAATGGCAAGAATAACCGCGGATTCGAGGAAGATGAAGGATTCCGGGCTGACAAAGCCCTGACGCGCGCCGAAGAAGGCACCGGCAAAGCCGCCAAACATCGCGCCGGTTGCAAAGGCGGTCAGCTTGGTTGTTGTCGTATTGATACCCAGCGCACGGCACGCAATTTCGTCCTCACGCAGTGCTTCCCATGCACGGCCGATCGGCATACGGCGCAGGCGGATTGTGACCCATGCGGTCAAAAGCGCCAGCAGCAGAATGACGTAATAGAGGAAGATTTTATAATGGGCTGCGGAAAATTGCAGACCGAAAGTGGCAGCAAAACCATCAGGACCGGCTTTGAACGGAATACCGAAGAAGGTGGCCTTGGCAATACCCGACACACCATAAGTACCCTTGGTGACCGCCGTCCAGTTTATCAGCACAAGTCTGATGATTTCACCGAAAGCCAGTGTCACGATCGCAAGATAGTCCCCCCGCAGACGCAGCACAGGGAAGCCGAGAATAATGCCCCAGAAGGCTGCGAGAATACCGGCAACCGGCAGCAGCGTCCAGAAAGACAGACCGAAATAGGAGGACAGCAATGCGTAGGAATAAGCACCGACCGCATAGAAGGCCACATAACCCAGATCCAGCAGGCCGGCGAGACCGACAACGATATTCAGCCCCCATGCCAGCATGATATAGATGAGGATCTGTACGCCGAAATTATCAACCCATTTCAGGGAGCCCTGAAAACCAAGTGTCAGAACAATCAGCACCGGATAGATAAACAGGAAAAGGATTGCCAGTTTCGAAAAATTCTTACGGAAGAACGAAACATCACCGCTGGCAACAACCTGTTTTTCGGATTTTCCGCGCTTTGCCATATATGGCACAAGAAAAGCGCGGTGCAGAAAACGGCCGATACCTGCCAGAGCTACAAGGGTAAACAACAGCCCCCAGCGCTGAACCAGCACCAGCTCATTATTGATATTCTGCTCGGTTTTGAAACCGACGATCAGTACGAACAGGCCGAATGCCAGAATGGCTGCAATGATACCTTCGCGGATACCGGCTGCAAAATCTGACGGTTCAGCCTTCGGCGCACCCGCCGGAGAAGTTTGAAAAGCATTGGTCATGTTACACCTTTTCAACTTCTGGACGGCCGAGAATGCCGGAAGGCATAAAGATCAGCACAATCGCAAGGATCGAGAACGCAGCAACATCTTTATAATCAATCGAGAAATAGGCAGACCAGAGCGCCTCGATCAGACCGATCAGCAAGCCACCGATCACAGCGCCCGGAAGCGAGCCGATACCGCCGAGAACCGCTGCGGTGAACGCTTTCACACCCGGAATAAAGCCGTCTGTAAACGAGATAACCCCGTAGAATGTGAGATAAAGCGTACCGGCCACGGCGGCCAGTGCGGCGCCCATAACGAAGGTCAGAGAAATCGTGCGGTCAACATTGATACCGAGCAGTGATGCCATTTTACGATCCTGTTCGCAGGCACGCTGGGCGCGCCCCAAGGATGTACGGTTAACAATATACCAGAAGATTGTGAGCAGAACGATGGTAACTGCAATGATAACGATCTGTTTCAGCGAGATGATAACACTGGTACCGAATAATGAATAAGAGTCATTAATCAGCGAAGGGATCGGCTTGTTACGCGGCCCCTGTGTGACCTGCACGAAGTTGGACAGCGCAATGGACATACCGATTGCTGTAATCAGCGGTGCAAGCCGGAAAGACCCGCGCAATGGCCGGTAGGCGACCCGCTCAATGGTCCAGCTCCACATACTGGTCAGGATCATAGCGACAATCATCATCAGCAGGATTGCAAGTACGACAGGTACTGCACCGACAAATGTTGTCAGCAATAAAAAAACAATAAGCGCCATAAAGGCGCCGAGCATAAAAACATCACCGTGAGAAAAATTGATCATGCCGATAATACCATAAACCATGGTATAGCCGATGGCGATCAATCCATAGATCGATCCGAGCGTGAGCCCGTTGATCACTTGCTGGATAAAATATTCCATTGCAAAGTCACCCTTTTATGATCTGAATTATTGTCACCTTTAACAGGCTCTTCCCTTATATTTCAGATCGTTTACTCCTACTGCACAATCCGGCAGGCAAAATCCGCCTTGGTACCGCCCAGCATTTATAGATCCGCCGCATGTCCCTAAGGACAGACCGGCATTATTCATTTCAGCATTTTAGGCAAAATTCTCCCCCGATAGTTTCTGCGTAGCCAGACAAGCTTCCCTCTGTCTTTGGCTGAACATGCGCCAAACCGGATAGCTCGCATACACAGAAACTATAGAAATAACGACTAGTAATATAGTATTATATTCCCCCTGCTCTGCTCCTGAAATTTAAGATTACTCATAATTTAATGCCGGTCAATCGCCCTTCTGCATTGTTTCAAAGATTGAACAATGTTCCGTTTGCGACGTCTTTAACGAACTACAAATCCGTGCGCGAACGGATCGCGGTCATCAATAAAAATCGTATTATATCCGGTCATGCGCGCCCAGCCGGCAACTGACGGAATTATCGCTTTCTTATCAGCAACTTGCACCTCTGCCTCCACACGTCCGTGGAACAGTGACCCGATCACAGATTCGTGGACAAAATCGTCGCCTGCCTTCAGCTCTCCGCGTGCTGCCAGCTGCGCCATACGCGCCGAAGTACCGGTGCCGCATGGTGAACGATCAATCGCTTTTTCCCCGTAAAAAACGGCATTTCGTGCATGAGCCTCCGGTTTCGTCGGTTTTCCTGTCCACAAAATATGGCTGAGGCGGTTGATATCAGCCAGTTCCGGATGCTGAAATTTATACAACTCATTGAGTCGCTGACGTAAAACAGGGCTCCAGCCGATCAGATCCAGTACCGAATAATCGACAAGATCCGTGTAATTTTGTTGCGCTTCAACAATTGCATAGAAATTTCCGCCATAGCTGACATCAACTTTCAGCATGCCGAGATCAGGACATTCCACTTCCAGACCTTCCGCATAGAGAAATGCCGGCACATTTGTCAGCCGCACGCTCTCCACATACTGGCCGTTCTGCTCATATTCGATCGCGACTTTACCGGCCGGTGTATCCAGATTGATCTTGCCCGGTACTTTCGGCGTGATCAGTCCCTGCTCAATCGCCATGGTTACAGTACCGATCGTGCCATGTCCGCACATCGGCAGGCAGCCCGATGTTTCAATAAACAGCACTGCCACATCGCAGTCTTCCCGTGTCGGCGGATACAGGATCGAGCCGGACATCATGTCATGACCGCGCGGTTCAAACATCAGCCCTGTACGGATCCAGTCATATTCGGCCAGAAAATGCGCCCGCTTTTCCATCATGGTTGAGCCATGCAGGTTCGGCCCCCCGCCGGCAACAAGCCGGACAGGGTTCCCGCAGGTATGACCATCAACACAGAAGAAGGAATGTTTTGCCATGATGTTTCTCAAAAACGTTTCGGACTGAAAGCACTGACAGGCAGTGCGGTTGTTTCGTGATTAAGCAGTTGCGTTACCAGCCGTGCTGTTGCCGCCGATTGTGTCAGCCCCAGATGTCCATGGCCAAAAGCATAGACAATATCTTTGGAGGCCGATGAATAACCGATGACCGGCAGCGTATCCGGCGTTGAAGGACGATAGCCCATCCATTGCCGCCCGCCCTCAATATTCATCTGTGGCAGGAACTGCTTTGCTTTTTTCAGCATAGCTTCTGAACGCGCATAATTCGGCGGCAATGTCAGCCCGCCGAGTTCGACCGCACCGCCCACACGCACGCCGGTCGTCAGCGGCGTAATCACAAAAGCATGACCGGGGAATGTCAGCTGACGGCGGATGTCATAAGCCCCGACCGGCAGCGTGGTATTATATCCGCGTTCTGTCTCCAGCGGCACCGCATCGCCCAGCTGGGCACTCAGATGATGTGACCATGCTCCTGCGGCAACAATGAGTTTTTTGCACTGCAGCTTACTGCCGTCAGCCAGCGTGACTTCAGCTCCGCCCTGCATATGCGCGATTTTAGTAACCACACCCTGCCGGTAGCGGCTGCCGAGTTTCTCTGCATAAGCCCACAGAGCTTTGCCATAAAGTTTCGGATCGGAGACATTTTTCCATTTCGGAACAAAACAGCCAACCACAAAACGCGGTGATAATCCCGGTTGCAAGGCTGCCAGTTCAGCGCCACGCACCACAGTATAATCAATGCCCGCCTGTTTTTTGGCTTCCCAGCCCGGCATAGCCGCCTGCAGTTCAGCTTCACTTTCATAAAGCTCAAGATTGCCTTCATGATGGATCATGTCCGTCACACCGGCACGTTCAGCCAATGCCAGCATTTCGCGTTCGGCAAGCTGCATCATCTGCCCTTGCACGACAGTACTGTTGCGCAAAGCCGAAGGGCTGCTCGCACGCCAGAAACGATAAAGCCATGGCAGCAATTTCAACAAGTAAGACGGACGGATAGCGAAGGGCCCCAGCGGATCCATCAGCCAGCCCGGCACTTTTTTCATCACACCTTTGGAAGCGAGTGGCAAGACTTCAGAAAATGCCAGTGCCGCCGCATTACCGGAACTTGTCTCCTCACAAATACCGGTGCGATCCACAACCAGCACAGAATGCCCCGCCTCGCTCAGCACAGCTGCTGCAGCGATACCGACAATACCTGCCCCGATTATAATAATTTCAGAATTATTCTGCTTCCCATCCACATTGACGCTATTGACCGACGCCATGTGCCCTCCTGCCTGCTACACTTATTGTTATTTCAGCTGGTGCAGACCTTACGCCGTAAAATACATTCTTGCTATGAAAAAACCCCGATTATTTTTGAATTAACCGGGGTTCAGATCATCAGATTTTTGGCAGTTCAGGCCGTGTCGCCAGAGCCTGTTTTACAATCTTTTCGACCTGTGCACGGCGCTCTCCGCTCAGCGGCTGGCGCGGTAGACGAACACGGTCATTCGACTGAATAGCATGAACTTCAATCAGCTTGAGATTCTGCACCAGATAGGTTGAAACATCGAGATCAAGCAGCGGACGCATCCAGCGATAAAGCGGCAGCGCTTCATCATAACGCTTCTGTTTGATGAGCTGATACAGAACCACAGTTTCACGCGGCAGCGAAGTCACAACACCGGCAACCCAACCGATTGCACCGGTTGTCAGTGCTTCAAAAGCCAGATTGTCTACGCCGGTGAAAAGATCAAAACGATCGCCGAACTGATTGACGATATCGATTGTGCGACGGATATCATCCGAGGATTCCTTAATCGCAACAAACAGATCGTCCTTCGCCAGTTCCTCAAGGCATTCACCGGTCACATCCACACGATAGGCCATGCGGTTGGAATAGATCATCACCGGCAGACCACCGGCAGCAGCCATGGCTTTCAATGTGGTGACAGTTTCCTGAGGATTGGTGAAATAGATCGGGCTTGGCACAACCATCAGTCCGTCTGCACCGGCTTTCGCAGCAGCTTTGGCAGCAGCAGCACCTTCACGTGTACCGGCCTCGAAAACGGTCATCAGCACCGGACGTTTTCCGGCAACCGCACGGGCGGTTTTGAAAACTTCCAGCTTTTCCTCTCCCGACAGCATCGGGCCTTCACCCAGTGAGCCGCCGACAACAAAACCGTCAACGCCCGCATCAATCTGCAGACCGAAGCAACGCTCCATTTCTTTATGATCCAGAGCATCATTTTCAGTAAATTTTGTTGTGACTGCCGGAAAAATACCTGACCACATAATCACTCTCCCAATTGATATATTTCTGATATATCTAAATTCAGAATGCGCGTCAATTAAATTCTGCACGGGATAATGCAGACTTATAAACAATCGCCCAGCCAGGACGACCGGCACTCATATTGAGAAAACCGGCTTCTTGTAGTATCTCTCAGAAAAATATCATTGAAATTTATACATCCTGCATATTGCGCTTCAGCGATATCGGCTTCGCAAAAACTAAAGCAGAGCACAGCTTGCCGCAAATTCTGCCGGCAGCAGAACTGCTATCAAGAACAAGGATAAAGCCTTTATGTCAGGGCAGTCAGACTATTCCGACGACCAGCAGACAGTAACCGCACTCAGCCTCTCGGATCAGGCTTACCGGCTGCTCGAACGCCATATTGTTACACTGCAGCTGCAACCGGGAAGTGTTACCAATGAACGTGTCCTGATCGAGCTCACCGGCATGGGCAGAACACCGGTGCGCGAAGCTATTCAGCGGCTGGCATGGGAAGGCCTTATGGAAGTGCGGCCGCGCTCGGGTATTGCGATTACGGCCCTTGACCCTAAGGATTTCACCAAGGTTCTGGATGCCCGCGAAGGTGTCGAACAAATTCTTTGCCGCGATGCAGCGCGTTATTCCGGTGCTTATGAGCATGAGAAACTGCGCGAAGCTGCGGTCATGATGAAGCAAGCCGCCACAACGCAGGATATCCCGTTATTTCTGGACGCCGATAAAGCGTTTGATGAAGTTCTTGGCAGCGCCTCACTCAACAGCTATGCCACACGTCTGGCCGCGCCTCTGCAAAGCCACAGCCGCCGCTTCTGGTTCCGCCTGCGCCGTGACAACAGCCTGCAGGATTCTTCAACCGCCCATACGCAGATGATTGATGCAATTGTCTCCCGCGATGAAACAGCCGCCATTGAAAGCGCAAAACAGCTCATCGCCTATCTGCGTACACTCACCCCATAAGTGCCGTAATTGCTGCCGATAAGCCTGCATCATCTCCGAAAGGCTTATCGGCTATATGTTTGTTTTTAATTCGCATTTTTCATTCAAATTATTAACAGCACCTTGCCTGCTATTCCTGTTCAGCAGTACCGGTTTTACGCAAACAGCTGAGAGTGATTATCAGGGGCCGGTTGTAACCAGCTGCAAGACCATTGGTACCCTTGCAGACAAATGGGACAAAACATCCGAACAATGGCCGGAAATTACTCTGCAGGCAAAAGTCAAAGCTGTACATGAGGCCAATCCGATTGCCGTAACAGAGCTTTGCCCGAACCAGAGACTGCAAGTCATCTGTCTTGAATATGACAATAGTGCATTGAAAGCCGGAGATCATGTGGAAGTAAGCGGGATGCTGACCAACAGCTTTGAGGATGGTGTAGTGATTGACCCCTGCTCCACCCGCTTGCAGCAGGACTAAGTTCCTCCTATTCGGCTGGGAAGACAGGCAATTTATTAAACTCAGGAACTTATTTCGCGCTGCATCGTTATCTCTTTGAATAGTTTTCTGAACCGGAAGATACCCGTCTCCGGTTTATGGCCATCACACAAGGAGATCACTATGGCTTCCAAATTGCGTAATGATGCAGAAAAGACATTTGAAGACCAGATTGCGGAACTGAAAAGCGAACTGGCTTCGGTGACCAAGAAACTCTCCGAGCAGGGTTCTGCATTTTACGATGATGCACGCGAGAATGCATCCGAAACCTATGAGACTCTCCGTAAACGCGGCCGCGTTGCAGCAAGAGAAGTCAGACATCAGGCACAGGTCGTGACCGAAACAGCCAAAGAAAATCCTTTGGCAACCGCAGCGCTTGTCGCCGGTATCGGTCTGCTACTGGCTCTGTTAGCCCGCCGTTAAGAGAATAATTTCAGCAAGACAGAAGTGATCCCTGTAATATGGGGATCGCTGAACAACACTGCATATCTGAGGTCTTATGAATAAAAACGGATTATATATTCTGCTCGGAGCGCTCATTGTAATTATTATCGGCTTTTCGATTTACACCTATCAGCAGGAATCCAAACCCAAAGGTGTCGAATTGAAAATCGGTGAGCAAGGCGTATCGATTGAACAGAACTGATTTTGTAAATCTATTTAGATACAAAAAAACCGCGATAAATTTATCGCGGTTTTTTTATAATCAAAAGGCTGCAAACGCGCTGCATTATGCAGGCAGAATAGCGCCTTCAAGAGTTGTCAGTTGATGCAGGAACAATTCTGCAGCAGTGCGATGCTCCGGTGAAGCAGCATCATCAATCAGTTGACGTGCATGCTCGATGCGGGCAGCAATATCTTCACGCTTAACTTCATCAATATGAAGTGCGGATTCTGCCAGCAATGAGCAGCCTTCCGGTGTAATGTCAGTGAAGCCGCCGAAAACGATATAAGCATCGCTCTTACCGTCAGCAGTTTTGACTGTTACTTTACCGGGAATAATGGTGGTCATCAAAGGAGCATGACCGGCCAGAACTGTCAGATAGCCTTCGCTACCGGGAATGACCACTTCGCTCACTTCTGCAGAGAGCAACAGGCGTTCCGGTGATACCAGTTCGAATTTGAAGGTTCCAGCCATGATTCTCACTCAAATTTCCTGAACAAGCTGCTCTGAAACAGTGTTCCGGCGTTGAATTCTATAGGTCAGCGTATCGAAACAACGCTGTCAGTTTTAACTCTGTTTTACAAGAGGGTCTGAAGAGACACACCTGTTGTAAGAACGGTCAGGCAGACCAAAGCCTGCCTGACCAATCACATTAAGCGGCCTGTGCCAGCTTCTGTGCTTTTTCAATCGCTTCTTCAATCGAACCGACCATGTAGAAAGCTGCTTCAGGCAGGTGATCGTAATCGCCTGCGCAAAGGCCTTTAAAGCCTTTGATTGTATCCTGAAGATCAACCAGCTTACCTGGCGAACCGGTGAAGATTTCAGCCACGAAGAACGGCTGGGACAGGAAGCGCTCGATCTTACGGGCACGGGTCACTGTCAGCTTATCTTCTTCAGACAATTCGTCCATACCAAGGATGGCGATGATGTCCTGAAGCGACTTGTAGCGCTGCAGAATTGACTGAACCTGACGGGCAGTCTCGTAATGCTCTTCACCAACGATCATCGGGTCAAGCATACGGGATGTTGAGTCAAGCGGATCAACAGCAGGATAAATACCCTTTTCAGCGATCGAACGGTTAAGAACCGTTGTCGCATCCAAGTGCGCAAAGGAAGTCGCAGGCGCAGGGTCAGTCAAGTCATCGGCAGGAACGTAAATTGCCTGCACCGAAGTGATCGAGCCTTTGGTTGTGGTGGTGATGCGTTCCTGCATCGCGCCCATATCCGTTGCCAGTGTAGGCTGATAGCCCACAGCGGAAGGAATACGGCCGAGAAGCGCGGACACTTCCGAACCAGCCTGTGTGAAGCGGAAAATGTTATCCACGAAGAACAACACGTCCTGACCGTCATCACGGAAGCTTTCAGCGATCGTCAGACCGGAGAGAGCAACACGGGCACGCGCACCTGGCGGCTCGTTCATCTGACCGTAAACGAGAGCTGCTTTCGAGCCTTCGCCGCCACCCAGCTTGTTAACGCCGGATTCGATCATTTCGTGATAAAGATCGTTACCTTCGCGGGTACGCTCACCAACACCGGCGAATACCGAGTAACCACCGTGGGCTTTAGCCACGTTGTTGATGAGTTCCATGATGAGAACGGTTTTACCAACGCCCGCACCGCCGAACAGACCAATCTTACCACCTTTAGCGTAAGGGGCGAGAAGATCCACAACCTTAATACCGGTTACCAGAATCTCGGATTCAGGTGACTGTTCGATATATTCAGGAGCCGGCTGGTGAATACCGCGGGTCGCAGCAGTCACGATCGGACCAGCTTCATCAACTGGTTCACCGATCACGTTCATGATACGGCCGAGTGTTTCAGGCCCTACCGGAACGCGGATCGCATCGCCGGTATCACGTACTTCCTGACCGCGAACCAGACCTTCGGTCGAGTCCATAGCAATGGTACGTACTGTATTTTCGCCAAGATGCTGAGCAACTTCCAGAACGAGACGGTTACCGAGGTTGTCGGTTTCCAGCGCGTTCAGGATCAGAGGCAGATGATCATCAAACTGGACGTCGACGACAGCGCCGATGACCTGCTTGATACGGCCGACTGCACCAGATGCAGCCTCGCCGGACTTAGCCTTTGCCGTGGTCTTGGTAGTTTTCGGTGTCGCTGCTTTAGCCATCGATCCTTACCTTCCGATTAGAGCGCTTCCGCGCCCGCAATAATTTCAATCAGTTCTGTGGTGATCTGAGCCTGACGCTGACGGTTATATGTGATCGACAGCTTGTTGATCATATCGCCCGCATTACGCGTTGCGTTATCCATCGCGCTCATTTTTGCGCCCATTTCACCGGCCACATTTTCAAGCAGAGCGCTGAAAATCTGGACAGAGATGTTGCGCGGCAGAAGATCGTCAAGAATAGCAGCCGCATCCGGCTCATATTCATAGATCGCACCACCAGTAGAAACCGCTTCCCCAGCATCACCAGCTCCGCCATTGGCAGATGCCGGAATAAGCTGCTGAGCAGTCGGAACCTGATTAATCACCGACTTGAACTGCGAGTAGAACAGTGTCGCAACATCAAACTCGCCCTTGTTGAAAAGCGCGATCAGTTTGCGACCGATCTGGTCGGCATTGGCGAAACCAAGCTGCTTAACTTCGCGCAGATCAACGTGATCGATGATCTGACCGCTAAAGTCACGACGCAGAATGTCCGCACCTTTTTTGCCGACAGTAATGATTTTTACTGTCTTACCCTTTGCCAGCAACTGGCGGGCATGTTCACGGGCGAGACGTGCGATCTGCGAGTTGAAACCACCGCACAGACCACGTTCCGCAGTAGCGACGATGAGCAGATGCACATCGTCTTTACCGGTACCCGCCATCAGTTTCGGTGCATCATCACCGCTTACATTCTGGGCAATATTGGCCAGAACTGCACTCATCCGCTGAGAATACGGCCGTGCCGCTTCGGCTGCTTCCTGGGCACGACGCAGCTTAGCCGCAGCGACCATTTGCATCGCCTTGGTAATTTTCTGCGTCGCCTTAACCGAGGCGATACGGTTTCTCAGATCCTTTAGTGAAGGCATCCGTTCATCCCGTCAGAGTTAATCAAGCAAAGTTCTTGGCGAAAGCGTCGATAGCTGCCTTGAGTTTGCCCTTGATTTCGTCGCTGATTGCCTTCTGATCGCGGATCGCATCCAGCACATCTTTGTGCTCGTTGCGCAGCGATGCCAGAAGACCGGCTTCAAATTTGCCAACCTGATTAACAGCCAGCTTATCGAGATAACCGTTAACACCGGCGAAAATCACAGCAACCTGTTCTTCGGTTTTCAGCGGCGAGAACTGTGGCTGCTTGAGCAGTTCAGTCAGACGCGCACCGCGGTTCAGAAGACGCTGGGTTGCAGCATCCAGATCGGAACCGAACTGCGCAAACGCAGCCATTTCACGATACTGAGCGAGCTCACCCTTAATCGAACCGGCAACCTGTTTCATCGCTTTAATCTGAGCGGCAGAACCCACGCGGGAAACCGACAGACCAACGTTAACAGCAGGGCGGATACCCTGGTGGAACAGGTTGGTTTCAAGGAAGATCTGACCGTCTGTGATCGAAATCACGTTGGTCGGAATAAACGCGGAAACGTCACCGCCCTGAGTTTCAATAACCGGCAGAGCGGTCAGAGAACCTGCACCGAGTTCGTCATTCAGCTTAGCTGAACGCTCGAGAAGACGGGAGTGAAGATAGAATACGTCACCTGGGTAAGCTTCACGGCCCGGAGGACGACGCAGCAGCAGGGACATCTGACGATAAGCAACAGCCTGCTTGGAAAGGTCATCATAACCGATCAGAGCGTGCTGGCTGTTATCGCGGAAATATTCACCGATTGCACAGCCTGTGAACGGCGCCAGATACTGCAGAGGCGCAGCATCGGAAGCAGTCGCAGCGATAACAACCGAATATTCCAGTGCGCCGCGCTCTTCGAGCACTTTAACGAACTGGGCAACGGTCGAGCGCTTCTGGCCGATCGCAACATAGATGCAGAACAGCTTGTCTTTGTCAGGGCCGTTATCATGGATCGGCTTCTGATTCAGGAAGGTGTCGAGAATGATTGCGGTCTTACCGGTCTGACGGTCACCGATAACCAGCTCGCGCTGACCACGACCAACAGGGATAAGAGCGTCAATGGCTTTCAGACCGGTCGACATCGGTTCGTGAACCGATTTACGCGGAATGATACCAGGAGCTTTAACGTCTACGCGGCGACGCTCGGTTGCAACGATCGGGCCTTTGCCGTCGATCGGGTTACCAAGAGCATCAACAACGCGGCCGAGCAGGCCAGGACCGACTGGAACGTCAACGATGGCGCCGGTACGTTTAACGGTATCGCCTTCTTTAATGTCACGGTCAGAACCGAAAATAACAACACCAACGTTGTCGCTTTCAAGGTTGAGCGCCATACCGCGGATGCCACCCGGAAATTCGACCATTTCACCGGCCTGAACATTGTCCAGACCGTATACACGGGCGATACCGTCACCAACGGAAAGAACCTGACCAACTTCGGAGACTTCTGCCTCCTGGCCAAAATTCTTGATTTGCTCTTTCAGAATTGCGGAAATTTCCGCAGCGCGGATGTCCATCAGCCGACCTCTTTCAGTGCAAGCTTAAGAGAAGAAAGTTTAGTGCGAAGGGAAGTGTCAATCTGACGCGATCCCAGCTTCACAATGAGACCGCCAAGAATCGACGGATCGACAGTGACATTGATTGTCACGTCCTTGCCGGCCACACTCTTCAGCGTCGCCTTCAATTCATTTTGCTGCGCCTGCGTCAATTCACGGGCAGAAGTCACATCAGCTGCAACTTCACCGCGGCTTTCAGCGGCGATCAGATAAAAAGCTTTGATCATGTCCGGCAATACGAAAAGCCGGCGATTACCAGCAACAACACGCAGGAAATTGCCGACCAGACCGGTGATACCGGCTTTGTCTGCAACTGCAGCGATTGCATGGAGCTGATCTTCAGCAGAGAAGACCGGGCTGTGGATCAGGCGGCGAAGTTCTTCGCTTTCACCGATCATAGCCTCGATGCGGCCAAGATCTTTCTCCACCTGAGCAACGGATTTAGACTCAAGCGCCAGATCAAACAGGGATCCAGCATAGCGCTGAGCAACACCGGAAATGAGCGAAGACGATCCTGTCACGAATAACCATCTCTCTTGGTTGAAATCCCGCTTTTAACGCATAGTTTATCCATGCACAAAAACAGCGATTTTATTGATGTTTTTCAATACCCCCCGATGAAGTGCCGATTTGCACCGCCATCTGTGCCCTGCGGACGACCCGCCTGACTGCATTGAAATTCGAAAGCCGTCTAGCATAGACAATCAGGACTCGCAACACGCGAATCCCGCCGTTTCATGCGCTTTACAGTGCTATTTTGATGCTGCGGACAAGTTTCATGAGCTAAAGTTCATAAGCACTGCAGGCTGTAAAAATCATCGCCGCTTATAATTATTCAAATATAACAATAGCTTAAATGAATATTCAGGATGTTTTTACCGCGAAGAAAATGCCGGATTATCCAAACAGGCATTTCGCTAACCATTTGTAGAATTCCGGCAAAATTATGCTCACATCATACGATTTTTCTTTGGAGCATAATTCAGCCGCAACTGATTCCCGCTTCAGCCTCTGTCTGACAGATTCTGCTGAAGCGCGGCCTGTTTCAAAAGTCAGGCAACAAAGCCGAAAGCAAAGAGCAACGGGCCTGCGGCCAGCATCAACTCAACTACAACGGCAATCCAGTTATAAAAACTGTTAGCCTTATCCGACATCATCGAAATCAGACGGCCGAAAAGCACAAAGCCCCAGACGCAACCCAGCGCCATCCATAAGAACGGTTGCGCGAATAACAGACAGGCCACGCCAAGGCCGATATAAGGCCCCGCAATGGTCGCCCGTACCGATGAAAGAGCATTGGCACGCAGATCAGGAGCGTTGAGGCGCAGAATTTTCAGCGACATTCCCGGTGCAAACATCAGGATCAAACCAAAGAGCAACGTGATAACGCCCACAGTCCATGCCAGCCATTCACCCTGACTTGAAGGTAGATAAAACGCCACGTTACACCTCTTAAAACCGTCGTTGCTTCTCTGTGAGCAGCACCAAACATAACACGATAAGTGAGCTATATTCCTGACTTCGAGCCAAGCAAAGCAAAATTATCGGTTCGCATTGATACCGCTGCCAAGCAAGGCTTCTAAAACTCTGCAAGTTACAGGAAGCTTTGCGGATCAATATCCACCTGCACCCGTAAGGAGCCGCGCGCTTTTGGCGCTGCCTGCAGCAATGCCCGCAAATAGGACTGCAGATCAGAACGTTTCGATCCCTGCACCAGCAACCGGAAGCGATGTCGCCCGCGAATCACTGCCAAAGGCGCTTCAGCAGGCCCCAGCACTTCAATCTCGCTATCTCTCGGCGCAGCACGTCGCAATGCACGGGCATGGCTCTCCGCTTCTGCTCTGCTGTCAGCCGAAATAATCAGCGCCGCCAGCCGCCCGAAAGGCGGCAACATACCGCGCTGACGCTCTTCAATTTCCCGTTCATAAAAAGCCTGCTCATCACCGGCAATAATCGCTTTCAATACCGGATGATCGGGCTGATAGGTCTGAATGAGACCAACACTTTTACGCCCTGTACGCCCTGCACGACCTGTCACCTGATTGAGCAGCTGAAATGTGCGCTCTGCAGCACGCGGATCACCATTGGCCAGACCGAGATCGGCATCAATCACACCGACTAGCGTAATCAAAGGAAAGTTGTGGCCTTTGGCGACCAGCTGGGTGCCGATCACAATATCCGCCTCCCCTTTGGCAATCGCCTCCATCTCCATACGCAGCCGTGTCACCCCGCCAAGCATATCGGATGAAAGCACGATAATCCGCGCATCCGGAAAGGTTGCAGCAGTTTCCTCGGCAATACGCTCCACACCGGGACCGCAAGCCACCAGATGATCCAGCGCCCCACAGGACGGACAGGCTTCAGGACTTTTCTCGTGATAGCCGCATTGATGGCACATCAACTGACCACGAAAGCGATGTTCTACCAGCCAGCTTGAACAATCCGGACATTGAAAACGGTGCCCGCAGACGCGACACAAAGTCAGCGGCGCATAACCGCGCCGGTTGAGAAACAGCAAAGCCTGTTCTTTACGCTGCAAAACCTGCCTGACAGCTTCCGTCAAAGCCGGTGACAAAAACCGTCCTGCCACTGGTGGCGAACGGCGCATATCAACCGGTTTTAGATCCGGCAAAGCCGCATCGGCATAGCGTCCCTGCAACGGCACATAACGATAGCGCCCCTGATTGGCATTGACCAGACTTTCAATCGACGGTGTTGCCGAGGCCAGAATAACAGGGAATTTTCCGATAGAACCACGCACCACTGCCATATCGCGGGCATTATAAAACACACGGTCTTCCTGCTTATAGGCGGGGTCATGTTCTTCATCGACAATAATCAGACCGGGATTGGCAAAAGGCAAAAACAAAGCCGAGCGCGCTCCGGCCACGACTTTGACCGTACCTTCCGCAATCTGCCGCCAGACGCGCTCCCGCTGGCGTGGTGCCAGATCAGAATGCCATTCTGCAGGACGCGTGCCAAAACGGCTTTCAAAACGATCAAGAAATTGCTGAGTCAGTGCAATTTCCGGCAGCAGGATCAGAACCTGTTTGCCCAACTCGACAGCACGCGCCACAGCTTCAAAATAAACTTCTGTCTTACCGGAACCGGTCACACCATGAAGCAGCGAGACCGAATAGACTTGCTCTTCCACCGCTTCGACAAGACATTGTGCTGCAGCCTGCTGATCCTCGGACAGCTCCGCCTGCCCGTAAAACGGATCTGGTTCACCGACCACCGGCGGCGGTGGGATCATCACCTCTTCGAACAGCCCCTGCGCTTTCAGCCCTTCAACCACGCTGCCGGAAACACCGGCTGCATGGGCAAGGCCGGACTTCGTCCAGCTCAGACCATTATTGGCAACCTCCAGCACTTTTTCACGCGCTGCTGTCAGCCGCTCGGCTTTGCCGCCAATATAGCGCAAGCCCGGAATGAACGGTTCAGGATCGAAAGCGGCCGGTGCACGCAGCACCATTTTTGCCACCATACCGGGCGGTGACAATGTATAATCTGCCGTCCAGCGGATAAAGCGCAGCATATCGCGGCTCACCGGCGGGCAGTCGAAAACATGCAGAATGGATTTCAGCTTTTTAGGATCGACCTGATCGCTCGCATCATCGGTGACAATACCAGCTACTTCACGCGGGCCCAGCGGCACGCGCACAATTGAACCGGCCTGAACATCCATTTCCTCAGGAACCAGATAACTATAGGGACGTTCCGCTGGCATCGGCACAAGAACCGGAACAACACGACGCGTCTTAATCTCTGTTTTCCCGTTCAAAAAATTATCCCGATCAGTTCCGGCATGCTGTTTTCACCGCTATTTTTCACAACTGCACTTAACCGCAAACACTGCTTATATTCAATTCTTGATGAGATGCGCTGTTATTCACCAAAGGCAGTTTCGGTTTATGGAAATATGCGTTAAACAATCCTATCTTTGTCGGATATAATACCGTCTGTACAGCAAGCCCATAACGGAGGATAAGCTGAAATGAAATTCTTTGTGGATACCGCCGATGTCAAAGACATCCGTGAACTCAACGATCTGGGACTGGTTGACGGCGTTACCACCAATCCATCGCTGATCCTGAAATCCGGTGGCAACATCATTGATGTGACCAAGGAAATCTGCTCGATTGTTAAAGGTCCTGTTTCCGCAGAAGTCACCGCAACTGACTATGCAGGCATGATGAAAGAAGCAGCTGTTCTGGCGAAAATCGCTGACAATATCTGCATCAAACTGCCGGTAACGCTGGATGGTCTGAAAGCCTGTAAGGCTCTGACCTCTGATGGCCATGAAACCAACCTGACCCTGTGCTTCTCGGCCAATCAGGCGCTGCTTGCAGCCAAAGCCGGTGCGACTTATATCTCGCCTTTCATCGGCCGTCTCGATGATATCGGTCTGAATGGCATGGATCTGATCGGTGAAATCCGCACGATCTATGACAATTACGGTTTTGAAACCCAGATTCTTGCTGCTTCCGTGCGTACCGTCAATCACGTTAAGGAAGCTGCACTGATCGGCGCTGACGTCATCACTGCACCGCCTGCCACACTGAAAGCCCTCGTCAAGCACCCGCTGACAGACAAGGGTCTGGAAGCATTTTTGGCAGACTGGGCAAAAACCGGTCAGTCGATTGCTTAATCCGGCAATAAACGAATGAATAAAAAAGCCCGCTGAAAAGCGGGCTTTTTTAATATTCACGAAACGCGGATATAGAACCTCGGTCAAAAATTGTCAGGCTGTGGCGAAAATGGTGATTTTTGAGCACCGGAACGGAATGTACTTTGAGGTACATGAGTACCGGAGCGCAGGAAATTGCCATTTGCAGCCCAGTCTGGCGGTTTTGGAGCAGGTACTATGGGAGTTTCTGCATATCTTGAGCTAATGATAATACAAGATACTGCGCCAGCTCTTCGGCTGCACGCTGCTGGGCATCACGATGGGCACGCAGATTCGCAAATTCCTGACGCGGACGGTCATAAGATGAACTGACCTGACGGCGGCCGGTGGCTACAACCTTGCCATCCCTGTCACGCAGCACATAATTTGAGCTCATACGAACTGTACCGGCAGATGCACGGCCTTCCGTTGAATCACCCACATCCACTTCAACAGCAGATTCTGTGCTTGTCGAGAAACCAAGCGCCAGATGATAGGCCGGCTGTGACGGTTCCCCTGCCCCGCCGGACAGCCCGAAGATCAGGCGGTTACGCACCGCCTGCGCCGGAATGGAATCCACATCATCCACTTTGATGGTTGCCAGCTTGGTTTTAACACTGGAAGGCACACCACCGACACCGGCACTGCCACTTGATGAATAAAGCGGCTGCACCGTACAACCGGCAACAAACGCTGACAGGACGAGACCTGTCAGCACTGCCAGCCGCTTTTTGCGGATCGGAGATTTGTCTTTAGTGTGATGATCAGACAACGACATTCACAATCCTCTGCGGTACAACAACGAGCTTTTTAGGCTGACTACCGTTCAACGCAGCCTGAACAAAGTCAAGAGCCAAAACCGCTGCTTGCACTGTTGCCTGATCCGCATCACGCGCAATTGTAATGTCACCACGCTTCTTACCGTTAATCTGTACCGGCAGTGTAATGTCATTTTCAACGAGCAATGCTTCATCAATCACCGGCCAGCCACGGGTAGCAACCAGATCTGTCGCGCCCAGTACCGCATTACATTGTTCAGCCAGATGCGGCATCATCGGTGCAATCATGCTGATGAACATATCTGTCGCTTCACGGGTGGCAGCTTTGGTCACATCATCGGCTTTACCGGCAGCAACAGCCTGCAAAGGTGTGCTCAGCACATTCAGCAGCTCATAAAGACGGGCAATCGCACGGTTGAAGACGATTTTCTCAATATCGTCGCCGACGGCTTTTACTGTCTTATGGGCAGCCTTGGAAATCTGTGCGGCATCGCCTTCATAGGCAGCTTTTGGAGCAACACCTTGCAGGTTTTCACCGGCTTCAGAAATCAGACGCCAGACGCGCTGCACAAAACGATGCGCACCTTCCGCGCCGGCTTCTGTCCACACAATATCACGCTCCGGCGGACTATCCGACAAAGTGAACCAGCGCGCGGTATCCGCACCATAAGATGAAATAATATCATCCGGATCGACAACGTTTTTCTTCGACTTCGACATTTTTTCAATCGAGCCGATTTCTACCGTTTCACCGGAATCCAGCATGGTTGCCGAACGAACACCGTTTTTGTCTTCAATACGGATTTCCAGCGGTGATACCCACTGACCATTATGCTTATAGGTCTCGTGAACCACCATACCTTGCGTGAACAGACCCTTGAACGGCTCTTCCACTTCCAGATGACCGGCCACTTTCATGGCGCGGGTGAAGAAGCGCGAATAGAGCAGATGCAGGATCGCATGTTCCACACCACCGATATACTGATCGACCGGCAACCATTCATCAGCAGCCTTGCGGTCAGTCGGTTCATTTTCCCAAGGCGCAGTGAAGCGCGCAAAATACCAGGATGAATCAACAAATGTATCCATCGTATCGGTTTCACGGCGGGCTTTGCTGCCGCATTTCGGGCAGTTAATATGGCGCCAGCCATCATGACGGTCGAGCGGATTGCCCGGACGGTCAAAAGTAACATCATCCGGCAGCTGCACCGGCAGATCATTGCGCGGCACAGGCACGGTTCCGCAGGATTCGCAATGAATCATCGGAATCGGGCAGCCCCAGTAACGCTGACGGGAAATACCCCAGTCACGCAGACGATATTGTGTTTTGCGGAATGCCTGCGGCTTGCCATAGAGATCCGTCTTTTCCAGACGATCTGCCACTTCATTAAACGCAGCTTCCGGTGTCATGCCGTCGAGGAAACGCGAATTGATCAGCGTGCCTTCGTCGCTATAGGCCGTATCGGTGATTGTGAAGCTTGCAGCATCTGCACCGGCAGGCAGAACAACCGGTGTAACAGTCAGCTTATATTTATTGGCGAAATCCAGATCGCGCTGATCGTGTGCAGGGCAACCGAAGACCGCGCCTGTACCATATTCCATCAGCACGAAATTGGCGACATAGACCGGCAATGTCCATGAAGGATCAAACGGATGCTGAACGCGCAAACCAGTATCGAAACCTTTTTTCTCAATGGTTTCGAGCGTGGCAACAGATGTGCCATGCTGACGGCATTCAGCAGCAAAAGCAGCCAGACCTTCGTTGGTTTCAGCGAGCTGTTTTGCCAGCGGATGATCGGCAGCAATCGCCACAAAAGACGCACCGAACAGCGTATCCGGACGGGTTGTATAAACCTCAATATCGCCTTCGCGTTCAGCAAGCGCAAAACGCAGCTGCAGGCCTTCCGATTTACCGATCCAGTTCTTCTGCATCAGACGTACTTTGTCCGGCCACTGGTCAAGCGTATCCAGACCGGCGAGCAGCTCTTCGCTGAAATCGGTGATCTTGAAGAACCACTGGGTCAGTTCGCGCTGTTCAACCAGCGCACCGGAGCGCCAGCCACGGCCGTCAACAACCTGCTCATTGGCCAGAACCGTATTATCGACCGGATCCCAGTTGACCTTGGAAGTTTTGCGGGTCACCAGACCTTTTTCAAACATATCAAGGAACAGCATCTGCTGACGGTGGTAATAATCCACATCACAGGTCGCAAATTCACGAGACCAGTCCAGCGACAGACCCATGGTTTTGAGCTGACGTTTCATGGTGGCGATATTCTGATAGGTCCATTCTTTCGGATGAACCTTGTTCTGCATCGCCGCATTTTCTGCTGGCATACCGAAGGCGTCCCATC
Organism: Pseudochrobactrum lubricantis; assembly: GCF_041929865.1. Lineage (NCBI taxonomy): Bacteria > Pseudomonadati > Pseudomonadota > Alphaproteobacteria > Hyphomicrobiales > Brucellaceae > Pseudochrobactrum > Pseudochrobactrum lubricantis. The sequence goes on from NZ_JBHEEE010000006.1 coordinate 275,717, forward strand.
CCATCGGATGAAGAACATTAAAACCGCGCGCGCGCTTATAGCGGGCAATCACGTCGCCCATTGCGTAATTGCGCACATGGCCGATGTGAATGCGGCCGGACGGATAAGGAAACATTTCCAGCACGTAATATTTTTCGCGTGGATCATCATTGGACGTTTCGAAGATCTTGTTTTCTTCCCAGATCTTCTGCCAATGGGCTTCGCTTACGCGCGGATTATATCGTTCGGTTGCCCGTTCAGTTACCATGGCTGTATTTACTCATGCAAAGAGAATGGAATATGTAGTGCGACCTTCATCATGGATTGGCCAAAGCGTCAACCTTCTCCCATAGTGAAGCGGCAGAAAAAGGAGATTTATACCATGAATGCACCCGCCAGCCCCCTTGCTGACAATCTCAAAGCAGTTTGCACGGCCATTGCGCAAAGTGAACATGAAGCGCAGCGGACAGCAGGTTCGGTGCAGTTGGTTGCGGTTTCCAAGACCTTTGATGCCGCAGAAATCACACCTGCACTGGAAGCGGGACAGCGTATTTTCGGTGAAAACCGTGTTCAGGAAGCAGAAGCCAAATGGCCGCAACTGCGTGAGAAATTCTCAGGCGTCGAGCTGCATCTGATAGGCCCGCTGCAATCCAACAAAGCGGCAGACGCTGTAGCCTTGTTCGACGTGATCCAGACTGTTGACCGCGAAAAGATTGCCGCAAGTCTTGCCGGAGAAATCAGGAAGCAGAACCGCGCCGTCAAATTATTCGTTCAGGTTAATACCGGCAGCGAAGAGCAAAAAGCGGGTATTGATCCGCGTGAAGCTGTTGCCTTTGTTGCCCGTTGCCGTGATGTCCACGGGCTGGAGATTGCCGGTCTGATGTGCATTCCGCCGGTTGATGAAAATCCGGGCCCGCATTTTGCCCTGCTACGCAAGCTGGCGGCTGAAGCAGGCGTCTCTGAATTATCAATGGGTATGTCCGGTGACTTCGAGACCGCCATTGCTTTCGGCGCGACTTATGTGCGTGTCGGCTCAGCAATTTTCGGCAGCCGTCCGCCTTTAACAAAAGCCTGATTAAATCTTCTTTCAAGGCTGTGCAGTTTTTCACTGTAATCTTACAGTACAACAACTTGTCGCAAATAATTGTCTTGCTTCACCCTGTAACAATTATAAACTCCGGCGCAATTCCGACAATTGTGCCGGAGGGATTACGCCGTCATTGAACCCTAAGAGGGAACGCTATGGGGCACCCCGACACCAATACGGGAGCAGATCAGACTTTTTGCCTGATTTACGATGCGAACCGCACGCATTAACAATGGTGCGGTTTTTTATGCAATGTGCCGGCAAGGAGGGCCGCCGGCGCGAGGAGGAACTATGTCCGAGAAGAAATATCCGATTTTGCCGGAGGCGAAAGCGCGCGCGCTGATCGACAATGACACCTATCTTTCATGGTACAATGAAAGCATCAGCGACCCTGACGCATTCTGGGGCAAACACGGCAAACGTATTGACTGGTTCACACCTTATACCAAGGTGAAAGATACGTCTTTCGAAGATAACGTCTCTATCCGCTGGTATGAAGACGGCGTCACCAATGTCTCTTACAACTGTATTGACCGTCACCTCGAAAAGCGCGGAGATCAGACCGCGATTATCTGGGAAGGCGACAACCCTTATATCGACAAGAAAATCACCTATCGCGAACTGCATGAGAATGTCTGCCGCCTTGCCAATGTGATGAAAAAACACGGCGTTCGCAAAGGCGACCGCGTTACCATCTATCTGCCGATGATTCCGGAAGCCGCCTATGCGATGCTGGCTTGTGCGCGTATCGGCGCAGTACATTCCATCGTCTTTGCAGGCTTTTCACCGGAGGCGCTGGCCGGTCGTATTATTGACTGTGAATCCACATTCGTCATCACCTCAGATGAAGGTATCCGCGGCGGCAAACCTATTCCGCTGAAAGAAAATACCGATACCGCGATTGATATCGCCGCTAAGCAATATGTTTTTGTAAACAAGGTCTTGGTTGTGCGCCGTACCGGCGGCAAGATCAACTGGGGTCGCGGCCGTGATCTCTGGTATCATCAGGAAGTTGCAAGCGTCGATGCGGTCTGCGAACCGGAACCAATGAAGGCTGAAGACCCGCTCTTCATCCTTTATACATCCGGCTCGACCGGCAAGCCAAAAGGCGTGCTGCACACCACCGGCGGTTACCTCGTTTATGCCTCGATGACCCATGAATATGTCTTCGATTATCATGAAGGCGATATTTACTGGTGTACAGCGGATGTGGGCTGGGTCACCGGTCACTCCTATATCGTTTATGGCCCGCTCGCCAATGGTGCCACCACGCTGATGTTTGAAGGCGTGCCGAACTTCCCGGATCAGGGACGTTTCTGGGAAGTGGTCGACAAGCATCAGGTCAATATTTTCTATACCGCACCAACGGCGATCCGCGCTCTGATGGGTGCCGGTGATGAATTCGTGACCCGCAATTCCCGCAAATCCCTGCGTCTGCTCGGCTCGGTCGGTGAACCGATCAATCCGGAAGCATGGGAATGGTATTATAATGTGGTCGGCGATCAGACCTGCCCGATTGTTGATACATGGTGGCAGACCGAAACCGGCGGCATTCTGATTACCCCGCTGCCGGGTGCAACCGATCTGAAACCGGGCTCGGCAACCCGTCCGTTCTTCGGCATCAAGCCACAGCTGGTGGACGCGGAAGGTGCCGTGATCGAAGGCGCAGCCGACGGCAATCTCTGCATCACCGATTCATGGCCAGGTCAGATGCGTACACTCTATGGTGATCACCGCCGCTTCATTGAGGCCTATTTCACCACCTATAAGGGCAAATATTTCACCGGTGACGGCTGCCGCCGTGATGAAGACGGCTATTACTGGATTACCGGTCGCGTTGATGACGTGCTGAATATTTCCGGCCACCGTCTCGGCACTGCGGAAATTGAATCGGCACTGGTTTCGCATCACTCGGTATCGGAAGCTGCCGTTGTCGGCTATCCGCATCCGATCAAGGGTCAGGGCATCTATTGCTATGTCACGCTGATGACCGGCGAAGCAGAGCATGATGAAGATGCGCTGCGCAAAGAACTGACCAAGCATGTGCGCAGTGAAATCGGACCGATTGCAACACCGGATATGATCCAGTTTGCACCGGGTCTGCCAAAGACCCGTTCGGGCAAGATCATGCGCCGAATCTTACGTAAAATTGCGGAAGATGATTTTGGTGCACTCGGCGATACATCAACACTGGCCGATCCGGCAGTGGTGGATGATCTGATCGAAAAGCGTCAGAACCGTAAGTGATAGAATAAAAGGCCGGTTCAACCGGCCTTTTTATTTATATAGGCATCGGCCATTGCGGTCATATCCGGTAGACCGTCATGATAGGTAAAACCAGCGACCTCCAGATCACTGCCATCAATAATCAGATCTTCAAAAAGCTGCTCATAAATGGCTTTTTTACCCAAGAGTGTCAGGCCTGCTTTCATCAGCGGGCGTGGCACAGGCACCATTCTGTTGGCTTTACCCATTGCCTGCCGCAACTTTGTAATAAGCTCTTTTGTCGACAGCAACACCGGATCAGCCAGATGGAAAATCCGGCGGTCAATCTGCGCCTGATCAGCCAGAGCCATAAATTCCAGTGCCCGCACCACATTATTACAAGAAACAAAACTGCGCTGATTATTGGCACAGCCAAAGGGCAGAGGCACAGCACTGTCGCAGAGCTTCAATAGCAGGCGCAGATTACCGGGGGCACCGGCACCATAAACCAGCGCAGGCCGTGCAATACCAATCTCAATGCCCTGCATTTTCAAAAGCCCCTGCTCCGCCAGCGCTTTTGCATGCCCGTAATCAGACAGCGGGCGATAGGACAAATCTGTTGTCAGCGGTGACGGATGCCCCGCAACCACATTAATTGTCGAAACAAAGATGAAGCGCTTCACTCCCGCCATGCGTGCCTGTTCAGCCAAAGCCAAAACCAGCCGGTGATTAACCGCGTCCATTTCTGCGGGAGAGGCAGCATTGCTTCCGCTTCTATGCGCAATGCCTGCACAATGGATGACACATTCTATACCGGAAAAATCAGGCTCACTCAGCTCATGACGAGCAATAATCCGTACTTCATGCGCCTGTTCACGCAGATGCATGACAAGCCTGCGCCCGATAAACCCGCCTGCACCGGTAACCGCAATTTTCATCTGTCAAACCCGTATTTGAAATACCTGTTTTCCTGATAGCAATGCTCTGGCAATAATCATACCGCTTTGCAGCCAAATGAGACCGGATCATGCATTTTCACTTCAGCCCCGCACGTTCAGAAGATTTCAGCAGATTATTGGAGCTGCGTCTGCTCACCATGCAGGAAAGCCTTGAACGGATCGGCCGTTTTGATCCGCAGCGAGCGTTTGAACGTTTTCAAAACAGCTTCCGCCCGCAGCACACACGCTTAATCTTGATCGGTAACCAGTTCGCCGGATGTGTTGCGCTGGGGCCTGACGAAGGTGACTGGCTTCTGGAACATTTTTACATTGCACCGGCTTTTCAAGGGTGCGGTTTAGGAAGCCTTGTTTTAGCGCAACTGATTACCGAAGCTGAACAGGCAAAGAAAATTATAAAGCTCAGTGTCTTACAAAAAAGCGATGCTGCACGATTTTATGAAAAACACGGCTTTCACAAAACCGGCGAGGATGAATGGGACATCTATTATGCCCGCCTCCCCGCCATTTCACGTGAATCATAGAAAAGGAAAAATCCGCCTTTAAAAATCAATCGTGCGACCTTTGATTTCCCAATCACCATAGCGTGCCGGATCTTTGCCGCCACGACCACCGATTTCTTTTGCCGCTTCCGCCTGCTGTTCTGCGGCGCGCCGCTCTTCAGCCTCCAGCAAAGCACGCCGGGCGGCAGGTGGCAGGTCTTCAAATTTTTTGCGTGGTGCAGGGGCATCCGATTTTTGATAATCTGCCAATGAAACCACATTATTATTCGCTGATGGTGTTTCATTATCCATGGGTTTTGTCCTGTCCGTCTGCAGCATATATCAAATTAAGTTTTAGCAGTGCTATCATAGCCCTTGTCTTATTGAAGATATAGTCTGCAAGCCCCATTTTATCATCACATGAAAAAGACCTTATTGACGAACCGGAACGGAGATACTGAATGAACATGATGCGTACTGCCATGCTGATTGCCTTCATGACAGCCATGTTTATGAGTATCGGTTATCTGATCGGCGGCTCAGGCGGCATGATGATTGCTCTGGTGATAGCTGTTGCCATGAATTTCTTCAGCTACTGGAATTCCGACAAGATGGTGCTGCGTATGTATAATGCGCAGGAGGCGGATGAAAATACTGCACCGGAATATTACCGCATCGTCCGTGAATTGTCGGATCGCGCCGGTCTGCCAACACCTAGAATCTATGTCATCAACGAAGATCAGCCCAATGCTTTTGCCACCGGCCGCAATCCGGAAAATGCAGCTGTTGCTGCCACAACCGGCCTGTTGCAGCGCCTGAACAAGCAGGAAGTTGCTGCGGTGATGGCGCATGAGCTGGCGCATGTGCAAAACCGCGACACGCTGACCATGACGATCACCGCGACGCTTGCCGGTGCGATTTCCATGCTCGGCAATTTCGCTATGTTCTTTGGCGGCAATCGTGAAAACAACAATGCTCTGAGCATGATCGGCACAATCATCGCGATGATTGTTGCACCGTTTGCGGCCATGATTGTGCAGATGGCCGTCAGCCGTACCCGTGAATATGCTGCTGACCGGCGCGGCGCGGAAATCTGCGGCAACCCGCTCTGGCTGGCCTCGGCTCTCAACAAGATTGCGCGCGGCGCCCATGAAACTGTCAATGAAGAGGCCGAGCATAATCCGGCAACCGCGCATATGTTTATTATCAATCCTTTGAGCGGCCGCGGCGCGGATAATCTGTTCTCCACCCACCCTGATACGGCAAACCGTATTGCCGCTCTGGAGGGCATTGCGCAGGAAATGGGCATTAATTCTGTCTATGATAATACAGATAATGGTTTTCAGAACCGTCAGTCTGGTGCATATAGCCCGACAAATAGCCAATCACAGAACCGCCCGCGCAGCACACCGTCACGGAATAATCCGTGGGGGCAGGCAGCGGGCAGCGATTCTTCACCGGATGATGAGCCGGAAAAACCCTATAAAGGACCGTGGTCTTGAACGATAAAAACCCTGCCGCAAAACGCACCGGCTTTCGCTCAGATAAAAAGCCGTTTGATAAGCAGAGTCAAAATCAGGATCATAATCTTGGTCAGTCCGAGGCCGAATATCGCGCAAAGCTTGAAGCAGAGCATCCGGGTCTGAATGTGCGCCAGTGTGCCGCCAAACTGCTCAATGCCGTGGTTGCCAAAAACACATCGCTGGACGGTCTCACGGATGCGCATCACGGTCACCCGCAATATATGGAACTGGATGACCGCGACCGTTCGCTTGTGCGCGCTATTCTCGGCACCGCCTTGCGCAATCGCAACACCATTGAAACAGCCTTGTGCAAGCTGCTCGACCGTCCGCTGCCTGCCAATGCGACTGCCTTGCAGCAATTGCTCCATGTCGGTGCGGCACAGATTCTCTATCTCGACGTGCCGGATCATGCAGCCGTTGATCTGGCTGTAACCTCCGCCAATATCGATCCGCGCAACCGCAAATATGCCAGCCTCGTCAATGCCGTGCTGCGCCGCCTCACCCGCAATAAAGAACGCGCTATCGAGCTGAAAATTCCGAACGGCCCTGAATGGTATATTGAAAGCCTGACTAAAACCTATGGCAAGAAACAGGCCGAAGCCATTCTGGCGATGCAGGCCTATGAGCCTTCCATTGATCTGACGGTTAAAAGCAATCCGGCAGAATGGGCTGAAAAACTCGGCGGCACGCTGCTGCCAAACGGTTCTGTACGTCTTGGTTCTTTTGAAGGTGCCCTCACCGCACTGGAAGGTTTTGCGGAAGGCGAATGGTGGGTGCAGGATGCAGCAGCAAGCCTGCCTGCAACTTTGCTCGGTGACATCAAAGGCAAACGCGTTGCCGATCTTTGCGCCGCACCCGGCGGCAAAACTGCCCAGCTGATTATGGCCGGAGCTAAAGTCACCGCATTCGATATCAATAAGAACCGCCTCAAGCGTCTGAAAAGCAATCTCGACCGTCTGCAACTGGACGCAGAGCTGATCGCGACCAATATTCTCGACTATCAGACAGACGAGTTGTTTGACGCCATTCTGCTGGATGCGCCTTGCTCATCCACCGGCACAGTGCGCCGCCATCCGGATGTACTCTGGACAAAAACACCGGATGATATTGTCCGGCTGGCACAGGTACAGGCCAAACTTCTTCGTCATGCCATTTCTCTGGTCAAACCGGACGGCATTATTGTCTTCTCCAATTGCTCGCTTAACCGCGAGGAAGGTGAAGATATGGCGCAGGCTATTCTTGCAGAAGGCGTGCTGAAATCCGAACCATTCAAGGTGCAAGAACTGAAGGGAATGGAACAGCTGATTACAGATCAGGGCTTCCTGCGTTCAACGCCTGCTGATTTGCCTCATGATGAGCCGAAAATGGCCGGTCTTGACGGTTTCTTTGCTGCGCGCTTCCGTCGTCCGGCCTGAAAACCAGCCAATAACTTATCTGTTTCTTAAAAAACATGCCGATCCACATCATTCCGCAGCTCTTGGTTAACAAAGAGTTCACTATTGCCGTGGAATGATAGATCATAGCGCATGAATAACGAAGTATATCGCCACCGGATTTGTCCGTACCGATACGCTCTAAGGAGTACCCTGCCGTGAATGTCGCGCTGAGCGAAACCCCGCATCTGTGGACACTGGCCGTTGCCCAAGGCTGGCGACGTTTCAGCAGACGTGTGCGGCGCGGGCCGATGTTTCGCTGGCGTTTTTCCGGCTTTACACCGGAGCGGGTTCTGATTGCCCCGCCGGATTTGCGCGTTGCCGATCCGCAGCTGGCACAGGAATTTTATCACGGCCGCTATGCGCTGGCCGGTCGTCTGGTGGAAACCGGCGGCATCTCCCCTTTTGCCATTGAACCACCGACAGATGCATGGGAAGCCTCGCTGCATTCCTTTGGCTGGTTACGCAATATGCGCGCCGCCGGAACCGAACTGGCTATGGTCAATGCCCGCGCTCTGGTCGAAGACTGGATCCGTATGCATGGCAAGCGCATTGAAGGCATTGCCTGGTCGCCGGAAATTACCGCGCAGCGCATTATCGCCTGGCTCCAGCATTCCAACATTATTCTTGCCACCTCAGATCTTGCCACCTATCGCAAATTCATGCGCTCGCTGGCGATGCAGGTACGCTATTTGCGCACCATGACCGGTGTGATGGATGATGGTGAAGACAAATTACGCGCACGTATTGCGCTGGCTTTTGCCAGTCTTGCACTGCCGGTCTCGCAATCCATGGCGCGCTCAGCACGCCGCCATCTTGAATATGAGCTGAACCGGCAGATACTGGCCGATGGCGGCCATATTTCGCGCAATCCTGCCGCCATTCTGGAGTTACTGGCCGATCTGCTGCCACTGCGCCAGACCTATAGCAACGGCAATGAATCGCCGCCCAAAGCTCTGATTGAAACCGTTGAGCGTATGCTGCCAGCCTTACGCTTCTTCCGTCATCAGGACGGCAGTCTGGCATTGTTCAATGGCGTGGGGCCTACCTTGCCGGAGCGTCTGATTTCCGTGCTGCGCCATGACGAGACAGACGGCGCGCCGCTCACTCATGCGCCGCATTCCGGCTATGAGCGCCTGCATATGGGCTCGACCACAATCATTGCCGATACGGGTCTGCCGCCACCGGTCACCGCATCACGCGATGCCCATGCCGGTTGTCTGGCATTTGAAATGTCCTCGGGTCGCCAGCGTTATATTGTCAATTCCGGTATTGACCGTTACGGCCCGCCGGAATTCCGGCCGCTTGGCCGCACCACAGCGGCCCATTCCACGGCGACGATCAACGACACGTCTTCGTGCCGTTTCAGCCTCAATTCCAGCATTTCCAGCGTTCTAGGCACGCCGATTATTGCAGGCCCGACCAGCGTCAGACGTCAGCGGCTGGAAGGCATGGGCGAACAGGGTTTTGTTGCCAGTCATGACGGCTATGTACGGCTTTTCGGTTATACCCATGAGCGGCAGGTTGTGCTGTCTCATAATGGCAGTCTGATTGAAGGTGTTGACCGCTTTATCAAATCGCATCTGAAAACCACGCGCAGCGGTAAAAACAAGCAACACTCCGATCTGGTGACAGTGCGCTTTCATATTCATCCGCAGGTCTATATCCGCATGGATGAAGACGGCGTGGTGCATCTGACCGCCGATCACGATGACAGCTGGGCTTTTTCCTGCGCTGATGTCATGCCGCAGCTTGAAGATTCCATCTTCTTCGCCGGTTTCCGTGGCCCTGTGCGCTCGCGCCAGATCGTGTTGACCTTCTCTGCAACAGAGAGTGACCATGTCAGCTGGCGCTTTACCCGCACCGGCCTCGGTCAGTATGTATGAATGTCATAAAAATCTAGGATTCCTCGCGCGCCTGTGATACGCCGCCTTTGTCCCACTTTACCGGATTGATGTATGTGACGGGTAATCAGATCCGTCCAGACGCATTGTCCCGACATAAAGCACAAAGAGACCGTCATGGCTGTCAGCTCCAAACATATTCCCGCTCCTGATCTTTTCCCTGTGCGCCGCGCACTGCTTTCCGTATCGGATAAAACCGGTCTGGTAGACTTTGCCCGCGCTTTGCACGCAAAGGGCGTTGAGCTTCTGTCCACCGGCGGTACCGCCAAATCCATCGCAGCAGCGGGTATTCCGGTGCGCGACGTTTCGGAAATTACCAATTTCCCTGAGATCATGGATGGCCGCGTCAAGACATTGCACCCGGGCGTTCACGGCGGTCTGCTCGCTGTGCGTAATGATCCGGAACATGTTGCGGCGATGGAAGCCCACAATATTACCGGCATCGATCTGGTAGTAATCAATCTCTATCCGTTTGAAGAAGTGCGCTATCAGGGCGGTGATTACGACACCACCGTTGAAAATATCGACATCGGCGGCCCTGCGATGATCCGTGCTTCCGCCAAGAACCATGCTTATGTGACGATTGTCACCGATCCTAACGATTATGGCAGCGTTGTTGCTGAACTGGAAACCGGCAATGGCTCTTTGCCTTATGCCTTCCGTCAGCGCATGGCCGGTAAGGCTTTTGCCCGTACTGCCGCTTATGATGCCGCGATCTCCGGCTGGTTTGCTGAAACTACAAAAGAAGAAGCCCCGCTGCACCGTGCACTCGCCGGTAAACTGCATTCCGTAATGCGCTATGGTGAAAACCCGCACCAGCAGGCAGGCTTCTATCTGACCGGTGAAACCCGCGCCGGTGTGGCCACTGCCACCCAGCTTCAGGGCAAGCAGCTTTCCTACAATAACATCAATGACACCGATGCAGCATATGAGCTAGTAGCAGAATTTGATCCGGCGAAGGTCGCAGCCGTTGCCATCATCAAACACGCCAATCCATGCGGTGTAGCTGAAGGCACATCGCTGAAAGAGGCTTATCTCAAGGCCTATGCCTGCGATACAGTTTCAGCCTTCGGTGGTATTGTCGCTCTCAACCGTACACTGGATGCGGAAGCTGCTGAGGAAATCGTCAAGATTTTCACTGAAGTGATTATCGCACCGGACGCGACACCGGAAGCACAGGCCATAGTTGCCGCCAAGAAAAACCTGCGTTTGCTCGTTACCGGCGGTCTGCCGGATGTCCGCGCACCGGGCATTGCTGCGAAAACCGTTGCTGGTGGCCTGCTGATCCAGAACCGCGACAATGGCAATGTTGATGATCTCGACCTTAAAGTCGTGACCAAGCGTGCGCCGACCGAACAGGAAATGATCGACCTGAAATTTGCCTTCCGTGTTGCCAAACACGTCAAGTCCAATGCGATTGTCTATGTTAAAGACGGCGCAACTGTTGGCGTTGGCGCAGGCCAGATGAGCCGCATCGACTCTTCCCGTATTGCAGCACGCAAGGCAGAAGATGCAGCAGCCGTTGCCGCCAATGGGGGTATTGGGGGCGAACCACTGACCAAAGGCTCAGTTGTAGCCTCTGATGCGTTCTTCCCGTTTGCTGACGGCCTGATCTCGGCTGTTGAAGCCGGTGCCACAGCTGTTATCCAGCCGGGTGGTTCTATGCGTGATGATGAAGTGATTAAAGCTGCTGATGCAGCAGGCATTGCCATGGTCTTTACAGGCATGCGCCACTTCCGCCACTAACAGGCATACTCAAATAAAAAAGGCGGCTTTTCAGCCGCCTTTTTTATTATTCGGATTTTGCCGGATAAGGCGTTCTGACCGCCAGATATAAACCAGCCACGAAGAACAGTACCAGCACTGCAATGCCAAGGCGCGGTGAGCCGCTGGCCGCTGTCATGCTCGCCACCAGAAACGGTGCCAGAAAACTGGTTGCCCTGCCCGCCAGCGCATAAATACCGAAATAGCGCCCAGCCTCATGCGGCTCGACACTGCGGGCGAACCACGAGCGGGAAGATGCCTGCACCGGCCCGAAAGCGATGCCGATCAACATCCCGAAGGCCAGATAGGCTTTTTCCCCACCGGAGGAAAACAGCCCCGTATTACTGTCCGGCGGAAAATGCACCAGACCATAAAGCGTATAATCCGGCCCTGTGGAAACAATACCCAATGTGGCGATCAGCAACAGCACCAGCGATATCACCACCACCCATTTGGAGCCAAACCAACTATCGACATAGCTGGCAAACCAGCAGCCGAAAATCGCCACAACATTGAGGATAATACCAAACAGACCAATCTCGGTGATCGACCAGCCGAACATCGCCGCAGCAAAACCGCCGCCCAGCGCCAGCAATGCATTGACGCCATCCTGATAGATCATCCGAGCGATCAGAAAACGGAACAGAGCCGCCTTTTTGCGCACTTCATGCAGCGTTTCTTTCAGCTCTGCCAGACCTTCGCCAATGGCGGCTTTCAGCCCCATGCCCTTTTCCTGATCCGGCGTGAAGATAAACATCGGCAGAATGAAAATCAGATACCACAGCGCTGCAATCGGCCCCGTGATACGGGCATCCTCACCTTTCAGTGCATCCAGATGCCAGAGTGGTTCAATGCCGATCAGCGTTTTGCCTGTTTCCGGCGATGCCGCCAGACAGGTGACAACAAAGATCAGCACGATCATACCGGCGAGATAACCCAGCCCCCATGCAAAATTAGACACCCGCCCGATATGCGAGGCTGGGATCAGCCTCGGCATCATGGAATCATTGAAAACAATGGAGAATTCTGCGGCAACAGAAGCGCAGATGAAGGCCAGCAGAACCCAGACATAGCTTGATCCCGGCTCGGCATACCATAGCAAAGACAGGCTTATGATTTTGATGACTGCAAAGAAACCGATCCACGGTTTTCTTGCACCGGTTTTATCCGCAATAGAACCCAGCGCCGGAGACAGGATTGCGATGACGATACCGGCAAAAGCCACGCCGTAGCCCCATGCCGCCTGTCCTGCCACCGGATCAGCCGACATACGCGAGATAAAATAAGGGCCAAAAATGAAAGTGGTTACGACGGTAAAAAACGGCTGAGCCGCCCAGTCGAAAAACATCCAGCCCCAGATGCCTTTGTTCCACACGCTGTCATGCGCCGGTCGTTCTGCAGACGGATGTGTGATGCTCAAATCACTGCCCCCAATTCATCATTTCGGCTATTTAAAACAAAAGGGCCGGTTTAACACCAGCCCTTTCTGTTATGTCGTTAATCAAGCGATGATCAGCCCGCAAGATCCGCCATGAAACCGGCTGCCACGGCCAGACGGGAAACACTCAGATCTCCGCCTTCTGTCAGTGCAATCATGCGCTGACGCACACCGTCAATCCGCTCGGCATCACGGGTCAGCCAGCTCTGTACCGGATCGGTCTCACCTTTGAATTTGGTGAGCGCTTCCATCGTCACAGCACGGGTTGCCTGTGTGATCGTGTCTGTCGCACGCGACAATGCCAGACCATCATAATAATCCGTCACCGGCACCGCAGACGCAGCCTTTTCAATATTGGCAATACGGAAAGCATCAACAATTTTGAAATAAGCAGTTGCAGCCGTCATCAGCTCTGCCTTGCCCTGATAGGCAATCAGCGCAATATCCGCCATCAGCTTAGCCGACTGCAGTCGGGCAAGTTTGCGCGCCAGCGCTTCACCGGCACCTTTAGCGATATATTTTGCCGTATCTGCTGTAATCAGATCAGCAATGAAATCAGGCATCAGCTCTTCGAGCTTCGGCTCCAGCGCCATGCGTGTCCGCTTCACCGCGCTGACCATTTCACTCAAAGTCGCATCAAAGCGGTTATTGCGCAGCACCCATGCGGTGGTTGAGAACAGCATTTCCCCTACCAGCGCATAGAATTCATTCTGCACTTTACCCGGAATCTTATTATCCAGCGCATTGATCGCCTGATAGAGCTGCTCGGTTTCAAAACCATCAGCCACAGCCACATAAGACCGCAGAATTTCTGCCGGTGCCTCAGCTGTCAGATCATTCAGACGACTGATAAATGTTGGCCCGCAACGATTAATCGCATCATTGGACAGGAGCGTTGCAATGATTTCGCGATGCAGACGGTGATGGGTAATGTCCTTGGCAAATCGCTCCTGCATTTCCTGCGGGAAATAGCCGAACAGGCGCGAATGCAGATAGGTATCATCCGGCAGATTGCTGGCGATCAGATCATCGGACAGTACCATTTTGCCATAGGCCAGAAGCACGGCCAGTTCAGGACGGGTCAGCGCCTCTCCGCGTTTCTGGCGGTCTGCGAGCACCTGATCATCCGGCAGATATTCCACCTTGCGATCCAGCAGTTTGCGGCGTTCCAGAGACGACATCATCCGCATCAGATATGGCAGTTCGGATGCACCGCGTTTTTCAACCAGCGACAGAGCCAGTGGTTGCTCATAATTATTATGCAGCACCAGTGCTGCCACTTCATCAGTCATCTGCGCGAGCAGCACGTCGCGTGCTTCACGGGTCAGACGGCCATCCTGCAGGCTTGGTGTCAGAGCAATCTTGATATTGACCTCAACGTCCGACGAATTCACGCCGGCCGAATTGTCAATCGCATCCGTATTACAACGACCGCCATTGAGGCTGTATTCAATACGGCCGCGCTGGGTGGCACCCAGATTAGCGCCCTCACCGATCACCTTGGCGCGAACCTCTCGACCGGTAATACGGATCGCATCATTGGCGCGGTCACCGACCTGCGCATCGCTTTCTTCGTTCGCACGAATATAAGTGCCGATACCACCGAACCACAGCAGATCAACCTGCGCACGCAGGATCGCACCGATCACTTCATTCGGGCTTGCGGTCAGTTTGCCCAGACCAATGGCCTCGGCTGCCGCTTCAGAAAGCGTAATCACCTTCTGCGAGCGGCTGAATACACCGCCACCGGCAGAGATTTTGGAGTGGTCATAATCCTGCCAGCTGGAGCGCGGCACGTTGAACAGACGCTGACGTTCCGCAAAACCGATATCGGTATCCGGCATCGGATCAATAAAGATGTCGCGATGGTCAAATGCAGCTACCAGTTTGATTTTCGGCGACAGCAACATGCCGTTACCGAATACGTCACCGGACATATCGCCCACACCGGCAACAGTGAATGGCGTGGTCTGGATATCAATATCCATTTCGCGGAAATGACGCTTCACTGCCTCCCATGCGCCACGGGCGGTAATGGCCATTTTCTTATGGTCATAACCGGCTGAACCACCGGAAGCAAAAGCATCATCCAGCCAGAAATGCTGTGCCTGACTGATCGCATTGGCCGTATCGGAGAAAGTGGCTGTGCCCTTATCCGCCGCAACCACGAAATACGGATCATCACTGTCCTGACGGATAACATCGACCGGCGGCACGATCTTGCCTTCGATAATATTATCGGTGATGGAAACCATGGTTGAAATGAAAGTGATATAGGCCGCACGCCCGGCTTCAAATACCGCATTGCGGTCGCCGCCAACCGGCAGACGCTTCGGATAGAAGCCGCCCTTGGCACCACCCGGCACGATCACCGCATTCTTTACCTGCTGTGCCTTAACCAGACCCAGCACTTCTGTGCGGTAATCCTGCGCACGGTCAGACCAGCGCAGGCCGCCACGTGCCACAGCGCCAAAGCGCAGGTGAACACCTTCCACTTCCGGCCCGTAGACGAAGATTTCGCGGTAAGGGCGTGGTTCCGGCAGGCCGTCAACAGCACGCGGGTTAAGCTTGATCGCCAGTGTCACCGGCGCATTGCCGTCCTTATCATGCATATAGGCATTGGTGCGCAGAGAAGCTTCAACCAGATTACGGTAACGGCGCAAAATCTGGTCATCATCAATGCTTGGTACAGCCTGCAAAGCTGTCTCAATGGCTTCAACAACAGCGCGTTCTTTCGCTTCTGTATCCGCCTGTTTTGCCAGTGCCGGATTAAAGCGCAGGTCAAACAATGTGTAGAGATGCGCGGCAATGTCCGGGTAACGATTGAGTGCCGCAGCAATAAAGTCCTGCGAATAGGTGATACCGGCCTGCTGCAGATAACGGCCATACATACGCAGGATCATAATCTGGCGCGCTGTCAGACGTCCGCTCTGGGCAAGGCCATTATAACCGTCATTATCTGCCTGTCCGCTCCATACAGTGCGGAACACATCATCCAGCAGATCACCATCATCGCTGAGATCAACGGCTTTGTCCGATGCGCTGACAATCAGCATATCATGGACATGCACCATGTTCTTGCCACCGGTAGCCGTCTGCACCGGAAGAGCGAAGGTCTGTTCGCTGATGACACGGAAACCCATATTCTCAAGCAGCGGCACGCGCTGCGACAGCGCCAGTGCCTCACCGAAATGATAGAGTTTCAGGAAAGCCGCCTGCGGTTCCTGTGTGTCATAACGATAAAAATCGACATAAAGCGGATTTTCTTCGGTCAGCGCCTCAATACGTACGGCATCAACAAGTGCTTCGGACTCATTAAAAGTCTCACGATAGGATTCCGGAAAACCGGAAGCCAGACTGATCACACGCGGGGCGAAAGTCTGTGAGCTTTCCTCTGCCGCATCACGCACACCATCTTCCCATGTGCGAACGAAACTGCGGATCTGCTTTTCCAGAGCCTCGCGAGCCATTTCGCTCACGCTGCCGTCATGGCGGCGGATGATGAACTGAACGCGGGTCACGCCTTTATCAAGGAAAACCGGATGGAACTCCACGGATTCCCCGTGATAAACATCCATCAGATAATTGCTGATTGCTTCACGCACCACCGAGTCATAGCGGTCGCGCGGCAGATAGACCAGCACACTGACAAAACGGCTGAAACGGTCAATACGCGGCAGCACACGCACACGCGGACGCTCATCCAATGCCACGATCAGTTCAGCATGATCGGTCAGGGCATCCAGATCAATCTGGAACATGTCATCACGCGGATAATCTTCCAGCACTCGCACCAGAGCCTTGCCGGAATGGTCAGCAGCATTGAAGCCCAGACGACCGATTACTGCTTCCGCTTTACCGCGCAGATAAGGAATCGTGCTCAGGAAAGACGTATAGGCCGTCGAAGTGAACAATCCGACCAGACGCATTTCGCCGGTTACTTTACCGTCTGCATCAAACAGTTTGATACCGATATAGTCGATATATTCGCGGCGATGGACGAGCGAGCGGCTGTTGCCTTTGGTAATCAGCAGGCTTTCAGAACCTTTGAGGAAGTCCTGCAATTCCTGTGCGATCGAAGCATTATCCTGCCCCTGACGCAAAACACGAACGGCTTCATCACGCAGAATACCCAGTGATGGTGCATCGGCCTGAATGAGCGTACCCTGAGCCGCATCGTAACGGAATTCACGCATACCCAGAAATGTGAAATTACCATCGCGCAGCCATTTGAGCAGCGCAATAGCTTCACGTCCTTCCGCTGTTCCCGGCAGACCTTTGACAGCGCTGTAAGAGGCAATCACCTCATCAAGACGCGCCAGCATCGGTTTCCAGTCACTGACAGCAGCATAAACCTGCCCCAGCACCATTCCGAGCGCCTGCTCCAGAGCTGTTCTTGCGCTTTCATCCAGTTGCGGCAGATGCAGCTGAATAACACTGACCTGTTCCGTACCTGTAACGGATTTACCGGAGGTTGCTTCGCCATGAACCTCATAGCTGCTGCCGTTAAAGGCAACATTGAGCACCGGATGCACAACCATATAGATCATGCCGGAACGTTCGAGAATTTCCGCCATCGTCGAATCGAGCAGAAACGGCATATTGCGGTTGATCAGAGTTACAACGGTCAGCGGACGGCCGCGACGGCGCAGAATACTGTCATTATCGACGCTGATGACTGGCTTATCGGCCTGATAGGAACCAAGAGCTTTCAAAGCGAGCTTTGCAGCTTCTTCCATATCACCGGCATCATAGGCGGCAATATCTTCCGCCGGTGCCCATTCAAACAACAGCTTGGCGAACTGAGAAGCTACAGGCTCAGAGATATTCTGATAATCGACAACGAATTTGGTCTGAGCGGTATGGTCTGTATCGGCACTCACTGTAAAACTCCTCATTATACAGACCGCCTCTGCCTAAATTACCTTCGGCCTGCTCTTTCTCTCAAATAACAAGCAAATTGTGACAAAAGAACCGTTTTTTTCGATTTTTTCACCCGCAAACAAGCAAAAGTGAAATTAAATCGTTCTTAAAAATCATAAACCCGCTGCAAAAATAAAAATCAGCGGTGGATAAAATTCTTATAGTTCCACCAGATGGTCTTCCAGCTCGTTTTTGTCGCCGTCCTCTTTAGGAAAATGCTGCGCCAGCAGGTTGCCGGCTTTGGCAATCGACTCAACAAACCCTTCCGCAACACTTCCCTGTGCTGCATGGCGGCTGAGCGTGGCAACAATCGCATTCCATTCCTGCTGATCGACCCGCTCATTAATTCCCGCATCAGCCACCACTTCCGCATAGCGTTCAGCGAGGGAGACGAATAACAGGATACCCGTGCGTTTATTGGTCAGATGCACATTACGGGCGATAAATTGCTGTAAGGCATTCAGATGTGCCCGCCGGTAGCGCACCCGATGCGGCACCAGCACCATGCGCAATGCAGGTACAAAAGCCAAAAGCGCAACCAGACATATGAAGGCCGCCAGAATAGCCAGTGCGAATTTCGGCAGTGACAGATCAAACCAGTAATAATGCGCCACAAAGGCAGCAATCACTGCCGTTACGATCATACCACAACAAGCAATAAAACCCGCCACATAAAAATAATCATCGCTGCGCTGCGCCAGAACAGCATAAATTTCGCCGCCTGTTTGCGCTTCCGCATCGCGAATGGCAGAGGCAATACGCTGACGGTCTTCCTGAGAAATATGGTTACGCTGAGAATGTGTCATAGCCCTGCCCCTTTACCAGCTGCCCGATGCGCCGCCACCACCCGATGAACCACCGCCACCGGAAAAGCCGCCACCACCCGATGAACCACCGCCAAAGCCACCACCGAAACCACCTCCATAGCCGCCGCGCCCTGAAGAACCACCGCCGCCGCCCAATGCAATCGTCACACCCAGCCATTCATATCGGCCGGGGCCGATTTTTCTGCCGAAAACCGGAGCCAGCAAAGTAAAACCAAAACCGCCGAAAAAAATACTGATCCAGAAAATCAGAAAAATAACTTCAATCCAGTCCGTCTGGTCAGCAGCCTCTTTTTGATTGCGTTTTGCACGCGCCTGTAATTCCGCACCTTCTCCGCGCAGAACCTGCAAAATATCATCGACACCTTTGGTAATGCCTGTGCCATAGTCGCCATTGCGGAATTCAGGAATGATCGCATTCTGGATAATGATTGCCGAGAGAGCATCCGTTACCGTGCCCTCCAGACCATAGCCGACCTCAATACGCACTTTGCGTTCATTGGGCGCTACCAGCAGCAAAATACCGTTATTCTCGCTCTTCTGGCCAATACCCCATGCACGATAGAGCCGGTTAGCATAGGTCTCAATATCCGTACCATTGAGGCTTGGAACCGTTGCCACCACAATCTGATCGGATGACTCTTTTTCATAGGCGCTGAGTTTGGCAATCAGCTCCTGCTGCTGCGCAAAGGACAACACACCCGCCGCATCAACCACACGATCGGTTAAAGCAATGGCCGGTTTATCCGTGCTTTGCGCATAGGCCAGATTTGCGAATGCCAGCAGCAGCACCGCCAGAAACATTTTCAGTGCAAACCGGAAAGCAGCTTGTTCCGGAATGATACGCAGACCGGCGAGACGGGCAGAAATCATACCATTCTCCTAAATTGCCAGCAAAAGTTGAACGGGCAGGATTTCTCCTGCCCGCTATCATCAGTTGAACTGTACTTTAGGAGCGGCCTGAGAAGCCGGATCAATGGTGAAAGTCGGCATCGGCTCATTGTTCCAGAACCACAATGTCTTCCACAACATGGTCGGCATGGTCTTCAGGCCAGTATTATAAACGCGTACCGCTTCAATATAATCGCGACGTGCCACAGCAATACGGTTTTCCGTGCCTTCCAGCTGTGATTGCAGCGCGAGGAAGTTCTGATTGGCTTTCAGATCAGGATATTTCTCAACCACAACCATCAGACGGGACAGAGCACTGCTGAGATTGGCCTGATTATCCTGAAACTGTTTGAACAATTCCGGATTATTCAGCATTTCCGGAGAAATCTGTGTCTGCGTTGCCTTGGAACGGGCTTCAATCACCGCAGTCAGCGTTTCCTGCTCATGGGCAGCATAGCCTTTAACGGTTTCCACCAGATTAGGAATAAGATCGGTACGGCGCTGATACTGGTTCAGTACCTCACTCCATGCCGCCTTTGCCTTTTCCTCATTGGTCGGAATAGTGTTGAAACCGCATGCTGCCAGAAGTGGCATGAACATCAACACAACAAGCGTTAGCAGCGAGCGCATTTTCAGCGGAAATGTTGTTACAGCAGAAGTCTGACCGGTCATGGATATCTCCTCATCTTGCACAAGTTTCGCGCAGATCATTGATTATAAATAAACCGCAAAATCCCATTTGAAAATACACACTTAATAAATATGAAAAATACAAATAATGCGTAGCTTTTCAAACCGGTATTTCAAAACAAAAAAATACCGTGCCGCTTTACAGAGGCACGGTATTTTTAATCACGGATATTAACCCGCAAAAACTCTATTTTTATTTAGCGCATTATCCTACGCATCGAAGCGGGAAAAGAAATCAGTCCTGTGAACTGATTTCCCCGCGAAGGCGGTACCCACTTTTTCTGGAAATGCTTTGCTCAGAATTACTCTGCAGCTGGAGCTTCTTCAGCAGGCGCAGCAGCGGCAGCAGCTGCTGCTTCAGCGGCTTCTGCAGCCTTTGCAGCGGCTTCTTCTTCAGCCTGCTTAGCCATTGCCAGACGTTCCTGAGCTTTTTTGCCTGGTACGCCTTTGGTTGGGTTGTTGCCGGCTTCACGCTTAGCAATACCAGCCTGATCGAGGAAGCGCAGAACGCGGTCTGTTGGCTGTGCGCCGTGACCGATCCAATACTGAATGCGTTCTGCATTAACAACAACGCGCTCTTCTTTGTTAGCAAGGGTTGCATTCCATGAACCCAGCTTTTCGATGAAACGGCCGTCGCGTGGTGCGCGAACGTCTGCAACAACGATGTGGTAGTAAGGGCGCTTCTTGGAGCCAGCGCGTGCCAGACGGATTTTCAGGGACATAGTGTTTTCCTTAAAGTTTATGTCGTGTCACTTAAACAGTAACAATTTCTGAAATACGACCGTTAAAACGATCGCAATGGTTTTTTGCACCGCAAAACGAACATCACTGTCCGGTATGGTTTGCGGCGGTATGCTCATGATGCCGGATCACTTCCTTCACGATGAAGTTCAGGAATTTCTCAGCAAAATCAGGGTCGAGACTGGCGTCCTGCGCAAGGTTACGCAGACGTTCCACTTGTCGTTTTTCACGCGCCGGATCAGCAGCGGCCAGACCGCGCTCGGCTTTCAGGACACCGACAGCTTTTGTGCAGCGAAAACGCTCAGCAAGCATATGGATCAGCGCCGCATCAATATTATCGATAGATGCACGCAAAGCGAGCAGTTCGGCAGGAATTGTCTGTTGTTCGCTCATCGTGCTCACTTCTTCTTAGGCAGGCCAGGCAGACCGCCGCCAAGACCAGGAAGTTTCGGACCGCCAAGGCCCGGCAATCCCAACCCTTGGCCACCACCGAGACCCGGCATACCGCCGCTCTTACCAAAACCGGCTGCTTCAGCCTGTTTCTGCAGAGCTTCCAGCTGTTTCGGGTCCATTTTAGACAGATCCGGCATTCCGCCCCCGAGGCCCCCCATGCCGCCGAGACCACCAAGTCCCATTTTACCGGCAAGGCCGCCCATCATCTGTTTCATCATGCCGCCTTTGCCTTTGCCCATGACTTTCATCATATCGGCCATCTGGCGATGCATTTTCAGAAGCTTGTTAATGTCAGCAGCATTGCTGCCTGAACCTTTGGCAATACGCTGCTTGCGGCTATGCTTCAGCAAATCCGGATTGGCGCGTTCAGCCTTGGTCATAGAACCGATAATTGCGAGCTGGCGGTCAAACAGCTTGTCATCAAGACCGGCAGCTGCTGCCTTGTCTTTCATGCCTGCCATGCCCGGCATCATACCCATGATACCGCCCATACCGCCCAGCTTTTTCATCTGCTTGAGCTGCTCGGCCAGATCATTGAGATCGAACTTGCCGGCCTGCATTTTCTTGGCCATTGCAGCTGCTTTTTCAGCATCAATGGTTTCAGCCGCTTTTTCGACGAGCGAAACAATGTCACCCATGCCGAGAATACGGTCAGCGATACGCTTCGGATAAAACTCCTCCAGCGCATCCATTTTTTCGCCGGTAGCAATCGCTTTAATCGGCTTGCCGGTAACCGCACGCATCGAAAGCGCCGCACCGCCGCGACCGTCACCGTCCATACGGGTCAGAACGATACCGGTAATACCAACGCGCTCATCAAAGTTACGCGCCAGATTAACGGCGTCCTGACCGGTCAGACTGTCGGCAACCAGCAGAATTTCATGCGGATTGGCGGCTTTGCGGATATCCGCCATTTCCACCATCAGCGGTTCGTCAATATGCGTACGACCCGCAGTATCGAGGATCACCACATCATGACCGCCGAGCTTCGCAGCCTGTACGGCGCGCGCGGCAATCTCAACCGGTGACTGACCGGCAATAACCGGCAATGTATCAACACTGGTCTGAATACCGAGCTGGCGCAGCTGTTCCTGCGCAGCAGGACGGCGCGTATCCAGCGAGGCCATCAGAACTTTTTTCTTCTGGCGATCTGTCAGGCGCTTGGCAAGTTTACCGGTGGTGGTGGTTTTACCCGACCCCTGCAAACCGACCATCATGATCACAACCGGTGCCGGTGCATTCAGATCAATGGACACACCTTCGGTGCCAAGCATTTCCACCAGTTCGTCATGGACGATCTTAACGACCATCTGACCAGGCTTGATGCTTTTCAGAATTTCCGCACCAACCGCTTTTTCACGTACGCGGTCAGTAAATGAGCGAACCACTTCCAGCGACACATCCGCTTCAATCAGCGCACGGCGCACTTCTCGCAACGCGCCTGCAACATCGGACTCGGAGAGAGCCCCGCGTCCGGTCAGACCGTTCAGAATAGAGCCAAGACGCTCCTGAAGTGATTCAAACATCCAAATTTCCCAATCTCTGTTCAGACCGGTCATGTGCCGGATCTGAGTGCAGGTTCATCCCGAAATCATATATGACAGACGGTTTATAAACCGGAGCTGCATCCAAAGCAAAACAGCACCCGAGGGCGCTCTGCGCTGTCGGATGTTGACCTCCGGGATCTCTTTATACCATACGGGTCCCGGTCGGCTGCCTGAGAACATATACTCATAGCGGAATTATCGCGCGTTCTTTACATGATCTGCAGTTTATGAGTCAAGCTTTTGCTGCGTCCTTTACAGAGGAAGCAATCATCAGACGCGTGATTAAATATAAAATGCTTCCGCCCATTTTAAACTGTGACCTAAAAAACGCGGTCAGGCTCAAACGGGACTGTACAAAAACATTGCGCCTCATTCAGACCACATTCAACAGACATCGCCGTCATTCATATATATACAGGCCGGAATTATATTTTCTGTAAAACCCTGTTAACCATATAAATCTATAAAGCATCCGAGCAAAGTTCTAACGAGGCAGCTTCATGCAGTCAAAGACTATCAAATCTTCTCTCCGCCAGTTGGCAATTCGTGTAATCGGCGGATCAATCGCTGTGCTGGCCGTTTCCGGCGTTGCACAGGCAGCCCAGTGCGGCAATACCGGCGCAGGCTTTCCGGCATGGGTGCAGGGCTTCAAACAGGAAGCAGCAGCGCGCGGCATCAAAGGCAATGCATTGTCCGCTCTGGACAATGTAAAATACGCAACAGCAACCATTAATGCTGACCGCAACCAGAAAAGCTTCAAGCTGTCACTCGACGACTTCATGAAGAAGCGCGGTTCAACCACAATCATCAATCGTGGTAAAACCCTGAAAAAGCAGAATGCAGCCCTGTTCGCCAAGATTGAACAGCGCTACGGCGTTCCTGCCGGCCCGTTGCTGGCCATCTGGGGCATGGAAACCGGCTTTGGCAATTATCTTGGCAAACAGCACACACTTTCAGCTGTTGCAACACTGGCCTATGACTGCCGCCGCTCGGAATTCTTCACCAATGAACTTTATGCAGCTCTGCAGCTGATTCAGCGCGGCGATCTCAGCCCGAATGCTGTTGGGGCAATGCATGGTGAAATCGGTCAGACACAGTTCCTGCCATCCAGCGTCATTAAATTTGGTGCGGACGGCGACGGCAATGGCCATATCGACATGGTTGGCTCCCGCGCCGATGCGCTGGCTTCGACCGCCAACTTCCTGAAAGCTCACGGCTGGCGCGCCGGTGCAGGCTACCAGCAGGGTCAGCCAAACTATGTGGCAATTCAGGGCTGGAACGCTGCAACCGTTTACCAGCAGGCTATTGCCATTATGGGTCAGGCCATCGACGGTAAATAATCGTCACTTAAAGACAACAAAAAAC
The DNA here is from genome assembly GCF_041929865.1 of Pseudochrobactrum lubricantis. NCBI lineage: Bacteria > Pseudomonadati > Pseudomonadota > Alphaproteobacteria > Hyphomicrobiales > Brucellaceae > Pseudochrobactrum > Pseudochrobactrum lubricantis. Next base: position 299,922 of record NZ_JBHEEE010000006.1, read on the forward strand.
CGGCTGAAAAGCCGGTTTTTTTATTATCTGAATTCAGGTTCAGGCAGCCGGTGTTTCATTACTTTCAGGCTGCACCGGCATTTCATCCGTATCCGGACGAATAAAATCGCCGGTCTGCGAATCCATCACCCACAATTCACCGGTCGAAATATCGAACCATGCACCATGCAGGGAGAGACGCCCCTTTTTCTCCAGAATATCAACACATGGAAAACTGCGCAGATTATTCAGGGAGAAGCGGATTGAAATACGCTCAAGCGCAGTCTGCCGCTCTGTCTGTGTCATCAGCGTGTTGGATGTGACATTCTCTGCAGCCGGTGCCAGCAGGCTCATCCATTTGCCGATAAAGTCACCCGGAGACAGCGGGCTGCTATCCGTATCTAGCGCCGCTTTAATGCCACCGCATCGCCCGTGACCAAGCACAACAATATGCTTGACCTTGAGGCTCTGCACAGCGAATTCCAGTGCTGCAGAAGCAGCATGATATTCACCATCCGGCTCATAGGGCGGGATGAGATTCGCGACATTGCGCAAAACAAAGATTTCACCCGGACGGGTATTGAAAATGATTTCCGGCGCTGCGCGGGAATCACAGCAGGCAATGACCATCGTTTCCGGTGTCTGCCCCTGATCTGCGAGTTCCTTATAGCGCATTCTTTCATCGGCAAAATCCGATGCCATGAAGTTGCGGTAACCGGCGAGGAGTGTGTCTGGAAGATCTACCATGATTTTTCGATAAACCCATATTTTGCCAAGATCAATCAAAGATTAATCAGAATTTCACACAGCACAGACATCGGGCAGAAATTGCCTTGCTCAATTTACCCTGCATTTTTCGGCTCAAACCGGCAAAAACAACCTGTTTTCATCCAAAATCAAACTATTTTCCGCTCTTTTTGATCGCATCAAACAATCTATCAAAAAAAATTTTATCTACAAAAAATTTCAATCTTTGATGCCCCACAATGCAAAAAGAGCGCCTCTAAGGCGCTCATCCCGCGACCTGGCCGTGATTTGGATGAACCAGACGGCGCAACTGCACCATAGCCATCGGCCGCTCCAGACTCGCTGCATCGGCCTCCAGCATCAGTTCATCCGCACCGCGTTTCGCTGCGCGGGCAAGAATTTCAAACACGGCAGCTGTGGTCAGCTGCAATGATTTTTCTTCATTCATGCCGCTCATCTTACGGGCAAGGAACAAAGCCGAGGTCAGATCGCCCATACCATTGCCGGGTCCGTGAACAATCCGGTGTTCGGCCATCAAAGCCTGCGTCCGCGTCACCAGAACATTACTGATACTATCGCGCATCAGCGCAAAGGCAGAAGTGACCAGCATGGTCTCCGGCCCTGCACGCAAAGCGGCTTCCATCAATTGCTGATTGTCAGCCGGTTCCGTTCCCGTCAGCCAGCCCAGCTCATAACGGTTCGGTGTGGCGATATCGGCCAGCGGCAGCAACAGATCACGAATGGCAATGGCTGTGCTTTCCGCCACATAAAGCCCCTTCATATCCCCGATCACAGGATCGCAAATATATTGCAGGTTCGGATTTTTAGCTTTCATGGCAGTTATGAGATGCGCGACGGCTTCAACCTGCGCAGCATTGCTCATAAAGCCGGTCAGTACAGCACTCACCTCACCCAGCCATGGCGCGCGTTCAAGATCACCGATCAAGGAAGAAAACTGCGCGGCATCAGGAATAATCCGACCCGCAGGCCCGTGCCCCGGATGCCATGGCAGAATAACGGTCGGCACAGCCCAAACCGGATAGCCAAGCCGCTCCAGTGCAAAGACAGCTGCTCTGTTGCCGATAGAGCCACGCACCACATGGCTGGAAATAACGATTACGGCATTGGTGCTTGTCGGCGCAGAAACGGTCATGGAAGATATCCGGCATGAATATAAATATGTCGCTATAGAACCCCCGCCGGATTCTATAGTAAAGTCAATTTTATAAGAAACAGGGCTGCAAAGACGATAATCTGTCTCTCAGGCGTCAGCCACACTTTCTGCAGGCATCTCAACAGGTGACTGATCTGCGATTTCCGGCATATGTAAACGTCGTTTATTCACATGCCCTTCCGCCTGCCCCTCACCTTCAGAATCCGGCTTTTCGCCTTTGAAATAAAATTTTTGCCATGCCTGTTTAACAGTCTGCGCATCACCATTCATAAGGTTCTGATTAAATTCGCGGCGTACCTTTGACCATGCTTCATATTCCTGCTGCAAAACCGGTGCGTCCTCGATCCTGCGGATCACCGGCTTGACCGCATCCATTTTATGATGCTCCGTCAGTTGGATAAAACAGAACGGCTCCCCCTTTTTAAAACGCACAATGCCCGGACGGGTCATGATCCAGTTCATGGTAAAGGGAAAAGGCAGCCAGTCTGTCTCGACAAGACCGGTCAGAGGCTGAATACCATCCTTAACATGGTTGGGCGCACCACCTGCCAGCAATGCGCATTGCGGCGGTGTTCGGAACAGATAGCCGGTATGGAAAGTCACAACGCCGTGGCTGAAATGCGATTCCACAAAATGTGAAAATTCACGATCGCGGCAAGATATAGTGACATCCGTCTTATCCTTACCGCCATTCCAGCAAATCCGGATATCTGTCGGGCACAGAATTTCCCAACCTGTCGTATTGGCCATAGTCAATGGCAGACAGCGATAGGGAAACCGGATGTGAAAACCATCCATCCAGTCACGCTCGGCACGACCGGAAATAATCTGTGGCGCATTCTCCATAACGCGAAAACATTCCAGATACATGATGCACAACTCCGCATGTCAGGAAACACCCGTTGGCGACAGGAAGAAGTCCGGTCACCGCAGGTTGTTTATCAATGGCACGGAGCAACGGGTTTTGTTCACTGGCGGTTTTGTCAGGAAAGTCCACCAATTGTGACCTTGCATGCATAATAAAAACTCCGTTTTTGCAAACGGGGTTTCAGGATGAGATGCTGCCAATATTTTGGTTATGGCGTGGCGAATGTGATGCTTTGCGAAAACCGGAGCGGAGCGTACTAAAATATGTGAGCCCTCATTAGCCTGATTAGGGTTAATGAAAAACTCAAAATGCAAGTGGAGCAAAGTGCCATTTGCAGCCCGCCAGAGCCGAAATATCAACTCATTGTCGGAATGACAAACTCTGCACCATCCTTAACACCCCGCCGCATGCCCGCAGCCACGAAGTGGTGAGGACATGCAAACAGATAAAAGTCGGGTGTTAGCTCATTGTCGGAATGACGAACTCTGAACCATCCTTAACACCCGCCGCATGCCCGCAGCCACGAAGCGGTGAGGACATGCAAACAGATAAAAGTCGGGTGTTAGCTCATGGTCGGAATGACGAACTCTGCACCATCCTTAGCACCCTGCCGCATGCCCGCAGCCACGAAGTGGTGAGGACATGCAAACAGATAAAAGTCGGGTGTTAGCTCATGGTCGGAATGACAAACTCAGCTCCATCCTTAACACCCCGCCGCATGCCGCAGCCACGAAGTGGTGAGGACATGCAAACAGATAAAAGTCGGGTGTTAGCTCATTGTCGGAATGACGAACTCTGCACCATCCTTAACACCCGACGGCCAGCGTGAGGTCACGGTTTTGGTCTTGGTGTAGAAGCGGAAAGCATCAGGGCCGTGCTGGTTAAGATCACCGAAACCGGAGCCTTTCCAGCCGCCGAATGTGTAATAGGCAATCGGTACAGGGATCGGCACATTCACACCAACCATGCCAACCTGAACACGGGAGGCAAAGTCGCGGGCGGCATCACCATCACGGGTGAAGATCGCGACACCATTGCCATATTCATGGTCATTCGGCAGGGAAAGTGCTTCTTCATAAGTCTTGGCACGGACAACGCTGAGCACAGGGCCGAAAATCTCTTCCTTGTAAATGCGCATATCTCTGGTCACATGATCGAACAGGCAGCCGCCAAGATAGAAACCGTTTTCATAGCCCTGCATTTTGAAATTGCGGCCGTCAACAACCAGCTTGGCACCCTCTTCCACACCAAGATCAACATAACCGCGTACACGATCCAGAGCCTGTTTTGTCACTAACGGGCCGTAATCCGCAGATACATCCGTTGACGGGCCAACCTTCAGCGCTTCGACACGCGGAATGAGCTTATCCATCAGACGCTCGGCGGTGTCATGACCGACCGGAATAGCAACTGAGATCGCCATACAACGCTCACCGGCAGAACCATAACCGGCACCGATCAGCGCATCAACCGTCTGATCCATATCCGCATCCGGCATAATGATCATGTGGTTTTTGGCACCACCGAAACACTGAACGCGCTTACCATTAGCGCAGCCGCGTGCGTAAATATATTGCGCAATCGGGGTGGAGCCGACAAAGCCGATTGCCTTGACATCCGGATCATCCAGCAGCGCATCAACCGCATCTTTATCGCCATTGACCACGTTGAAAATACCGGCTGGCAGACCGGCTTCCATAAACAATTCCGCAAAACGCATCGGCACGCCCGGATCACGCTCGGAAGGTTTGAGAATAAAGGCATTGCCGCAAGCAATCGCTGGGCCAGCCTTCCACAGCGGGATCATCGCCGGAAAGTTGAATGGCGTGATACCGGCCACAACACCGAGCGGCTGGCGCATGGAATAGACATCAATGCCGGTACCGGCAGCATCTGTAAATTCACCTTTCAGCAGATGCGGCGCACCAAGGCAGAATTCGATCACTTCCAGACCGCGCTGAATATCACCCTTGGCATCAGGAATGGTTTTACCGTGTTCACGCGCCAGCAATTCCGCGAGGCTGTCATATTCGGCTTCAACCAGTTCCAGAAATTTGCGCAAAACACGCGCACGGCGCTGCGGGTTGGTTGCAGCCCAGCCAGGCTGCGCCGCCTTGGCATTTTCGACCGCTGCACGCACTTCGTCTTTGGTCGCCAGAGCAACCTGCCCCAGCACCGCACCATCCATAGGCTGATAAAATTCAGTCGTCCGGCCGCTTGCGCCTGCCACATGCTTGCCGCCGATAAAATGCCCGACCTGTCTCATCACAACTCTCTCCCGAATTTAAAACTCTGCTCCATCATCGCCCTGCAAAAAATAGTTTTCAAGTAGGTGAAAAGCGTATCCGTTGTGCAAAAATATATATAAGCTTAAGTCATGAACTGGGATGATATTCGCATATTTCTGGCTGTTGCCCGCTCCGGACAAATTCTCGGCGCGGCCAAGAAGCTCGGCCTTAATCACACAACAGTCTCACGCAGGCTCACAGCGCTTGAAGGCAGCCTGAAAACCACATTAATCAACAGGCGCACCAATGGCTCGGAACTCACGCAGGCCGGTGAAGAATTTCTGCTCTCCGCAGAAAAAATGGAAGCAGAAATGCTCAGCGCCCATGCCCATCTGGCCAATGCGGATATTACTGTGGCCGGTACAATCAGGATCGGCGCACCGGACGGCTTCGGCGTGAATTTTCTCAGCCCCAGACTGGCGCGTTTCTCAGCACTCTATCCCGATCTGACCATTCAGCTCGTGCCCGTTCCCCGCTCTTTCTCACTCTCACGCCGTGAAGTTGATATTGCCATCAGTGTCGAGCGACCGGAGACCGGCAGACTGATTGCCCGTAAACTCACCGGCTACAATCTCGGCCTTTATGCGCACAAAGACTACCTTGAACGTTACGGCACACCGCACACTGTTGAGGATTTAAATCATCACCGGCTGATCGGCTATGTGGAGGATCTGGTTGCCACGCCGACACTGGATTATGCACGGGAAATCAGCCGCGACTGGCAGCCTGCCTTTGAGGTTTCGAGTGCTTTGGGACAGGTTGAAGCTGTCAAAGCCGCAGCCGGCATCGGTATTTTACACGGTTTCATTGCCCGCGAATATTCCGATCTGACCGAAATATTGCCCCATAAACGTATCAAGCGCTCCTACTGGCTGTCCTATCATGAAACAGCCCGCACCTTGCGCCGCATCCATATTGTTGCCGATTACATTTCCGGTCTGGTGGAGCAGGAGCGCCATTTATTTATTTAGGCGCGATGCTCACTTCTCTTTGAGCCGGTAAAAGACCAGCATCAGGGTCAGAACTGCGACGGGCAGTAAAAGCGACCAGATACCTGTGCCGGTATATAAAACGGCCCCGCAGGCTGCACCAAAGACCAGTGAAAGCCACACATAAATATGCTGCAGCCAGCGGTACCGCGGAGCCTGTCCGCGTAAACTATGCGCCAGATCATTCGCGGCGTTAAAAATCGTTCCGGTCACAAAAGTTGTGCCAAGCCGTGCTGCCCCATGCGGTTTAAACACAGCATTTTGCGCCCCCATTGCCGCCGCCAGCAAAATGACCGGCATTGATGCCAATCCTTGGATCTGACCAAGCAGCATGGTGCTTAAAAGAAACGTGATAACCAGCAGCATAACCCGTGCTGAATACCAGTGTTGCTCACGGGCACTGATAAAAGACGCAAGAAACGCCCCGCTGAAAAACAGCCCGATCAGCAGCAGCGGCATAAACAGGCTTTGTCCGCGCAGCAATTGCAGCGCGCGACCATCGGGCCCGCTCATTGCCAGCCCGAGCTGCGTTGTATTCCCGCTCATGAAAGAAGCAAAATAACCGCCCAGCTCAATGAAAGCGAGCGCATCAACAAAACCGGCAACGGCAGTGAGAACCAAACCGGTCAGCAAACGGGCGGGAGGCGTCATCACAACTCACTAAAACAAGCGTCAGGACAAATGAAAGCCCGCCGGACTCTGTTCCGGCAGGCTGTAACAATGAATTTTAAAAGATCACGCTCGTTTTACAAGTCTCAGTATAACCAGCAAGATAACAGCACCGATAAATGCATTCACAATCGCGGCAATGACACCGCCGCCAATCGCGAAACCAAGACGCGGCAACAACCAGCCAGCCAGAAACGCGCCGATCACACCAACGACGAGATTTCCGAGCAAACCGAAACCACCACCGCGCACGACCTGACCCGCGAGCCAGCCGGCGACGAGACCTACGATAAGAAAGACCAGTAAACTTTCTGCACCCATTATTATCTCCGATATTAATTGCTGCCTATTTCAGAATTTACTGCATTCCGCTCATTATTCCGACAACAATGACCGGTCGCATCATCAGGATAACGCATTAAAGACCACATGGCTGCATAATAAAATCAATAAATATAACAGGATCAGAGCAGTGCCGGTAAAATCAGGAGCCGGTTTTTCATAAACACAAGGCACAAACATAAACAGACAATACAAAGCCCGGCTTTGCAAATTAACACTATTTTAAGAAACGCCTTATTTTCATCCTCAAAATCAGAGATACTGCCCTCCAAATATTCCGCTTGTTAAAATCGTGTAAATTTATACATTTGCTAAAGTACAAGCTCGCATGGGGGATACGCAGGTGGAAGCCAGATGGGATACCTCAGTCAGTAATCTTTTCGGATTGTCCGAAGCATCTTCATTATTTCAGGCTGTTTTACCGCGCTTTACAATCATGAACGGACAAAATGATCCTGTTCTTGATAATCTGGTAGCGCTGACTGCCAGACTTTGCGACGCACCGGTCGCGGCTATCAATCTCATTTCCCAAGAGCAGCAGATTTTTAAAGCCGTTTACGGCCTGACGCTGAACGCCCCTCCTCCCGGACATAATTTTTGCCGCCAGACATTGCTCGCCGATGATATTTTTATCGTCAGCGATGCAAGCACAACGCCGCTCTTTGCCGGCGAACCGTTTGTAACCGGAACCTCGCCTTACCGTTTTTATGCCGGAATAAAACTGACCGGCCATGACGGCACCATTTTCGGCACAATGCTGATACTCGATAAAAAGCCGCGCCATTTATCTGCCGAGCAACTCAAGGATTTTCGCAGGCTGGCACAGATTGCCGGTTCGCATATGGAGATGCAAGCGCGCCATCACCGGCAGCAACACAAAGAGCAGCTGAACCAGCTTATTATCGATAATGCTCTGGACTATGCGATTATCACCACAACACTGAGCGGTCAGGTCACCAGCTGGAATGCAGGCGCGCGCAGATTATTCGGCTGGACAGAAGAGGAAGTGCTGAAATCTTCCGTCGATATCCTGTTCACACCGGAAGAGCGTGAGAAAAATGTACCGGAAATGCGCCGTGTCAGCGCCTTGCATCACAGGCAGGATGCAGTGGAGCGCTGGCATATGCGCAAGGATGGCAGCCGGTTCTGGGCAAGCGGCCAGCTTTTGCCGCTCTACGATCAGGACGGGCATATGCAGGGTTTTCTCAAAATCCTTATGGACCGCACATTCGTTCGCGAGCAGCAGGAACGCCTGCGCGAACAGGAAGAAATGCTTCGTCTTTCTCAGGAGGCCGGCGGGATCGGGGCATTCGATATAAATCTGATCAGCCGCACCATCACTGTCACCAACCAGATCCGGCAGATTTACGGCATTGCACCGGACACCAATATTACGATTGAGCTTTTTGAAAAGCTGATGTCACCTCGCAACAGTGGCGAACACAAAACTGATACGGCAAAATCCGGTTCTCTGGCTTTGCCCCGTTCCGGCTATAGCGAATATCTTATTCACCGGCTGGATAATAATGAACAACGCTGGGCTGCACTTTCAACGGAACTCATCAGCGACGATCAGGGTGCTGTGATGCGCATGCGTGGTATCGTACAGGATATTACAAACCGCAAAAATGCAGAAGAACAACAGGCTATGCTGACCGCAGAACTGGCCCATCGCAGTAAGAACATTCTTGCGGTTATTCAGGGCATTGCCAATCAGACATTGCGCAGTACGACCAGCGCGGAAGATGCAAGAGCCGCCTTCGAAGCCCGTATTATGGCGCTGAGCAAGGCACAGGACGTGCTGACCCAAGGGGCAAAATCTGTCAGTGCCGAACTTGCAGATATTGTCACCAACAGCCTGTCCGTTCATGCCGGAGCCGGTGAAAAACGGATCAGCATCAGCGGCATTCCCGTGACGCTTGGTTCACGGCAGGCTTTATCCATGGTCATGGCTCTGCATGAGCTTGGCACCAATGCCGTCAAATATGGTGCGCTCTCAACACCTGACGGACATATCGAAATCAGCTGGCGTGTGGAAAACGGCCGTTTCCGGTTCTACTGGATAGAAAAGAACGGCCCGCGAGTGGAGAAGCCTGCGCGGCGCGGCTTCGGTTCCCGCCTGATTGAGCGTACCCTTGCAGCCAGTCTCGGCGGCTCTGCCGAGCTGCATTATTTATCGCAGGGGCTGGAGTTCAGGCTCGATGCTCCGGCCAATAATATGCGCTACGATCCGGCATAAAAAACACCGCTCTTTCGGACAAGATAGGCGTCCGAAAGAGCGGCGCTTTTGTAAGAGATAAAATCTCAGACCAGATGTCTGAAAGCCTGAATGACTTCGTCATAAACAGGGCGCTTGAACGGAACGATCAGTTCCGGCAGCTCCATCATCGGTTTCCATGCCCACATATCAAATTCAGCATCATGTCCGCCCGGTGGCGGGTTGATTGCAATCTCGCTTTCATCGCCCTCAAAACGATAGGCAAACCAGCGCTGTGTCTGACCGCGATATTTGCCATTTAAGGCAATACCGATCAGATGTTCCGGCAGGTCATAATTGATCCAGTTCGGCGCTTCTGCCAAAAGGCTGACGCTGCGCATTCCTGTTTCTTCATAGAGCTCGCGCAGCGATGCCGTTGCCGGATCTTCACCGGCATCAATACCACCCTGCGGCATCTGCCAAAGCTGTGTTGCACCTTCCATCTCACCATTCGGCTCAATGATGCGGCGTCCTGCCCAGACTTTGCCTTCACTGTTCAAAACCATAATGCCTACACAAGGGCGATAAGGCAGCGATGCGGGGTCACGCTTTTCAGTCATGTTTTTCATTCCGTTTATTTATCACCAGAGACAAAAAACGCGGGGACTGCCCCGCGTTTTTCTGAAGTGTACAAGCTTATTGTTTATCAGGCTTTGGCAGATCTTTCTTAGGATCCGGCGGGAATGCCGCATTGGCCATTTCACCGCGCAGCAGCTTCAGAGCTTCGCCAAGCTGAATGTCGTCCTTGGGCTCCAGCGGCACATAGGCCGAAGAACCTGAACCACTGTCATCTTCCTCAGCGCCCTTGATATGGCCTTTCAGTCCGGCCTCACCTTTGGTTGTGACATCACGGCCTTTCAGCTCATCCGGCAGCGGCTGTTCCACCTTGATATCCGGTGTAATGCCCTTGCCCTGAATCGACTTGCCTGATGGGGTGTAATAGAGCGCTGTCGTCAGACGCAGCGAGCCGTTTTCACCAAGCGGAATAATGGTCTGCACAGAGCCCTTACCGAAGGACTGTGTCCCCAGAACCGTTGCACGGCGGTGATCCTGCAAGGCACCGGCCACAATTTCAGACGCACTGGCCGAACCGCCATTGATCAGAACGATAACAGGTTTGCCTTTAGTCAGATCGCCTGCGCGGGCATCAAAACGGGTAACATCCTGCGGGTCACGGCCACGGGTTGAAACAACCTCGCCCTTGTCAAGGAACGCATCCGATACAGACACAGCCTGATCGAGCAGACCACCCGGATTGAGACGCAGATCGAGCACATAGCCTTTGAGCTTGTTCTCAGGAATCTGTGACTGAATATCCTTGATCGCTTTTGTCAGATCGTCAGAGGTTTTCTCGGTGAAGGAAATCACACGCAGATAACCGACATCATTCTCAACGCGGTAGCGGACAGCTTTGACCTTGATGATCGCACGTTTGATCGACAGTTTGATCGGCTTGTCTGCACCCTGACGGATCAGGGTCAGTTCAATCGCCTCATCAACCGGCCCGCGCATCTTGTCGACAGCATCATTCAGCGACAAGCCGCGCACTTCCGCGCCATTGATCTGCGTGATCAGGTCACCGGCGAGAACGCCGGCTTTCGATGCCGGTGTATCATCAATCGGTGCAATGACCTTAACCAGATCATTTTCCATCGTCACTTCGATACCAAGACCGCCGAACTCACCCTTTGTCTGCACGCGCATATCCTGCGCTGCTTCAGGGTTGAGATAAGAGGAATGCGGATCAAGCGAGGTCAGCATACCGTTGATGGCGGTTTCTATCAGCTTCTTATCTTCCGGCGGCGTCACATATTGCTGGCGCACACGTTCAAAAATATCGCCGAAAATTGCGAGTTCTTTATAGGTATCATTACTGGCAGCATTTGCACTTGAAGCCGGAGCCCCCTGCACAGCAACCATCGCCGAAGCCCCCATCAAGGCACCTGCGAAAAGAAGCGACAGTTTACGTATCATCTTGTGTCCTTCCGGAATGCCTGTCGGTCCACCACGGGGTCGGATCGACGGATTTCCCATCTTTTCGAAATTCTATGTAAAGCATCGGTGAAGAATTACCACTCCCCAGTGAAGCAACACTGGTTAAAAGCTTATCTCCCATGGTTCCGACCGGCTCACCCGCCAGCACAAACCGGCCCTGCGCAACATTGATTCTGCTTAATCCTGCCATCACGATATGATATCCGCTGCCAACATCAAGGATTAAGAGTTGTCCGTAGGAACGAAAGGGCCCCGCATAAAGTACAACGCCATCAGAAGGTGACGTAATCGTGGCGTTTTGCGGCGTTTGCAGCATTTCTCCTGCACGCGGGCGGCCAAAATCATCTTTCTGACCGAATTTTTGTACAATCTTGCCGCTGGCCGGTAGCACAAGTTGCCCGCGCAGAGATGCAAAATTCGCACGGGACACCAGCGAATTCTCGCCGGACTGTGCTGCGCGCTCCTGCCCGTCGGCCAGTCGCTGCTGCTCGGCATCGCGTGCGGCATCCGCCGCCGTGCGGACTTTATCCATCCGCTCCTGCAACGAGGCAATCAGATCTTTCAGGCTGGTTGCTTTTTTCGCCAGTTCTGCGGCATGGGCACGTTCAGTCTGCAATTCTTCTTCAGACTGGCTGTAAAGCTTTTGCTTTTCTTCCAGCAGCAGTTCCTGTTTCTGGCGCTCTTCAAGTTGCGCAGTGCGGCTGGCAATCAGCCGCTCCTGCTCATCTTTGATCGAAGCCTGCAAGCGCTGCATCTCTTTCAGATCAGCCATCAGTTCCAGCGTCTGCGCCCGCATTTCCGGTACCACCGCACCAAGCAGTACAGCAGAACGCACAGAAGACAGCGCATCATCAGGGCGCACGAGAATGGCAGGCGGCGGGTTCAGTCCCATACGCTGCAAAGCTGCCAGTACTTCCGCCAGCACTTTACGGCGGGAACGCAATGACAGCCGGATACCGTCTTCCTGCTCGCTGAGCGCAGTCAGTTTCTGCCCCGCGGCCTCAATATCTTCCGAGAGTTTCTTGTCTGTCTTGGCAGACTGGATCAATGCGGCAGTAATTGTTGCCTGATCTTTTTTCAGTTCTGAAACGCTTGTTTCCAGCTGCTGCAGTTTTTCTTTGGAAAGCGCAATCTCGCTGTTGATAGCATCCAGACTGCCCGAGACTTTTTGATGCTGTTCTTCCAGCGGCACCGGCGGAGGAGCGGATGGTGCTGCCTCCTGCGCAAGAGCCGGAACCGGCAACAGCAGCAACAAACCGGCAGAAAACACGCATCTGGCCTGTCCGGCACAAATGCGGCTCATCTTAAAAAGCCGGAAGAAAATGCTGCTATTATTCATCAAAATTCGAATACTGATCCGTTGCGATCACTCAGTTATAGCGGTGAATCTATAACAAAGATTTTCCGTGTCAAAATCCGTCTGTAAATGCTCTATTTATTTGTGATTACGCGTATCTTATCTGATCGGGGGATAAAAAATCAGTCCGGTGAACTGATTTCCCCGCGTAGGCGCTTCGCACTTTTCGGGATACGTTCAAATTACACCCGATGATACGGATGTCCGGAAAGAATAGTTACCGCACGGTATAATTGCTCGGCAATCAGAATACGCGCCAGCTGGTGCGGCCATGTCATTTTGCCCATTGCCAGCACCAGATCTGCCCGCGCTCGTAATTGCGGATCATGACCGTCCGGCCCGCCGATCGCTAAAATCAGCTGCCTCTTGCCACCGTCACGGATTTTTCCCATTTGCTCGGCAAAGGCTTCAGAACCAAGTTCTTTACCGCGCTCATCCAGCAGGATCAGCGCTGCGCCATTATCCAGTGCTTCATAAACACGTGCAGCTTCATCGGCCTTACGCTGATCCGCATTGCCGCCCCTGCTTTCGGTAATCTCACTGACGCCGGTAAACTCAAATCCCAGGGCCGTTCCGGACTTGGCAAAACGGTCAAAATAACGCTCGGCCAGTTCCCGTTCGGGACCGGCTTTCATTTTTCCAACCGCAAAAACTGTAACACGCATAATCAAAAAACCTCTGCCTGCCATAACATGTCAGGCAGTTTAAGCAGCATGCCGTCACAATCCGGCATGCCTGATCTTACAAATCATCGTGCAAATTAATGCACTGACTTTTTACGCGGATTAAATTCATCCGCTTCCGGTGTGAGCCAGATTTTTTCGATATTATAGAACTCACGGACTTCCGGATGGAAAATGTGGATGATGATATCACCCGTATCGACCAGAACCCAGTCTGCTGCTTCAAGACCTTCGATCTGAACATCACGCACACCGATTTCTTTCAGCGCACGCAGCATATGATCGGCCACAGCACCGACATGGCGCTGGGAGCGACCGGAAGCGATCACCATATAATCGCCCAAAGCGGATTTACCGCGCAGATCAATGGAAATGATATCTTCTGCCTTGGAGTCATCAAGGCTTGCAAGCAGAACCTCTAAAGCATGAGACACAGTGGCTTCGCCGCTGACCTCAGCTGGTGAAGGCGTGGTAACACCCTTCTTTTCAATTGCTGTTCTCAATGAGTACCTTTCCGTAAAGAACAACGCCACACGGCAACTACTCCCCGTGTAACTATAAAAGTGGCAGAGTCCTGTGTCTGTTTCAAGACACGGGCTCATGGAAATTTGACAGGAAAAATAACCTGCTGATTTTGCGTCTTATTCTCTCATCTCTTGCCGGCGCAATTGCGTGGATGAAAGATCAGACTGCGGCCCGTGGATAAAAACCCATGCCGGAGCCGGCTGTGTTGCAAGTTTTGCAGCATCTGTTTCAGGCAGGCGTGCCGCCTCAAACTGCTGCGCCATCACGGAATCTTCCGCCGCCATATTCGAACCCGGCCGGTTGATGACAGCAATCGGATAGGTACGGGCAATCTCATCCCATTCCTGCCAGTGATGGAAATTCATCAGATTATCCGCGCCCATAATCCAGACCAGATGCTTGTCCGGATTGTGTTTGCGCACCAGCGCCAGCGTATCTGCCGTATAACGCACCTGATAACTGGCTTCAAATGCCGTAACATGAATTCTCTTATCAGTGATAAGCTCTTCACTCAGCGCGATCCGTTTGGACAGCGGTGCCAGTTCGTTCACATCTTTCAGCGGATTGCCGGGTGTCACCACCCACCAGACCTGATCCAGCCCCAGCCGTTCCAGTGCCAATTCTGCCACCAGAACATGGCCTGCATGAGGCGGGTTGAAAGAACCACCGAACAGGCCAATTTTAGCGCCAGCCGGTGCAACGGGCATGTGCAGATAGTCTTCAGCAACATCCTGAAACGCTTGCGGCACTGCGGTCTTGCCTGATTGATCTTTCACTGGTTTGGACATGAGCGCTGTTTAAACCCGTGTCTGTCCGTTACCGCGCACGCGATATTTAAACGAAGTGAGCTGTTCCACACCAACCGGTCCGCGCGCATGCATTTTACCGGTCGCGATACCGATTTCCGCGCCCATGCCAAACTCACCGCCATCGGCAAATTGCGTTGAAGCATTGTGCAGCAAAATGGCTGAATCAATCTCGTTGAAGAAGCGCTCAACAACCACAACATCTTCAGCAATCACAGCCTCTGTATGATGGGATGAATAGCGGTTGATATGCGTCAGCGCACCATCAATTCCGTCAACCAGCGCCACGGAAATGATCGCATCCAGATATTCCGTTGACCAGTCTTCCGCAGTCGCCGGTTCAGCCTGAGAATATAGCGCGCATACTTCTGCATCACCACGGAACACACAACCGGCTTTTGCCAGCTCATCCAGTACCGGCACCAAATGCGTCTCAGCCACTTTGCGGTCAACCAGCAAAGTCTCTGCTGCGCCACAAATACCAGTGCGGCGCATTTTGGCATTGAGAACGATCTTCTTTGCCATTTCCAGATCAGCGCTGGCATCAATATAAACATGGCACAGGCCTTCGAGATGCGCGAAAACCGGCACCCGCGCCTCTTCCTGCACGCGGGCAACAAGGCTTTTACCGCCACGCGGCACAATCACATCAATCGCACCGTGCAGACCTTTGAGCATTTCACCAACGGCGGCACGATCTGTCACCGGCACCATCTGAATAGCAGCTTCCGGCAAACCTGCGGCCTTCAAGCCTTCAGCCAATGCGGCATGAATTTCACGGGATGAATGGGCGGAATCCGAACCACCGCGCAGGATCACCGCATTACCGGCTTTCAGGCAGAGCGCACCGGCATCGGCTGTCACATTCGGACGGCTTTCATAAATCACGCCGATCACGCCAAGCGGCGTGCGTACGCGTTCAATATGCAGACCATTCGGGCGATCCCATTCGGTCATCACTTCACCGACCGGATCTCTCAAGGCCGCAATCGCGCGAATACCATCGGCCATTGCACGGATACGTGTTTCATCCAGTTTCAGTCGGTCAATGAAAGACGCAGCAGTGCCGACAGCTTCCGCTGCTGCAACATCCAGCACATTGGCATTAAGGATCAGATCTTTGCGACGCAGCAAGGCATCGGCCATAGCAATCAAAGCTGCATGTTTGCGCTCGGCACTGGCAATCGCCAGCGGGCCAGCCGCAGCACGCGCTTTGCGGCCAAGCTCTGCCATCAGTTCAGCAACTGCCAGAGTGTCCTGCTTATCCTGCATTGCACATTTCCCCCTCAGCGCTCGCAGCACCTTGCGCACGGCTGCCACGGATCACCAGATCATTGCGGTGCACCATCGAAGAACGCGCGAAATAGCCGAGAATTTCCTCAATCTCACCGCTCTTATGGCCAGCAATCTTCACGGCATCGGCAGCATCATAACCGGCCAGACCACGGGCAACCTCACGGCCTTCCAAGTTGAGAATGGAAACCGTATCGCCGCGCTGGAAATCACCGCGTACTTCCCGCACACCGGCAGGCAAAAGAGACTTACCTGATTTCAGCGCTTTCAAAGCACCATCATCAATCACCAATTGCCCTGCGGCATCGAGATGACCGGAAATCCAGATTTTCCATGCATTGACCGGCGCATCGGAGGCTTTGAACAGGGTTGACCGCTCACCACGATCAATTGCCGCCAGCGGGTTCATCCGCGTACCGGAGGTGATAATCATCGCAGTTCCGGCCGCATTGGCAATCTTACCGGCATCCAGCTTGGTCTTCATGCCACCACGCGACAATTCAGAAGCGGCAGCACCAGCCATCGCTTCAATATCCGGTGTAATGGCTTCCACGACCGGCAAAAACTGCGCATTCGGATCTTTATGCGGCGGCGCGGTATAAAGGCCATCAATATCAGACAACAGAATGAGCAGATCAGCGCCGATCATCGTGGCAACACGGGCAGCTAAGCGATCATTATCGCCATAACGGATTTCGTTGGTCGCTACCGTATCATTCTCATTGATAACCGGCACGGCCTTGAGTTTCAGCAGCGTTTCAATCGTTGCACGGGCATTGAGATAGCGACGGCGCTCTTCCGTATCAGACAATGTGAGCAGCACCTGCCCTGCCATAATCTGATGCGCACCCAGCACATCAGCATAGGCTTTCGCCAATGCAATCTGCCCTGCTGCCGCTGATGCCTGACTTTCCTCAAGCTTCACCGTACCGGAAGGCAGCCCCAAAACGGTGCGCCCCAATGCAACCGCACCGGAAGACACAACCAAAACTTCCACACCTTGCACCTGCAAAGCCGCAATATCGGCAGCAAGACTTGTCAGCCAGTTCTGCTTCAACCCCTGAGCACGATCAACCAGAAGCGCCGAGCCGATTTTGATAACAATACGACGATAATTCTTCAGCGCCCCGATCGTCATGATCTGCTCACTTACCTTTGTAATCCGACTTGGCTTTAGCGTCCGCTTTCGCAGCTTCCAGATCAGCCTCTTCCGCACGGCTCTGATCAATAATGCGTGCCAGTTCGCGCAAAGTGGTTTCAATTCCTTCACGGCTCACAGCTGACAGCAACAGAGGCTCACGACCACACGCTTTTTTCAGCGCCTTCATCTTGTCTTTGCGCGCATCGGGATCAAGCGTATCTGCCTGTGACAATGCGACAATCTCAATCTTATCAGTCAGACCATGACCATAGGCTTCCAGCTCACCGCGGATAACCTTATAGGCTTTGGCCACATCTTCTTCCTGTGCCGAAACCAGATGCAGCAGCACACGGGTGCGCTCCACATGACCGAGGAAACGGTCACCAAGACCAATGCCTTCGCTCGCACCTTCGATCAGCCCCGGAATATCCGCGATCACAAATTCACGCGCATCCACACGGGCAACACCAAGATTCGGATGCAGTGTAGTGAAAGGATAGTCAGCGATCTTCGGCTTGGCAGCGGTCACACTGGCAAGGAAAGTCGATTTACCGGCATTTGGCAGACCAACGAGACCCGCATCCGCAATCAGCTTCAGGCGCAGCCACAAGGTGCGCTCAATACCTTCCAGACCCGGATTGGCACGACGCGGCGCCTGATTGGTCGAGGTTTTGAAATGCAGGTTACCGAAACCGCCATTACCGCCTTTGGCAAGACGGTAGCGCTGCCCGACTGTGGTCAGATCGCAGATCAGCGTTTCATTGTCTTCTTCAAAAATCTGCGTGCCAACCGGCACTTTAAGAATGACGTCATCGCCTTTACCGCCGGTCATATTACGACCCATGCCGTGCATACCGGTTTTCGCCCGGAAATGCTGCTGATAACGATAGTCGATCAGTGTATTCAGACCATCCACGACCACAGCCCAGACATCACCGCCGCGACCGCCGTCACCGCCGTCAGGGCCGCCGAATTCCAGAAATTTTTCGCGCCGGAACGAAACCGCGCCAGCACCGCCATTTCCGGAGCGGATATAAATTTTTGTCTGGTCGAGGAACTTCATGTGCTTGCCTTTTCCGGCACAGGCCGGCTGTCGGATAGTCCGATATTAAGAGGTAATAAATTGCAGATATATGCGACCGCAATTTTAACTGAGATATTTAAACTGAGCCAATACAGCAAAAAACCGGACTTGAAAACCGCCGCCCGCTGCAGTTGCAAACTATAGTTTCAGTGCAGACGCACACAAAGTGAGCAGCGGCTTTTATCCTTATGTCGCAGTGCAGAGCATTATTGCCCTGCACCACGCAATTCCAGCCATTGCTGACGGGTCATGATATAACACTCAACCGGCACATCTCCGTCAACAACAGAGTGGCCTATGGCAGAGCCCGTATGCCTGAAACCGCATTTCTCAATCACACGCTTTGAGCCTTCATTGCGGCTTTGCGCACTGATATAAATCTGCTCCAGCGACAATTCACGGAACGACAAATCGATCAAAGCCGTCGTTGCTTCTGTGGCATAGCCCTTGCCCCAGTAAGACTCACCCAGCCAATAGCCGATCTCATAGCCGGGGCCATATTTATGATCGTGCAATGTAAGGCCGCCGATAAACTCGCCCGTATCGGCAAGTGTAATCGCATAAACAAATTGCCCGATCGCACCGGACGCTGCAAGCTTGATAAAATTAACCGCATGTTCGCGCGAATATGGATAAGGCAACCGCGCCAGCATACGCGCCACATTAATATTGTTTGCTAATGCAGCGACCGCATCAATATCTTCTTCATGCGGCGGGCGCAGCACAAGACGCTCTGTGAGCTGCACTGGGGAATCCCGCAAAGTCACTTTCGCACCATAGGCTCCTGTCAGCCCCGCACCTCTGAGGTCATCATCCGTCGCCAGTGCAGCCTGTCTGCTTTCGCTTCTTAATTCTGTTCCGCTCTGCAATTTTGTCATTGTTGCTTTCAGGCCTGCCGGCCATCCTCCGGGAAAAATAAAAGGGGAGACGGTTTCCCGTCTCCCCTTCAATATTTTGTCCGTAAAGCGGCTTCATATATCGGGTTCAACAGGAACACCGGTATATGAATGGAGCACCGGTTACTCCGCAGCTTCAGCCATCGGGTTCACGGATACAAAGGTTCGGCCGTTTGCTTTTGTCTTGAAAGACACAACGCCGTCAGCCTTTGCGAACAAGGTATGATCTTTACCCATGCCGACATTTGCACCCGGATGCCACTGGGTACCGCGCTGGCGAACAATGATGTTGCCTGCGATAACAGCTTCGCTACCGAATTTTTTCACGCCAAGGCGTTTCGACTCTGAATCGCGACCGTTACGCGATGAACCGCCAGCTTTCTTATGTGCCATCGGTATTCTCCTTTAATTCGTTGATTACTCAGCAGCTTCAGCTTTTGGCGCAGCCTTTTTCGGCGCGGCCTTTGCTTTAGCGGATGGCTTTGCGCCACCGGTGAGGATTTCCGAAATGCGGATTGTCGTCAGTTCCTGACGATGACCGCGTGTACGCTTGGAGTTCTGACGGCGACGCTTCTTGAACGCGATAACTTTTTTCGCACGGCCCTGTTCAACTACTTCCGCAGTTACAACAGCACCTTCAACGCGCGGAGCACCAACAGTGGCGTTTTCACCTTCGCCAACGATCAGAACTTCTGCAAATTCTACAACATCACCGGCTTCACCGGCAACTTTTTCAACTTTAAGCACATCATTGGCGGCAACGCGATACTGCTTACCACCTGTCTTAATGACTGCGAACATTTGTTTTCCTTTCGGGTCGTTCGTTTCCGGTTCTCCCGCGAGGCAGGGACCGTCTTCTTGTCAGTCGTGACAGTTTGATTATTTATCTTAGCAAAAACATCAGTTTAAGGTCTGATAAACACACAACAAAAGTCAAAGGGGATTCTCATCCTCCTGCGACGTGGCCGCATATAGTGGCAAAAACACCGCCGCGTCAAGGTTTTTCGGACCATAAAGCACATTATCTGCGAAATTATGGTGCGTTCTGAACGATTAGGACTTGTCTAAATCCGCTGTCCGCGTTATGAGCGCGACACACATTCAGCAAATCGCATGATTTGATATGAAAACAGATTGTTTAGTCTGAAACTTTCATATGATGACACAGCGGAGAGGTGGCTGAGTGGTTGAAAGTACCGCACTCGAAATGCGGCGTGGGGGCAACTCCATCGTGGGTTCGAATCCCACCCTCTCCGCCAGTTTTATGATAACCCCTTAAAACAATTCAATAATACTTTGCGATGCGTATGCCACCGAGGCACTGGTACATTTCATTGGTACATCGGGGTACAATTTGTCTCGTAAAAACATGCCTCGCCTCTCTCGTCGCGGCAACATTTTCTACTTTCGTGCAACGGTGCCACATAAATGGCGCCCAGCAGTTAAAGCTTTAGAAATCAAGTTCTCCTTACAAACAGATAATCGTTCGCTAGCGAAAATCAGATGCCGCTTTCTGAGCAACTCATTCGACATTTTCTTTCGGGAGGAAAACTTGGCCAAAATTACGATTGCGCAAATACACGAAGTTGCGCGCAGGTACTTCCAAGATGAACTCAACCGAGCGCTTGAATTCGCGACTGACGTGATTGACGATCCGCTGATCAATGTCGACGAAGAAATATTCAGCATTCAAGAAAGCAGGAAGAAGCTTCAACAGACGCTTACAACCGGAAAATACGATGTACTCTGCACTCATGATGCAGAACTTATATTGAAAGAATTAGCCCCAGAGAAAACAGATCTGGAAATGCGTGATTATCTGCGCCGGACCATTACTAAAGCAATGATTTTACGCAAGAGCTATTTAATCTCCGAACTAAGCGGAACACCCTACAAGGGTTATACGACCGACCCGATATTTAACGGGATTATGCCGACCCATATTCCCCCGCACCCTATGAGTGAAGAGGAAGAAACCGATAAGAATGATAAACCGTCCTTGCTGTTGTCAGATGCAATTCAGGATTACGTAAAACTAAGAAAAACCAGCTGGACCGATAAAACACAAGGAGATCATTTACGATCCCTCAACTTACTCACTTCCGTCACTGGCGATGATAAAAAAATAACTGAGGTAAACAAAGACGACATTATAAAAATCAGAGACACACTCATGAGTTTACCTCCAAAGATATTGTTGGCGAACACCCCTCTAGCTAAAAAATACATCGCCCCTAACATTGATACAGAAGCCAATGAAAAACTGTCTTACAGAACACAAGACAAATATTTTTCCATGATACGCACTTTCTTAAAATGGGCAGTAGATGAAGAGCGTATTTCAGATATGCCAGGTCGCAATATCAAGCTTACAACGAATGCAAAGGAGGCGCCGATTGATGCACGCAATCCTTATTCGAAGTCGCAGCTGGAAAAAATATTCACCTCCCCACTGTACCGTGGTAGCAAGTCCGCTTCACGCCGCAGCGTAATTGGCAGCTATAAAATAAAAGATGCCTATTACTGGATACCACTAGTAGCTCTGTACTCTGGCATGCGTCTTGCAGAAATTATACAGCTTGGCGTTGATGATTTAAAGCAAGAAGAAGGCGTATGGTTCTTCGATGTATGTCTCGATGAGGCTAGCAACAAAAAACTCAAAACGAAAACGTCGATTAGAATTGTGCCTTTACACAAGCATTTATTGAACCTCGGGTTCCTAGAGTTCTACAGGGATGCTCAGGCAGCAAAACGATCACGAATTTTCCATGAAATTGAGCCTACTGCATCAGGAAGCTACTCTGGAAACTTCTCAAAATGGTGGTCCCTCTATATGAAAAAAACTAATATTCGTCGCCCAAAAACAGCTTTCCATTCATTCCGGCATAATTTTACGGATGCCCTGAATGAAGCACAGGTTTCTGAAAACATCAGCAGACATCTGCTTGGGCACTCGTCAGCGGGCTCAAAAGATGCACATAAAAGCTATGGCTCAAGACCGACTGCAGCACTCCTCCAACCAAGCATTGATCAAATAGCCTATCCAGTACTTGAAGCGCTTTGGAAAGATATGCTGACAGATGAATAACCAGACAAATGAGACTGCTGGCTAGCGAACGCACTCAAGTGCAAACGATTGCACACGGTTTTAAATGAATTGCCAAGGCTCTCTTGTGCAATTAATTGCACAAAATCCGGTTGTCGCGGCCTGAGGCTGACACAAGAGCGACACAACCCCACGCCACCCCATTTTCCATCCCAAATGGGGTAGCTATATTACTAAGAAGAAACGCATAGTATCGGGAATGATAATTATTGAACTAATCGAATAATTACTTGGACTTAGGTCGGTATTTGCTACGATTTTTCATAGAGAAAACTATGGAAATCTGTAATGAACAACGGCTCTATGACACCAACGAAAAATCCTTCCTTTGAATTTATAGACAACTTTATAAATTCGGCTGATCCTTGGCAGGCATCCAGCCTGTTGCAAAAGGCAATCCGGCGCGGTGAGTATGATATTGCAGTACAAGCTGCCTATCGGTTTCACACCCTGAGAGGGAATGCGATTTGGCGACGCCTGTTAATTATCGCCTTTGAGGACATCGGCATTGCCTCTATAAATGCCATCACATTTGCGGCTCTTGCATGCGATGCAAAATGGCGTGGCGGTGCTGATAAGAGCTTGGCCGTGATTGCCAGTGTTGTGCGCTGCCTGTGTGATGGTCCCAAAGACCGGTCTACCGATTATCTGGCTTGCGCTGCCAGAAAACACTCTGCCTTCGAGCCATTGCGCTGCCGTGTTGGTAGCAGCTCTGTTGATGAGAGAATTACAATGGCAGTTAGTTTACAACTCCCATTGGTTCTTAGAGGTGTTGCAGCGTGGTATTCCTCGGGAATTGAAGCCCGAGGGGAGAAGCGCGTAGGTGCAGGTAATCTTGCTGGCTTGCTGGTCAGTTTCGCTGAAGCCGGTGTTCCACGTGATCTGCTGGAGATCACATCGATTGCTTGCCGTCGAACCCGTGAACCAATGTGCATTATGCTTCCGGTTTTGTGGATGGAAGCATTTATGACCTCGCCCCGATTTGCCCCCTACATACAGGACAAGAAGCTATCAGCATCCGAATACGTTCATGGCATGCCGCTCTATTGTTTTGATAAGCATACCCGCATTGGCAAACTGGCGATCACACGGTTCTCTGTGCAAAATGCTGAAGTGGCAGATTGCTTCAATCATTACATACCGGACTTCAGAATACGGGATGCTGTCGCAATGGCAGCTTATTATGTGGATGCCGTTCCTATATCGCGACAGCTCGTATGGGCTGGCTGCGCAGAACTGGAAAGACTAGGCACTGAAAGCGACTTCGAGCCATGCGGTGCTCCGCTTCATGCTGTGAGTAAATTAATCAAAGTTGTACGGAACAATCTTGGTCATCTGAATGCCATTCGCCGTGAGCTGTTCATGCAGCAAATAAGCGACATGGATTGAGGTCATGATGTTCGCTCGACACCATCAAGAGCTGGTCTCCAACGATCACGAAAGCCAAATTGCAATTAATTGCACAGAACCCTTTGACGAAAATGCTTGTGCAATTAATTGCAATCTTAGGGTTGATGCGATTAACGCCGCCCCAGCGGCCGTTCAAGCAGTTCTGCATCAATCCGTCTCTGACAATACTAAACGCGCCTACAGGGCAGATATGGCGCATTACGCCTCCACACAGCGCAGTCTCCCCGCAACACCAGAAGGCATTGCTGAATATCTTGTTGAGATGGCTGGCAAATATGCTGTGGCCACAATTCAACGAAGATTGATTGCAATGTCTAAAGCGCACAAAGCACTTGGATATGACGATCCGGCAAAGTCGGAACTGGTAAGAGCGACAATGCGAGGTATCAGACGTTCTTATGGTGTGAAGCAGCGGCAGGCGACTGCTTTGCTGCGTGATGATCTCTTTGCAGTCTTATCCAAGTTGAGTAATCGCCCGAAAGATATTCGTGACCGTGCCTTACTGCTTCTCGGTTTCACCACAGCAATGCGCCGATCAGAGCTGGCTAACCTTGACTTTGATGATCTTGAGTTTGTGACCAAGGGATTGCTTGTTCACCTGCGGCAGTCAAAGACCGATCAGGAAGGACAGGGCAGAATGATCGCTGTTCCATTTGGCCGAACCCGTCATTGTGCAGTTCAGGCCATTCAGGCATGGATCAGTCTGGCTGATATTTGTGAAGGCGCTCTATTCCGTGGCATTGATAAGCACGGCAATATCAGCAACCAGCGCATTTCCGGTGAAGCGGTCAGCACTGTTGTAAAATCCCGTATAGCTGAAGCTGGCTATGACCCAGCACATTACTCTGGTCACTCATTACGTGCAGGCTTTGCAACCTCGGCAGCACAAGCCGGAGCATCAAGCTATAAGATCAGACAAACAACAGGCCATAAATCCGAAACCAGCCTGAACCGCTATATACGTGATACCGATCTGTTCAATGATGCTGCGATAACGCGGGTTCTATAAGTGTTGAGATATGCGCCGTTATTTTCTTGGCTTCAGTGCGGCTTCAATGATGCCTTTGACCCATAACAGCTCACCTTCATCCAAGCCGGACAACCGGATATTCAATTCGGAGAGAGCAGGATTGCGCCTTGTTGTTGGCAACTCAGATGTAAACAGTTCCGCCGCATCAACCTTCAAAGCTTCAGCCAAGCGTTCAATAAACGGAAAGCGCGCTCCGGTTGCTCCCGTTTCGATTTTGGAGATCATATCAACGCTTATATTCGCAACAGCAGAAAGCTGTTCTTGCGTCATACCGGCCTTACGCCGATGCACAGCAACCAAACGACCAAATCTTTTGCGTAAATCATCCATGGCACACTCCAGTGATGTGTGTACGTGGCAACTTGGTCAAAAAGCAGTGATTAGGATTGCGGAAAACTTTATTTCCGCCATCTACTTGCAACATCAGATAAATAGCTTACGGGTAGAGGACATCATCAACACTGCACCGAGGTTGTTATGGGGCTGCGCAAAAATACGGATCACCGGTCAAGCGATCAGGTAGCATCGGAGAAACAGAAGAAGACTATTCTCTCTGTACCAAACCGAGAAAGAGCTAGCTCGAAAGATCAGGTAACGCAGTCCCCCAAGGGCAAGGCATCTCTTCCCGAGCAGCTTCTAGATTTACGTGTGCAATATTTAGCTGGGCAACTGAGCAGAGAAGACTATCAATCTGCTAAAGGGAAAATGATGCAAAGCCCTGCGAATACAAAACCATCTAAAAATCGATATGCAATGATTGCGGCATTACTGGTTGCCGCTGCGATTATTGGAATTGCGGTATTTTGGTAAACCGTCCAACTGCATGCAAAACTTGAGTGACAAACTTTATTCATAAGGGAAAGCTCTTATCAATAAACAGTAATTATACGTTGTTTCATCAGTATCATTCCGAGAGTGGAGTATATGAACAGCGTAGAAGTTGAAAAGCTCAAGGGAACAGCAGCCAAACTAGCTGAATATGTTACACAAAATAGCACGTATGAGTTTGAAGGCTATTTCTGGCTAAAAAGCACGCGCATTTTAATTGCATCGCAGTTGAACGTAAATGAGCGCACGATCAGACGAGTTTTAGAAAAGCATCACAACACGTTTCGATATCTTGATTTATTGAATAGCAAAGAGGGCAAATATGTTTTGCTTCGTGTTGGTTCAGGTATGTGCCAATCCGATCATGTCGCGTTTCTACGCAGAACGTGGGTGCATGGATTAGTGTTCTTCAACGCAGACTTAGCTCGAAACCTCAAAATCAAACTAAATACTCTGCCCAATTTTGAGTTTGCAGTTACAGAGCAACAGCCGCAATTGGTCGAGCGTTTAGAAAACCACATTGCGAAAGCAATGCAAGGTGCATCAAATTTAGAGAAACTAAAAGCTGGTGAAAAAATCTCACTCACGGTCCAGCCAAGTCATATGGGATATCTGCGAGGAATAGTCCAAATCTTCGGAGAAGACGCTCAAGAAGTACTCAAGTGTGTCGTAAAGTACGACGGCTGGGAAATGTTTATGGCGCGCATTAAAGCCGAAGAACGTGAAACCAAATTTTACCATTGGCCTAATCTTCCAGTAGTTTTAAAAAACCCTGACATCGCACTAGAAACGTACCTAACTACCTTACAGTCAGAAGGCAGCGTACCTATCAAAGAAGCTAATAGATTGATGACAAAAATAGCCAAGCTTCAGAAACAAACAGTGGCGAAGGGTTAATGTCCACTACTCTATGTCCACTGTAATAAATTATAACTTATCTATTTAACCAGAGGGACAGAGAAACGGACATATAGATAAGATGAAAAGATCGCTACGCTCTCTTTTCACTTACGGGGAAGAGAACAATAAAAAATACCGAGGCAGAGCAGGACGCTTTTGGGTTTGAACTCCAAACGGAGTGCAATTAATTGCACACGGCCTCTTAGAAGATATTTGTCAGTTTGGATAACTAGCAATTATCGCGGCTCAAGCAGGTCTCTATCATTATATTGCACTGAGTGTTGCTATGCCAATGAGGAGATAGCGAGCGATTTTTCCTATTGCCACAAGCACGATAAATGACCGTAGAGGTTCGCGCATGATACCAGCAACGACAGTGAGCGGATCCCCTACGATTGGTAACCAGCTTAATAATAGAGACCACTTTCCATAACGAGCATACCACATTTGTGCTCGCGTCAGCGCGGTTCCTTTAGCAGGAAACCATGAGCGGTCTCTATAATGTTCAATTCCTTTACCCAGAAGCCAGTTAATCACCGCGCCTAGTATGTTTCCGAGACTTGCTACGACTATTAAAAATGCGGGGGACTGTTTACCACTTACAAGCAGCCCAACTAATACTGCCTCAGATTGCATTGGTAGCAGCGTTGCCGCAACCAATGCACTGAAGAAAAGTCCCGCATAAGCGGCGATATCAATCATTGAGCGGCATCGTCTCTCATAACGGAGCTTGGCCAGCGTGTGTGATGGCTGTCTATGACATAGGTGTGTGAATGTTTATAGACACCATTATGGAGGTGTGCGCCTTCTAGATGGGGGTGTTCCGCGTCTAAATTGTTGTGTTCATGCTCATGTTCTTCTGGGTCAGCAGATGGCCAGACACGGGATGCCAGTATTACCGCGGCAGTTGCTATAACCGCAAGGATAGAGAATGTTGCTGGCATTCCTGCTTTGGCACCAAACCATCCAGCTACAGGATAGGTAATCAGCCAGCATGCATGTGATAAGGCAAACTGTGCGGCAAAGATGGCCGGACGATCTTCGGCATGAGCCGATCTGCGCAACAAGCGTCC
The DNA here is from genome assembly GCF_041929865.1 of Pseudochrobactrum lubricantis. NCBI lineage: Bacteria > Pseudomonadati > Pseudomonadota > Alphaproteobacteria > Hyphomicrobiales > Brucellaceae > Pseudochrobactrum > Pseudochrobactrum lubricantis. The sequence goes on from NZ_JBHEEE010000006.1 coordinate 327,362, forward strand.
TGAAGGTGTTTGTGTCAGCGAATATCCAAAGCCCAGTGCAAACCAAAGCGGCAATAAAACCCAGTAGTTTGCAACGATTGTTCCTGCAATCAGGCCGATAACCAAAATGGTAGCGCCCGCAAACATTGCGTTACGATCCGGTATATTGTCGAGTAGTTTTGGTAATGCGAATGCTGCAATCATAGAGCCGCCACCAAACGCTGCAAGAGCAATGGCCGTCGAACTCTGATCAAGGCCGTATATTCCCTGAACAATAACCACGGTGTTTACAATGACCATGGCACTTGCTGCCGCGACGGCCAGATTGAGCGCTAATAAACCGCGTAGACGTGGTGTGGCCAGATAGATCCGCATGCCTCGTGTTGTTCTATCATAAACGCCGCGTTTTTCTGCTGGTTTAGGGCTTGGCAGTACGACTGAAACGACCAAAGCCGCAGAAACAAGAAAACCCACCACAGTGCCGGCAAAGAGATTGTGAAAGCTGATGACTGTCAATAATGCGGCAGCCAACATCGGGCTAACAACGCTTTCAAGGTCATAAGCTAAACGCGATAGTGAGAGGGCTCTGGTATATTCTTTTTCATCGGGAAGCACGTCTGGAATAGTGGCCTGAAAAGTTGGCGTGAAGCCTGCCGATGCGGATTGCAGCACAAATATTAAAACATAAACCTGCCAGATTTCTGTAACGAAAGGCAGAAGCAGGGCTACGGATGCACGTACGAGATCCAAACATACAAGCATGGTACGACGAGGCAGGCGATCCGCAAATGCTGCGGCTACCGGTGCTACGCCGACATAGGCAATCATTTTAATTGCAAGAGCGGTGCCAAGTACGGCACCGGCTTCATTTCCTGCCAGATCATATGCCAGCAGACCGAGAGCAACAGTGGCAAGCCCTGTACCAATCAGAGCAATGACCTGGGCTAAAAATAAGTGCCGATACGTACGGTTCTCTAGTATCTTTAACATGCTTGGATGCTTTCAAGTCTGTGTGCCGTGATAGGTTTCTCGTGAACAAGTCAGTATTTTTTGCATCCCATATGTGGGCAGGACTGATAGAGGCCGGAAAGCCGTCCTTCATGACGCAATCGCAGTTAAAGATATTTTGTGATCTCTTTAAAATCTTCGATCGTTTTACGTTTATCTTTTTCGATCGTTCCGACCACGTCTTCAAGACAATGGTCCAAGTGATCTTGAATGAGCGCCTTTTTCGCCTGAGCAATTGCTTTTTCAACAGCATAAAGCTGCTGGGCAATATCTAAGCACGGGCGTTCGGCTTCAATCATACTAATGACGCTGATTAAATGGCCACTAGCGCGCTTGAGACGTTTTACAATATCAGGGTGGGACGCATGGTTGTGTGTATGTTCAGTCATATAGGCATCCTATCCCCCCCGAGGGGATACAGCAATAGAAAATTAACACTTTTACAATAATGAAAATTAGATGAAAACTAAACAGCGCCTTCATTTTTTGAACATTGCAACTGCAGTCGCAGTGGCATTGGCGCTTGTATTTTCATTCTTCGGGCTTGCTGCGCCAGACAGCTCCATTACACGAGTGAGTTATGAGACTATTCGTCATGCAGAATTGCAGTCTGTCCGTTCCGATAGCAGCCATGTGCATGTTGATGGTGAGGCTTCAGAAAAAATAGCGGGTCATGTTCATGAACATCAACCCGATCATTCTCATGAAGTACCGGCAATTCTCGAACGCCAATCAGTCAAACTTTTTGTAGCAAATCAGCGTTGGCTTTTATTATTGGCAGATCACGTTTTGTCGGATCGCCGCCTTCAGCTTGAACGCCCTCCAAGACTGTACTCATTCCTCTGAAAACTTCCTTATACGCGGTTTGGAATGATAAGAATTGGAGCTACGAATGCGCCCTTCGGATAACCGAATTGGGCTAAAGGCCGATATGTGGCTGAAGCCCGCATTATTATTAATATTAATTGTGCAGATGTTTCTGCTTGGAAATGAAGCTGCTCTCGCGCACGCTGTCGCAGAAGGTGACAAGGGGTATATTCAAGAGATCAGTGGTGTGAATATTCTGCCATTCATTTATCTTGGCGCTAAACATATGGTCACTGGATATGATCATATTTTGTTTTTGTTTGGCGTTATTTTCTTTCTCTATCGTTTAAAACATATTGGTATTTATGTCAGTCTTTTTGCACTTGGGCATTCAACGACTATGTTGCTCGGTGTTTATTTTAACATCGGTATTAATAGCTATATAATCGACGCGATTATTGGTCTGTCTGTTGTCTACAAAGCCTTAGACAATATGGGGGCGTTTCAACGTTGGTTCGGGTTTCAGCCTAACACCAAGGTGGCGACACTTATATTCGGATTTTTCCACGGTTTTGGCCTGTCAACGAAAATCCTTGAATACAATATCTCACCGGATGGTTTGGTGCCCAATCTGCTTGCCTTCAACGTAGGGGTTGAGATCGGGCAAATGCTGGCTCTGAGCATGATATTGATCTTCATGGGCTATTGGAGACGAACCCGTAGCTTTTGGAAATATGCCTATACCGTAAATGTAGCAATGATGTGCGCCGGATTTGTGCTGATGGGATATCAGCTTGCCGGTCTTATTCTGTCAGCCTGAGGACAAAATAAATGTATAATACAGACCTTCCGAACCGTGCAGATTTGCCAACCTCAGCACAGCTCAAGCGCTCAACCATTCTCGCGGGTTTAAGTGCAATCGCCATTTTGGTGACGGTTGTTCTCCCGTCTGAGTATGCAGTAGACCCGTTGGGGGTTGGCCGTTTGCTTGGCTTGACCGAGATGGGGGAAATTAAAACGCAATTGGCTAAAGAAGCTGCTGACGACGCAGCGCAAACCAATGCTGTTACCTCAAATGTAATTAACGAAGATATCCAAGCGATTACGCAAAGGCTCGGCCGTATCGAGATGCTTATTGCGGCTATGGGTAACATGCCTCCACCTGTAGAGGCGGCATCCAGTCCGGTTCAGAATACCCAGCCTGCAGTTGCCCCCAGTATTTCAATTGTACCGGCGGCAGAGGCACGTGCAGGTGTAGAGGGCAGCAGTTCAACCGAAGTTACCCAGACTGATCCGTCAAAGCGTTCTGATGAAATGTCGTTTGTCTTGACACCCGGTCAGGGTATTGAGGTGAAAATGGTCATGAATGAGGGCGCACGCGTCGAATATTTTTGGACAGCCAATGGTGCAGTTGTGAATTTCGATACACATGGCGATGGCGGCGGTAACAAAGTCTCTTATGAGAAAGGGCGGGGTGTTGGTGACGATACTGGTGTATTAGAAGCGGCATTTACTGGAAATCATGGTTGGTTCTGGCGAAACAGAACGGATGCAGACGTGACAATTACACTCAAAACAAATGGGCAATATTCAGAGATTAGGCCAATGACATAATTCACATTCAGTCTCAATTAGACTGTGAATTGAATACCCCTACATACGTAAGAATAAAGCGTTTGTAGGGGTAAACACCCTTTTGCAGAGTTGCTCCAAGTGCAGACAATAGAGGTGGATGTTGGATTTTTTTATCTGCTAATATGTCTGAAGCAACCAGCCTGACAGGTGATGAGTGTGTGAATGTTCTTGCGTTTGCTGCAGCCTGTGTCTATTATTTTAGTAAGGGGTTATCCGCGACAACCCCGTGAGGCGGCAGCCCAAAGTTCGCGTCCACACTCCCATTCAAAGGGATGGACGATATGCCGTCAAATTCAGAAATTACCACTTCTCAACTCATTCGCCTGATCGGTTTGCCAGGATCACCGACCATTATTGATGTGCGCATAGATGAAGATACTCTCGCTGACCCGCGCTTACTGCCAGCAGCAGCCCGTCGCGAAGCTCTTAGTGTTGCTAATTGGTCGAAAGATTTTGCCGGAAAATCAGTTATTGTTGTTTGCCAGCAGGGTCGGAAACTTGGTCAGGGTGTTACTGCCAGACTTCGTTATGAAGGCATTCGGGCTGAAACACTTGAAGGCGGATTTGAGGCTTGGCGTGCAGCCGGTGGATTACTCATTAAGCCTGACAAGCTACCTAAGCGTGATAGCACAGGGCGAACCATTTGGGTCACACGCACGCGCCCAAAGGTCGATCGCATTGCATGTCCTTGGCTGATCCGGCGTTTTATTGATCCGAATGCTATTTTTCTATTCGTAGCCGCTTCGGAAGTCATGTCTGTCGCAGAGCAGTTCAATGCTACCCCTTTCGATATTGAAGATGTCTTCTGGAGCCATCGTGGCGAGCGTTGTACATTTGACACCATGATTGAAGAGTTAGGACTATCATCAGCACCTCTGGATCGGCTTGCAATGATAATACGCGCCGCTGATACAGCGCGGCTTGATCTGGCGCCGCAAGCGGCGGGCTTTTTGGCTGCATCCCTTGGCCTGTCCCGCATGTTTCGCGATGACCTAGAACAACTCGAAGCTGGTATGTTGCTTTATGATGCTTTCTACCGTTGGTGTCGGGACGCAAGTGAAGAAACACACAACTGGCCATCAGCCACTAAATCCGCTTGAGGGAAGTGGCAATGTCAATAACCACATCTAAAAATACAGCTGCAGTGGAAAATGCTGTGCCAAGCTTTGCCGAAGCAACCCGCGTTTGGGCCAAGATCGGGATGCTTAGTTTTGGCGGACCAGCTGGCCAGATTGCTCTGATGCACAAAGAGCTGGTCGAGGATCGCGGCTGGATTAGTGAGCAACGTTTTCTACATGCTTTAAATTATTGTATGTTGCTTCCCGGTCCAGAAGCACAGCAGCTTGCTACCTATATAGGCTGGCTCATGCACCGTACAAAAGGCGGGCTAATAGCAGGGATGCTTTTTGTTTTACCCGGTGCATTAGTCATGCTCGGTCTAAGCATCCTTTACGTCTTCTATCGGCACACTCCTTTCATTGATGCAGCTTTCTTCGGCGTGAAGGCAGCCGTGCTGGCTGTAGTTGTAGAAGCTGTATTACGGATAGGAAAACGAGCGCTGAAAAACCGTATCATGGTCAGCATGGCATTTGCTGCTTTCATAGGTATTTACGTTTTTCACATTCCGTTTCCAATTATCATCATATTAGCTGGAATGTCAGGTTGGATTGGCAATCAGATTGCACCCAAGCTTTTCACTGGCGAAGGGCATGCCGGTAAAAGGACGGTAGCTGGCTTTGATGGTATTATTGATCGGATGTTTGATCGGGGTGAACTCACTCATACAGAACCATCCATGAAGAATACGATCTATACACTATTGGTCTGGCTTCCTGTTTGGCTTAGCCCTGTCTTGTTTCTGTGGCTCATCTCTGAAGGATCCAGTATCTGGGCGCAGATTGGTACTTTCTTTAGCGGGATGGCCATAGTCACATTTGGTGGAGCTTATGCGGTTTTATCCTATGTAGCACAGGCAGCTGTAGATACTTTTTCCTGGCTGACAGCAGGAGAAATGGTCGATGGGCTTGGCCTTGCTGAAACAACACCTGGTCCGCTTATTATGGTGTTGCAATTTGTGGGGTTCCTGGCTGCCTATCGCACGCCAGGACTGCTCGACCCGCTGCTAGCAGGTTGTCTTGGGGCGTTGCTCACCACTTGGGTGACCTTCGCGCCATCATTTCTCTTCATCTTCGTCGGTGCGCCTTATAGCGAAGCTCTGCGCGGCAACAAGATCGCCTCTGCAATTCTTACAGCCATAACCGCCGCGGTCGTCGGTGTGATCCTTAATCTTGCACTCTGGTTCGCACTGCATGTGATCTTCCGCGAAGTCAGATCACTCGATTTATGGGGTGTCAGACCGGATGTGCCAATACTTAGTTCAATTGATTGGACTGCCGCAGCCTTTACACTTGCAACTATGATTGCAATGTTTCGTTTCAAAGCTGGAATGTTGATGACATTGGCTGTCTCTGCAATTGCCGGACTAGCTCTTCGTGCCGTCGAAGGCAGCTTCTAGCGTCAACGACTACAAAATTTGTCCATTTGTTTATGTGACATGTGCCTCAACAGAATTGCAATTAATTGCAAATTAAAAACATCATTGATTGCTTTGAAAACTATGCCATACGACTGATACGTGCATATGGTACATATATTTTTCGCCGCCATGGAGGGCAAAAGCGTAAAGCACTGTATTTATTGAATACGCGGAAACAGGAAACTTCTCCCACCCTCTCCGCCAGTTAATTCTATTAAATCAATTAATTATTGAATGATAGTTTCACTTTAATTGGCTTGACTTACACTATCTGTCGACCATTCTCAGTCAAAAGCTACATTAGCAGTGCGAAGAAGGTCACACTGAAATACGGACTGCGCAGCTACCCATATTCGGATTATAACAACGATAAGTGGCCTTTCCTGCCGCTTTAGCCGCATATAAAGCCGTATCTGCATTAACAAACACGTCCGGTACTGAATCACCAACTATTCTTGCGATGCCAATTGACGCTCCGAGCTTCAGAAATTGCTTCTCGAATATGAATGGCTCGCTCAAACAATCAATAATGCGCTGTGCAAATTTTTGAACAGCTTTTATGTCCTGACTGTCAGTAGTGATAATGGCAAACTCATCACCACCAATTCTGAATATCTCTTTATAAGAGTGATTAATCGATTTTAGTCGATTACTTATTTCTTTCAGACATTCATCACCTGCGATGTGGCCATATTCATCATTGATCGGCTTGAATCCATCCAAGTCAATTAACAACAGATATCCATGTCCGCTAGCTACTTGATCTCCTTGAATGGCAGATGATAGTTTCAGAAGGAATTGGCTTTTGTTCGCTAAACCAGTCATCTGATCATATTCCGCAAGATACATCATATGATCAAATGACAGTTTTTGATCAGTGATATCTTGTTTCATGCCAAAAATCCGAACAGGTATGTCGTTCTGACACTCAATTGATGCCGTAATACGTATCCAGCGGCTCTTACCGCCAAAAGTTATTATTTCAGCTTCCAATGTAAAACCGCTACGCGCAGCAATTGCATCTGAACGTCGCTTCACAAGCTCCGCACGAGAGGCTTCAGTATAACAAGCCAAAGTATGAGACCTATCAAGTCGAGTTCCTCGCGGCAATTCAAACAGATCATAGGTATAATCAGACCAAGTCAATTCCTCAGTAGGTAACGCGCACTCCCAAATACCTATTTGGGCAACGATAGAGGACTGACCATATATCTTTTTGTAGTGTGAAAATGTTTGAGCTTGCTCTTTTATAAGCTTCTCTTTTTCAGCCAACTCTTGTCTTAAACGCTTGATTTCTTTCTGAAGTTGGCCTGACATAAAAAGTCCTACTGCTTGTTACAGCTGAAATTATATATAATCATAACTTCTAAATTATTAAACCCCAAGCAACATACTTCAGCATGAATCTATCTAGGTCACGCACTACAAAGGCATGTGAAGTAAGTTACCGTGAATCGGTGACATTGCGAAGAAGAGCACGACACGTAAATAGATGACATTAACGTGCTTATAACGGCAGAAGAGGTTTTACCTTTGTTTCCCTCTCTTGCTGGCGCTGCACCATCAAGCATAAAGTGGTAGATTGTCACTGCTTTATGCAC